>DATJSN010000067.1:0-20595 GCA_035504095.1 Phycisphaerae bacterium | reverse complement strand
ACGATGGCAACGGCCATTGGGGCGGTCCACTTTTAAAAGTAGACGATCTGCACGTGAAGTTTCCCATACGCACGGGTTTTTTTAGTTCAGTATCCGGGCATGTTCGCGCTGTGGAAGGCATATCACTACAGGTTAATCAGGGTGAAACGCTGGGGCTGGTGGGTGAATCTGGCTGCGGCAAAACGACGGCGGGGCGGGGAATTCTGCGGTTGATTCCGCACGGTGCGGCGGAGGTTTCCGGCCGGGTGGCTTTTGATGGACAGGACGTTTATGAGCTTAGCGCCGCCACATTGCGTCCGTTGCGCCGGTACATGCAGATCGTTTTTCAGGACCCGGTCGGATCGCTGAATCCGCGCATGACGGTCGGGGCGATGATCGGCGAACCGATATTGGTTCATAAACTACTTCCGAGGCAGCAAATCGCCGATCGTGTCGCCGAATTGCTGCGCCGCGTCGGTTTCACGCCCGACGCCGCCGGGCGCTACCCGCATGAATTTTCGGGCGGCCAGCGCCAGCGGATCGGCATCGCGCGAGCACTGGCGTCGAATCCGCGGTTGATTGTATGCGATGAGCCGGTCTCAGCGCTGGACGTATCCATTCAGGCGCAGATTCTGAACCTGCTTTCCGAACTGCAGCGCGAGATGAAACTGTCGTATTTGTTCATCGCGCATAACCTGGCTGTGGTGGAACATTTTTCCGATCGCATTGCGGTGATGTATCTGGGGCGCATCGTCGAGACAGCGGCGTCACATAAATTAATCAGTGAGCCCAAACATCCTTATACCCAGGCGCTGCTGACTGCGGTTCCCAAAGCGCAACCGCGTCGACAAGAACGGCGAACCGTGCTGAAAGGCGAAGTTCCCAGCCCGGCCCATCCGCCTTCGGGCTGTCCATTTCATCCGCGTTGCCCATTAGCCAAGGAACGCTGCAGGCACGAGATGCCGCCCATGGAAATCAAAGGGGGCGATCCAACGCACATCGCGGCGTGTTGGGAAGTGAAATAATCGCAGTTTGAAGTTTTTCCCGAATTATCGGGATTCAGTTTTCAGATTATGAATCACAAAAAAATCCTTCACCGCAAAGCGGCGAAGATTTTAATGCAGATGACGCTGACAAAAGCGGGGAAGACACCCGCGCTCCAAAGATCAACTAAGAGGGCAGTGGAACCATGGAATAGGTAATAGCGCATAGTTTTGGATAAGCATCTTCTTTACGCCTACGGTTCGAAAATGGAATACCCAAAATAAATTATGGGATATTATCCAGGCACGATATTAAGATTATTGAAAATTTATTAATATTAATCTTGACACCACTTATTTCAGAATGTATTTTTTGGTAGCCACATTGTAGTGGGTCAGAACCTTATCAGGTCTGTTGTATTCAGGTAGCTGGGGAAATTTTTTTATTTTCAGGAGTGAGATCATGGCATTTCGTAGAATGCTCGTCGCCGCTATTGTTCTTCCATTGGTTCCCTGCCTCTCGCCATATGCCCGGGCGGGTTCCATATCCGGAGCTTCCATCACAGTTACCAGCGTATTTAACGGCCAAAGCCCACAGCAGTTCACTTTTTCCAACATCACCAGCACGAGGATAGACCGCGGCGTTTTCTCTCCGTGGATGCCCGGGGCTTCGAGCACCCAGTTTGAATTTATCCCCGGTACCCCTAACGGCGATCAAACGCGCAACGAACTGGACGTTGATTTCGACGGCAGCAGCGCTGGTTACCAATTCCAGCCTGGTCAAACCCTTGACCTTACTTTCCAGCTTAATAACAACCTGGAATTCGATCCCTTCGCGGCCCTGACCGTAGCTAACGACGTTCAGGTCCCGTCCGCTTCAATCAATGGCGGCACGCTCACCGTCGATATGACCGATTTGGATCAGATCGATGGCAACGGTGGCCAGCTTCAGTACATTTTTGACGTCGAAACCATGCCTCAGTTTCCATTTTCGCTGGATGATCAGAATGTGATCTCCGGCGGCACATCAACAGAGCCAACATTTTCCACATTGACAAACGATGGTTACACCGATGTAGCCGGATTTCTGGGTCTGTCCAATGATGAAGTTAACGTTCATGGCGACGGCGTTGGACACGATCAGTCCGTTTTTATGCCGGTTGTCATACCAATTCCCGTTTTCAACGGTTTTACCTATAGCTACGATTATTATAATCTAACTCCAAGAGTTACTTTTCAATACGCCGGATTCGCCAACCATTCCACGATGGACGTGCTGTTGAAATTCATGAATAGTTCCGGCAGCGATCCCATCACCGGCCAGGCGCTTACTGATCTGGTCAATTACATCAACTACAACAATGACGGCACACTTACGGCATATGCATACAACGGCGATCCGGGCGATGCATTCCCTATCCTTGATAGCGATGCGGCAGGGTTTGACGCGGGTTACGGTATCAGTGGACCAAACTGGGATATCCTTTTACAGGACAACAACGTTGAAGGCGATCCACTGGCGGATTTAGACTTCTCGCAGTTTTCGGACAGCAGCGTTGCGGCAGGTTCATTTTATGTCGCGGAAGTCGGCGTAGTGCCGGAGCCGGCGTCATTAAGTTTGATGGCACTAGGGGCCGCGGGCCTGCTGATTCGTGGCCGCAGGAAAAAAGTCTAAAACCACTAAGCCGTAGATTCAATCCGGATTCAGCCTCGACTTTTCACGGCACAATCATCAGAATCTTTGTGTTTCCAGCGTTTTGATGGTTAAATGAGCCGGCTGGGCCGTCCATGAAAATTTTAGCCGTAACGCACGATCTTACCTTTTCCGGCGCGCCGATTGTTTTGTACCGATTGCTCGCGTCCCTTTGCCAGGAACATCAGATCACAGTTACTAGTCTGCGCGGCCCGGGACCGCTGGGCCAATCTTATGAAAAACTCGGGATTCCTGTAAAAGCCGGCATTATTGCCTCGGATTTTGACGTGGCACTTTGCAGTACACTTCTTGCTTCAAGCTTTGTTGTCCAAAACCATAAAAACGTCCCCACGGTATGGTGGATTCAGGAACCACAATTCGGCCTCTGGTATTTGAAGCAGAAATCCGTTGATGCCAGGGCTTTTGATCTGGCGACCCAAATTGTATTTCCGACGCGCTGGCAGGCGCAAAAACTTTATTGTTCCTGGCTTGCGGGACGAACCATTTTGCATGTTCCCAATGGGGTTTACCTGCCAACCACTGTTCCGTCCTGCCCTTTTGAAAAGGATGGAGAGTGTTTTAATCTCGTCCAACTGGGTTCTGTGGAAAGACGCAAAGGCCAGGATTTGACCATCAAAGCCATTCGGCAACTCCACGATCCATTTATTCGAGTCTTTTTTGTCGGCGCCGTGCGTGAAAAAGGTATTCTTGAGATTACTTCCAACGAAACACGGCAATTAGTGGAAATTGGATCTGTCCAGCCGGAAACCGCTGTCGCGTACCTTTACCATTGTGATGCCTTGATTTTCCCCACACGCGACGATCTTCCTTCGCTGGCTATGATGGAGGCCATGTGGCTCGGACGTTGCGTTATCAGCAGCGATTTTGGACCTATTCCCGAGTTAATTGAACATGGCAAAACGGGCCTGCTTTGTCCGGTAGGAGACACTGAAGCGCTGGCCGCGAATATTACTCTTATCAACCGTGAGCCTGAGCTACGCGCGACATTGGGACGGAACGCCGCCGCGTCGGTCCGTGAGCTCCATAGTTTTGATCGGCACCGGTCGGGCATGCTTAAGGCCATCGAAGCCGCCGTATCAAGCCAAAAATTCGCCTGAAAAACATGAATCCAGCGGTTGAAAGCAGATCCTTAACTGACCGCCAGCGGATCAAAGGCCTTGCGAACGGTCGAGAGTTCTTCGGCGCTAAGCTGGAAATTCAGAGCGCCGGCATTATGCCGGGCCTGTTCGGCGTTTCGTGCGCCGACGATGGCCGCGGTAATACCCGGCTGCTGAAATGTCCAATTAATCACCATTTGGGCATAACTGGCTTTGTATTTATCGGCAATCGGCTTGAGTGATTCGAGCGCGGCGATAACGCGCTTGCGGTTTTCCACAGTGAACAAGCGGTGTTCGGCGCGGTGATCGCCGGGAGGGAATTTTCGATCGGGCGTGACTTTACCGGTCAATAAGCCGCGTTCCATCGGCGAATAGACGATCACGCCAATGTTATTTTTGCGGCAGAAGGGTAAAAGTTCCTTTTCGATGCCGCGCTGCAGCAGGCTAAACGGCGGCTGAAGGCTGGCGAGTTGTCCGGCGGTCATGGAACGCTTAAGCCATTGAACATCGTAATTGCTCACGCCTGCGGCCCTGATTTTGCCTTCTTTACGCAGTTTCTCCATGGCAGCGAACGATTCTTCCGGTTTGGTGCTCGCGTCCGGCCAGTGAATCTGAAAAAGATCAATGTAGTCGACATTGAGCCGTTTAAGGCTTTGCTCACATTCATAAGTGATGCTGGATGGTTTGGAGTTCTTGCGAATGATTGTAACTTTGCCTTTGTTGTCCTTCTGCTCCCAGGGTTCGACGCCTTCGCCTTTCGGATCGTCCCAGCGCATGCCGCATTTTGTCGCGATGACCAGCTTGTCCCGGGGAAATACGGCAATGGCTTTAGCGACGACCTGCTCGCTGTATCCCATGCCGTAAATCGCCGCGGTGTCGATGGTGTTCACACCCGCGCCGATAGCGGCGCGGATGGCTTCGATGGATTCATTTTCATCACTGCCGCCCCACATCCAGCCGCCGATGGCCCAGGCGCCAAACATCACCGGAGAAACATAAACATCCGAAGCACCTAATTTTCTTTTCTTTTCGATCATGTTTTGAGCCTCCTGCGGGGAGTATTCGATTAAACACGATTAACTTTATGCGCGGAAACGTACAAATCAACAGCGGTCTTAAATACCCAGTTTTCGGCGATAAAATTCGATGGTGCGCAGCAAGCCTTCATGCCGCTGGATTTTCGGTTCCCATCCCAGAAGTTTGCGGGCCAGTGAAATATCGGGGCGGCGTTTATGCGGGTCGTCCTGTGGCAGGGGAGTATGAATAATTTCGCTTTTGGAATTGGTGAGTTGGCGTATTTCCCGGGCCAGTTCCAGTACGCTTATTTCTTCGGGATTACCGATGTTCACGGGTAAATGATACGGTTCGGATTCCATCAAAAGTAAAAATCCGCGTATTTCATCATCCACATAGCAGAGCGATCGAGTCTGGCTGCCATCACCCTGGACGGTCATGGGCTCGTTTTTGAGCGCCTGCGTAATAAAGGAAACCACCACGCGGCCGTCGTCGAGCGCCAGGCGCGGACCATACGTGTTAAAAATTCGCACAATTCGCGTATCGACGCCGCGTTCGCGGTGATAAGCCATGGCCGCGGCTTCCATGAATCGTTTGCTTTCGTCGTACATACTGCGCATGCCGACCGGATTAACGTTGCCCCAGTAGGTTTCCTTTTGAGGATGTTCCGCCGGATCGCCGTAGCATTCGCTGGTGGATGCGACAAAAATTCGCGCTCCGCTGCGGTGGGCAAGTTCCAAAAGTTCCACGGCAGCCAGGGAATTGACCTTTAGCGTGGTAATCTGGTGTTTAACATATCCGACTGGACTTGCGGGGCTGGCCAGATGCCAGATGCGATCAAATTTTTGCTGGGTAATTTCCCTGGGCAAACTGGCAGACAGGTCGATTTGCAAAAGCCGGAAACGGGAATGGCCATCCAAATGGGCCACGTTTTCCAGCGAGCCGGTAATCAATGAATCCACGCCGGTAACATTGTGGCCGAGTTCGAGCAATGCTTCAGCAAGGTGAGAACCCAAAAACCCCGCCGCGCCGGTTAAAAGGACTTTTCCAGGCCTGTTTTTATAATTGGACGGCAAATCCATATTTTAAGCCTTACATTTGGTGAAAAACGATTAAACCAGGATCACAAACGGCTAAATTACGAATCTTAGAGACCCTTGGCGCGGCGGCATTGTACCGGCTTAAGGGTGTTGTGTCATGGGAACGGGTTTTGTAAAACTTAACCTGATTTTTGGCGATTTTTTAACACTCTGCTGCATACGAGTATGACAAAAAGATGTGGCTATGGCCAGCATGAGATTATGGTTCGTTATCCGCGTTTGTTTGGAAAACCTCTAAGAAGCTTGAGAATTCTGCCGGCTACGGGGAACAAGTCCCGGCATCCGGCAGGCAGTTTTCCCTCACGAAATGATGCACAGCAACGCGCCCATTTTTCGGCTAAAACCTCCCGTTGCTGGGCGCGATAATATCGCTTCATAAGATCTTTCTGCTCAGGGGTGTTTTCGGGTGAAAAGAAAGCCTTATAGCGCATCAAACGAGTGGTGCGCGTCCCAATTTTAAATGCACGGCCGGCGTTGTTTTCGTGGCGGTAATAATAACACACCACCTGATCGAGAAACGCAAAATTGCCGTGGCGTGTGGCTCGAATCCAGTAATCCCAGTCATCCACGGCCGGCAATGAGCAATCGAGATGACCGATTTTTTCGCCACGGACCGTTTAAGTATGACCACGCCAGGCGGGAAGATGGCGCTGGCAATGAAGGTGCTTAGTCCTGTGAGACTATCAGGTGAAAGAGGATGCACCGATGAACCTTGAATGGCAAGCCGCTGGCGCAATTCCGTGGACATCCTGCCAGGGTTCAAAAGACGTCCATCGGTATCGACCTTATCGGCCAGACCATGGGCTCCGATACAATCATAAGCGGCAGCCGCACAATTCACAAGGCCATCCAGCGCGTCAGGAAGAAAGAGATCGTCATGATCCATAAAGGAAATGAATTGAGTGCGCCGGTCAGATTGATCAAGCCCGAAATTTCTCGCGGCTGCCGTCCCACTGTTATTAATTTTAAATGGTTTTATGCGCGGATCTTCCGCAGCGCAAGCCTGAACAATATTCCAGGTGCCATCGCGTGAACCGTCATCAACCAGAACGCGTTCCCAATCTCTCAATGTCTGTGCCTGTAGTGATTTGACCGTGGGGGCAAGGAAGCGTTCGTTGTTAAAGGTTGGGATAATGAAGTGATAACAGGGTTCTGCGACATTCGGTTAAAATCTCCTAATTATTCACACAGTGTCTGCGCGAGCTCATTTTCTGCCAATATCATTAAATTGAAAAGGACCTGAAATTTTAAAATTCAATTCTTATTGAGTCATTGGCCGACGACGATCTAACAACGATAAATTCTCGGTAAGCAGATGAAAATAAGAAAACAGATTTAATTTCATGCGGATTAGTTCTTTTTGTGCCATTAGCGCCGGCAGCCGTCTTTCATATTCTCGCCGCCAATTATTCCAGTCCACTTTATCAATTTCAGAGGTCAGTATATAGGATTCGGGAATGGCGTATTCCTGGACGTTTGGCGCCCCGTTATAAACTGGAAGGGCGTTGCACATCACGGCGTCATTGAACTTTTCTGTTATGTAGTCGTTAGCCACGGCCCTTTCGATCGCCAGATAAAAGCAATAATGCTCTAACCCTAAATATTTGTCGTTACCGAAGTGGCTCCGGCCGTTTTTCCAGTGATATCCTCCCAGCGGGTGACCGGAGAGCTTGCCGAAAATGTCCACATCGTGAATACGTTCAGCCAGATCGTAGATCATCCTGGCTCGCCAGGTGTATTGACCGCTATCCACCACCGAACATTTGTCAGTTTTGGCCCGGTCTCGCGGCGGGGTCCAACAGCAGAAGGTCGGAGAATATCGCATATACATCGGGTCGTCGTTAGGTAATGGATTCTGAACAAAACTATGGCAATCTGCGATGTGCGGATGCCGCGTTTCCATTTCGCCGGAAAGCAGAAACTTTCGTCCGGAAAGTTCGGCAAAAGAGTTCTGAATTGTTTGGTCGTCCAAATACACGCCGACGGTAAAATCGGCGGGTTCATTGGCACTAATGGGGTTGAAATTCGGGAAAACCCACGGAAGCAAAGCCTTATGAAAAAACCGCATCTCAGTGGCGGTGGAGAAAATCCAGCGAATTTTTTTGCGTTCAAACCGCAATCCGATGCCGTTATGCACGATCAATTCCCGCAAAGAAAGAGTTTTTGACGGCCGTTTTTCAGCATGCAAAAGGTATCTGACGCGACGCATAAAATTGTTTGTCTTAAAAAATCTAGCGCGCCAGTCCAGTTTCAGTTCCGCTTTGGTGGAACCAGGTCCAATCAAATCGTTTCCAACGTAACGCCCTTCACCGTCAGCGGAAAGTTCCATCGTCCTTTGTCCGTTGCGATGACGGAGGATTAGTTTTCCTGATTCGATTTCCCAACTATGCTCGCAAACGGATGGTGCGCCTTCAATGCGGTGATCCGGTCGCAAGGTCATTCGCGACGACTTTCGATCGCCGCAGGTAAATTTAAAGCGTTTCCCTGCGACATTGATTTCGCGAATCCAAACTGTCGTCGTCGGCTTCTTCATTTTTACAGCCTTCTTTGATTTTTAAGCACGAACTGCATTTTATGAGTCAATTCGACGTGGTCAATTGTTCTTAAAACGGCCGCGTTGCGATAATGGATAGCGCGAGGAGATGAGTCTATTTTTCATCATCGCCATGTGCGATCATGGTTTGGAAACGGCTTCGGATATATCCGGAACAACATCAGGCGATTGTTGAACGGTACGTTCAATAACGGCCTTAAATTGGAGTCCGATATATTCCAACGATGTAAGACGGCGCAGTTCCGCGGCATGAGCGGCAGTCAAGCGCCAGTATTCTTCAGAGAACCACCACTGCTGATCCTGAGGCGGGCTAAGAGTAAAGCCGTTCTTTTTCAGGTGTTCAAAGCTATAGGAGTCCTGGTTCATCGCAAAAGGAATTCCTGAAGCCACAAATTTCTGTGCTTTGGTTGGAGGCTTAAGCTGCTGGCACCAAATTCGATTTTGGATGTCGTCATGAAAAACGTCTGAATCCGTCCGGGGTCGATTTGCAGGAGATTTTTCCAAAGAAACGGCGTTGGATTCCAGAAGCCATGGGCCGGCTTTAATATCCAGCGCGGCTTTGGCCTCCCGCATGGCGCGAAATTGGGATCGTTCGGACCAGTAAATCAGGCGATATTCGTTGATGTGCGTGTCGGAGATGTTGATTTTGAGATCGAGTTTTTCAGCCAGAGCCAGACATTTTTGTGTACCAGACCTGCTTAAATAATTGGTAGCCAGACGCAACTCGGGTCCAACTGGATGTATCTGAAGCCATTTAAGGAGATAAACAACGTATTCCATGCTCCCGATCCATAAAACATAACCATCTCTTTTAAATTGATTGATCTGGGGCAGGGTATATTTCCCGTGGTGCTCGATAAAAAAAACATCTTTACAGTAAGGCTGCATGTGCGGCATCAGGCGTTCACAATGACATCCGATTGCCGCGCAGGATTTTAGAAAACCGGCGCTGGCTTGAATAGATTCCGGATTTTCAAAATAATCGATCGGCAAATACAAAATTTTAGTAGAGCTGGTCGCGGGAAAATTTTTGGGCGGCTGCTTGACATAAATGACAAGGTCGCATTCCGGCGGCTCATGAGAAAACGCTTCAACATTAAAATATTTTGACAGTTCGCGCAGCGTATCGAATCCGACCCAGTTCCAGGACGGTGCATTTACTTCCGGACCAATGGCCACCTTAATCAAGTTTTTTCTCCGAAATCGACTGCTGAACCAATATGCGGCCTTTGGCGAAAAAGGCTGTTTCTCCGAACGCTATTGGGAAACACGTTATATTTAAGTCCGCACTTGTTGGCGACGTAACTAAAACTTAACTGGTCGCGTTTGGACCCGTTCTGAATTTCCCGCCACCACGCTTCATTGAACGCTTTTATTCGTTTATTGTGCCGCCGCAATATAACCGTGTTTGCACCCAATCCCATATTGGCCGGATAGCCCTGCCGCGTGTAACGCATCACCTGCTCATATACCGTTCGTGGATTATCCAAATGGCGCCGGAGAATTTCACAGGCTTCCTGGTAAACGCAGCAACGCGATGAATGTTCAAAGATCGCTAAATCCGCGTCCCGAAGATAATCCATAAGGTTGGTTATTGGGAAAGGCATAATCAAGTCAATGGAGCCATCAATCCACAGGGTAAATTCAGCATTCGGCAAAACACGATGGGAAAGTATTTTGTAAAATCCAGAGCGACGTTTCGGGTCATTATCGTTTTGTTCAAGAGGCCTTGTTTCCCAACGCCGGGATACGACGGAATTTTCCACAAAAGCAACAAATTCAGCGCCGGCGCAAACCTCTTCCGCCGGATCGTTTAAAACGTCGTAATTATCCGTAATAGCGGTATATACAATCAAACCCATATAACACGGACTCCAACGCGACATGTTCTGCTGGAATGTGGAAAATTGAAGCGCCGCCTCATGCAATATCATCAAATCGTGTTTACTTTACCACAAGCTCCTTGGGCGGTTTGCGATTTCTATCGAGCAGCTGCGTTTCATATAACTGCCGGTAGGTCGGGCAGTTTTGTTCCAAATATTCGTGCGTTCCCATGCCCGCAATAGACCCATTTTTCAGGCAGATGATCAGCTCGGCGGAAAGAATTGTGGTAAACCGGTGGGCGATTACAAAAGTGGTGCGCCCCAACATAAACTCTTCAAGAGCCGAACTTATTTTAGCTTCGCTGTTCGAATCGATCTGGCTCATTGCCTCGTCGAGAATAAAAATCGGCGTGTCGCGCAGAATCGCCCGGGCGATGGCGATTCGCTGTCTTTGACCGCCCGAAAGCCGAACGCCGGATGGACCGATGCGCGTTTGATAGCCGTCGGGCATGATTCGGGCGAACTCGTCGGTATAACTTCTCCGACTTGCATCCATAACACGCCCGGGCTCCGCATGGCGCGAACCATAAGCAATATTGTTATAAAGCGTATCGTTAAAAAGAATGGTGTCCTGCGTCACCAGGCTGATTTGCCGCCGCAAAGATTTTAAAGACACAGTGGCGGCGTCGACGCCGTCAATAAGAATTCGACCTTTGGAAGGGACATAAAGCCTTGGCAAAAGGGCAAGAAGGGTCGTTTTGCCCGAGCCATTTGCGCCAACAATCGCAATTTTTTCTCCGTACGTGACCGTAAAGCTTATATTCTGAATTGCTGGATGGCGACTTTCGGGATAGGTAAATGAAACATTTTCGAATTCAATGCTTTTTGCATGTGGCGCTATTTTCGGCAGTTTGGCCAGGGCATTGGGTTCGGGTTCCATGTCGATAACGGTGAATATTCTTTCCGCGGCGGAACGCGTCATTTGAAAATTTGTATTCAAATCACCGAGTTTTCTAAGCGGTTCAAAAATCGCGACAAGCGATGCGAGCATAAGAAAAAATGATTCACGGCTGATCGAGTTATGCAGCACGAAATTCGCCGTCACAAGTATCGGAATGCTAATGAGGACTATTGCCGCCAATTCAATGATCGGTTTGGAAATCGAAGTATAGTGGATCATTCTGGATTGGAGCTTGTAGTAATCTTTGTTGACTGCGGCGAAACGGCGTCGCTCATAACCTTCCGAGTTATAAGTTTTGACGATTTTCAGGCCGGTGAGCGCTTCGTCGATGGTTTCCATAAGGGTTGATGATTGTTTAAGACTTCTGCTGGCGGCGCTGCGCATCATTCTGCTGAATTTGTAGATAATAAACCCGATGATCGGAAACAATACGACGGTGGCGAGAAACAATTTCCAATCGACCCAAATCGCCATGATCGCGACGGCAATTGCCTTGGCCGGTTCCAGAATGGTTCTTCCCAAAAGAATCGTCAATCCGTTGCTTAGGTAATAAGTGTCCTGGACCATGTTGCTGACCAGTTGCGAAGTCCCTCGTTTGTTAAAATGCGAGATAGGCAGGAGCATGACTTTCTCATACATCCTGCGGCGCAAATCGATGATCATTTTGGCGGCCAGAGTTCCGCTCAAATACCCCTGAAAATACCTGAATGTGCTGCCCACAATACACAGGACAACTAATGCGCCGAAAACAGTCAGCAGACTCATCATGGGATCCTGGGGCAGCTTGTTGGCTCCGGCCAGCATCAGTCGATCAAGAAGGCTCAAAGGCGGTGTGGTGACATCCAACCTGGTTGCGGAGCGGCCGGAACCGGGCTGCAGCATCAACTGGAAATTCGTATTGGCCGGGGCGCCGGCGAGCAGCGACATCATGCCCTGCCAGGAGTCGCTTTTTTGTAAAATCCGACCGTCCGGTCCAACGAGCCATACCTGGTTGATCTGATCTCCGGCGCTGATTTTTATCGGCGTTGACGAATCCGTCGACCCGGTTTGTGTAACCACGACAGATAGTTGGCCGTCGCGCAAGGATGAATCCATGTCGAGCGTACTGATGTTGAAACGGTCGTCGACGATTTTTTGATCCACCCAACCGTGCACGCCCTCCAGACTGACAAAAGTTTTCGTGATGGGGAAAATGGTCGCTACACCAAAGGCGTAAGAAAGACTGGTTCCCAAAGCGCATAACAGACTCAATACGAAGCGCCACCTGTACGGCCAGATGCCTCTGAATACCCGAAGCATTTCTTGCATGATTAAAGTCCGATCCTCAAGAGCCGGCGCGGCGGCGCAATGCACGACGGAAATTTTTTGTCGCTTTTCCTATGGCGCGCAACGGTCCGGTTAAATTCCAGGACGCCGAGTCCTCAATTTTAGAGATGATCTCCCACGCCTCCATCCAGGTTTGAACTTTCGGTTCCTGTTCCGGGGGGCGGCCGCGGAGCGCGTTGACCAGATTGCGCATTGGGCGGGTGAAACGCCACGATTGCCTTCGCCAATACTTATTGACAATTTCCTGTGGGTTGCCCGTGGAGTCCGGGGCGCCGAACTGACCGTTCATGCTGCCCAGCAAGCTAAGCAGATTTTGAAATTCAGAGGGGCATGCGCTCTGATATGTTTGCATGACCCGCCATTGATTTACCGCCGGGTCGCCGGTGCGCAGCATGGCGGAAGAGCAAATTCGATAACGGTAAAGTGGAACAGGAATGGTTTCAAGCCGATAGCCGCGCAGAACGGCGCGAGCGAAAAATTCTCTGTCCTGAGCGGTGATTTGGCGATCTTCTATAAATCCACCGAGCTCTTCGAAGGCGCTTTTTCTGATCAGGGCATTGGCATCGCCAAAGGGGTTGGACAATGCGCCGGCGGCGGCGGCTGGTCCCAGATAAGGCCAAATTCCCGCAGCCTTGATGTTCGATGCATCTGTTTCGTTTTCTTTGAAGGTGTTCATGGCACAGGTGAGAATGTCAGCGTTTGTTTTAAGCGCTACGTCGACGAATGTGCTTATTTCATTGGGTTCAGCGATGTTGTCATCATCCATAAACAAAATGTATTCACCGCGGGCGCAGCTCGCGGCGGAATTTCTGGCGGCTCCAAGGAAGCGATTATTCTGGGGAAAAAGCTTCCAACCCCGCTGGATAAATTCGGGTTCAATTTGCCGTAAAAAGCTTAGCGCCTCCTCAAGCGTGCTTCCGTCGTCAACGAGCACCACCTCAAAGTTGGAATAATCCTGTCGGCGAATGGATTCCAATGCCCGTGCCAGATGGCGGGGGCGGTTAAAATGCGTCAGGCAAACACTGACCAAAGCCTCTTTGCCCGTTGTAAAATGGTTCACCCTCCGCGGTTCCGGATTTTTCAATTGTGTTTGATGCCAGCGCATCCAGGCCCGCTCATTATCGACAAAATTAATCCGCGGTTTCGACGGGCGCAGGCCTTCTTCCACGATCAGATCCAATTTTTGAGCCAAAGCGCCAATTTCCGGTTTAAAGCAAATTCTTTCGCGATCCTGTTCATCAATCAATTCCGGTGCACCTCCCACATCACTGCTGATGAAAGGAATTTTTTGTGAAAGACATTCGAGAACAGTATTCGGTGTGTTGTCCAGCAGTGAGGGAATGACGGCGGCTCGGCCGGGGCCGCGTAAATAATCGACGGCCTCATGCCGATTTTTATCGTTCATAATGTTAATACGGCATTTCCAGTTTTGGGCCCTTGAACGTATATATTCCTGAGACCTCATGTTGCCCAGAGAAGAAACCTTCCCCAGGAAACTGATCAAGAGATCTTCCCGTGTATGCACCGGGGCTTTATCAATGGCGTCGCAAAAAAGGACCAAACCTTTTCGCGTTTCCAAACGGCCGAAGAAAACGATTTCATTGATCGCCACCGTTCGCAATTGGCTGTAGTCAATAATGGGCGGCTCTTCAGGCAACACATTGGGTTGAACATAGCAATGCTTGGGTAATTTCCAGCCATTTTTGTTCAACCAGTGCAGCATATACTGGCTTGGGCTAATCAACACATCGGCAAGACGTACAGATTCTCTTTCCATGAAGTCTATTTCGAGCAACTCTTTTCGGTTAATGTATTCGCGATTTCCTTCAATACACCAACTCGTCGGACTCCTGGAACATACGACCATGTTTAAATGTTCGAAAGCAAGCCCCTGATGCTTGGCTAGTAAGCTGTAAAATCCAACGCCTCCCCACTCCACGAAATGCACCAGATCAAAATTGGCCTCATACTGTTTGAGCCACTGGAATACGCCGTAACTTTTTCTGATATGAGATTTTTTTCGCATGCCGGGGTGCAAAAGCTCGGTTGGTTCAGGCAGCGGCACAAAATGAATATTTCGCTCACGATAATATTGGATCCAATGGTCAAGGGACTTTGTTTCCGAGTAATTACCATGGGGGTATAAAATGGTCACTTCATTTCCGGCACGAACCAGCGCTGCAGATAATGCAGCATAAGCAGTGCCGATACCGCCGTTATAGATGGGGCCAAATATATCCGGTGAAGCAATACAGACTCGCACGCTACGATTTGGTTCATCAGGCTCCGGTTGGGGCAGTGCGCCAAATTGATGTTGAGGCTTAGGATGCGGTTCAATTAAAGCGGAAGATTCCAAATCGTCCAAAAGCGATGTTTCTAGACAAGCGGGTATTTTGTTCATCTGGTAGTATCCCGAGGCGCAGAATTTAATCTACCATATTCCCCAATGTTCGGTATTATAAATGGATGTGGAATGCACGCAATATAAAACCTGTGAGAGAAACGTAAATTTTGACATATTGTGTTAATCACGTCTAAGCAATGCTGTATGGCTCTTTTTGCGGTTTTCTTTGATTTTTGAATGTACCGCGTATACTTTATAAGTTAATCCTGCGGATCAATTGTTCTTGAAAAAGCCGCGTTTCGTCAATTGGCGTCAGAGATGATATAAACGTTTCCAGTCTAGGTGGAATTGCCATTTTAACGGCGTTGAACGTGAAGGATTTTGATCAAACAATGCATTGTTTTCCCGCCTGTGTTTCAATCCTGATCCCCACACACAATCGGTCGACTTTGCTGATTCAGACGCTGCAAAGCTTCGCGGCTGTTAAAGTCCCGGATCAAATATCCTTGGAAGTTATTGTGGCGGCCAACGCATGTACCGACGGTACGGTGGAGGCGTGCAAAAACCTCGCCCGAACTTTCCCATTTCCCTTTCGTTGTATAACAGAGCCTGAAGTGGGAATAGGTCACGCCCGTAATCGGCTGATTTTAGAATCTCATGGGGATATTCTGGCTTTTCTGGATGATGATCTTTTTGTTGATACCGATTGGCTTAATGGTCTAGTGGAAAGTTTTAAGCGTTTTCCCGCGGACATCGTGGCTGGGAGAGTCGAACTCTCGTGGAAGGACGTCGAACGACCGCCTTGGATGGATGCGAGCATTTTGGATTTGCTTAGTTTTACCCATTTGGGAGATAAGCCGCGGGAATTGTTTGATCCCGGCAAGGTTCTCGGCGGCAATTTTGCGTTTCGCAGAAGCGTGCTGGATGTTGTCGCGAAGTTTCGTACGGACTTGGGGCATAAGGGTCGGGAATTTTATTATGGGGAGGAAACAGATTTCATTGCCCAGGCTATGAAGGCGGAAAGTCGGGTTTTTTACTCGCCGCAAGCCAAGGTATTACACAGGGTCTCTCCGGAACGGATCAGAATCGATTCCCTGGGAAAAATCGCCTTTGGCTATGCTCAGGCGCGAGTTATTTTATTTCCCGAGCAGTTCAGTGAATCACGAGTTAAATTGCTTTATAAACACATCAAAAAAATATTTGCTTACGGATTTCGGGAAACGATATATGCCCTGATGGGTTCCAAACGTTCGAGGGTTCATTATCGCATCCGAAGAATGACAAGCTGGGGGATTGTTAAAACAGTCTTTACGGTTCCCAATGACATTGGGAAATGCATCGATTCTGCAGACATGGATACAGCTGTTATAAAATCCAATGGGCAGGTTTTAGATGCGGTGATTCCGCAATCTTCACTCACTGTTTCAATTTTGATTCCCACGCACAATCGTGCCGCATTACTCACACAGACGCTGGAGCGGATTTCTTCGGTTAGCGTTCCTGCGCGGGTATCTGTTGAAGTTATAGTGGCAGCCAACGCCTGCACCGATGATACTGTAAACGTTTGTCAAACTATTGCACAAAACTTTCCCTTCCCGCTGCGTTGTGTTTCAGAGCCCCAGCTCGGTGTAGGCCATGCTCGTAATCGACTCGTTTCTGAAGCGCACGGCGACATTCTCATTTTCCTTGATGATGACGTTTATATTGTAGATCCGCACTGGTTGGGCTGGTTCTTGAGGACATTTGACCGGTTCCCGGCGGATATAGTTGCGGGAAAAATTGCATTATGGTGGAAAGCAGTCGCCAAACCCTCCTGGATGGATTCAAACATGTCAAACATGCTGGGATGCACTGATTTGGGTCCCGGGCCGAAGGAAATATTTGATCCCGGAAAAGTACTAAGTGGAAATTTTGCATTCCGGAGAAACGTGCTGGAAACAGTCGGAAGTTTTCGAACGGATCTCGGACGTAGAGGGAGGAATTTTCATTATGGCGAGGAAACTGATTTCGTTGCCCAGGCCATGAAGGCGGAATGTCGGGTTTTTTACGCGCCGCAGACCGCGGTTTTACACTGGATGTCTGAACAATGTATCACGCCTGACTCTCTTGGTAAAATGGCTTTTGGTTATGCCCAGGCGCGGGTGTTGATGAACCCCGAACAATTTGGTGAGAAACGGTTTAAATTAATCTGTGAACACGCAATAAAAATGCATGTGTATCGTTTCCCGGAAATACTCTGCGCTTTGTTTGGTTTAAAACGCGCAAGAGTGCGTTATCGTATTCGCAGTATGACCAGTCGAGGCCTTCTTAGTGGTCTGAGTGACTCGCCTGACCGCCGTGCTGATGCCGAAAATTCTGTTGCTTCAGAGGCACTGCTCGAAACCCTGGAACAGAGTGCTCGTTAACGTTCCGTCACGCCGAAATTAAGCCGGTGCGCTGTTATCATCAAAATTATGTTCGGTAATCGACAATATGTTTGACGGGATGAAAGATAGCTTTATCGCCGATCAATTTGTGCCATTCAATCCATGTAATCCGATCATTCGGCGGGCTGTAGCCACAAGGTGGGAATCCGCATTTATTCGCTGCTGTTGTGAAGCGCAACTCTCCATTTCCGGCGGTGAAAGGAGACTCAAGCAACATGCGGCAGATAAGTTCAAGCACATGTTCAGACATTAAATACAGGAAAGGCACAGCGCCGATCGCATAAGGCTTATAAGTTTGCGGCAGGTCATCAACTTTCTGGAACCACCACCAGTTTGTCTCACGATATGGCAGTTGAACGCTTGATGCGACGAATGGGTGATTCCAGACGGGTTTGTAGTAGTCATGCACCGAGATTTCGCAAAAAGTGTCCCATTCCACGATCCACCATTTATCACAGCTTTCTCTCCGCTGTCTGAACCATGAACAGACAAGCCAGTCGCTTCCACGAAGCTGCGTCGCAGTGTGTAGTTTTTCTATGTCCGGCGTGTCCTTTAGTGAATAGCCATCGGGAAGTGGTTCGTTGGAACTGATTGTATTAACAATCGCTTCAGGGTTGTGTTTTCGAATGCTTTTGAGGTTGTTTATCGTAACGTCATTGCAGTTGTGATGAAGAAAAATGATGCCTAGTTTTTCTGTCATAGTACAGTAATATCCCGGGGCTCTTAATTTATCCATTATTCGACGTCATTAAGAGGGAACTTGGAAGACCGTCAATTTCCTCAAAACATTATTATTATAAAGTGTTGGAAATGACACGCAATGAATGGTATGTATAACTGAGCATTTTTGGTGTTGTCAATGTCGCCGATTCGCAACGGATACAAAAAAGTTTCTATCCTGATCCCCACGCATAACCGCCGAGATTTGTTGCTCCAGACACTCCAAAGCATCGCCCAAATAAGCGTCCCGGAAAATGTATCCGTCGAGGTCGTCGTTGCGGCCAACGCATGCACGGACGATACCGTTGATGTTTGCCGGACAGCGGCGGAAAAATTTCCATTTCCACTGCACTGTGTGTCTGAGCCCCAGGTTGGCGCGAGTTATGCGCGGAATCGGCTTGTTGGCGAAGCGCGGGGCGATATTCTGGCTTTTATTGATGATGATGTCTGGCTGGATAAACAATGGCTCATCGGATTACTGGACGTGTTTAACGACTATCCCGCGGATATGGTTATGGGAAAAGTGGATCTTTGGTGGAAAGAAGTCGCTAAACCATCGTGGATGAATTACCGCACAGCGCATTTGCTCAGTTGCGTTGATTATGGTCTTAAGCCGCGCGAGATATTTACCGCCGGTGAGGTCATTAGCGCCAACATGGCGATTCATCGGCGCGTTTTGCAGCCGACAATTCGATTTCGCACGGATATGGATCGAAAGGGCAAACAGGTGCTATCCGGCGGCGACACGGAATTTGTCGGTCAGTTGTTAAAAGCGGGTCATAGGGCCTTTTATGCTCCTGGAGCGTCCCTTTTACATTGGGTCGCCCCGGAGCGCATCACCCTGGACTACCTGAGTAGGGCGGCTTGGGCCAATGGTTTTGCTAAAACACAGATGAAAGGGGCGCTTACGCCGCTGCAGAGGTTTAATCTCACCTGGCAAAGTGTGCTGCAGGGCGGCTTTTATTTTGTTATGGAAAGGTTATATGCGGCAACGACTCTTGAGAAAGGAAGGATGAATAACCGCATTCGATATATGACCTGTCGCGGTATTTTGGATGCACTTGCCGAGACAAAAGAATGAAATAACAAAGCGTGACACCGAATTGTTCATTGACTGGTAATATTCTGCTGGAGGACTACATCATGTCGTCTTGTAAATTCCTTATTATGTCCGCCTTATCCGCATTATTTCTGGCTTCCTGCACGGGGTCAGGTATAGCTCAGTCGTCGACCGGCTCTGCAACCCCTGTACAATCTCAGGCGGCCGGGGTCACCGTGACCGTTTATTCTTCCGCCGATCCCGCTAGTTTCGATCCCCAGCAATGGATCTACAACGAAAGCGTGGGCAATGATTCGTCGGGTATGGATCCATCCGATGTTCCCGGTTTTGGCGTAGTCAAGGAAGTACGCACGGAAAATCTGAATCAGGGCCAGAATATCCTCGATTTCACCGACGTGGCGGCGTTTATAGACCCCACAACGGTGAGTTTCCAGGATCTTAGTTTCCCTGATACCGCAGTATTGCAGCAGCAATTCAAATTCGACCTGGTAAGCCCGGAGAAACTTCTGCAAAAATATCTCGGACAGACCATCTCTGTCGCCGTGCCACGCGGCAATAGCGCCGTTCAGATCGTCACTGGCACGCTGCTTTCAGCCCAGGATGGCGACCTGGTTCTTCAGACTCAGAACGGAATTCAGATTATCAATGGGTCATACAATCAGGTGCAACTGGGAGCTTTACCGGAAGGTTTGATGATTAAGCCAACCCTTGAATGGCAGGTTCAATCGTCACAAACCGGTGAACATAAAATTCTTACTGCTTACGAAACCAAGGGACTGACATGGATCGCGGATTATAACATGGTTCTTGGCGCTGATGACAAAACCGCGAGTCTGGCGGCATGGGTGACGTTGCTGAATTTGTCCGGCAAAACGTATGAAAATGCCCGGTTGAAATTAATCGCCGGCGAAGTCAATCGCGTCCAGCCGCCGCGGCCAATCATGTATCAAATGGCAACAGCCGAACTTGCCGGCGCGGCGCCGACTTTTCAGGAAAAACAATTCTTTGAATATCACATGTACACCCTGCCACGATTGGTCACCATACCGCAAAACGCGACACAGCAGATCGCGCTATTTCCCACGCGTTCTGATGTGAATGTAGAAAAAGTATTGGTCTATAGCGGCCAGGATATGAGTCCATGGTGGTCTTATTCCGATCAGCCCGACTTGTCTCCGTTTAGCGGAATTACGTCAACCAAACAGGAGGCCGGGGTTTACATCCGCTTTATGAACAACAAAGGCAACAGCCTGGGCATTCCTCTTCCCGCCGGCAAAATACGCCTCTATCAGCAGGACCCGGCGGACGGCTCATTGGAATTTATCGGTGAAGATTTGCTGGACAATACCCCGCGGGATGAGTTGGTTTCCGTGAAGGTCGGGAATTCTTTTGACGTCATCGGCGAGCGCACGCAAACGGATTTTCATGTCGATTCGGTCGCCCGAACAGCTACGGAAAGTTATAGCATCATGCTAAACAATCATTCCGATGCCG
>DATJSN010000066.1:0-16248 GCA_035504095.1 Phycisphaerae bacterium | reverse complement strand
TCGAAGAATGTGACGCCGCCATCGACCGCGGCCCGGATCAGCGCGATCATTTCTTTTTTCTCACCGGGAGGGCCATAGCCGAAACTCATGCTCATGCAGCCCAGACCGATGGCCGACACTTCCAAATTGCTTTTTCCAAGTTTGCGCGTTTGCATTTTGTTTCTCTTTTGATCCTCTTAATAATAGTCAGCTATTGGCCTGACGAGGCATAATTTTGACCGTCGCCTCACTGGCGCGGGCGCCGATCATCGGCTCGAGGTATTGGCTCCCGTGGTATTTGACCCGGTAGGCATCGTCGATGCGGTTGTTGATCGATCCATCGACCGGTTCGAAGGTGACATCTTTGGTTATGCCGGCGGCAATGATCCGCCCCGCTTTCTGGCGCAGAGCGGCCTTGTACCAGCGAGAGTTTTGTCCGCTGTAGGCGCGAGCATAAAGGGCGTCATCGACCGCGACGGACCAGATCCACGTGGGTGTGCCGTATGTTTTTCCATCCTCACGGAATGGCGAGATGTGCAGGTCATCGGACTGAGCGATCTTATTCAGTTCATCTTTTGACCATGTGCTCATTGAATATCTCCTGGAGAATTCCTATACAAAATATTCTCTCACTCCTGCTTCGTCTCTATCTCCTGGGAATAATTGACCACATGATGCGTCACCGTGTCCCAGGCATTACGGATACCGATCAAAAGCAGACAAAGCGCTGCGCCTGCGATTATAAAGAGTGCGACTCGAGTGTAGCTGCACAAAAGCAATCCAGATAGAAAAAGCGCTGCATATACGCCGGTGGGCGAAATCAGGTACCAGAACCAGTCTTCGGCGATTGGTTCATAGGCGGTTTGACGACAGACCCGCCGGAAAACGATGGCACTATAGGCCAGCCCGGCGAGGCCGCCTATGGCGAACACTGCTGAAATATCGACGATTGAAGGCCAGGGAACACTCATGACCGCGGAAAGGGTCATGGCACAGCCAAAGTGCACCACGATCGGCGTACCGAAGGCATGGATCGCTTTAGCGTCGGGGCGCCTGCGCGAACCGGCGATGAGCGTGATGACTACAAACTGCAGACCGATCAGCGCTCCGGCGGAAGAACCAACAATGATATAGAAGTTCTGCCATTCAGACAGATTTGTCATCGGAAGATCGGCCAGGATACTCATACTCTCAAAGGGCACCATGGTTATTCCAACGTAAGTGTTGTCCAGTTTGTCCTATCAATGCGGAAACGGCGAGAGGAATTATTTGTGATACTGTTCGTCGGTGACCTTTTCCATCCAGTCGACGGCTTTGCCGTTGAGTTTCTCCTGAACGGCGAAATGCGTCATCGCCGTAGTGGCCGTTGCCCCATGCCAATGCTTTTCGCCCGGAGCAAACCAGACCACATCACCGGGGCGGATTTCTTCGACTGGCCCGCCCCATTTTTGCGCCCAGCCGCAGCCGGCCGTGACGATCAGGGTCTGGCCGAGCGGATGCGTGTGCCATGCGGTGCGGGCGCCGGGTTCGAAGGTGACACTGGCGCCGGCCACGCGCGCCGGTTCGGGCGCATCGAGGAGTGGATCGATGCGAACAACGCCGGTAAACCAATCTGCGGGTCCCCTGCCGGAAGGCCGCGAACCAACTCGTTTGATGTCCATTTGCTTTCTCCTGGCGGCGGCGCCGCAGTTCTCAGTTTTCGGTGTTCAGTATTCAGTATTTTAACCACGGATTACACGAATGACATTGTAGGGGATAGATGACAGAGTTCAGACGCTGCAAACACAAAAGAGACGAAAAAGTTTATTTATCGTTCTATGAGGAAACGCTTTCCAGACTGACGGTGCGGGGTGCATGGACGTGCAAATCCTGCGGCTGCATTTTCCGCTTGTACTCGGCTGGGCGGCGCATGGAATATTGAACCTCCTGGAAATGATCGTTATAGAACCGCTTGGCGTTGTAGGCCTTGGAAAATTTGAAGAGCATTTGCAGGAAGTTAGTCTGCCCGCGGATGAGTTGGCCGGCGAGAATGCGGGAAACCGCGACCGCGGTGCGCCAGCCCATGAATTTGCGATTGATGATTTCCTGCGTCTTGACCAGTTCTTCATAAAATTCGTTGAGCGGAAGTTTGGTCTCCATCACGGCGTGCTGGATGTCGTAAAGCCGGTAATCGACGCTGGAAAGCGGGCGTGTTTCCGTGTGGAAGAGTTCCGTGCCGGGATAAGGAGTAGCCACGGTAAGATGCACAACCTCCGGCACTTTCGTCGCCCACTCCTGCGCCTGGTGGAACTGCTCGCGCGACCAGGAGGGATCGGTAATCAGGTTAATGGCCACATCGATTTTCAATTTCCGGGCGATTTCCAGGGCCTGGAAATTCTGATTCGGCGTAACGCGCTTGCGGAACGCCTTGAGCTGTTCGGCGTCCAGTGATTCGAGGCCTAAAAACATGTAAGCCAGCCCGAGTTTGGCCCAGCGGGCAAAGACTTCCTCGTTGCGGATAAGCACGTCGCAACGGGTTTCAAGATAATAGCGCTTTTTAATTTTGCGCCGCTCGATTTCGTCGGCGATCGCCATGCCGTGTTCCGGGTGAACGAACGCGACGTCATCAACGATGAACACGTTCGGCTCGCGGATGGACTGCATTTCCTCGGCACACAGGGCAGGAGTGGCCTTGCGATAGCTGCGGCCGTAAAAAGTCCAGGCGCTGCAGAATGAACAGTCCCAGGGGCAACCGCGGGAAAACTCGATCGAGGCGCAGGGATCAAGTTCACCAATGAAATACTTTCGCCGGCGACGGCTCAGGTGGCGCGCCGGACGAATGGTGTCGATATCGGCAACTGTTTCAGCGCGCGATCCTTTTGCGTTCGGCGTGGCCACGCCTGCCATGCCATCGACGTTGGGGATGCGTTCCAGCATGCGCGGGACGGTCAGTTCGCCTTCACCCATGACGATGGCGTTAATCGCGCCGTCGCCATGCTCCAGGACTTCGTCGGCGATAAAACTGATACTGTGACCGCCGCAGAAAACAAATGCCCTGGGAACCGTTTTATGGACTAACTTGGCCAGGTCGATCACTTCCGGGACGTTGGCCAGGTAGTTGACGCTGAATCCGACGGCGTCAGGCTGGAATCGTTTAATCTGGCTATGAAGTTCGGGGTGGGTGAAGACCTGAAGGTCGACCAGCAAGACCTGATGGCCGGCGCGCTCAACGGCGGAGGCGACACATTCCATGCCCAGCGGCTCCAGACGAAGGTAAACCTCCGAATAGAGCAACGCACTTGGATGCACAAGCATGACTTTCATGCGCCCAGCCCAACTTCAACTCGTTTCTCCCCCACCGCCTGATTCGAGCTACTCTGCTGTTACATGTCTCTGTTGCAGCGAGATGGAACGCATACAACACTTGGCGACGGGATTCTATCCGAAACGGCCTGGACTCGACAACCTTTTTGAACATATTTAAATCAGGTTTATTGTCAGGTCAAAACCAGATAAATATTCCACCGGGAAACTTGCATTCCCGGAGCAGTTTGCGTTTGTGAAACTCGAAGGCTACCATCACCAACTCAAGCGGACCGTTGATACACAGAGGAAAAGAGAAACTTATGAAGATTCTATTGAACGTGAAATTTCCCCACGCCAGGTTTAACGCGGCCGTTAAGGACGGATCCGCAGGGACAAAGATGAACCGTATTCTTGAAGAATTGAAACCCGAAGCTGTCTACTTCATGGATCAGGAAGGCTTGCGGAGCGCAGTGATAATCGTAGATTTGCCGAGCCCGTCGGCGATACCAGCGCTGGCTGAACCATTCTTTCTTCTCTTTGATGCCACAGTGGAACTAAAGGTCGTGATGACGCCTGAAGATCTCAAGAAGGCGGGACTTGAAGCCCTGGGCAAAAAGTGGGCGTGATCAGCGGGAGCCGTTTTCACCGCAAAAAGCCGGCAATCCTGAGCGGCATACGCTTCTGAAGTTGTACGCTATTCCCGTATTAAATATAATCAGAACTGCACAGTTGATTATAATGCCCGTGGCTGAAATTCATTTTCATCTTCAGCTATCACAGGGAAACTATGTTTTGTAAAAAACCAATTTTTTTTGCGCTGGCGGCCGCGGTCGCAAGTTCGCTTTGGGGCGCGGCGGTTGCGCAGAATTTATCCAGTGATGTTTCCAACAGCACGGGGACGAATGGAGAGGTCAACCAGGCGTTTTTCGGAAATTTGCAAGTCGCGCGGCAGGGAAACGCCGTCGCGGAAAATAATCTCGGTAATTTCTATTACCTCGGACAAGGCACGCCTAAAGACTACAGCCAGGCATTTTACTGGTACCAGCAGGCGGCATTGCAGGGATTAGTTGATGCGCAGGTGAATCTTGGCAACCTCTATGATCGAGGTCAGGGAACCGGACAGGATTTCATCCAGGCCTTCGATTGGTATCAAAAAGCGGCAACACAGGGCAACGCCGAAGCGGAATTTGATTTGGGCAATCTTTACGCCCAGGGCCAGGGAACACCGCAAAATTATAATCAGGCCTTCGGGTGGTATCAGAAAGCGGCGGTGCAGGATAATGTCGCCGCCGAAGATGCTCTGGGCATGTCTTATTTTCATGGCCAGGGTACGGCTAAAGATCCGGCCAAGGCGTTTTACTGGTGTCTAAAGGCGGCACAACAGGGGAACGCGGACGCCGAAGACAATCTGGGCGCATTTTATCTCAACGGCGACGGAACGACCCGCAATTATGAGCAGGCTTTTAACTGGTATCAGAAAGCGGCAAAGCTCGACGACCCCGACGCCCAAATCGCGCTCGGCAATATGTATTTTAACGGCCAGGGCGCCCCACAGGATTCGACACTGGCGTTTTACTGGTGGAAATCCGCGGCTGATCAGGGAGATTCGGATGTATTCAAATTGTTTGTAAAAGCCGCCGAAAAAGGGGATGCCCAGGCTCAAAACGATCTGGGTGATCTATATGCCCAGGGACAGGGAACCCAGCAGGATTACGCCGCGGCGTTTAACTGGTATTTAAAAGCCGCGCAGCAGGGACTGCCGGCGGCCGAGGAGAACCTGGGTAATCTTTATTCAAAGGGACAGGGCGTCCAGCAGGATGATTTTCAGGCTTTTATCTGGTATCAGAAAGCGGCCCAGCAGGGCAATGCCGCCGCGGAAGAAAAGCTCGGCGATTCGTATGCCAACGGCCAGGGGATTCAGCAGGATTACGGGCAAGCGTTGAGCTGGTATCAAAATGCCGCGGCGATGGATAATGCCGCGGCACAAAACGGCCTGGGTGATTTGTATTTCAAAGGCGACGGCGTCCAGCAGGATTATGTCCAGGCGTTGAGCTGGTATCAAAAAGCCGCGGCACAGGATAATGCTGCCGCAGAGGCCAGTCTGGGAGACATCTACTACCTGGGGCATGGCGCAAGCCGGGATTACACACAAGCATTCAACTGGTATCAGAAAGCCGCCGAGCAAAATAACGCCAGGGCGCAATACGGCCTGGGTCGGATGTACGGCCTTGGCCTGGGAACCGGGCAAGATTACACCCAGGCGTTTAACTGGTATCAGAAAGCGGCACAAGCCGGACTGGCCGACGCACAAAACAGCCTCGGGGATTTGTGTAAAGACGGCCTCGGGACCATGCAGGATTATGACCAGGCGTTTAACTGGTATGAGCAGGCGGCCATGCAAGGCAACGCCGATGCGCAAAACAATCTTGCCGATCTGTATGCACAAGGCCTGGGGAGTCAGCAGAATTATCCCCAGGCCATCGCCTGGTACCAAAAAGCCGCCCAGCAGGGAAACGCGGACGCCGAAGACGGCCTGGGCGAACTTTACGCGAATGGCCGGGGAACCCAGCAGGACTTTACGCAGGCGCTAAACTGGTATAGAGCGGCCGCCAAACAGGGCAACGCCGACGCAGAGGATGGGCTTGGCGATTTGTATTTTTATGGCCAGGGGACGCAGCAGGATTATGGCCAGGCGTTTAACTGGTATCAGGCCGCGGCGGCGCAGGGAAACGCCAATGCTGAAAATATGCTCGGAGATATGTACCAATATGGCCGCGGAACAAACCAGGATTACTCGGTGGCTTTCAACTGGCGCCAGAAAGCGGCCATGCAGGGATTGGCCGGCGCTCAGGTGAAACTGGGGGATTTGTACTCCATGGGTCTGGGAACCCAGCAGGATTTTAACCAGGCCTTCCTCTGGTATCAGAGAGCGGCGGCACAAGACAATGCCCAAGCGCAAAAGCGACTTGGTGATTTATATGCCAATGGACAGGGAACTCCGAAGGATGACAGACAGGCCTTAGTCTGGTACCAAAAAGCCGCCGCACAGGGTAATGCAGATGCCCAGGAGCGCCTGGGCGATTCATATTTAAATGGCGTAGGGTTTGGGCAGGATTATGTTCAGGCGTTCAACTGGTATCAGAAAGCGGCTGCACAGGGTAATGCCCATGCACAGGCGCATCTGGGAGATTTGTATTCTCAGGGCTTGGGAACTAAACGGGATTTTACCCAGGCGTTCAACTGGTATCAAAAAGCTGCCGCGCAGGGTAATGGCGCGGCGCAGGAACATCTGGGTGATTTGTACGCGCAGGGTTTAGGGACGCAGCAGGATTTCAGTCAGGCGTTTAATTGGTGGCAAAAAGCCGCCGAACAGGGCAATGCCAATGCTCAGGCAAATCTGGGCGATTTGTATTTCCATGGTCGGGGAACACAGCAGGATTTTAGCCAAGCGTTTAATTGGTGGCAAAAGGCCGCCGGGCAGGATAACGCCGACGCGGAAAACGGCCTCGCCGATTTATATTTACACGGCGATGGAACGCAACAGGATTACGGCCAGGCATTTAGCTGGTATCAAAAAGCGGCTGGACACGGATTGGTAAACGCCGAAGAAAATCTGGGTGATTTGTACGCGCACGGCCAGGGGACACAGCAGGATTACGGCCAGGCGTTCAACTGGTATCAGAAAGCTGCCATGCAGGGCAACGCCGCAGCGCAGAAAAATCTGGGCGATTTTTATTCCAGCGGTTTGGGGACACAACAGGATAATGTGCAGGCGTTCAACTGGTATCAGAAGGCCGCTGCCCAGGGAATTGCCGCCGCCGAGGCAAGTTTGGGAGATTGCTACCGCAAAGGTTTAGGCGTGCAACAAGACGATCAGCAGGCATTCAATTGGTATCAGAAAGCCGCCGACCAGGACAACGCCGCGGCGGAAAACGCGCTGGGCGGTTTTTACTCCAAGGGACAAGCAGTAAGCCAAAATTATGTTGATGCTTTTAACTGGTTTCAAAAGGCGGCGATGCAAGGGCTGACCGACGCTCAGGATTCCCTCGGAAGCCTTTACTATAGCGGACTGGGCACACAACAGGACTACACCCAGGCTTTTTACTGGTGGCAAAAGGCCGTGCAACAGGGTGACGCGGCGGCTTTCAAATTATTTCAGAACGCCGCGGCGCAGGGCAACATGGACGCCCAGGACAACATGGGCTGGCTTTACTACAACGGACAGGGAACGGCCAAAGACTACAAACAGGCATTTAACTGGTGGCAAAAAGCGGCGGCGAACGGCGATGCCGATGCGTGCCAGAATCTGTCCAATATGTACAGCAGCGGGGTAGGGGTTCCGCCTGATCCGGAAAAGGCGCAATATTGGGCGAATCGCGCCAAAGCGCTCCAGGGAAACTAAACACACCCGCCATAACAAAAAAGCCCGGACCATGATGGTTCGGGCTTTGATCTGGTTTTTGAACTGTATCCTCCGGTTGCCACCGCCTGTGGAATAAAGGGAAACCGCCACACACGTTTGTGCGTTGAGCGAATCCCCCATGCCGTTGAATACCGCCTGAGTCAAATCGTGAATATTATTTCACGAAATCTTTCAAGGCCTTGAGCGCGCGAATCTTAACAACTCGACGTGCGGGCTTGGCTTTGAATACCGTTGGCTGCTTCGTGAAAGGATTTATACCCTGACGTTCCGGAGTCGCCGGCTTATGGATCACATTGATCTTCAATAGTCCCGGGATAACAAATAAGCCCGCGCCTTTCTTGCTGACATGCTTTTTGATCAGGCCATGCAGGGCTTCGAACACGGCGGCGACCTGCTTGCGGGACAAATCAGCTGAGCTTGCAATGTGGGAAAGGATTTCACTTTTGGACGGGGGTTTCTCTGGCATGGGGATCTCCTTAATAAAATAAAGTTACAGAGCAACGTAGGCGGCTATCATAGGGAAAAATAAGCATTCTGCAATAGCGCGGCGGCCATTAATTTGCGGGATTTATTGGACCAAACCTTTCGAGAGAACGACCCCAGATCCGATAAATAAATCATATAAAACATCCCCCGGCGGCCGGGGCGCCTGAATCCGATAACATCCTGAATATATAATTACATGAAGCAATTGCATCCGGGTTGTCGATAAGTTTGCTAATCGGTGTTGTCATGTCTTACACCGATCGAACGCGGAAAAAATATAAAACCGCTGAATCAACGACCCTGGAAAAGCAGTGATCGGAAATGTTTCGTTCATGCCGGCCAGGGTCGCTGAAAAAGCAAGAGAAGGAGCAAGAAAAATGTCGCTGCTTACACCCGCACACAGCCATGGGAAATACTGTTCCGAATGCAAAACGGATGTTGCCGACGCATGGCGCGTCAAAAACAAGGAAGGCCTCTATTTTTGTAGACCCTGCGCCATCCAACAATACCGGATCAGAAGGCGCGGGAACCCGCCGAGGCCCAGGCTCAAAATTAAACGCTGCCTTGATTGCGGCACGGACGTTATGAGTAAGTGGCGGATAAAAAATCAGTATGGAGAATATTTTTGTGAAGCCTGTTACATCAAAAAGACGCAAATGCCGGAAATAGACGCCATTCCCAGCGCCAGCGCGGTGCTTTTTGAGTCGCATCGCGACGATGAACATCGACGGCACAAAAAGCCCAAAAAACATGTCGCACGGGATCACGGCGTGGCTTATATCAGGCCGCGTCCGATACCAAGGGAAACCGAGCCGATATGAGGCCATTCAGGCAGCGCGCCGTGGATTATTACAATAACCTGAGGATACATCTCGAGAGTTGACTGAACAGTCAGGCTTTACGCCATTGGCGCGCCGACGTTTTTTCCAAAACTTTTTTTGTCAAGACAAGGGAAGGACTGTCGCTTTTGATTCCGAGCGCTAATGAGAAGCCGGACCGCCGGAAGTCTGGGGTTCCTGATGACTTTCCGATGCAGCGCCATTGGAAGCGAAATGCGAAGACAGATCGTCAACAGAATTATTTCCAACAGGCTTCTGCGTCGGATTTTCAAAGATATCCAGGTCAGCAGGTTCGCGTTTGGATTGATAAATGGCGAATCCGATAGCCAGGATGCACCCGGCGGCGATTAACCAGGCGATCCAGGGATAGGCGGAAAGCGGATGTCCAGCGTAACCAGGCACGCGGCGGCGGAGCAATGCGTCGAAATCGCGATCGAACGGCAGGACCAGTGGTATGATCAGAAGGGCCACCATATTCATCACTTTGAGCAGCGGATTAATCGCCGGGCCGGCGGTGTCTTTAAGCGGATCGCCAACGGTATCGCCGGTAACGCTGGCCTTGTGACGTTCGGAACCTTTGCCCCTGTTAGCGGCCGGATCGCGCGGTTCGTCTTCAATAACTTTCTTGGCGTTATCCCAGGCGCCTCCGGAGTTGGCCATGAAAACGGCCAGAAGCTGGCCGGATAGAATGGCGCCGGCAAGAAAACCCGCCAGCGCCTGAACACCAAGGAGAAAGCCGACCAGCACAGGCGCCAGCACGGCAAGCAAGCCCGGACCAACCAGTTCGCGCTGGGCCTCAAGGGTGCAGATGGAGACAACGCGACCATAATCCGGTTTACGTTTACCGGCCCAAATATCCGGATCGCGGAATTGCGAGCGGCATTCCTTAACGATCAGATAAGCAGCTCGGCCGACGGCGCGAATGGCCATTGAACCAAACAGGAACGGGACGGCGCCGCCAATAAGCAAGCCAATAAATAGTCGCGGATCAGCCACATTCAGCACGCCTGAAACGGTCTGGTAGACCAGTTGACCGAGTTGTGTCTGATCGGAACCTCCGCCGGAAGCAATAATGGTGATAAACGAAGCGAAGAGGCTCACTGCGGCTATGACCGCGCTGCCGATAGCGATACCCTTGGTAACGGCTTTAGTGGTGTTTCCGGTGGCATCCAGGTCGGTAAGAATTTGCCGGGCTTTTTTATGAGCGACCTCCCCCATCGCTTCAGGATCGTAGCCCATTTCACCGATGCCGTTGGCGTTATCCGAAACGGGTCCGAAGACGTCCATGCTGAGGGTATTGCCTGTCAGCGAAAGCATGCCGACGCCGCACATGGATACGCCGAAGGCGATAAAAACCGGATTGGAGTCGGTAAAAATTAAAATGCTCGCGAAGATGCAACCGGCGACGATCAGGGCGGCCCATACGCTGCTTTCCAGCCCCACCGCGAAACCCTGAATAATAGTTGTGGCATGGCCCGTGGCGGAGGAACGAACAATCGACCGGACAGGAGAATGTTCGGTTCCTGTGAAATATTCAGTGGTCCAGGCGAGCACCATCGCCAGAACAAGACCGCAGAAACCGGCCTCCGCCGGACGGATATCCAAGCCGGCAATTCCAAAGTTGGCCCAGAACGGCAAATGTGCTTCCATGGCTGCAAGAATAGGCTTATTAGCCAGATATGCGGCGTCAAAGCGAAGATAGAAAAAACTCAGAACAAAAAAGCCGATGGTATTGAGAACGGCGGCGAACCGAAAACAATTCATGATCGCGCCCATGGCTTCTTTAACGCCCCCCTTTTCTGCACCTTTGACGGTGAAGGTGGAGATCATGTCTGAACAGGCACCGATGGCGTAAACCAACAGGGGGAACATCACGCCTTTATGACCGAAACAGGCCCAGCCGAGGATCATCGCCGCAACCATGGTTACTGCGTAACTTTCAAACAAATCGGCGGCCATGCCAGCACAATCGCCTACATTGTCGCCGACGTTATCGGCAATTGTCGCGGCGTTGCGCGGGTCGTCTTCGGGTATATCCTTTTCGATTTTGCCCACCAGGTCAGCGCCGACGTCAGCGGCCTTGGTGTAGATGCCGCCGCCGACGCGCATAAACAAAGCCAGCAATGTGCCCCCGAAACCAAAGCCCAGAAGTATTTCCGGAGATTTATCGCCAAAACACATGAAGATGAGTGTTGCGCCCAAAAGTCCGAGCGTGTTGGTGAGCATTCCGGTAACGGTTCCGGTGCGATAACCGATCTGGAGCGATTTTCCAAAACTCGTGCGCGCCGCGGATGCAACGCATAAATTGCCGCGCGTAGCCATGAGCATGCCAACGGTACCCACGGTCATGGAAAACAAGGCCCCCATCAGAAACGCGATGCTGCGACCGAGCGGAAGAGCAAGACCGACTTCAGTGTGCCAGTTAGCGGTAACCAGAAGAACGACCATGATCAGCAGAATGATCGGAAAAAGCGTTCGTCGTTGCCGGGACATATAAGCCTTGGAACCTTCGCGGATGGCTCGTGCAACTTCCTGCATCCTGGGCGTGCCCTGATCGGATTTCACAATGAATCGCACCAGAAACATGGCGTAGAAAAATCCGAGAATGGCCACGGCCAAAACCGCAAACAGCGCGACGCGCTCGATTGGCGCCACATCGGATGACCAGAGAAATCCAAACGGAGTAAATGTTGGATGTACGGATGCAGATGGCGGCCCGGCAGCCGCGGCTCCGCCATTAAGATCTCCAGCGCGAGCCAGCCGCACCAGGACAAGCAAACCAATCAGAACGATACTCAAAAAAACCGACTTGCGCCAGCCGCGGGCGAATTGAAATGGGATTTTCAGCAGAGAACGACTGCGAATATATTGCGGCATAAGTTAGAGCAACCTTTCAAGTCCTGATTCATAATGGAAACCGGCCGGTTTAATACAATCTGTGCCGAATTTCAAAAAGTAAAAATTTACCTCAATCAATCAGCGGCGTTTTCAGGAAAGTCATTCAAAATAGCGAACAATTCCCTTACACTCCGCAGAACCGCCAGGATATACCATTCATATATATCGTCCTGCTGAAAAATAATTTATCAGAAAGATTATCGTCCTGCCAGCAACTTCGTAAAAACCGTAATAAAACACGAATTTTACCAGCATCTTTTTCAGATTACTTAATAACCTGATAATTTGCCTTAATTAGGAGAGGAAAAAAACTTTTTTTGTACTTAAAATCTTAGTAACACGAATCCTGTATGCTTGTATGATGGAGTATGGCCCTAAAGCAACAGTTTACCCGCCACCTATAGAGCACTTTGTATTATATATATCATTGATCATAAAAAGGAGCATATTGTATCAATAAAATTGCGCATTGTTTCCTGTACTCTATTGAATTTCCTCTAATGAAGTGGTACGATTTTGTCATGGCTAGAACAAAGACACTGAATCAATATGTTATTGCTAAACAGCTTGATTTGGCGCCGGCAACTGTATCCCGCGCACTGCATCAGAAGCCTGGTATCAATCCCGAAACGTGTGAGCGCGTACATAAGCTCGCCATGAAACTTGGTTATAATTTGCGTCCTCGAAACAAAACGAACGCAAATCCCTCATCACACTACCTGGGTGTGCTGGTTCAGACGCCTAAAAGCCATTGGGCGCAATTCCGTTATTTAATCAGTCTTAGTGACGCCGCGGCAAAGTTAAATGCCTCGTTGATCGTGCATTATGTCGGCTTCGGCGAATGCGCTTCGGTATTAAACTCAGACCGCCAACCGGCAGCCATGCGCGACGGAAGAGTCAAAGGGGTTTGCCTGATTCACCGCTGGCCGTATGAAGTTGTTGAAGAATTATCAAAGCGTCTTGCCTGTGTTTCGATCATGCATTTTTATCCGGGGCTGAATGTTGACGTGATTGAATTGGATCATCGTGGTGCGATGATCCAACTTGTTAAACATTTATATTCCCTGGGCCACCGCCGGATAGGTTTTTTTGGATACTCCAGCGATCTTTCCTGGTCTGGAGCGCGATTTGCCGGCTATACCGAAATGCTCATGAAACTTGGGTTGCCCTATCATCCACAATGGACTATTCCCTTGCCCGCAGATGCCTTTGAAGAAAAAACCATGTCCCACCACGCCGTTGAGCAAGCCATACAACTGGTTCGCAATGAGGGCGTCCGGGCCTGGATGGCCGCCAACGATTGGGCCGGTGAGGAACTGGTGAATTCATTTTTAGAAGCCGGGCTGCGGGTGCCTGAAGATGTATCTGTTACAGGGTTTGATAACAGCGAAATTGGCCACAAATCTCCAATACAGCTTACGTCCATTAGCATTCCGTTGGCGACGATCAGTTCTGCGACAATACAACGCCTGCGCCACCGTCTGGCCAACCCTGATGAACCACGACAAGATCTCCAGCTTTCATGCGAATTGTCGGTTCACGAGTCAACAGGCCGCCTGCAGTCATCGCAACTCGTTTCAGTTTGAAGTGTATTTGCAAACGGATGCGAACCTAAATCATACAAATTTCAGTTTGTGATATTTATTTCGATAAAAGACCGGACGGCGGACGGTCCTCCGGAGCCGAACCCCACTCTTTATTTGGCGTTGAGCCCATCTGAAATACCAATTCTCCTCCCGCCGCGATTTGCTCATACGTAAGCCACGAACGCTGGAGGTCTTTGCCATTGAGCGTCACACTTTGAATGTACATATTTTCAGGCGAGTTGTTCTCAGTGATGATGGTAAAAGCGGTCTTAGTCGCTGGATTGTTTATCGTGGCACGGTTAACCGTTGGGCTACCGATGACATATACGCCATTGCCGGCATTGACTGGATAAAAGCCCAGCATCGCAAAGACCGCCCAGGTGGAAATTTGTCCGCAGTCATCATTGCCCGGCAGACCCGCGGGAGTGTTGTTGTAACAGAGCCTAAGGACTTGTCGCGACCAATACTGCGTTTTCCATGGCGCGCCGGCATAGTTATATAAAAATGGAAAATGATTGCTCGGTTCATTGCCCTGGGCGCACTGGCCGACGAATCCACTGATATCCGGAGGACCATTGACAACGCCCGGAGGAGCCGCGAATAAAGCGTCTAGCTTGGCAATGAAATTCTCATCGCCGCCAAACAGGTCGATGAGTCCGGCCAGGTCCTGCATCACGTTAAAAGTCGCCTGCCAGGCATCGACTTCGACATAATCTTCATGATACTCCTCATCGGGCCGGAAAGGTTCGCGCCAGGTTCCATCGAGATTTTTACCCCGCATGAAACCGGTTTTGGGGTCGAAGAGGTTGCGGTAATTCTGCGAGAGCTTATAGAATTCTTTTGCATCATCTGTTTTTCCCAACAGTTCGGCCAAAGCGCCAACACACCAAAAGTCATAGGCGAAATCAAGCGTACAGGAAACCGAGCTTTTCTTTGGACCGGTTGGAACGAAACCGAATTTACGAAATTCATCGACGCGCTTATCGGGATTATTCATGGCGGTGTCTTTAAGCGCAGCGTAAACGGCCTGAGCGTCCCAGTCGCGGAATCCACGCACATACGCCGAAAGAACCAGGGCCGCGGAATGAAAACCATCCATGCAAAATGTTTCATAAGCCCAGAGGGGCCAGACCGGCATGGTATGCCGGTTCAATTCCACATAATCTGCCAGCAGACTTTGAACAACATCGTTGGCAAGTTGCGGCAGCTGGGTCAGCATGAGGAAGGGGAATTCGCAGCGGAAAATATCCCAGATTGAAAGCGTGGCGTACTTGGTAAAGCCTTTATACGGATGATTCTTTTTATCCTCGCCGCGATAGGAACCGTCCACATCATTAAATGTCGCCGGCGCCACCATCCCATGGTACATCGCGGTATAGAACACCTGCCGATCGGATTCATCCGGGATTTCGGCATCGATAGCGCTTAAAGCGCTGTTCCATTCGTCCAGAGCGGCCCGCTGTATTTGGTCAAAATCCCAGCCGGGAATTTCCTTTGCCAAGTTCTTTTTCGCCCCAGCAATGCTCGTGGCCGATATACCAACTTTAATAATCAATGGTTCTGTGAATGTTTCATCAAAACTCAATGCAGCCTTGACTTGCAAATCGGTTATCGACTCGGGACCGCCCCTCATGGCACGTGTGGGAAGCGCTTGCCCGTTCGCCCAGAACAAGGCGTCGAATGGCTGAGAAAATTCCGCTACAAAATAACAATCCCGCTCTTTCGCCCAACCCTTGGTGCTTCTAAACCCACTGATCGTGGTGCTGTTTTCAACATTGATATTGCCCGCGGTTACCGTACCGTTGTAAATGACGTGCACCAAATCCAGAATAACGTGACGCGGTACACCTGCGGGAAAAGTATATCGGTGCATGCCGCAGCGCATGGTGGCGGTTAGTTCCGCCAAAATGCCATGATTGAGCAGCAGCACACTGTAGTAACCGGCGCAGGCCGCTTCCTGTTCGTGAGAAAAAAGCGAAGCATAGCCGTCATTGTTCTCTAGCGTTCCCGGCTCCCAACGAATCGCACCGGTAATGGGCACCAGAAGCACATCGCCTAAATCGCCGATTCCGCAACCGGAAATATGCGTATGGCTGAAACCGCAGATAGCTGTGTCCGTGTAATGGTAGCCGGAGGAATGATCCCATTGTCCCAGGGTTGTATTCAGTGCATCGAGCAAAAGGTCCACGCGCGTACCGGGAATAGAAGGCCAAATTCCAAAAGGTGTTGTGGCCTTAGGCGTATCGGGACTTACCTGCACCAGACCGAACGGCAGCGCCGCGCCGGGAAAAACATGCCCATGGCCGCCGGTACCGATGGTTGGGCGCACATTCGCAGCCGGACCTGAAATAGGTGGGACCGTGATGCCGGAGGCGGTTAATTTTCCGCCAAGAGCCGGTTCGGCAGAGTCGGCGCGAGATACGGAAGATTTATTAATAACCATTGCCGCCGAAAGCATAGCAAGATTTTTAAGAAAAATCCGTCTAGGATGATCTGCGAGGTTCATAAGCATACGTTACATGGCATTTGTAGGCGCTGCACATGACAAATCTGTTTGTTGAATAGATTACACGGTCGGGGCAGACACTAGCTTTGCTTCCGACGTTTCTTTTTGCCGTAGCGTTTCTTTTTGATTTTTTTTGCCATGTCATCACCTTTGTTTGATCCACATCCACAACGTACGAGTTAGTTAGTCTATCGGCGCAGTGCTCTGGATTCCAGTTGATTTACCTTTAATAGCCTCAAATCGGAA
>DATJSN010000065.1:0-16792 GCA_035504095.1 Phycisphaerae bacterium | reverse complement strand
TCGCCGTAGGGATTGTCAATTCGGGCTGTCGCCGGCCAGAATTTGTGTTCTTCCAGGTAAGCCAGTGGATAAGCAGCTTGCTTGCGGCTGTAAGGATGCGGCCACGGATCGGCGGCGAGCATCTGTGCGGTATGCGGGGCATTTTTAAGCACGTTATTTTTACGGTCGGCTTCGCCCAGTTCGATTCGGCGGATTTCATCGCGGATTTCGATCAGAGCATCGCAGAAGCGGTCAAGTTCCGGCTTGGATTCGCTTTCCGTGGGTTCGATCATCATCGCGCCAGGCTCCGGCCAGGAGACCGTGGGGGCATGAAACCCATAATCCATTAAACGTTTGGCAATATCTTCGACTTTAATGCCCGCGGAAATTTCGAATTCACCGGCATCAATGATGAATTCGTGGGCACAGAACCCCTGCCTTCCGGTGAAACGGATCGGATAATGTGCTTTAAGCCGGTGCGCCATGTAATTGGCGTTGAGAATGGCGACCTGCGTGGCGCGTGTCAGGCCGTCGGCGCCCATCATGTTGATGTAAGCCCAGGGAATAATCAGAATCAGCGCGCTGCCGAATGGAGCTGCGGAGATGGCTCCTATCGATTCGGGCCTTTGAGCAGAACCGTCAGAATGCGCAGGTAAAAACGGCGCCAAGTGCTCGGCAACGCCAATCGGACCCATGCCTGGTCCGCCGCCGCCGTGCGGAATGCAAAACGTTTTGTGAAGGTTTAAGTGGCAGACGTCCGCACCAATGTCCGCAGGCCGACACAGGCCGACCTGGGCATTCATATTGGCGCCATCCATGTAAACCTGTCCGCCGTTTTCATGGACGATTTTGCAGATTTCCTGGATGGATTCTTCGAATACGCCATGGGTTGATGGATACGTGACAATCAGACATGAAAGACGATTACGGTATTGTTCTGCCTGTCGTTTCAAATCCGCCAGATCGATATTTCCATTTTCATCACAGGCTACGGTCACAACCTGCAAACCGGCAATGATGGCGCTGGCGGGATTAGTACCATGTGCGGAAACGGGTATCAGACACACGTCGCGCTGCGGCTGGCCCAGCGATCGATGATAGGCACGAATGACCATAAGGCCCGCGTACTCTCCCTGGGAACCGGCATTGGGCTCTAATGACATTGCAGAAAAACCTGTAATTTCGCAAAGCATCGACTCAAGCTGACTTAACAGCAGACTGTAACCCGCGGTTTGCTCGGCTGGAGCAAAAGGATGAATATCCGCCCATCGAGGCCAGGTGATAGGAAGCATTTCGGCAGCGGCGTTGAGCTTCATGGTGCATGAACCAAGCGGAATCATGGATGTGGTGAGCGATAAATCGCGTGACTCTAGTTTTCGCATATAGCGTTGCATATCAGTTTCGTTGTGAAAATTGTTAAATGCCGGGTGTATAAGAAACCTGCTTTGACGCATCAAAGATTCGGGAAAATTTGTATTGGTTTGCTGCGCCAATTGAACAAGTTCCAATTTAGCCGATTTCTGCGGAGAAAAAACGCGCAATAACGATTCGACTTCCTTCATGGTGGTTCTTTCGTCGAGTGAAAGGCCGACGGAACCATCATGGTAATTACGCAGATTGAAACCCGCTGTCAGGGCGTTTTGAAGCAACTGACTCTCAGTGAAGTCCGAACTGGTTGTGATGCGCAACGTGTCAAAAAATTGTTCATAATGAACCTTATGCCCCAGATGTCGAAGGCCTTGAGCCAACACCGCCGTAAAGCCGTGAATTTTCCGAGCGATATCCGTTAGCCCATTGGGGCCGTGATAAACAACGTGCATTGCCGCCACCACCGCGGGCAGCACCTGGGCGGTGCAAATGTTGCTGGTGGCTTTTTCCCGGCGAATGTGTTGTTCACGCGTTTGCAGCGCCAGCCGGTAGGCAGGCTTACCGGTCGCGTCGTGTGAAATGCCCACGATGCGGCCGGGCATTTTACGCAAAAACAATTCCTTCGCGGCCATGAATGCGGCATGCGGACCGCCGTAACCCATCGGCATGCCGAGTCTTTGTGTATTTCCGACGGCAATATCCGCATCAAATTCGCCCGGTGGTTGCAATAGTGTCAGGGCCAGTATGTCTGCGGCTACTACAACGAAAGCGCCATGTTCATGGGCGCGGGCGCTGATCTGCTGAAGATTGCGAATGCGGCCGTCTGTGGAGGGGTATTGCACCAGGACGCAGAAAAAATCGGAATCAGGATTGAATTGGTCCAGCGAACCAACAACGCATGAAAAGCCCAGCCCCGTGGCTCGCGTCTGGACCACTTGAATGGTCTGGGGGTGGCAATCTTCTGCAATAAAAAATTTCTTTTTCGTGCCGTTCGAGAGCGCGTGACACATACTTATCGCTTCCGCGGCGGCGGTAGCTTCATCAAGCAATGAAGCGTTGGCTATCGGCAGCCCGGTCAGGTCGGCGATCATGGTCTGAAAATTCAGCAGCGCTTCCAATCGCCCCTGGGAAATTTCAGACTGATAGGGGGTGTATTGGGTATACCATCCGGGATTCTCCAGAATGTTGCGGCGAATGACGGGGGCGGTAATACAACCATAATAGCCCATGCCGATAAGAGAGCGCATGGTCTTGTTCTGCTGCCCCATGATACGCAGCTTGTCGAGCATTTCGTGTTCGTTCAAAGCCGCCGGAAGACGCAATGGTTGTGTGCTACGAATGGTCCTGGGAACGGTTTTTTCCACCAGTTCTTCAAGCGAATTGAGATTCAAAGTCGCCAGCATTTCGTTAACATGTGCTTCGGATGGTCCGATGTGTCGGCGGACGAATTCCCCGCCGCACGGAAAAAATGATGCCTCAATGCTCTTGTCGGAAGTTTCTGATGACGGTAAAGCAACGCGAGTTTTCATTTATGGCCCAGACTTTTCTGATTCATGCACGGGATTATAGCCAACACGCTCTATGGTGTGAATTTGTCCACAAGCCAAAGCATTTTTGACTATCGCCGGCGGCGTGAGGGAAAGCGGCCGTGGATCGGGCGGTTCGGCGCTGTGGTGGCCTGCGCGGCAAAAGAAGTTGGTGCATAGCCTTCATTCGGCTGAGTCCGGGTTTGTTGGTCGTTTTTTTGATGACCGGATTGATGCTGGCCCTGGCCAGGCATTGGGCCGCGACGTCCCGGTTCGGGTGAAGGCTCGAAGCCGGGTATTTTGTAATTTTCCATCAGGTGATTGATCATCTTTTCAACCTCGGTTTGAAGCTGGGCCTGCCCAAGGGAAACGAAGGTATAGGCACGGCCTGTAGCGCCCATGCGGGCGGTGCGGCCCACGCGGTGAACATAAACTTCCGGGTCTTCCGGAATGTCATAATTGATCACGTGACTTATTTCATGGACGTCTATGCCGCGGCTGGCCAGGTCGGTGGCGACCAGCACATTGATTTTTCCGGTGCGAAAGCCGCGCATTACGCGATCACGCTTGTTCTGCATGAGATCGCCATGAATCGGTGACGCATTGATACCCCGCTCCTGCAGCGCATGGGCGACTTTATCGACGCTGCGTTTGGTGCGGCAAAACACAATCGCCAGCTTGGGATTTTCATGGGCGATAAGCTGTTTGAGCGCCCGGAGTTTATCCCACGGTTGAACGGCTACAACATATTGAAATGCTTCAGGATTGGTGAGGGTTTCATCGGCCTTGGCGGTGAAAATCCGCTGTGGGTTTTTCATGTGGCGTTCAACCAGCCGTTCAATTTCATCGTTGATGGTGGCGGAAACAAAAATCGTCTGATGTTCCGAGGTACAGAAGGAAAGTATTTTTTTCACATCATCGCGAAAGCCGATGTCGAACATGCGGTCCACTTCGTCGCAGACCACGAATTTCATGCGGTCCAATGGAAGCACCCGGCGATTAATAAGATCCAGGATTCTTCCAGGCGTACCTACGACAAAATGGGGGCGGCGTTCAAGAAGCTTGATGTCGTGCTGAACCTTCTGGCCGCCGTAAACAACCTGCATGCGGATCGGTTTGTGCCTGGCGAAGCGGATCAATTCCGCATCCACTTGCACGGCTAATTCGCGGGTTGGTACCACAACCAGGGCCTGAAATGGCAAATGGGGGTCCATTCGTTGGAGGATGGGCAAACCAAAGGCCGCGGTTTTGCCGGTGCCGGTGCGCGCCTGGCCGATGATATCTGAACCGGCTAAAGCATGAGGAATCATCAATCGCTGAATTTCCGACGGCTCAATAAAATGGATTTCCGCCAGAGCCTGAAGCAGCGCCGGTTCCAGGCCCAATTGTGCAAAGGCCTGGGGCAGATGGATGTGAGAACTAACCGTCATTATTTTCCAAACAACATTTTTCCACTGGTATGATAAGACAATTCCGGCATTGCGGAAAGCCGAGAAATATTCCGCGGCCACAAATTATTTGTGGTTTGTCTTTACGCCAAGCTTTACGGCCATGACCCAGCCGATCGCAATCGCATCCGCCACGTCCGGTGGAGAAGGAAGTTTGTTCAAATGGCACAAACTTGCGATGGCTCGCTGTATTTGTAACTTACCGGCATGTCCGTTTCCTGTGATGGTTTTTTTTACCAATGTGTTGGGCAAATGCGACACGGGCACGCCGTTTTGCGCTGCCGCCAGCAGGATGACGCCGCGGGCGTGTCCCATGAGAATTGCTGTACGGGGATGCCGGTAATGCGCATAGAGTTGTTCAACAGCGATGTGATCCAATTTAAATTCACTGATCAATTCGGACATCTGTTGATGCAATTCCGCGATGCGTTCAGCCAATTCGCCTTTTCGTGACATGCGCAAAACGCCGGCTTCCCTCAATTGCGGTTTGCGTCCGGTGGTCTCGACCACGGCATAACCGGTGATGTGAAGGCCGGGATCGATTCCCAGGATTTGCATCGGACAGGTCCTAGTTTAATCCCGGCGCAACAACACGGCGCATTGGCAGGCAATGGCATGCCCCTGGCCAACGGCATCAACAGATTCTTTGGTTTTTCCTTTGATGTTGATACATTCCATAGACACGCCTAACAATTCAGAAAGCCGCCGGATCATGGCCAACTTATATGGAGCAATTTTTGGCGCCTGGGCGACGATCACAAGATCCACGTTATTGATGCGCCAGGGAGTCTTGGCTAGTTCCGCCATCGCGCCGCGCAACAACTCGGCTGAGTCGATATTTTTATATTTTGGATCAGTATTGGGAAACATCTGTCCCACGTCCGGCAGTCCGGCGGCGCCGGTAATCGCATCAATCAGGGCATGAAGCACTACATCCGCGTCCGAATGTCCCTCAAGACCCAAGGTATGCTCTATTTTGACGTTCGCCAGAATCAGGTGTCGTCCGGCCTTGGTGCGGTGCAGATCGTACCCAATGCCCACGCGATAGTCGCTCATAAAATTTCTTTTCTCAACAAACGGCACGTCTCCGGCCGTCATTCCTTCAGGTCGTACTCTTTAATTTTTCTATATAGTGTGCGTTCGCCGATGCCCAGCAGTTTGGCCGCCTGCTCCCGGTTGCCGCCCACCATTTCAAGCGTTTTTTCTATGGCTTGGCGCTCCAGTTCAGCAAGGCTCATGCCCGCAAGGTTGGTAATCGCCATTGAAGGTAACGAAGTTCCCGGTGGATGTAACTGGGCCAAAGCGCCGGTACTGACGGTTTGAACGGAATACTGCCCCGAAATATCCGAAGGAATGTCGCCGACAGTAAGTTGTGTACCCTGAGTCAGGGCAACCATATTTTCCACCACGTTTTCCAATTGCCTCACGTTGCCCGGCCAGTGAAAGGAAACCAGAATATCCAGAGCGTCTTTGTCGATGCCTTCGATTGATTTGCCCATGCGGGCAGCGCTTTTTTTAATAAAATGCTCAACCAGGGGAGGAATGTCATCTTTCCGTTCGCGCAGCGGGACAAGCGCAATCGTGGCTCCTTTGATGCGGAAATACAGGTCTTCACGGAATGTATGCCTGCGTACCGCGTCCTCCAGATCTTTATGGGTTGCGGAAATAAAACGCACATCCACCTGGATTGGTTCATTCGAGCCGATGCGCGTAATCTGGCGATCCTGCAGTACGCGTAATAGTTTGGCCTGCATGGAAAGAGGCATATCGCCGATTTCATCGAGAAACAGCGTGCCCCCATCGGCGTATTCAAAGCGGCCTTCGCGATCTGAGCGCGCATCCGTAAACGCGCCGCGTATATGGCCGAAAAGTTCGTCTTCCAGCGTACTTTCATTAAGTCCGGCGCAGTTAAGGGCGACGAATTTGCCCGCGCGGCGGCGTGAATGTTGGTGCAAGGCCCGGGCAATCAACTCTTTACCGACGCCGGATTCGCCCAATATCAAAACGCTGATGTCCGTCGGGGCTATTTGCCGCACCAGTTGCAGCGTGCGCTGCATGGCGGATGAATTTCCAATGATTTCTTCAAAACCGAACTTGTGATCCAGAGCCAGTTGAAAATTTTGGTTTTGCTTTTCCAACGAGATTTTTTCCACAGCGCGCCGAACCTGGGCGCGGATGATCTCAAGGTCCAGCGGTTTTTCGATAAAATCGTACGCACCCTGGCGCATGGCGCTTACGGCGGTGGTTACGTCCCCGTGAGCCGTAACGAGAATGACCGGAGTTTGAGGCCGGGTGCGATGGATATATTCCAGCAGATCAAACCCGTCGTGCGCGCCATCCATGCGCAGATCGCTGATAACCAGATCGAAATCTTCATCCGTGAAATAGCGGCGGGCATCATTAAGGTTATGAGCCTGTTTAACGGCATAACCCATGCGCGCCACCGCTTCGCTTAACGCATCGGCGTGGTCAATTTCATCGTCAACCACTAATACTCTGATCGCCGGCTCTTTACTCACAGACAGCTACTTTACCGGGTAGGCGGCGCACCGCAAAGTTGTTGTCGGACCATGCGGAATTCCACCGTGCTTCACTTAAGTAACTCGGGACTTGAACGTAACGTCCAGCCGGGCTTTACGCCATAACCGTTGGCCAGTGCGATCATATCCATCGGGCGTTTTCCCGGTGGCTGAACTGTTATGAGTTCAATAGCGTCTGTTCCGCAAGCTACACTCAGGTCCTCACGAAAGCTCCCCGGCAGCGTGGATTGGCCGCTGATTGCACGGCATTTGAGCAGTGAAAACCGCGTACGGACACTGCCGTCGGGTCGGAGCAGTTCTGCCTCGCATCCGGGCCATGGAGATAAACCACGAATGCGGCAGGATACGACCTGGGCAGGTTCAGAAAAATCCACCCAGGCCATTTCACGGCTGAGTTTGGGGGCCCTGGAAACCTGTTTTGGATCCTGCGGCGTCGCAGTTGCGGAGTTAGACTCAAGCTGATTTAGAACATTGATGAGCGCGGTCGTTCCCAAAATGGCGAGCCGATCATGAAGCTCGCCTGCGGTTTCGGATTCGCCGATAGGCGTGGATTGGCTGGCAAGAATTTCTCCCGAGTCAATCACCGGGCCGATGCGAATTACCGATACGCCTGTGATTTTTTGCCCGCTGAGGATTGCCCATTGAATCGGTGCGGCGCCGCGAAATGCCGGTAAAAGAGAAGCATGCAGATTAATGCCACCCAATTGCGTCGTGGCGAGGAGTTCTTTGGAAAGTTTTTGGCCGAAGGCAATCACGACCAATACATCGGGCTTGAGGTTGGCGACTTCGGCGATAATTTGAGGGGAATTCGCATTATCGGTTTTAAGAATAGGCAACCCAAGTTCAGCCGCGCGGGCAGCCAGAGGCGCGGAGACGGTATGCCGACCGCGACCAGCGGGTTTGTCCGGCGCGCTAATTACCAACTGCGGCCGATGGGGGCCGCGGCAGACGGCCTCCAGACTGGGTTGTGCAAAAGCCCCTGAGGCCAAAAAAACAATCTTCATTGGACTCTACCTCATAATACGTCGGGGCCAGGAAGCCTCGTCCCGAAGGGTTTGGCTCCCAAAGCGGCCATCTGCGGCGTCATCACTCCGAACCAGATTATCTATCGAATATATTCTCGTCGCTCTTCCTTGCATCTGTCCACTTGGAAGCCAAACGCGGCTCCCGAGGTATTACGAGGCAGAGCCTGATAATCCGTAGTCTGTGGGAATGATTCCGGTTTTCAGGACAGGTTCTATGCGATGTTAACCGCAGGCGCCGCTTTTTCCTTGATATGAGGCAGGCTGTCGCGGACTTCAGCGGCGATGCGCGTGTTGGGAAATTCCTTAACAATCTGTTCGCCGATGCGCAAAGCCTCATTCCAGTTTTTGTCGCTCACGTGCAGCGAGAATTGCACGCCAAGCTGCTGGAGTTTTTTCTTGAATACGTCGCGGGCAACCTCCTTATATCCTTCAGCTTCACCCGGCGAGAGATACTGGTCGAGTTGCCTGAGCAATTCCACGCTGCGGTCCACGTCGTCGCGCGAAACGGCGTCTTTCCACTCTTTAAGCAGATTATTCTTATGTGCTTCTTTGGCGGCCTGCATACGTTCGGTGAGCCGCTGAATGTCAGGGTGCCCGGAAAACATGTGCGTTAATTGTTCAATTTCACGCTGGCAGTTCGACCAGTCGAATTTCTGCATTAACTGGTCGAAATGATCCAGCGCTTCGCGAACTTCGCGTTCAATGAATTTACGACGCGCCGATTCAATGACTTCCCTTAGTTGAATTGCTTCCTGCCGGTTGCCGAAACGTCTCTCCATTTCACCGACCAGCCAGTAAGCGGCTTCATAATCATTCTTATCGATGTCTTCCCTGATGGCGTGTCGCAGGGCTTCTCGATCTTTATGCCGATATGTGATTTCCTTGGCGGAATCGGACAGAGAGGTGCTTTCACGAATGGCTTCCAGTAATTGCCTCTGGGCCTCCATGGAGCCGCGCAGTTGCTCGTACTGCCAGTTTTCGGACACCAATGCCTGCAGCACCGCCGAGGCAATTCCAAAGACCACTAAGCTGACGCATACAAAGAACATTCCAATACAAGAGACCAACAGTCCCGGAAGGATGGCCTGATAAATGCTGATTGAAGCCGTTTTTCCCGCCTGAGCGCTGAGCACCATGAATATCACGCCGACAATCAGGACGAGCCCACCGATTATCCCCACCAGGATAATTAACCTGCGAGCGCGCTTTACCAGACGGTCAAGGCTCATCATGTACACTCCTGTTCCTCAGATAGGTCAGCTCGCCGATTTCCTAAGGCTGATACAACTATCGGCAGAAGCTCAGGAATTGCTCCCAAAAGACACCGGCTTTTATACTGAATTGTAGCCTGCTTTTGAGGTTAACTCCCGAAAATCGTCTTTGCGATCATGGAAAACCGCCAAGCATCTGCACAACCCGGACTCTATCGCTATGGAAAAACCGCGTCAAGAAAAATAATTGTCGCCAAATGAGTCCGGGAACCCAATCCGGTCTGAAGGCCATAGGGGTATCTGGACAAAAGTGCAGGCAAAACGGCTTCCCCATGGCCTTTGTTTACCGCCCTTATGTTGGTGAATATAAAAACCGCCTTTAAACGCCTTGTTTTATTTGCAATTTGTTTAATATAAGGTAATCTATATAATAACCGTGCCGTACGGAATACCGGCCCGTTTCAGTTCGGTTAATGGTCGGTATAGCCAGAAGAAGGATCTGATGCATTCGTCGACATGTGTTTAAAAAGTCTAATTTTTTCATCGATTCCGTCCGATATTTCATAATGTACGGCTGATCTTTTGGGTTGTGTAAGTTGAACATGAGTGCCCTGTCAGCTCCATCTCGTTCTCCGCGCAAGACAACGGTCGATCATCGCCGCGTTTTTGTCGTTTTATCTTCTTTGGTGGCCACCATGACCGTCAGCGCGATCGTGTTGCTGATGCTCGAGGGAAAACCGATTACAAGTCAGATCGTGCAATCATATGTCTTGAGCGCCTTTACTCCAGCACAAGATGTGGGGACGCTGGTTTCCAACACCACCAATCCATTGCAGGCTTCGCGATGGAACTATATCATCATCTACCAGTCAGGTGCTTTGTCGGGTGATGCCGCGGACCTGGCGGCGGGGTATTTAGGAGGAGGTGCCGGCGGATCGGAAAAATCGAATATACGGGTACCGGGCGTCAATTTCCATTTTGTTGTGGACAACGGCGTCAACAAAGTTCAGAACCCGGATGGATTCATCGAAGTTGGTTCGGCATGGAAAAATCAGGAAGCAACGTCTCCTTATTCTTCATGGCCTTATTATCATTTTCATACCACACCAAACCCATATAGAAATGCCGTGGGAATCTGTCTGGTCGGTAATGTTGACAATCGCCCCTTCAGCGATGCGCAAATGAGCTCTCTCTTAGCGCTGGTCAAAGCTTTGCAAAAAGAGATCCCAAATTCAATAGTCACTTACCAATGGGATTGTGCCGGCGGCCAAACCAGTGCGAACAGACAGACTTTTGGTGCCAACTTCAGCGCCATGTTGAATCAACAATAATCGTCGGTTTCTTATAATCCCTCTATCTCCCATGATTCCGGTCCCGCAAACCCAATTAATATTCCGTTCTTAATATCCCCCGGCCAATGCAACTTCCTTTACGACTGGAGGTTCTCACTAATGAGATGCTCGGTGTAAGACGGTTTCTCGGCAGACGCGCGACTTTTGTTCTGCGGCAAAGAAGCTCCTGGAACAAACGTCGGTGAATGAGTAAAAATGGAAATATTGCCGGAAATTCCGGAATTCGAAGTGCTTTCCTGCCTTGGCTATGGGGCAAGGAGCACCATTTATGCCGTTTGTGAACTGCGAACCAAACAGGTTTATGCGCTCAAACGCGTTGTCCGCCGGAGCGCCGAAGACGACCGCTTTTTTCACCAGGCCGAACAGGAATATGCCATCAGCAGTCACGTTAGTCATCCGGTTTTGCGGAAAAGCCACCGGTTGATACGCCGCCGCCGGTTCTTTACCACTACCGAACTTCATTTGTTGATGGATATGTTCGATGGAACATCCCTGGACGTGGAACGTCCATCGACATTGAAAAAACTGCTCGAGATATCCTGCCAGGTTGCAGAAGGGCTCGCCGCGTTGCACAAGATGGGTTACGTGCACGCGGACATCAAGCCGAACAATATTCTGGTTGACGCCGCCACGCGCTGCAAAATCATTGACTTTGGCCAGAGTTGTTCAATCGGCACGGTAAAATCCCGCATTCAGGGAACGCCTGATTATATTGCTCCGGAGCAGGTGGCTCTTGGGCCGCTCACGCCGGCAACGGACATTTTTAACTTCGGCGCCACATTGTATTGGTGCGTGACCGATCGGCACGTGCCGACGGTGATCCCCAAAAAAAGAAGCGGTCCCGGCGGCGTCGATTCCCGCGCGCTGATTCCTCCACATGAGTTGAATCAGCGAATTCCCATACCCCTTTCGAAACTGATCCTGGAATGCGTTCATAACCGTCCGTCGGATCGGCCCGGCAGCATGGACGAAATTTATGCCAGGTTGCAGCTTGTCCTCAGCGCCAGCACCGCGATTCAACTTGATAAACAAAGCGCCCGCGAGTTCAGTGACCAGAGCGGCGTGGAAGAAGATACCGTAACTTAGAGGCTATCATGACTATGCCAGGGATGGGCCCGGTTGCCCGCGGTTTAAAAACGCCTGTAACGTATCAGGCAGAGCCTGATACTGGGAGACGGCTCCAGAGAAACATCTGAATATGTCCGCTAAAGAATCCATCGATATTCTCCGTGCCGCCGCGCAACTGAACATGCAGGATCCGCTGCGCTCCGGTCAGTTGCTGCATTTGCCTCCAAGCGGGGAATTGATCGTTACCGGCGACCTGCACAACCACCGGCGTAATTTCGACAAAATCGTGAAGTTTGCCTCGCTCAAGGAGTTTCCCGAAAGGCATGTGATCCTTCAGGAACTGATTCACGGCGGACCGCTGGGGCCGGCCGGCGAAGATGCCAGCCTCGAAATGCTGCTCAATGCCGCGCAATGGTCGCTGCAATATCCCGGACAAGTCCACTTCCTGCTGGCCAACCATGATTTGGCGCAAGTTTTCTCCAACCCCATCATGAAGGAAGGCTACGACCTGACGGAGCGATTTAATCGTGCTTTTGCCACGTGGTTTGGCGGTCATGGGCAGGAAGTGGCGGCCGCTTTTCGTGATTTTATCCTCAGCCAGACGCTGGGCTGCATCACAATTGGTGGAGTTATGGTTTGTCATTCGCTGCCTGGAGCCAAAGACATGCAGGGTTTTGATCCGACCATTCTGCAGCGGCAGCTTACCCAGGCGGATCTGCAGCGCAACGGCTCTGTTTTCAAACTGGTCTGGGGTCGGGAACAGAATGACGAAGTCATCAACACGCTTTCACGTACATGGTGGACGGATATTTTTATCTGCGGGCACCAGGCGCAGGATAACGGTTACGGCACGATCGGCAGGAAAATGCTCATACTCGATTCGGCGCACAATCACGGCGTCATTTTGCCGCTGCTGTTGGATCGCCAGTACACCATCGACGATATGATCGACACGCTGATCCCCATCGCGGGAATCGCCTGAGAACCTCTAAGAAAATCAGAACCTTAGAGCATTTCCACTCCAGCTATAGCGTCCGCGTCGCTTGAAGCGACCCTTACGGGTTGGCACAGATGGGGTCGTCCGCTGCTTCATCGCTGAGCGACGGGGTTTGGCAAACCCGCCTTGTCGCTCTTCCTTGCGGCCAATCCCGTCTACACCAACGCAGACGCCATATCTGTAGTGGAACTGCTCTAAATCATTTGTAGAACGACAAAAGTACGTCCGCTACACGGGCAATCTGGGCATCGGTAAGTTCCGGGAAAACCGGCAAAGCGAGTACTTCTCCGCAAGCTCGTTCCGCGTTGACAAACGCACCCGCGTGATAGCCGAGGGAAGCGAAGCATTCCTGAAGATGCAGCGGTTTGGGATAATATATCGCGCTTCCTACGCCGTTCTGTTGTAAATAGTCGCGGACCGCGTCGCGCCGGGGGATGCGCACCACGTATTGATGGTAGACGTGATGCGTATTCGGGATTTGGGCCGGGGCGATCACATCGGTTCCGGCGAAGCGCTGTGAATAGTAACCGGCAATGCTGCGGCGGCGCGTGTTCCATTTTTCCAGATAGTTGAGCTTCACATCCAGCACGGCGCATTGAATGGCATCAAGCCGGAAGTTGCCGCCGACAAAACCATGGTGGTAGCGGCTGGTTTCTCCATGTTGACGCGTCTGCAATAGCCGCTGGGCCAGCGCCGAGTCGCGCGTGAGCACCGCGCCGGCGTCGCCGGCGGCGCCAAGGTTTTTCGTCGGATAAAACGACAGGCATGCCGCCCTGGAGCATTCGGCGGGAATTCGCCCCTTGCTGTCCTTGGCGCCGATGCACTGGGCCGCGTCTTCAATAATCATCACGCTCTTTTTCCCACAGACTTCCGCCAGCGCATCCATCTCGCACATCTGGCCGAACAAATGCACGGGAATCACAGCCTTTACGCCCGAAGTGATTGCCGCAGCTACCGCCGCAGTCTGAATAAGGAATGTCGACGGATCGATGTCAACAAACACCGGCGTTGCGCCGGCTCTGCTGATGCATCCTGCGGTGGCAAAAAAAGTAAATGGCGTGGTGATGACCTTGTCGCCAGGACCGATCCCCAGCGCCATCAGCGCGGCCAGAATCGCATCGGTGCCGCTGGAAACCGCCACGGCCTGGGCCTGCGCGACCCGCCCCAGATGTTCTTCGAAACGTTTTACCGTTGCGCCGCCAATATATTCGGTGGAATCGAGCACTTCTTTGACGGCGTTCTGAATTTCCCAACGCAGACCCTGATACTGCGTGGCTATTTCAAACATCGGAATGGCCGGGACAGGAGCGGCTTTAGCAGATGTCGAAAGTTTTCCTGACGCATCATTCATCATGGTTTTGATGGTATGGCAACCTGTCGAAAGTGTCCAGAAGTCACCATTTAACAGAACCGGCAAACCAAATTTCCGCCGTGCCCGGCGTGCCAATGAGCCGTTGATTATCTTCATTCGAATGGGGAGAAAGCTGGTACCACAATTTAACGTATGCGGGAATGTCATAAGCAAAGCCGCCGAAAAGCAGCGCCGGTGGGCAGCCGGGTTGCTGATCCCACTGTTCCACATCGGGTTTACGCGGCCACAAAGACCGATTGGCAATGTACGGATATAAAAACGCCAGCGCCTTTTTCATGCTCCGTCCGTCGGGCGTTGAATAGTCCCAGAGATTTTCATCTCCTTCATGACCAGAAAGTATCCAGCAGAGCAGGCACATCGCGTTAAGGTTCAGCAGTGAATACGTATAAGGTTTGGTACGGGCCAGTTCCAGTGGAAAACTTCCGTCTGCGGCCATTTGTTTTATCAGGACTTTTTCGAATCTGGCGCGGCAGAACTCCAGCGTTTTTTGATCACCCGTCAGCGTGGCGAACGCGGCAACCTGAAGTGTCCAGTAAGTGCCGTGATTGTTTTTGGCATTCATTTCATCTATGCCGTGCGGAGAACTCATCAACCAGTGGGTGTAATCAGCGAACCATTGATTGACGGCCCGGGCGTCGTCGCCTGTTAAAACACTGTTGTCTTCAAGAATTTTTGCGCATTGAGCCACCTTTACCAGGGCCTGAGTTTCAATGATGCCGGTTCCGCGCCCGGTATTGATTCCCTGAATCGCCTGGGCGTATTGGAGATTGGGATCCATTCGGGTTTCGGGATTAACAAACCAGGCTTCCAGATGCTCGACGGCTTTGTCGGCGTATTTTGCGTCCCCGGTATCGATGAAAGCCGCCGTGAGTGTGGCAACCTGAAGGCTCATTTGCCCCATGGCGTCATAATCGCCGCTAAAATTTTCCGGATTCTTATAGCCATCGCGTCGTATATAAGGGCCGTCGGGATTTTTGGGGTCCGGCCACCAGTAGGTGCCTTCGGAATAGTATTCATGGCGATCGCCCGGATTACGCACGCAATAGAATGAAGTGATGGTGAGAGGATTTTCTGCTAAGTCCCTGTCCGCGGCGATGATCGTGGCCATGGCATCAAAACCCCTGGGCGAAGATAAAAGCAAATCCTCATCTGCTGCGACATACGGCGACGAACTTTGCGCCGCCGAACTCGTTTGTGGGCCCGTCTGGTTTGATGCGCAAGAGGCCAGACCCATGAAAAGAAAAAAAAGAGCTGCAGTGCTCAGGAACACGCGAATCATGAAAAGCCTCGGGAATTTCTAGTGCACCCAGAGAATGGTAGGACCAATGATGCCGTCGCACCAGGGCGTTTTATTGGTGGAAACCGGCTGGCCGGTTTTCCAAAATTCAACATATTCCGGAATGCCATACGCCAGGCCGCCAAGAAGCAGGCAGTCTTCGCGTCCGGAATGTGCGCCCCAGTGTTCCACGTCATGTTTGTACGGCCATTTTGATTGATCGACCAGATAGGGATAAAGAAACGTCAGCCCGAGACGCATGTTGCGGCCGTTGGGTGTGGTGTAATTGAATAAATTTTTCCCAGGTGTAGAGAGAATCCAGCAATCGACGCACATGGCGTTAAGATTAAAGAGTGAATAACCGAAGGGTTTGGTGCGGGCGAGTTCCAGAGGAAAACTGCCGTTTGCGGCCATCTGGTCCGGCAAAAGAACCTTCATGAATCGCTCTTGGCAAAAAGCGAATGTGGTTTGATCGCCGACAAGCCGGGAAAATTCCGCCGCCTGCATCAGCCAGAACGTGCCGTGATTGTTTTTGGCATTCATTTCATCTTTGCCATGCGGCGACGTCGTCAGCCAGTGCAGGTATTCAGAAAACCACTTGTTCACACCCGTTTTATCTGGACCAGTCAGTACGTCATCCTGCTCGAGGATTTCCGCGCTGCGCGCCACTTTGACCAGCATGTGGGTGTCGATAATTCCCGTTCCGCGTCCTTCGCTGACGCCTTTGATGACCTGGGCGTACTGAAGATTGGGTGCCATCTGGGTTGCCGGATCAATAAACCAGGCCCGCATCCAGGCAATGGCTTTGTCGGCATATTGGGGGTTGTGGGTGATGATATAGGCCGCGGTGAGCGTGGAGACCGCGACGGACATTTCGTTCATGACTTTAAAATGAGCGGTAAAAACGTTGGGATTGTTATAGCCGTCGCGGCGAATGTAGGGACCATTGGGGTCCTTGGGATTCGGCCAGAAATAGGGCGCCTGGGAATAATATTCATGAATGCCGCCGCCATCGGCGGGCGGCGGATAGGTAGTGATGGTTAGAGGCTCCTGGGTCAGGTAAATATCGGCGGCGGCGATGATCTGCTGATAATCCAGATCTTCAACGGTTAGGGACATACTGGACTGTGCGGGCTGTGTGAGTGGTGTGGATTGTTGCGGATGTGGGGCGCTAGAACAGGCGGCCAGAAACAAAATAAAGGCTGCCAGAGCGATGGCGGATGAATATTCGAGTGGGGTGAATTTGCGGACAGACACTTTTGCGGACATCAGTTTATCAACGATTAAGTATGGATATTTATTGCTGGCGTGATTTTAACCACGAAATGCACGCTTAGCCACAGAGAACTCAGAGAGATTTTTAACCACGACGACACAACGGCACCCTTCGACGCGACTCAGGGCAGGCGACGATTTTTAACGCAGAGGTCGCAGAGGGAAACGGAGGACGCAGAGAATTTTTTATTTTTTAACCACAACGACGGCTATATTTTTTTTTGCTCCAATTTTTGGCCTTCTAAGCGCAACAACGTTACAAAGGCTTATTTTATAGAGTATTTCGCACTTTCTGATCCGTAATCCACGCGCATAGACAATTTTATTCCATTGCTATTTCATTATTAAGAAGCTT
>DATJSN010000064.1:0-6125 GCA_035504095.1 Phycisphaerae bacterium | reverse complement strand
GACGGCGGGAGAGACGGACCTTGGGTCCGATATAACGGGACATAGAGACTCCTGTTTCCGCACGCGGACTATTTTAGGCGCATCCCGGCGCCCTCCGCGGCGACCAAAACCGGCGTACCCGAAGCAAAACAATATGCCCCCGGGCCTTCTCGGCGAATTTATAGCACATCAAGAATACGGATTAAGCGCGGTTAGTCAAGGATGGGGCCTGCGGGCCTCTCCCGCCGAAAATCAGCCCCGTGGTGGAAACCCGGGGCCAGTAAAACCAACTACAAAATTCCTCATTTCCTCTCTTGATTACCTGTTCTAGGCGTGGTTTTGCCGCGCCTCAGCATACGCCGTATACGGAACAATCGACGCGGACAACACTCCCGCTGGTTTATCCACGCCGCGCAGGCATAGGGCAATGACGTTTTTACTATCTGGGCCGGTGTTGAGCCAGCAATCGGGAAGGAAAAAGTCTTTCTGGCCGCCATTCTGCCAATAGCGTCCGATGTTGTGGCCGTTGATAAAAATAAAACCGTTACCCGAGGCCTCAAGGTGAAAACACCAGGGAACCCAGACGCCGGCATCCACCGTCGGCAGCGTGAACGTCATGCGATGCCAGCTTAACAGCGTCGGGATAGCATTGGCGGGCGACTGTTGCGGCAGCGCGTTGTTCGCCCACGAAGAATCGTCAAATTCGGGATTCTGCCAGCCCAGAGCGACGCCGGTCGGACCGCCGCCGTATTCCAGCGGGGAGATCATAATCGCGAAAACTGCCGGGAGCGGAAAAGTGTTAATGTCGCTAATGCCATAAAGCTTTTCCATATCCGGGCCGCCATTGGGGTGACCCGTGTCTTCATACACCAGGTAAAGATTATTAGCGCCAGGACCAGCGCCGTTGGGTAGAGAGAAAGCCGCGGGCGAGACGCCATCCTTTGCGGCAAATAAAACTTTATTGATTAGTCCTGTTACGCCGCCCGCTGTCAATTGATCGACCTGAATCTTGTTTGCAACCATTAGAAGACCTGGTGCATTGAACCGGTAATAACTGAAACCCCCGATGTAATCGCCCAAATCCGCCAGTGATGCCGGGGCAGGTTTCCAAACCGTCGGAAGAGGATCGGCCTGCGTGCGGACTTCATTCAGCGCCACCTCGCCGGGCAGATTCACCGGCCGTGCGGGAAGAGTCTGCGGCTCGGGCAGCCATTGGCCCTGATCCGCGGACGTTGCTCCAGCGGGCAAATACAGTATTTTCGCGCCGAATGCTTCTAGTTCATAATTAAAATTGACTGTTGGTCCGCCGTTGATGCTGACGGTCGCCGCGCCCTTTCGCGTGAAATCGTGCAGCCTGGTGCGTACAAATAAATAATACCCGCCGTCCGGCGCTTGACGCGCCGCGACCTGAACGTCGCCTTGTGCGGTCTGGGCTTTTGTGTTTACGGCCGTGGATTGCGCCAGCGCCGGTCCGTGTTTCTGGATCATGGCCGCAAGGGCTTTGACGCGCAGATATTTTTCGCCCACGCCGCCGCACTCGCGAATGGGCGCGAAATAATCATAAGAAGTGGCAATGTCTTTGGCCGCCCAGGCGTCCATGTTGGTGCCGCCGAAGAGCATGTAATAGTTCATCAGGGTTACGCCGTTTTGCAGGCAGAGCAGCGTCAGATTGTTGATCTGGGCAGGTCCCAGGTTTGCCGTGTAATAATCGGAATTGGTGCGGAGCGACTGCGCGCCCTTCACATTTTCAAACCACCCGCCCTGAAGTTCCGCGACCATCAGCGGAGCGTCGGTCTGCAGTTTGGCGTATTTAATGGCGTCTTTAGCCGCGGCCTGAACGTTGTATCGAGGGTATTCGTCCATGGCGTCGAAAATTTGCCGGAGCTCGGGGTCCCGGCTGCCGATGATGCTTTGCCCCCAGTTGATAAACAACGGCACATCAATCCCGTCGGCCCGAGCCTGCCGGACCAGAGCGCGGAGGTAGTTTCTTTTCGCTGAATCCGGCACCTGCCAGACAAAGTCGTATTCATTTTCCACCTGGAAAAGGATCACGCCGGGCTCGCCCGGTTTTTTGCGCGTGATCTGGTGCGGCGCGACGACCGGGCAAACCGCTTTGTACCAGTGCAAACTCCACGCGACAAAATCCGGATCGTTGGTTCGCAGCCATGTGCCTTTATATTGCTCGCCTTTGTAACCCGACGGCTTTTTGGTCAGCAGCCACTGTGGAAATCCGCCCGTGTTCCACTCGGCGCAAACGTAGGGGCCCGGGCGCATGGAAACATACAGGCCGAATTCCGCGGCCATCGTGAGCCAGTCGTTCAGATCGGTCAGGTCGACCTTGGAAAAATCGTCCAGAGAATCCGGCATGGCGCGTTCGTGGTAATTCCACATCACATATACCTGGACGGTGTTGAATCCAGCCTCTTTGATTTTCTCAAAGCGCGCCGGCCATAGCGGCTTGGGGCAGCGGGAATAATGAAACTCGCCGGAGTACATCAGGAATGGTTTGTTTTCCACGTACAGGCACCGGCTGTCATAGCGGACGCGATCGGGATGGCTGAATTGGCGCGGCGGAAGATCGCCCGCGTCGTTCTGCGCCTCCGCCGGCGTAGTGAGTCCCGCGCCTGGGATTAATCCAGCGGCGGAAACGAGTCCGGCCACGCGCAGAAAATCGCGACGATCCATTCTGGAAAAGTTTTGTTCTTCCGCCATAACCAAGATCTCCTTCGAACCGCCAAAATGATACAACGCTTTGGCCTGTGGTGCAGTGTCGGGATGCGCGATTCTGAATAAGTTATTATCATGCCGGAGAGTAAGACCAGCTTTAATCATTTAGCGCCGCCATTAGCTATACTTCCAAACATGCTCTGGAGTTTTTATGGATCGCCGTGATTTTCTCAAAGCGCTGGGGTTAACCGTCACTGCTGTGACGGCGGCAAGCGCTTCCGGATCGGTCGACTGGGCGCCGTGGGATATACAGCCTGTTCCCAGCACGCCCAATGACGCAATTCCCGATCTTGATGAACTCGCCGGCGACTGGTGGCGGGCCGCGGACCTGCGTTCGCTTCCGGCAATCAGTAATTTCTTCGGCGGCCTTCAAGCTGGTGAAAACATCTTCGCTATCGAGGCTCTGACTTTTCCTCCTTATGCCCAGGGCCAAAACACCGGCGTTCTGTCGATTAACGGCAATCCAGTCGATGCCCAGGAGTTTCGTTGGTTCCCCTATCAGGTTTTGCGCCGTTGTACCGTCGGCGCTGTTGGTATCCAAACCACCGTGCGCATGGCTTGCGCCCAGCGAATTGTTTTTTTTAGCGCCGTCCTGATGAATCAAGGCAATACCACCGCAAACTTTACCCTCGATATCTCACTGCAGGCGCTTATTCGGGCTTATCCCGATGTCGCCTGGACCTGGGACCATCCAGCACCCGACAAGCCCGGCGAATTTCAGGCACAAGTTTTGCCCGGCGGTAACTCACTGATCGTGCGCGATCTTAAAACATCGGCACGGACGGCGTTTGCCTTCACCGGGCCAATGTCCGAAGCAACAAACACCTATGGAGACATCCACGAGTTGCCGCCTGATGTTTTGCGCGCCGCCGGTGATCATGGCCTTGCATCATGGAGCGTAAAGCTAAAGCCCGCTGATTTTTTGGTGATTCAACTGGCCATGCTGGTGGACGATGTTGAATCGCGGATTTTGGCGCAGGCCGCGGATTACACGGGAGCCGGGGTCGGGAGCTTTGGCAACGCCTTTGACTCTATAAAGAACGACTGGCAGGACCGTTTCAACGCCGCATTTACGCCGGGCAGCGCTGTTTTTTCCGGCCATTTGCCGCTGCTGCAAACTTCCGACGCCAAACTCCGGCGCATCTATTATATGTCCGTAGCTTCGTTGCTCTGCATGTTCCGCACGGACATGCCCATAGCCGACCGCGTCTATGTCACCAACAGCCCTCAGTACGGCGTTTCGCTCATGTACTTCTGGGACACATTCACCTGGGCTACCGTCTTTGCCCTGCTGGACCCAACGGCGATGAAAAACACCTTGCGCCGCTGGCTTAAGCTCGACATTCATAACTGCTATGCCCAGGACAGTCTCACCGGGCGCGGCGTCGGCCCGTGGTATAGTTTTAACGATTTCACGGTCTTTTCCCTGATTGAGCGGTATATCTGCGTCACCGGTGATTTAACTTTTCTACACGAGTCGATCAATGGTCTGTCCGTTGTGGAGCACCTTGAGCAACTCGCAACCTGGTGGAAAAAACTGGTTCGGCCGCCAAATCCTATGGCCGATTATGGCGCTGTAAACAATTTACTGGAGTGCGTTCCGACTTATATCGACGTGGTTCCTTCGCTTAATGCCGCGAACGTCTGGATGATGCGCCGCATGGCGGCGTTGCGCGAAATGGCAGGCGATCATGCCGGTGCTTCTGCGCTCCAAACCGAAGCCGAGGTGCTGGCAAAAGAAGTTCTTGGACTTTATGTTCCCGGCCAAGGCGTCTGGGAAAGCGTGCATCGCGACGGCACGCGCGTGCAGATGCGCCACTGCATTGATTTTTTTACTGTATCCAGTTGCATGACCGGCGACCTGACGCCCGCGATGCGCAGTGAAATGGCCAGCTTTGTAGAAAAGGAATTATTGACCGATCACTGGATGCGCGCCCAGTCGCTCAAAGACCCAGCCGCAGGCTTTTCCGACCGGCCCGACCACGGACCGATGGGGGCCTATGACGCCTGGCCGCCGTTTACGATGGAGGGTTTGTCGCGCCTGGGATATTTTTCTGCGGCACTGGATTTTCTGCACCGCTGTGAATTGACTACCCACGAAGGGCCGTTCGGCCAGTCGCATGAATTACTGGGCAAAACAGTTGAGGCGCCGGTTCGCAAGGCCTTTCGCGGTCAGCAGATGTATAACTGCAGCGCCGGAACCGCGTTTGCTGAAATTATCATTCGCAATTTCTTCGGGGTTAGACCGGATTGGGATTCAAATCCAGCGCTTTTCGCCGCTGATACGCCGCGCGGCTTTTCCGGCGTACTCAAAAACGTCCGCACTGCGGATGGTCTGGTTACCATCACCAGCGGCCCCAATGGCCTGGGTGTGCAAAAACAATAGCCCCGGCATTTTCTACCGGGGCCAAGTCGTGTGGGACAGGCATCTTGCCTGTCGGTAATAATTCGTTTGTGTCGTTGTGGTAAAAACCTCTGCGATCTCTGTGGCTATCTCTTTTCGTGATTACCACGCAAAGTGCGCAAAGGCCCTGTTGGCTTCCGCCATCTTGTGCACGTTCTCCCGCGTCTGTATCGCCGCTCCTTCGCGGCGGCTGGCGGCCATAATTTCTTCCGCGAGTCGCTCGGCCATCGGCTTGCTCTTTTTTTCCCGCGCCGCTTCGATGAGCCAGCGGAACGCCAGCGCCTGCTGGCGTTTGCGGGGAACGGCCATCGGAACCTGGTAATTCTGCCCGCCGACGCGGCGCGAGCGCGTTTCGACGTTGGGCTTGATATTGTTGATGGCGGCGTCAAAAACCTCCTGTGGTTTGGCATCCTTAATTTTCTTGGCGATGACATCCATGGCGCCATAGAACACTCTCTGCGCCGTGGCTTTTTTGCCGGAGTACATCAGGCAGTTGATGAACTTGGAGACCACCAGGGAGTTGTAAATCGGATCGGGTTTGAGGGTTTCTTCACTTGAGGTATAGGACTTGGCGCCCATGAGTTTCCTTTCTTTTCTCCGTATCGAATCACACGGATTCGGGATACTTGAAGGTTAATAAAATGTCAGCGGCCCTTACAAAACGGTGTCGCTGTTACTTGGGTTTTTTGGCTCCATATTTTGATCGGCTGCGTCGACGCGCTTCCACGCCGCTGGCGTCCAGCACGCCGCGGACAATATGGTAACGCACGCCGGGCAGGTCACGAACGCGTCCACCGCGAACCAGAACAATCGAGTGTTCCTGAAGATTATGATCGATGCCGGGGATATAGGCGGTAACTTCCTTGCCGTTGGATAACCGGACGCGGGCGACTTTACGCAGCGCCGAGTTGGGTTTCTTGGGGGTCATGGTTTTGACCAGGAGGCATACGCCACGCTTCTGCGGGCTGGCCTCAAGGTCTTTGACCTTGTTGATGCGCTTGAGCATGGTGCGCGA
>DATJSN010000063.1:0-15630 GCA_035504095.1 Phycisphaerae bacterium | reverse complement strand
AAAATCTGAAAACTGAACACTGAAAACTTCGGTAATAATATACACGTTGCACTCCCCCTAAACGGGTGTGGGCCAATGCGCCGCTGCATAAATTAGTATTAAATCACATACCCATGCTACAGCAACGACAAGCCATCCCAAGGCCGCGTGATAGCCTCGATGACCCAAAAGATCGAATAATGCCTTTATTCCCCATATAAAGTTTATCAAGATACAAATTAAATAAACAGGAAGGACTAAACAACCATTCCTGACTATGAGACCAAAATCAAGTCCATCTTCACCTATCATTCTGGCTTCATTATCGGAAGAAAGAAGCCAATAAAAACACCAGAGCATTGCGAGAAAATTAACGACCACATAAATAATGAATCCATATTGGTAAACAGGGTCTCTTTCTTCAAACGGCTTCATGCCATCATTTTTCCTTGCGGATTTTCCCCGGTTTGCTGGCTTTGATTTTCTTCACGTCGGTCTGCGGGATATTGAAGATGTGCTTTCCCGCCTCCATGAAGCGTGTAAATGGGGTTTGTTTGCCGCTGTCGGATGATGTGGCTTTCCGCATCATGGCGACATTATACCATTCCATTTCAAAAAGGCCGCTGCTATAATAAAAACCACGGACAAGAACTGTAAACTTCAAACTGTTTTCAATATTCCACCAACGGCAAATCAACCTTGGTTTCCACATATCCGGCGTGGCTTTCATCCAGCGTACCGCTTTCCAGTCCCAGCGCCTGCACAATCGCGTCCAGATCATCCGCCACCTTCACCGGCTGGTTACTCAGGTGCCCCCAGGTCGGCTGCGCTGGCGGAAGTTGCGCCTTTTTCGTATTAATCCCTGTGTGGTAATACACCGTCGCATCCGGATCCTTTAAACCATGGCCCGTAAGCACGCACGCCACGCGTTCATGGCGCGAAATAATCTGGCGCTCCATCAACTGCTGCAGGCCGGCAATGGTCGCCGCACTGGCCGGCTCGCAACCCAGCCCGAATCGGCCGATCAGTGCCTTGGCTTCCAGAATCGCCTCATCGGATACTTGTGCCACCACGCCATCCATGATGTTCAATGCCCTTAGCGCCTTTTCCAGATTCACCGGATGACCGATTTCGATGGCCGACGCCACCGTATGTGGATGAATGTCCTTTTGTGCCATCTCCTTGTAGAAAGCCGAGATCATCCCCTTGTCCGGCCGCCCGCCATTCCATTTGAGCCCTTTATTCACCAGCGTATAAAGCGTATTAGCTCCATCGGCGTTGATCACCGCCAGGCGCGGCACGCGTTTAACAAGCCCCAATTTCAACAATTCACTAAACGCTTTGCCGAATGCCGAGCAATTTCCCAGGTTCCCGCCCGGCACGATGATCCAGTCCGGCGTTTCCCAGTTCAGCGATTCGAGAATCCGGTACATGATGGTTTTCTGGCCTTCCAGCCGGAATGGATTCACGCTGTTCATCAGATACAAGCCAAGCTGCCCGCTTACCTGCCGCACCCGCGCCAGGCATGCATCAAAGTCGCCGTCGATCTGCAGCGTCCGCGCACCATAATCCAACGCCTGCGAAAGCTTTCCAAAAGCGATCTTCCCCGAACCGATGAACACAATTCCCTGAAAGCCGTTCATCGCCGCGTATAACGCCAGTGATGCTGAAGTGTTTCCCGTGCTGGCGCACGCCACCCGTTGCGCGCCGACGATTCGGGCGTGGGTGAACGCAGCAGTCATGCCGTTATCTTTAAAACTTCCCGAAGGGTTCATTCCCTCATATTGCAGCCAGAGTTGCCCCGGCCACATGCCCAGGTGATGCCCCAGGCAAACAGCGTTTTGCAAAAACGTCTGCCCCTCGCCGATGGTGCAGACCATGGCGTCCGCGGCGAAGGGTAGTAATTCCCGGAACCGCCAGACGCCGGAATAATCCAACGGGAACCGGCGGTTCTGCCAGCGTTGCTGGAAGTCGCGCAGCGTTCCGGGTAAATGTCCGCGGCTCCATTCGTAATCCACGTCCAGCAATTCGCCGCACTTTTGACAACTGGTAAGCGTCTGAGATACGTCGTATGTAGCGCCGCAATCCGGGTTGATGCATTTTTGAAAGGCGATGGTCTTCATAAGTTCAGTTGATTTTACCGATTAACCGCTCCGCGAGCCATGTTCACACAAAGCCTCCAAAGGATAAGCTCCGAGCTGCAGCGGATTACTGTAATCAACTCGAATCAATTGATACAATATGGCCTATATATACCCGATTACTCCATCAGGAGAATTTTATGGCGACATCCGCAACTTTCTTTCGAGTCAATGATTTGCGACCTGCTCAAATATCGGCAATCAAACGCAAAGCACAGCGCATGGGCCTGACGCCGGAAACTTACCTCAAAGAACTCATCTGCAACGACCTGGAATTGGACCGTAAAGCGCAGAGCGGCTCCTTGCATAAATTGGCGGCCCCTTTTCATCAGGCTCTCGGTGACATTTCCGATGAAGAATTGAACCGTCGAATCAATACCGCACGAGCGCATCGCCATCAGCGCTCTTCAAGGCGGAAACATTAACCTTGTTAACGTCCAGATTCAGATTGGTTTTGGACACCAACGTCCTGCTGAGGGGTTTGTCCAAGGTGGATACCGCGGCTGGACGAATCCTGCATGCCTGTGACAACAGAAGCGTTTTGCTGCTTCTGAATAAACAGATCTTGACGGAATATCGCATGGTGCTCGGCAATCCGGTAATATCGCGGCGCCATTCCGCTATCACGCCGGAGGCGGTCGAATTGGTTCTCCGTCGTCTGCGTTATATCTGCGATTATCAAACCAATACGCAGGTCCGTTTCCAATTTGAGCGTGATCCCTGGGATGAAAAATTTATTGAACTTGCTATCGCCGGTGGGGCCACACATATTGTATCAGGTGATAGCGACCTTCTTTCACTGGCGTCGAGCCACAGTGATGCCGCCAAACGCTTTCGTCAACGGCTGCCGAATGCAAAAATACTTGATCCTGGAGCATTCATCAGGGAACAAGAATCTCTTTTCAAAAGAGGGCATGACTACTAAGAGCCGCTAGGCGTTCCGCGAGCCAACGAATTACCTTGACCCTCCAATGGATCAATTTTTTACTTGATCCGTCCGCCAATCAATGCGTTCGAGCATCGGATCGCGATGCGCCTGGAATTGTTGCGTGAACATCATGTAATACATCCCCTGCTTTTCCATCAATTCTTCATGCGTCCCCTGCTCGATGATCCGCCCTTCCACCAATACCGCGATCGAATCCGCGTGCATAACTGTGCTCAGCCGATGGGCGATAACGATTGTCGTTCGGTCGCTCATCAGATCATTGAGCGACTGCTGAATCAGTTTTTCGCTCTGCGTGTCCAGCGAACTCGTCGCTTCATCCAGAATCAAAATGCGCGGATCGGCCAGCATCGCTCTGGCGATGGAAATTCTCTGCTTCTCGCCGCCGGAAAGTTTGCCCCCGCGTTCGCCGATCGGCGTGTCGTAACCCTTTTCAAGCTGCATGATAAAGTCATGCGCATTGGCTTTGCGGGCCGCTTCAATAACCTGCCTTTCACTGGCCCCCCGCCGCCCGAACGCAATATTTTCCCGAATCGTCCCGTCAAACAGATACACATCCTGGAGCACCATCGCATACAGACTCCGGAAATCCGCAATGCGAATATCGCGAATGTCCGTCCCGTCAAGTTTAATGGCCCCTTCGCGCACGTCGTAAAATCGGGCGATCAGATTCACCAGCGTCGTCTTGCCGCTGCCCGAGGGCCCCACAACGGCCAGCGTCGATCCCGCCGGCACATTCAGATTCACACGGCTCAGCACCGTCTGCTGTGGCCGGTATCCAAAGCTCACGTCGCTAAGTGCGATTTGCCCGCGGACTTTTTGCGGCACAATGGCGCCTGGACGATCCGGCATGTCCGAAGGCTGATTAAGTACGTCACACACCCGGTCCAGTGAGCCAAGATTTTGTTGCAACGACTGCATCGAATCGATCATCTGCGTAATCGGCCCCAGCAGCATCAGGCAGTAGTATTGAAACATCACCAGGTCGCCGATCTGCAGTTTGTGTTCCAGAACCATCTGGCCGCCGTACCAGATAATCACAAGGCCGATCGCCGGCACAAAAACCGCCCAACCCGTCGAAAGAATGCGCCCCATGATCGAGGTGTAATATTGCTTGCGCACCATGGTGTATTGGCGCGCCGCGAATTCCTTATGTTCGCTGCGTTCGCGCCGGAAGCTGCGGACAACGCGGATGCCCGCGAACATGTCGCTGACGCGCGAGGAAAGAATGCTTCGATCGTCCTGGATGTTTCGCCACAACGGCCTTAAACGTCGGAAAACCATCATGTGCACCACAATGATCGGCGGAATCAGAATCGCCGCCGCCAGAAATAACTTCCAACTGGTCAGGATCAGAATGATGAGTATGAAGATCACGCGGAAAATTGCGCCGACGGGATTGATGATCGCGTTCTGTATGCCGCCGACCACCTGATCGGTATCGCTCATAATCCGGCTGATGATTCCGCCGGTGCGGTAATCGGCAAGCTGGGCCAGCGGCAGCGTGGCCAGATGTTCGTGCATGCGCTGCCGCAGCGTGGCGGCCAGACGGAAATTAAGCCTTTGCACCGCCAGTATGCGCAGCCAGGAAATACTCACGCCTATCACTTCCGCCACAAGCAAAATACCCACTAAAAACGTGAGCTTATGTACGGATGATTGAGCAAGCCATGCCGCCAGCGATCCGGTTGCCAACCCATGTGGCAGTGGTAATTGTTTGCCGGCAAAGACGTTATCGATGGCCAGTTTGAGAATATACGGCGGCGTAAGCGCTACCAGCGATGCGGCAATCACCACGCCAATGAGGACAAAGACCGAGCCGTAATAGCCGCGGAGCATTAAGCGATATTCATCAAAGAGCCGGCGTTTGGAATATTTGAAAGTATGCGGACCATCAGATGGAGCACTATGTCGCCCGCCGATTGATGGCGATGTTTCCGGCCGTGGCTCGCTGGGATCAACCAGCCGATCACCTTGCAGCAATCCCTGGCGGAGCTTAGCTCGAAACTCTTTAAACCGTCTTCGGCTGGATTTCATAAACCTTTGATTATAGCCGTTTTATGGCCCCGGCGTTGTGGTGCTTGGGCGCGGCGGCTGCACCGCTCTGTGGCCTGTTCCCTGTGGCCTACACCCTACGTTGGCCTTACATTCACGCCATGCGACGCCAGATATTCCTTGACCTGGCCGATCGAGAACTGGCGGAAATGGAAAATAGATGCCGCCAGCGCCGCATCGGCATGACCGTCGGTAAGGATTTTGAGGATGTGCTCGGGATTGCCCGCCCCGCCGCTGGCGACGACCGGAATATGCACAGCATCGCTCACGGCACGCGTCATCGGCACATCGTAGCCTTCAAGTGTGCCGTCGGAATTCATCACGTTAAGGACAATTTCGCCGACCCCGCGCTCCTGGGCTTCTTTGGCCCACGCGAGGACCTCTTTGCCGGAGCCGACGCGCCCGCCATTGATATAAACCTCCCAGAATTCTGTGCCGTCTGGCTTTCGAATGCGATTGGCATCCAGGCCGAGTACCGTGGCGCAATTGCCGAAACGGCGGGAAATTTTGGAGATTAATTCCGGATCGCGCACCGCGGCGGAATTAACGCTCACCTTTTCAGCGCCGGCCTGGATCAGCGCCATCGCGTCTTCAAGAGTGCGTATGCCGCCGCCGACGGTAATGGGCATAAAGACCGCGTCAGCCACACGACGAACCACATCGGCCATAATCTGGCGGCCTTCGTGGCTGGCGGTGATGTCGTAGAAAACGAGTTCATCGGCGCCGTTCTTGTCGTAAAATATCGCCTGCTCGACGGGATCGCCCGCGTCGACGTGATCGAAAAAGCGCACGCCTTTAACCACGCGGCCGGCGTCAACATCAAGACAGGGAATGATGCGTTTGGTTAACATGGCGTACAATTATAGATGCCGGAGAGGCGCGCGGCGACCGGCCAGAGAATGGAATTGAGAAAACACATGATTCGACGAGCAAAAATTACCGACGTTCCACGGATCGCGGAACTGATCAGCCAGCATGCGCGTCGGGGAAAAATGCTTTTCCGTTCGTACGCCGAACTCTACGAAACCCTCCGGGACTTTGTGGTTTATGAGCTCGACGAAGGCGCACAGGCGGGGTTGATCGTGGGCACCTGCGCGCTGGAAATCGTGTGGGCCGATCTGGCGGAAGTGAAAAGTTTATCCGTCGACGAAAACTTCCAGAAAAAAGGCATCGGCCGGAAACTGGTGGAGGCGGTTCTGGACGAGGCGCGCGAACTGCGAATTCAGAAGGTTTTCGCACTCACCTATGAGCCGGAATTTTTCGCCAAATTTGGGTTTAAGGTGGTGGAAAAATCCGCCCTGCCGCTGAAAGTCTGGAGCGATTGTGTAAAATGCCCCAAGCGCGACGGGTGCGATGAAATCGCCGTGGTGCGGGAACTGCTCCAGTCGCCGGCGCTGGCGGACGTGAGTCCGGATTCGCTGGAGAATCTGCGTTACGACGTGCCGACGCCGCTGGTAAAAATCAATATTAAAACCGACAGGGGATAAGCCACAGCCAATAGTCAAAGGAATTAGAAAGGAATCGTTGTGACCGCATTAATGGAATCAAAACTGGACAACCTTCCCGTGCGCCGGGGAAAGGTGCGCGACGTTTATGACCTGGGAGAGAAATTATTGATCGTGGCCTCAGACCGGATCAGTGCCTTTGACGTGGTTCTGCCCACGCCTATACCCGAAAAAGGGATGGTGCTCACGGCGCTGAGCAACTACTGGTTCAGCTTTTTCCCACGCCGGGTGAAACATCATTTGCTGGCCACGCAAATCGAAGATTTTCCCGCCGACCTTCAGGCATATCGCAGCCAACTCGCCGGGCGCGCGGTGCTGGTGAAAAAGACCAGGGTTATTCCCATTGAGTGCATTGTGCGCGGATATATCACCGGCAGCGGATGGAAAGACTATCAGAAAACGGGGGCGATTTGCGGCGTTGCCTTGCCGAAGGGTTTGAAATTGAGCGAAAAATTCCCGGAGCCGATATTTACGCCTACGACAAAGGCGGAAAAAGGGCATGATGAAAGCATTACATTTGATGAAGCGGCTCAACAAGTCGGAACGGATGTAATGAAATTTGTGCGCGATCATTCGATTGATATTTATAAATTAGCCTCTCAAGAGGCGCTGAAGCGCGGAATCATCATTGCGGACACAAAGTTTGAATGGGGTTTGGCGCCCGGAGAGCCCGAACCGATTTTGATTGACGAAGTGCTCACCCCCGACAGCTCACGATTCTGGCCTCTGGATCAATACCAGCCTGGCCGCGATCAACCGAGTTTTGACAAACAATATGTGCGGAATTACCTGGAGACGCTGGACTGGAACAAGCAGCCTCCGGGGCCTCAGTTGCCGGCGGACGTGGTGGCAAACACGCGGCGTAAATATGTCGAGGCGTACGAGCAATTGACCGGAAAAAAGTTCGAAGTCGCGCGGTGAATCTGGTTATTGAGGCGCGGCGGCCGAAGGAACGCTGAGAATCTCGCGCGCCAGGGCTTCATAATCGGCGGCGCCGGCACTGCCCGGGGCATATTGAAAAATACTCTGGCTGAAGCTGGGAGCTTCGGCCAGCTTAATGTTGCGGCGAATCTGGGTTTGATAGACGACGGCGTTGCTCCACGGTTCATCGGTGCCTCGGGCATTGGTTAAAAAGTTTTTTACTTCCAGCGTCACCTCACCGGTCAGGCGTGGCGTGGATTCATACTGGCAAAACAGAATACCGGCGATGCGCAATTCGGGGTTGAGCCGGCGGCGAACCAGCGAGCAGGTTTCCAGCAAACGCGCCATCCCCTGCAGCGCCAGAAAGTGCGCCTGCAGCGGGATGATCACTTCATTGGCCAGACACAGCGCGTTGAGCGTCAGCAAACCGAGGCTGGGCGGGCAGTCGATGATAATAAATTCGGCGTCAAGTGGTTTAGCATCCGCCATGCGACGCAGGCGAAGTTCGCGATCCGGTTCATTGACCAGTTCAACTTCAGCGCCCGCCAGATCAGGCGTCGCGGGTGCGACAAAGAGTTTTTCCGTCACGGGATGCAGGGCCTCGGCCAGTGGAAGGTTCTGGCAAAGGACATCGTAAATGCTGTGCGTGATTTTCTGTGGCTCAAGTCCGAGATGAAAGGAAAGATTCGATTGCGGATCCATGTCAATGAGAATGGTTTTCCGGCCCGCCGCGGCGATGGCCGCACCGAGATTGACGGCGGTGGTGGTCTTGCCGACGCCGCCTTTCTGATTAAACAGGGCGATTTTCCTCATGGCTAGAGCCTCTAACAACATAAGCCGGGAGCCGCGTTGGGCCGCAAATGGCCCAGATGCAAGGCGGAGGCCCGAAGCCGTATCCGAAGGATGATACATCGAGGGCCGACAACGCCGCAGATGGGCTGTTTGCAGCCCAACCCTTCGGGACGCGGTGCCTTTTGGCCCCATACGGTGTCGCTTTTCCTTGCTGTATTGTATTTGAATACTTGCATCGTCAAAGCTCCTTGTCTGGGATCAAAATGCCCAGCGTCGCGGCCCCGTCTTATTTTGTTAGAGGCTCTTGGAGTGTAAGCGATGTAGGCTATGTCTGAAAATACTTCAGGGTTGAGAGATTTTTTCAAATGGGGCCTGAAAGATATGGAAACGATTTGAAGAAGCGCAAAGAAAAAAGCCCGCCGCGATTAGCGTCAGGCTTTTGGAAGTTTAGCCGGCACGCGATTCACCGGCGTTCACACCGGCGCTTAAAAGAAAGCTATTTAACAACTCCGCGTGCCATCCTCTGACCGCCATGGTTAGAGTGTTACTTCCGTTTCTTATTAGTTTTCTTCTTGGATTTCTTCTTGACCATTAGAAGTACCTCCTTTCATAAGGTAAGTATGGTTTGACTAAAAGTGTTATCGACTGTCTGACAAACTTCGCATAAATAAATCCAACGTTTTTCTGGAAAATTTTAGCTTTTTATTGGGAATGTTACTTAGACGACGATCAAAATTTGAAATTAAATTGCTTACTATGACTTTTGGGTTCGCGCCTTTCAGGGTCCGTCCGAAAAACATCACGCCGTATCGGCCAGGGCAAGTGTATCGGCGTATTTTTCGGCGATCAGACGGCGAATCGTAGCGTGTTCGGGCTTGATCAGATGCGGGTCTTTATTAATCAATTCGCGGGCGTCGCGGCGCGCCATGGGAAGTAATGTCGGGTCCAGTAACAGATCGGGAAACCTGAGTTCCGTGCGGCCGCTCTGGCGTGTGCCGACCATTTCGCCCATGCCGCGGAGTTTTAAATCCTCCTCGGCGATTTTAAAGCCGCTGGAATACTTTATCAGCGCCTGCAGGCGCGCCGCTGAAACCTCATCAGTCTGAGCCGCGATCAAAATACAACAGGATTTGGCGCTTGAACGCCCCACGCGCCCGCGAAGCTGGTGAAGCTGGGCCAGACCGAAACGTTCCGCGTGTTCAATAACCATTACCGCGGCGTTGGGTACGTCAACGCCTACTTCAATTACCGTGGTACTCACCAGCAGATCGATTTTTCCCGCCCGAAATTGCTCCATGACGCGGCGGCGCTGGCGGGCTTCCAGCCGGCCATGAACCAGATCGACGCGAAAATCGCTAAATGGGCCGGTGCGTAATTCATCGAAAACCTGTTTGGCGCTTTGCAGATCCTGGGTATTTTCATCGATCGCCGGAAGCACAACATACGCCTGGCGGCCCTGGGATAGTTGCCGGTGAACGAATTCGTATACTTCCGACCTTCGCGAGATGTCCACGGCCCGCGTGGTTACCGGCCGGCGGCCGGGTGGAAGTTCATCGATCAAGGCCCTGTCCAGGTCGCCAAAAATGGTCATGGCCAGCGTACGCGGGATGGGCGTGGCGGTCATCACCATGGTATGAACGCCTGCATAGCGATTGCGGATGCTGGCGCGCTGTTCAACGCCAAACTTATGTTGTTCATCGACGACCAGCACTGCGATGTTTTTAAACGCAACCTGTTCCTGCAGCAGAGCATGCGTCCCGACCACGATGCCCAGCGAACCGTCGGCTAAAGCCGCGATCGCGGAATTTTTGGTAGCGCCCGGGACACTGGAAGTGAGCAGCGCAATTTTTACCCGGCTGCCGGTAAGGTAACGCTGAAGCGTCGTAAAGTGCTGCTCGGCAAGCAATTCCGTCGGAGCCAGCAATGCCGCCTGGGCGCCGGAGGCCACGGCAACGAGCATGGCGTAAAGCGCCACGACGGTTTTGCCGCTGCCAACGTCTCCCTGCAAAAGCATATTTAATGGCGTATTTTGCGCCAGTTGTTTGCGTAAAAGCGCCACGACGCGCTCCTGGGCGCCGGTAAGAGAAAAATCCAGCAGCCTGCGAATGCGGGCGTCGACCGTAGCGTCGGTGCGCAAGACGGGCGCGGAATGTGTTTGCTGATGATGATAACGTTTGATCTGCACCGCGGTCTGATTAAGGAAAAAATCATGATAGGCCAGCGAACGCCGGGCGCGGGCAATATCTTCATGAGCGCCCGGCTGATGAATCAAATAATATGCCTGGCGACAAGAAAGCAACTGCCGCTCGCGCAGATAACCCTCCTCAAACCATTCGGCGATTTGTGGAAGCAGAACGGGAAGATTTTCGCGAACGATTTTCGCGACCATGGCTGAGGAAAGTTCGGCGGTCACGGGATAAACCGGCTGCCATTCGGCGCTGGAAACTTCATGGACCCAATGGTCGAGAAGTTCAAATCGTGGCTGGATCATTTGCGGCCGGTTCTTGTAAAAATCGACTTTTCCCTGGGCGCGAATTCGCACGCCGGGAATGATTTTTTCCGCCACGTCGAGCCGATTAAACCACATGAGTGTGCATCGGCCGGTGTCGTCTTCCAGTTGCGCCTCAAAACGCCGGGGTTTGCGCCGGATCGGACGCGTCTGGACAATTTCCCCTTCGATCGCGGCTAATTGGCCGTGTTGCAGTGCGGCGATTTTCAATTGACCCAGGAACTGCACGTAATCGCGCGGAAAATAATCCAATAAATCGGCACAGCGGTGAATACCGAGCTTGGCGAGCAATTGAGCCCGATACGGTCCGACGCCTTTGGCGAATTGAACCGGGGACTCTAAATCAAGTCCCGTGCGACCAGCGGCAGTAACAGTTGTGGTTATCAAATTTGGCATAATATTGCCCGGAAGAGTTGGCAAATGTAGAACAGCCTCTCCAGGCTGTTCAATATATGGCTATTTAAGAGCCGGCAGATTTATTATGCCGGAATTCTGAACACTGAAATTATCGAATGCCCAAAGCTCGTTTAAATTTTTTCCGTATGGATTCACGATTGCTCGATTTTGAAATGACAACATCGACAACACCTCCTATAACAACGAGCATCCTATCTAACCACATCTCCGAACTAATGACGAGCATTTTATTCTTAGGGGCCAGTTTTAAGGAGAAGTTTCCCAATGTCTTTGAACTTATATTTGCAATATGTAATATCTCGACCGGGCGCATAAAGGCTTTTATTATTTTTGGATCAAGTTTATCGCGGCCGGTGCGTTTAAGTTCTTCAAGCCACTTTGGTTCAAATAATTTGTTTCTTATACGTTCAAATGCAGCCTCCAGCTTCTTTAAGTCCGTAGTAGAAGATTTTACGCAGGATTTTGTCTTGATGACATCGCTTAAATCAATCGTGCCTTTGGCGGCCAACCTTTCGAGATTCTTTAAAAGAGTCCGACGCGTTTGTCCTTTTCGATAATAAATTTGAAAAGAATAAGAAAATACTTCGTTCGGATTTTTCTTAGTGCGCTTCATCTACCCACCAGCGATAGGCGTTTATAAATCAATTATGAGATTCCATGTTGTCTGAAAACTGAACACTTCAAACTCAAAACTGCGGCGTAGCCGCTATGCATTGATCCGCCCTTCCCACGGGCTGCTGGCGGTGGCGTAGAGCTTGCGCCCGATCCGGCCGGCCTCATAAGAAAGCCGCCCCGATTCCACGGCCAGTTTCATGGCCTGGGCCATTTTCACCGGTTCTTTGGCCCCGGCGATCGCCGTGTTCAGCAGCACGCCGTCAACGCCGAGTTCCATGGCGGAAGTTACATCGCTGGCGGCGCCGACGCCGGCGTCGATGATGATCGGATAATCCGGATCGTTTTCCTTGAGCTGTTCAAGAATAATCCGGATCGCATTGGGATTCAGCACGCCCTGGCCCGAACCGATGGGCGAACCCGCCGGCATTACCGCCGTGGCACCGGCCTCCTTGATGCGTTTACAGAGCATCACGTCGTCGGAGCAGTAAACCAGAACGCAAAAACCATCGGCGACGAGTGTCTTGAGCGCTGAAAGCGTGCCGACTGGTTCGGGCAAAAGCGTCTTGGTGTCGCCGAGGCATTCGAGCTTAACCCAGTCAGCGCCTCGGTAGCCGGAATCGCGGAGCATTTCGCGGCCCAGCCTGGCGACGCGAATGACTTCCTCGGCGTTAAAACACCCGGCGGTGTTGGGCAGCAGGATAAAGCGCTTCGGATCGATAAAATCGAGAATGTTGCGCCCGGAATTTTTATCCACGAGCCTTTCGCGGCGTACGGCCACGGTAACGACCTGAGCGCCACTGGCGTCGTGACATTGCTGCATTAATTCCAGTGAAGAATATTTACCCGTGCCGACAATGAGGCGCGAATCCAGCGTATATGGACCAACTTTAAACATGTTTATGCACTTAAATCCTTAATTCTCCCTACTCCCGTCCCCCTACTCCCGTCTCCCGTCTTTATCTCCTGTCCCCTGTACCCTGTCACCTGTTCCCTTCGCGGCATCGCCGCCGCCGCTCTCCTGTTCACCTCCTCAACTTTCACCTGTTCTCGGCGCGGAACGCGCCGTTGCTCCCGTCTCCCTACTCGGCGCAGAATGCGCCGCTACCCGCCTCCGACAAAAGTGACGATTTCCACCATGTCGCCGGGAGCCAGCGTGGTAGTGGTGAAAAGCCTTTTGGCGACGATGTCGCGGTTAAGTTCCACCGCGACGCGCACTGGCTGGAGCTTATAGCGGTCCAGCAAATGCTGCACCGTCGCGCCTTGCGGCAGTTCAATTTTCTCGCCATTAACCGTTAGTTCCATAGACTTACAATTTTAGCTTAGTTGGGAAACGTTCACCACAGGGAACACAGATTGCCACAGAAGAACACAGAGAAATGATTGTTTTACCGCAAAGAGACGACGGCACGGCGATTTTAATCACAAATCCGCAGATGGCGCAGATAGAATCATGAAAAAGATTCTTTACAGCAAGTGCAAGATAGTGGAGATACGACCTGAATCATCATGAACATTAACGGACTTGCCCGGTTTTCAGTTATACTCCTCCGGCAATGTCCCGAAAGAGAAAAAGAATTTACGTCGATACTTCTGTCATTGGCGGTTGCCATGATGCAGAATTCGCCGCAGACTCTCGCGGCCTGATGGATTTGGCGTTACGAGGCCGTATTATTTTGTTATTGAGCACCGTAGTCCTGGCGGAATTGGAAGAAGCCCCAGCACAGGTGAGCGCTGAAATCACACGCATTCCCGCCTCAGCCATTGAAGAGGTTCCGATTACAGATGACATCGTCGCGCTTCGAGATGCATACGTCGCCGCAGGCGTAGTTTCCGCTAAGTGGTTGGATGATGCGACCCACGTTGCCGCCGCCTCGGTAGCTCGAGCTGATGCCATTGTGTCATGGAATTTCAAGCACATAGTACGTTTAGATCGAATTCGAGGTTATAATGGGGTAAATAGGAAACTCGGATACCCTGACTTGGTAATCGTTACACCCACGGTGGTGACACATGAGCAAACCGGTGAATAAATCCTTTGACTGTGTGACATTCAAGCACAAGGCCCAATCCCGTATTTACAGGAAGATCGCGAAGATGGATGCGGCGAGCCAGATCGCGTATTTCGAAGCGGCGGCGGAGCGCGGAAGTCTGGGGCGATGGTGGCAACGGGTGCGCAAGGCTCAGTTACGCAAGAACAAACCGTAGATTAAACGATCCCGATGTCTATCGGGACAATGGCGCAAGGTTTTCGCGGAAATAGCGAACCACGGATTACACCAAATTAGGCATCAGGTAGAGATCCATGACGTGGACCATCAGGGACCGGGACTTTTACCGACCCATATTCCCATATACCAACCTTTACCACTGGCTTGTAAATGGGTATTTGAAGTGCTTTCACTCATTACTGCCTGTAATACAAAAATTGTTGCCAGCATCACCAAGACTGCCACCAACAGAGTCGTTTTATATGTGAACAGGCTCGAAATTTTTCGCATGGCCGTTTCCTCGCCGGAAGAATATTTTACCACAACGATACAATCCCGATAATCATCGAGAACGTGTTTTAACCACGAAAGACACTAAAGACACGAAACATCATCAATAAGATTATGTTACATGTTAGTGTCTGTTGGCGAATAAAAACCTGTATCTTTCAAGGTGTCTTCGATGCCGCCTCTATATCTTCCAGTAGAATTGGCAGGTGCTGGCGCACCACCTGCGAGACGATGGTGGAATCCACTGAGTCGTATCCATGAACGATGACATTGCGAAAGTCGATGATGCGGCGGGCATGGCGAATTTTTGCAAAGACCCCTGGATCGGTGCGCTCCAGTCGTCGCAAAGCCTCGCCAATGATTTCAGTTTGACGCTCTACCAGCGACCGCAACAATATATCGGATTCATAGCGCCCAGGCGTAATGTCGCCGGCGTAGCGCACGATGGCATCGCCGGCCTGGCGCACGTCAGCCAAAAGCTTGAGTGTCTCAGGCTGCATAGAGCGTCCTGCGGCTGCGGTTAACAACCTGGCGAAAGTAGGGATTGCGGATGGCGCGAGTCATTACCACGTCTACGTCCCGCCCCAATAGATCGCGCAAAGCGGCGATCAAGTCCAGGTATAGTTCCGCTAAGCGACCCTCGGCTTCCGGCGCGAATTCGACCAGGAAATCCACATCGCTGCGGCTGGGGTCAAACCGCGAGTCTTCCGCGGCGGAACCGAATACTTCCAACCGGGCCACGCCAAAATTTCGGCACAATCGGGTCAGTTCATCGGATTTATCTTTAAGCAGAGGGATCATATAACACTTTTCCCGGCAAAAACCATCATACACCCGTAAGAGAGTATCATATCATTTTGATTTTACTAAATCCTTATTTGTTGTTTCCAATGTCGCCGCACCCATAAGCACCAGCGACAAGAAGAACCTCGCCGCCAGAAACCAGCAGACTTTTTATCTGTTTGTTTAACCATTTTGGCACTCAATAACCAAGCAGAACAAACAAATGCTCATCAATGGCGCCGCGCACGCCAATGAACCCAATATTTTTCGCATGGCTTGGTTTCCTTCGAATGCTGCGCCAAGTAGATAGAAACTTTCTTATATAATATTTTTCGCGCATCCAGTTCTGGCAAGGTTTCCACGATACATAGGCCAGTCGTGTGCATAATTATCCGTTAATTCAAAACAGTATAAATTACCATGAGCATCTCCAATAATAAACTGCGAACCCGAAATCGCGAGAGATGAA
>DATJSN010000062.1:0-25587 GCA_035504095.1 Phycisphaerae bacterium | reverse complement strand
CGCGATGCTTCAGGCCGGCATCATTCGTCGCGTCCGCCAGACTTTACTGGCAACCAACCTGGCGCAGGGTGCTTTGGTTGCCTGGCAGATTGGGCCGGAAAATCTCAATGCCGCCTTCGATTTTATGTTCGGGCAGGACCCATTTTCCGGCCACGTGGTTATCCGTTCCACCGACGGCGCTACTACCGGTTCGAAATACCGGCTTTGGACCACGCTTAAAGTTCCGCAGGGTTTTTCATTGGAAAAACATTGCCAATATCTGCAGCGCCGGGTGGGGGCGCAGTCTTTTAAACTAATGCCGGCCAAAAAACTATTTACCCTGGGCGTCGGGCATGTGCGCCGGCGGGGCCTTAACCCGGGCAGCAAATCCGAAGAGCCTGCGGATGTGCTGGATGTCAGCATCGTCCATCTGACCGATCTGCAATGGCAGGTGCTCACGGCGCTAAAGCGTGAATTTACGCCCGAAGAATTACAGGCGAATCTCTGGTTGCCGCGCGCTCGCCAGGCAGGTATTAGTTTGGAGGAATTTTTGCGCGTAGCTCATCAATTGCATGAAATGGGCGTCATCGGACGGTTTTCCACGTTTCTTGAACATGTTAAAACGCTTCCCACCGGCGAGAAAGTTACGCAATACAACGCGCTATTTCACTGGGCGGTACCCGCCGGAAGAGAAATCGACGCCGGCCGCGAAGTGGGGCGGTTTCATATCATGACCCATGCCTATTGGCGGGAAGGGGGCGCGGAATTCGGCGGCGTAAACATCATGGGCGTGGCGCATGGGCGGGATAAGGATGTGCTTTTGGCGCACAAAGCGGCGATTGATGCACATCTGGCCGGCGCTGGTATTGGTATTTCGTACACCAATGTTTTTTGGGGCGGCCGGAGCGAAATTAAGCCGAGCGAAATTGCGCCGCAGGCATATCGCGACTGGTGCGGCAGCATGAGTCTGGATCCGCAGGCAATGCGGGCTTAAATCGACCCCATTCTTACTTTTCAACAGACCGTCTGAATTTTCGATGTAAAAGCATCAGAAAATATGCCAGCTTGCAATTTTAATCTAGACAGGCTAGACTAATTTTATCTTAGGATCAAAAGGAGGTATGTGATGGGTATCAATACGGTTGGCATTTACGATGCCAAGAACAAGCTCTCCGAACTTCTTGATCGCGTCGAGGCCGGGGAAACCATCACACTCACGCGCCACGGTAAAAAAGTCGCTCTACTTATGTCCGTGAACCAGCAACGACCCAGCGCTCGTCAAGCCATCGCGCGGCTTCGTGATTTGCGTATCGGTTCGCGTCTCGGCGGGTTGAAAGTAAAAGATCTGCGGGATGAGGGCAGGCCATGAGTTGGGTGTTGGATTCTTCATTGGCCATGGCCTGGTGCTTTGAAGACGAAGCCACCACGCGTACCGAGGAGTTACTGGACCGCACCGAATCCGATATCGCGATCGTGCCTCTTCACTGGCCCCTTGAAGTAACCAACGTCCTGCGGACCGCGGTAAACAAAGGCCGTCTTAGCGTGACTCAATCCTCACAAAAAGTCGCCGCACTGATGTCTTTGCCATTGCGTTACGATTCCCTGACGCATCAACTGGCATTTACCAACACCTGGCAATTGGCAATAAAATACAAATTGACCAGTTATGATGCCGCTTATTTGGAGCTGGCCCTCCGTCTTGGTTCTGGATTGGCAACCAACGATGCCGATCTTCGCGCTGCTGCGAAAAAAGCAGGTGTCATCCTTTTATGATCGAAATTATTCCCGGCGGTGATGAAACTGGAATCCAATTTATGTTATAATTCGCCCACCCGGATTATTCCGCAGGGAGGCGATGGCACGTCAATGGAAAAAGATTCTTTCGTTCATCTTCACGGTCATTCGCATTATTCGCTGCTTGACGGCGAAGCAACCATTAGCGGTTTGTGCACCAGAGCAAAAGAACTGGGTATGCCGGCGCTGGGGCTGACCGATCATGGTAATCTGTTCGGACTGGTGGAGTTTTATCAAACCGCCAGAGAGACCGGCATCAAGCCGATTGTCGGATGCGAATTTTACGTTGCGCCCGGGTCTCGTTTTGATAAAGACGCCCACGGCATCAGCGATGCGGCCTATCACCTGGTGGTGCTGGCAAAAGATCAAACCGGATACAAAAACCTGATCAAGCTGGCCAGTCTCGCCTATCTGGATGGCTATTACTACCGGCCGCGCGTCGATAAGGAAATCCTGGCCAGGTACAGCCAGGGACTAATCGTGATCAACGGCCACATGAAAACGGAAATCGCCGAAAACCTCAGGAAAAACGATTTTGACGCCGCGGTCGCCACGGCCGGGCAATACAAGGAAATTTTTGGCGAAAATTTCTTTGTCGAATTGCAAAACCACGATGATCCTGCGGAAATTCAATTGATTCCGAAGCTTCTGGAAGTTGCCCGCCGCACGGGTTGTCCTTACGTGGCCACGAACGATCATCATTATCTTGTTCCGGAAGATTATGACGCCCATGATGTGCTTTGCTGCATTAGCATGGGCAAAACGCTCGACGATCGGAATCGTCTGCGCTATTCGCGGCATCTTTATCTGAAAAGCCCGCAGGAAATGCGGCACATATTCCGCGACTTGCCCGAGGCATGCGACAATACGCTCAAAATCGCCGAAATGTGCAACCTGGAGCTGGACTTTTCCCAGCGCCATGCGCCGGTTTATAAACCACCGGAAGATCCAAAGACGGGCAAGACGCCTTCGGCGGATGAATACCTGCGTCAATTATGTGAACGCGGACTGGTGGAAAAATATCCTGCTGTGACCGACGGTTTGCGGCAACGGCTGGAGCAGGAACTCAAAGTCATACAGAGCAAGGGATTTTCCAGCTATTTCCTGATCGTCTGGGATTTTTGTAATTTCGCACGCAACCAGGGCATTCCCGCCGGCGCCAGGGGGTCAGGTGTAGGAACGCTAGTAGGTTATGTACTCGGACTTTGCGACGTGGACCCGGTTCGCTACGACTTGCTCTTTGAGCGGTTCATGGATCCGAGCCGGTCCGAAATGCCGGATATAGATATTGACATATGTCAGGAAGGTCGGGCGAAGATCATCGAATATGTGCGCGGCAAATACGGCCATGTTTCCCAGATCATCACGTTTTCCACTTTGGGAGCCAAAGCCGCCATTAAAGACGTGGGGCGCGTGATGGGTATGCCGCTGCCTGAAGTGGACAAAATCACCAAGCTTATTCCCTCCGGCCTTAACGTCACGCTGGAGAACGCACTAGCAACCACGGAATTAAGAAAGTTGTATCGAGAAAACCCGAATATCACGCGGCTTTTTGACATCGCGCAACGGCTGGAAGGGTTATGCCGCAATGCCGGCATGCACGCCGCAGGCGTCATCGTCTGCGACAAGCCACTGGATGAAGTTGTACCGCTTTATAAAACCGGCGAGGAAGTGATGACCCAGTGGGACGGCCCGACGTGCGAAAAAGCCGGCCTGCTGAAAATCGACTTTCTGGGCCTGAGAACCCTGACGATTCTGGAAGGGGCGCTGCAATTGATTCAGGCGGACTTTAAAGACGGCCTGCCATCACGGGCGGCTGCCGGCGATTCGGCAACAACGTTAACGCATCCGGAGGTTCCGGGCCGACCGGGGCGGATCGACCTGGAAAAAATCGATTTAACCGACCAATCCGTTTATCAGCGGATATTTCAAAAAGGGCAGACCAGGGGCGTATTTCAGTTTGAATCGCCGGGTATGCGCGATCTGCTGATCAAAATGAAGCCCGACCGGATTGAGGATTTAATCGCCGCTAATGCGCTTTTCCGTCCGGGTCCGATGGATCTGATCCCCGATTACTGCGCGCGCAAACATGGCCGCGAGCCGGCGCCCAGGGTACATCCGAAAATGGATGAAATCCTTGCGGAAACCTACGGCATCATGGTCTATCAGGAACAGGTGATGCGCATTTTCAACCAGCTCGGCGGGGTACCATTGGCCCGGGCTTATAAAATCATCAAGGCCATCAGCAAAAAAGACGAAGCTAAAATCGCATCGGAACGGGAAAATTTCATTGAAGGCGCGGCGGTCCATGGAATCAAACGGGAACAGGCCCAGAAATTTTTCTCGCTGATCGAAGAATTCGGCAAGTATGGATTCAACAAAAGCCATTCCACCCGCTACGCGATTGTGGCGTTTCAGACAGCCTATCTGAAAACTTATTTCCCGCATCAGTTCATGGCGGCGCTATTGACGTTTGAAATGGTCGACCAGAAGAAAATCGCCGAATACATCGACGAATGCCGGTTTATCCGGCGGCCGGATTCTCAAACGGGAATCGCGGTTTTGCCGCCGGACATCAATTTAAGCACCGCCGATTTCCGCGTTGTGCAGGAAACCATCCGTTTCGGGCTGGCCGCCGTTAAAGGCGTAGGCGAAAAAGCGGTGGAAGCAATCATTGTTGCCCGCGGTTCCGGCGAGGGTTCATCCATCAAGCCGTTCAAAAGCATTTATGATTTTTGCGAACGTGTGGATTTACGCGTCGTGAACAAGGCGGTGATCGAAGCGCTGATTAAATGTGGCGCCTTTGATTCGTTGCATTCGAATCGGGCCGCCGCATTGACGGCGATGGAACACGCCGTCCAGCTTGGATCCGTTTCACAGGAATCGCAGCGCAGCGGCCAGAACAGTCTTTTCGGTGGTTCTTCTTCGGGCGCCGTCGCACCGGCGGAGTTCAAACTGCCTGATGTGCCGGAGTGGCCGCAGGGGGAAAAAATGGCGTTTGAAAAAGCAGCGCTCGGCTTTTACGTCACCAGTCATCCCTTGCGCGATTATGAGGCTTTGCTACGTTCTTTCACCACCATCAATTCCCAGACACTTGTCGCCGCGCCGGACCGAAAGGAAGCAATTATCGGCGGATTGGTGTCCAAGGTGGAGGTGCGAATCGCCAAAAGCGGACGAAACATCGGTCAGAAGTGGGCAACCGTTATCCTGGAAGATTTACATTCGGCGGCCAGGATCACATTGTTTAGCGAAGCCTATCAGAAATATGCCCATTTGCTGGCGCCAGAGGCGATTGTGTTTTTTCGCGGCAAAGTGGATCGCAGCCGGGAAGAACCGGCGTTTTTGGCTGCCGATGTATTTACGCCGCAGCAGGTCAAGGAAAAACTCACGCGTGAAGTGATTGTTCGCGCCGACGCTTCGGCAATTGACGACGTCACCCTCGAACGTTTCGATCAGGTTTTGCGCAAATACAGTTCGGGAAAAACCCCGGTGCGGATGGAACTGATGGATGCATCGCATGAACCGCCGCTAACGGTGCAGATGACGCTGGGGCGCACGATCGCGCTTTCTAGTGAAGCGATGGAAGAATTACGCGAGGCCATCCGTGATTGCAGCATAAACTGTCTGGGGCCCGGTGCGGTACTCGCAACGCCGCAGAATATGCCGCCATCCCCCGCGATGGCGGTATAGCCCTATGTAATCAGGGTAAGACGATATTAAAGCAAAAAATTTATACGCAATTATATGTTTTATATGTTTCGCTATGTCTTATAATTGTTAACAATCCGATAAAGATTGCATAAAATCCCATAAAAATCAGGTATTTCCTTGACACACCCTATTTTGGGGATAGATTTAGTTACGCACGGTGAGGCAATCCAAACACATCTGTACGTTTGGAGGGAGATTAACTCCCTCTGTGGGGAGTTGGCTCCAAATATTTTGAAAGTTTATAGCTCTGTCCCATTGAGTCGTTGTACTGCAGAGGCAACCCCAGGGAGAACCATCACATGAAAACTAAAGACATTAAAAAAACAAAGGTGAATAACAAGCGTATTCGAAAGCACTTGGCGCTGGTGCTGGGAGCATTGGGAGGCAGCTTTGCCCCTGTTGCCGCTCATGCGAACATGATCTATGTCTCCAATCATGACGACGGCTCGTCCAGCGTAGTTAGCGAATACACCGAAACAGGAACAACCATAACCTCTTCAAATCCCTCGCTGATACCAAACACGGGTAATTTATACGAACCGGCGGGCTTGGCCCTTTCCGGAGGGAACGTGTATGTCGCTAACGAAGCCAGTCCAGGTGGTACAGGACAAATTACGGAATACAACGCTTCAACAGGGGCCTACGTGGCAATGCCTGTTTCCTCGGGGTTGTCCACACCGTTAGGTCTTGCCATTTATGGAACAAAGATGTTTGTCGCCAATTATGGTAATAATGAGATTAGCGAATACACCACATCAGGTACGCTACTCAATATCGCATTTATTTCGGGACTCAGCGGCCCGAGCTCTGTCGCTATTTCCCCCAATGGGGAATACTTATTCGTCGGTAATATCGGCAGCAGCGGCACATATTCGGGCAAGGTTGCAGTATATAACATTATCAGTACGCCTACTTTGGTGGATGCGTTCAGCGTTCCGCACAGCCCTTTTGGCATTGCTGCAGCAGATAACGATGCCGACATCTATGTCACCAGCAATCCTGGCGACTCGATCTCGGAATACTCGTTATCCGGAAGTCTTGTGAATACCTTTGGGTCTTCAGGTACGGATACTCTCGATGAAGCGTACGGCATTGCCTATAACAATGGCAACCTGTTTGTCTCCAGCATACAACCCGCGGGAGGTGCTCAAACAACGACCAGTGGCATAGTCGAGGAATTCAATGCTGCTACAGGGGCGGCCATATCCACTTCGCCTGACCCGCTGATCTCAAATTTGGACGACCCCTACGACATCGCCGTAGCGCCCGAACCTGGTTCACTGGCAGTGTTAGGTCTGGGTGCCGTGGGTCTGTTGTTGAAGCGAAAAAAAACGCGAATTTCGACATAATTTCTGCGGAGATAGGGATTATCGCGGTATTAAGCCACTGCGCGAATTTTTGTCCGGTCGATATTGCGGCTTGTGCTAAAGCAACTGCAAAGTTTTGATTTCGAGGGGCAATGGGAGACTTTTCCATGTACCAGGAAATGGTGGGCGCATCGGGTTCCGTTCAGGAATTAAAACGCTTAAGCAAAATAGTGGCCGCATATGATTGCAGTGTTCTGATTCAGGGTGAAACCGGAACGGGCAAAGAACTTGTCGCGCGTAACATTCATGAGAAAAGTCCGCGGGCCTCCAAACCGTTTGTCGTCGTCGATTGCACCCTTCTGCGCGACACACTGCTGGAATCACAACTCTATGGCCACGTTCGCGGTGCTTTCACCGGCGCCGAACAGGAAACACTCGGATTTATTCGCGCCGCCGACGGGGGCACGCTGTTTATCGATGAAGTCGGCGAACTTGACCTGGTCGCACAAACCAAGCTGCTGCGCTGCATTCAGGAAAGAACCATCGTTCCGCTCGGCGCCGTCAAACCCATCACAGTAAACGTGCGATTTCTCGCTGCCACGCATCGCAACCTCGAACAAATGGTTTCCCAGGGCCGTTTTCGATCGGACCTGCTGTTTCGTCTGGAAGTCATCAACCTCCGCGTTCCGCCGCTCCGCAACAGGCGAGAGGACATCCCGCTTCTCGTGAGTTACTTTATGAAAAAAATCGCCGCGTTTTACCACCAACCGGAACGGGAATTTACTGCTCCGGCGCTTACAATAATGCAGGAATATCACTGGCCCGGTAATATTCGCGAGCTGGCCAATGCAGTCGAGCACGCACTGATTGTCACAGGCGACCGGCCGCCCGATATCGAACATCTCCCCTGGAGAATGCGCCTCGATCCGCACTTTACCAACGAGCTTGAACCAAACACCTTTCTATCGCTGGATCAGGCGCAGCGCAGGCACGTAAGCCTGGCGCTGCAGCAAACCGCGGGACACAAAGGCAAGGCCGCCCAACTGCTTCAGGTCGAACGCCGGCGTTTCCTGCGGCTGGCGCGCCGCTATGGACTTTAACAGCCCTAGATTATTTTAGAGTCTCTAACAAAATAAGACGGGAGCCACGTGCGGCCACTTCCAATATAGCCAGCGGCTTGCCGGGGCTGTAATCTGCGAACAACTAAATTTGCTCATCATGTGCGGAATTTAGCAAATTCCGGTGTTCGGCAATCTCCGCCCCGGGTTTACATCAGGAGCTATATAAGCTCAGACCAAGGTTTTGAACAGTGGATCAGGTGAACAGGTGGCCGCAGGTGAAATGAGACTGGAAGTTGGGATATGTTCATTACTTTCCAGTCTTATTTGCTCTCCTGCTCACCTGCTCTAAACTCACCTGCTCTCGGCGGCAACGCCGCCGCGCCGGGGCTATATGAAAAACATTGTAAGCTTTGGTGCCCGCGCTCTATGTGCCAGCCTAATTTTTTAGAGACTTTAATGCCGCCGTCCATTTTGGACATCGCCGTCCAAAATGGTCATTCGCGTCTTAACGTGTTACATCGCATAAAGATATATAAAGCTGCATGTAATAAGGCAAACCATCATGGTCGTTTTGCGCCAATTTTGGATTTCCAGCAATCATAGTTTTTGCGCGCGACTTAACCGTCTGTTTTCCAGTGGGTTATGAATTCACTTGCCGGCGTTTTTGTCCGCTGGCACAGGCCTTGCTTATATAGGTCGCTGCAGTTCGACGATTCGACATGCAATTTTGCTGTCGGTTTGGATGACGAAGGAAGTAATTTTTATGCATCTGATCGACCAGAGAGTGGTCATGATTGCCGGAGAAAACAATGACGCGCTGCGAACAATGGCGGCCAGAAATCACTGGTGTGTGACCGCATCCGGGCCGGTTGAAATTTTGTTGGAAAAAACCGACCGCAGACAGGTGCAAATTGTGGTGGTGCATATCACCGAGCCGGACGATTCGGGCCTGGAATTGATTCGGAGAATACGCACCCACTGGAGGCCGCCGCATTGTCTGGTGATTGCCCTGATTTCCAATACGGCACTGGAACGGGCCGCGGCATCCGCCGGAGCGAGTTGTTATTTCACGAGCCTGGAGCAGCTTGAAGGTGTGATTCTGGCGCTGCTGAGCGAAGAAATTCCGATGGAGTTCCGCAATCAGACAAGATCGCCTTTGCGGTCGCCAAGCCGTGTGCCGCCATGATGATGCGGCCCGGCGAAAATCGGAAGTTTTAGTATGTAAGTAATTTAAGGAGTTGATTCATGTGTAACAGGCGTTAAGCGTCGTTCGGGGTCTTGCCTTAGGACTCTCTTACTCTCTCTTGCTTTGCCGACTCTCTTCCTTCCCCTTTTCTGCCTCAGCGACGCAAGGCGCCAAAAACACATTCATAAGCCCGGCTCGCGGACACGCGAGCCGGGCTTGGAAAAAAAATTGAAGGATGAAAAGTTTTTATGAATGGCGTGCCAGCGATGAAATTTCGAATGAACAATATTTAACTTTTTTAAAGGAGAAACAATCATGAAAAAACGCTGCATGGGATTAGTTGGTTCTTTGGCATTCGGCATATGCGGTTCCGCTGGCGTCTCTTACGCTGGAACTGTGGTCGTCACACCTTCAAACATGAATGGCTGGACGCTTCAGTCATTTGCGGGCTCTGCCGGTTACCCTCCTGTCAGCAGCGGACCGTATGCAGGGACCGCGCAATTGGTGAGCAGTCCGGCTCCGCCCCTGGCTGCGCCCTATGGGTCGGGCAGCGCCCACCTGGCGACCAACGCCGGCTATGGCAGCGGTGCGGAGGCCATTACCACTGACAACTTTGATGGTGCCGCCCTTAGCGCCATTACGAAATTGAGCTATTGGGCCTACATGGCGAACAATGGTCCTGATAATAATCAACAGTTCCCTTATCTGGCCCTCGCGGTATCAACCGATGGCAATCCAATTGCTCCTGATGGATCGAATTTCGACACTTTGTTTTTCGAACCACCCTATCAAACGCCTTCAGCGGGCAACCCTGATCTTCCGGATCAAGGCGCCACGGTCCTGGATGAGTGGCAATGCTGGAACGCACAGGAAGGTGGTTGGTGGGATAATGACGGCATTGGTAATCCGGGTGCCCCGGAAGGTGATAATCCGGGCGTCATTTCACTTGCCACATATCTTGAGACTTATCCGGATGCAACGATTATCGATCCGGGTGATAACGCGCCGGGTTTTGGCGGCGTAACTTTACAGGTTGGATTTGCCGACAACACGTCTGTTTTCGACGGCAACGTCGATGACTTCACATTTGGTACAGACGCCGGATCAACTACTTATGCCTTTGAAGCCCCCGAGCCGGCCAGTCTGGGTGTGTTGGCCATTGGCGGCCTCGGGCTGCTGATGAAGCGCAAACGAAAGATGGTGAGCGTTTAAAAAGTAGAAAATTTTCCCGTGATATTTCCTTCTCATCGAGGCTGGGGCGAAAAGGACGAGAAAAATATTTCAGGGCGCCGCCGAATGTGTTGTTCGGCGAAATGATCCTGGTGATTACACACTAAAGTGGAGAAAAAAATGTTTATGAAAAAAAGTACATTGGGGATTTTTTCCAGTGGCGCCGCGGCGTCTGCGGCATTTTTTTCGACGGGAACGGTATTTGCAAATAATATTACAATTTCCGGGAGTGGTTGGAACCCAGCTAGTAATCTTGTGTCATATGGTAGCTATGCTGTAGGTAATGGAGATACAGCCAGCGCTTCTTATTCCACCAATTATGGCGGATCGGCATTTTTGACTATGAGCAATGACGACGCCAATGCCACAGGAGCGTATGTCGGGACCCCTCCTGGATATCTTGGAAATTTAGGAATTCTAAAATATGACACCATGTCTTTTAATGTAGTATCTAATACGGCAACCAATAGCGAAGATGAACCCATTACAACGCTTCCACCTTATGCGTTGTTTACATTAGAAGATACCAATGGCAATTATTTTGATGTAATCAACTTGGAAAGCGGCTCCGGTGCCTATTCGCTGTATGGTACCTCGTCAATACATCTATTCGATTTTCAAAATTACAGTGATGACGGTATTTGGGATGTCCCATTATCGAGCCTTTATAACACCTCAGAGCCGGTAGGCGATGGGACAGAAGATTATGGAGATATGACCGTTGTAGCTGCATTGGCCAATATTGGTACCTGGGACGTCACCGGTGATAATTTCTCTGATTATATTAATTCAATGACCGTTTCCACTCCCGAACCGGCCTCGCTGGGTTTATTGGCCGTTGGCGGTCTGGGATTGCTCTTGAAGCGCAAACGAAAGATGGTGAGCGTTTAAAAAGTAGAAAAATTTCCCGCGGTATTTCCTTCTCATCGAGGCTGGGGCGAAAAGGACAAGAAAAATATTTCACGGCGCCGCCGAATGTGTTGTCCGGCGAAATGATCCTGAATAGTTACAAACATAGTGGAGAAAAAGATGTTTATGAAAAGAAAATCAATGGGTGTTGTTTCAAGTTGTGCTTTGGCTGCCGGAACATTGATGGCTTGTCAGGCAGTACGTGCGGACATACCCTATTCCAATGGCTTTGAAACCTCGAACAGTCAGGATGATTTTTTTGGTACCACGGGCAGCAACGGCAGTTATGGCGCGGGGCTTAACATCTCTCGTATGTACACAGGTACTAATGGGATTCCAGCCGCTTCGGGTAATTATTACGCCCAGGTTAACAATGTTAATAATGACTACTTTGATCCCGAGGGTAATCCAACTCCCGGCATCGGCCAAGCGGTTTATACGGCTTTTAACTCCTCGGGCAACGCCGATGAAAATCCTGCTCCCAATGGCTTTTTTACTGAATCCACGGCCGTCTATGTGAATCTGACTCCAAGTACTTATGGTTATTGGGCGCCGCCAACCACCCCTGGCACACCGGCTTTCTGGATTGATTCATCGCCTGCGGGGGACGCTTCTGATGGAGCATATGCCGGCTACGCTGACTACAGGGATGAAGTAAATTTCCAGATATCGGTTCCCACAGCCGGAACAGTTAATGTCAACTCGAACTTTAATCCAACTACTTTTGCCACGATTAATTCGACCGGCTGGTATACCTTTTTGATGACCTTTAACAGTTCTGGTGGACCTTATGTGCAGAACGTGCTTTCTGTTCTCAATTCAAATGGGAATCTCCTCGGTTCAGCAACGAATCTATCCACTATGCCCAGTGGTGACATGGGCGGCACTGCATATGGCGACTGGTTCACTTTGTGGCAAAACAATTTTGCCGGTGACACTATCGCAATAGACAATGTGGCAACCACTCCCGAACCCGGTCCGCTGGCATTGCTGGGTCTAGGTGCGGTTGGCCTGCTACTCAAGCGCCGAAAAAGAAGGAGTGTTTAAAGGGAAAATTTTGAAAGGATATTTCACCATCATTGTGACTGGGACGAAAAAGTGTTTCAGTGCGCCGCCGAATATGTTGTTCAGCGGAACGATCCTGATAGTTGTAAACAATGCGTGGAGAAAAAATGTTTATGAAAAAAAATCAATGAAAATTGTTTCAGCATGCGCTCTAACCGCCGGTGCTTTAATGACTTGTTTGACGAACGCAGGCGTTGCCAGGGCAGGCACAATTGAGCTGGATCCAGGACCTATTTTTAATTACCTTCCTGTAGGATCTGATGGTTCGGGTGGATGGTCTTTTACCACAAACCAGGCTATTACCGTGGATGCTTTGGATGATTGGGTATATACAGTTGCCAACACGCCTGGACTTCAAGTGCGGCTTTACGGTGCGAATCAAGCCACGATCACGTCAGCGACCCTGACCACTGCAGATGCAACTGAAGCCACCGCCTCCGGTTTTCAGTTGTATACCCAGCCGATCACTCCCGTTACCCTCAGCGCAGATGCGACTTATTACATCGCCTCGGATTTGGTGCCGGCAGCCTCCGGCGGCGGCTACATCGCCGTTATGAACGGGCCTGTGACGACCGACCCTTCCATTACCTATGGTTATGGGGTTTTGACTAACGGAACAGACCAGAATCCAACAACCGATATTTTTTCGGGTGGTGCAAATCCAGCTTACTTCGGTCCCGATTTCGACATAGCAACCCCTGAACCGGCATCACTGGCTGTGTTGGGCTTGGGCGCGGTGGGGCTGTTGTTGAAACGGAAAAAGTCGCGAATCAAAGTAAACACTCTTTGAATTGAAAAACCACGTATGGTTAAGTTAAATCCCCAGGTGCAAAATCTAGGATTTTTTGTCAATTTGGGCAATGCTTGGGCGCGGGGTTTCCACCCCGCGCTGCATACTCTCATTCAAATCTCAGGCTAATTCGCTGGATTGGTCGCGGGCAGCGTTGCTGGACCGACTTTTAATGCGTCGATCTGAGCCTGAATTTTTTTGATGTTGTCCAGAACGGTTTGCCGCTGTTGTTTTAGCGCCGCAATCTGGGATGGCTCGGCATATCCTTGCTGGTTTGTAATTTGGAAGTCCAACTGCACCAGCACCACGGTCTGAGTATCCAGTGAAACCTGCAGCACCGCCGTTAGGTACTCTTTCTGGGTTACGGCGATTGCGGTTGAGTCTCCGGACCTAATCGCCGCGGCAAATTGCAAACCGCTTTCACCCATCTCCCGCCGATCTATGGCCAGCGCATACTGGGCGTGAATATCGCGCAACCAGGCAGTTCGCGGGTCATTTGCCGGCGTCTGCTTTAATTGCTCGGTCCAATAGTCCAAATACTGCTGATTGGAATACAATGTGGCCTGCGAACGAGCGGCTATTTCATCGGCGCGCCAGTAAGCGATTTCAGGAGGCGCCAGTGACAGTGATCCCTTCATCAATCTTTCTAGGTTCCAATGAGCGTTCACGGCCAACAAGAGTTGCTTATATTGTTCTCTTTTTTGATCCATGTGGTTTTTAAAACTCAGCGCCTGTTGCTGGACTTGTTGTGCCGTCAATTCATCGGCCGAAGAAAATTGTGCGTGCTGATAATCCCAGTCAATCCAGGCGGCGTCGAGAGTTGTATAGCCGCTTTGAATTATTGCAATATAAAGCTGCGCGTCCGATGAATCCCAATTTTTAAGACTGTTGCTGCTCTGGCCAACCAATTTCCATAGTTCCATGCGCGCCGCGTCAATTTGCCGGGCGATGGGTAATTCCGATAACACAAATTTTGAGAACTGAGGGTCGTGCCAGTATTTTGCCGTCGCCTGCAGAAATTCTTCTTCACTGACGCGCTCGAAAGTAACTTGAACATTGACCGCACCGTTGGAATCAAAAATTGCCTGTGGAACCAGCGGTTCATTGCGGTAATAACGGATGTTCGGATAAATCCAGTCATCAAAACAAAGAGGATGATCCAGAAGCGCCTGTGACTCGTGCTGAATACCGCGGAACTGCATGGCAATTTGCGGATCGTCCATCAGGATGGCGTCTTCCGGTTCCAATTTTCCCGCCTCGGCGGCGCTTTGTTTTACCTGTGCATCCAAAGGGTCAGACGTTCCCAGAAACATCCAGCCAAACGGCCCGACGGATATATGCCACGAACCCAGGGCAATTAATTCGTCCAGAAGATAGGTTTGTTTTTCTCCATTTTGCTCGAAAGTTACGAGTATCAGAACCGGATCGCCGCGAATCCCTACAAAATCCTCCAAATTTGGCGCCCACTGATTTGCCGGATGATAGCCTGCTTTAAAAAAAGCATCTTCCATAATGCTACGCGTGGTTTGCATGCTTAAAACGGTTTCGTGCAAAAAATTACTTGGCCGGCCGCACAAGGCGACGTCCAGCCAGTCGGTCAGGTGTTCATTCCAGAACGCCGCGGGAAACGAAAACGATTGGCCATCCTGGCTCCACTGCGGAGCCGCGAGAATCACGCGGTCACTCGGAGCCGGGGCGGGTGACGGCACACCTGTTTGGCCATAAATGAAACGGCCGACTGGCAGCGTGATGATTATCCCCGCCGCCAGGAGACATGTTATGGTTTTAATCCATTTCATCATTTATACGCATCTCTTGCACTGGCCAGCCGATTATAACTGGGTATATTCAGTACAGGTAGGAATAAGGTGGACTCCACGATGCGTTATGCCGTTATTATGGCGGGAGGAGCCGGCACGCGGCTCTGGCCGATGTCCACGCGCAACCGGCCCAAGCAGTTGCTGCGATTCATCGGCGGCGATTCGCTGCTGAGCATCGCCGCCGCCCGTCTGCGTGGTTTGATTGCGCCGTCGCATCTGTTTGTCTGTACTTCCGCGGCTTATGCCCAACAGGTGATCGATGAGCTTTCCATTCTGCCGGCCCGGCAGATTCTCGGTGAACCGATGGGGCGCGACACCGCGAACGCCGTTGCATTTCCCGCCGCCATACTTTCCCGCATCGATCCTGAAGCGACCATGGCGGTTCTGACTGCCGATCACATCATCGAACCGATTGAAGTATTTCAAAAAAGTCTGGAAGCGGGTTTCCATACGGTGGAAAAATCCCCCGAAACGCTTGTTACTTTTGGAATTGCCCCGACGCATCCAGCCACCGGTTACGGTTACATACACAAGGGAGAAGAGCTTGCAGGCAGCGATGGCGTCTTTGGTGTCGCGGGTTTTCGCGAAAAGCCTTCTGCTCAGGTTGCCGAAGAATATCTGGCTTCCGGAAAATATTTGTGGAACAGCGGAATGTTTGTATGGAAAGTTTCCACGATTCTTAATGAACTTAAGACGCATTTGCCCCAGACTTATGAAGGCGTGCAAAGGATTGCGGCGGCGTGGAATACGCCGGAGTATGAAAAAGTTTTAAATGAAATTTACCCGACGCTGCCCAAAATCAGCATCGATTATGCCATCATGGAAAAAACCCGGCACGCGGCCGTGATTCCCATGCCCGTCACATGGCTGGACGTGGGCAACTGGAACAGCTTTGCCGCGACGGTCAAGCCGGACGCCGATGCCAATCGCATTGCCGGCTGCGATCTTGTCGCGCTGGATTCATCAGGGGTTCTGGCCGTTTCGGATTCCGAGCATCTGATCGGAGCGATTGGTGTGAAAAACATCATCGTCATTCATACAGCGGATGCCACGCTGATCTGTTCGGCGGATCATACGGAAAACATCAAGCAGCTTGTCGAGCGGATTCAAAAACAATATCCCGATCAGTACACTTAAGCGGTGTGAATTTTCCAATGCAGCGCATTTTGGCCATTGACTACGGCTTGCGTAGAACCGGACTTGCCGTCGCGGATCGCGAAACCCGTCTTCCCGCGCCGCTGGAGGTTTTTGAAGGTTTAACCGATCAGCAGCTTGTCGAACGCATTGCGGAACTGGTTGTCCGCGAAGAAATTGGCACGATTGTTTGTGGAATGCCGCTCAACGAGGATGGATCCATTGGCCCGCAGGCAAAAAAAACAGAACAATTTGTCAACTTGCTGCAGCAGCGCACCGGACGAGAAATTATTCACGTCGACGAGCGGCTCACTACGCACGATTCAGAAAAGAAACTCTCGGGTATATACACCCGCAAACAAAAACGCCGCCGCATCGACGCCGTCGCCGCCGCCCGGATTCTTCAGGATTATCTGGATGGGTTAAATAAAGCCTAAAACGGCCTGCAAACAATTAGAGGAAGGCTCCAATCAGACTTTGGATGCGCTATTGCGACGCTTCCTCAGAAGACCCACAGCGCCTAAAGCCAGCAACCCTATACTCGATGGTTCGGGGACAGGAGTGGCAATAGTCCCATCTGCGAGTCCATAAGATGTTCCATCGGAAGTGCCGCTGCGATCGACTGATGCATAAACCGAAGTCTGAGTGGTCGAGCCAGGGATAGTATAAAGCGTAAGAGTGGCTATTTCTGTGTCTGTGCCGTCGCCTACAAATGTGTCATCGCCGCTTGGATCATTGTAATAAAAAGTTACGTTGGGAACGTCCAGCACATAAGACGGAGTCGGTGGTGGAAAAGAAGCAGGAGGACTTGCGGTCAGACTATTCTGATATGCGGCGTCTGCTGCATCGTAATCCGCGTCCTTAGCCGCCTTTTGGTCGTAAAGATAATTAGCCGGCAAGCTGGGATTGGTATATGTACCATAGCTATAATAGGCCAATCTTCCGAAAGCTGCATCAGCAGCGCTGCTGTCACTGACCGCAGGAGTAATGGTTGGAACATCAGGCCCAGTCGTAACAAGGTTTGGGAAATTGTAAATCACAAACCCGTCGCCATTCTGTACATATGCTTCCGGATCAAGTGTAATCGTATACTGGTATTCACCGGTGGCGTCATTGTGCGAGAGGTTTTGTAGTGTAATGGTATCAGCCAAACTTGCGCGAGTCGAACCGAGCAAAAGACTCACACCGACCGCAGCGAAAGCAAATCGATCAAGACGCATACCCTGACTCCCATACATAAGTAGACTTCAATATTATCACCCTCCCACCTTATTGATTGTTTTACAAACCAAACCGGCGGGACAACACACACAAAACATTAAACATCTGCCGACACAAGCTCTGCACTCTACCAGATACGGCGAGGTGAGCAATACAGACCTTTCCACTAACATGTACTATATCTCAAAATATGAATTAATCAAGAAAAATAGGCTTTTTAACAAAAAAATTAACAATTTCTAAATATAATATTATTTCATGACAACGAATAAAACGGGCAATATTTTGGCATTAAGTACCTATAACTTATTAAAAATAGATAAGTTAGATATTAGTTAGCCAAAGGCATGAAGAGCAGTCCGAATATGGCTGTTTATGTCATGCTTTGAATAGCTGCCAGCTTACAGCGTCAAATTTTTCCCGGTCGCGGTGGTTTCAAAGAGATGGCATTTTTCCATATCGACCGAAAAGACAACCCGCGTCTGCACCTGTATGCTGCCCATGTGTCGTGCATCCGTGCGGCAAACCAGGTGGGGATGTTCATCCGCGGAAAAATGGATATCCACCTGATTGCCCAGTGGTTCAATCACGTTCACCACTCCGTGAATTTGTGCGCCGGGGCTGGTTGAATCTCCCGTGTTGTTCGGAGAAAGCAATTCAGGTCGAATGCCCAGCTCAATTGGTCCGTTTGCCGCCCCTTTCATGGCGCTCGTCAGCCGCACCGGCAATTCCAGACGCTGATTGCCGAAGCTAAAGTATTTTCCTTCAGCCAGGCTCCCCAACAGCATGTTCATCGGCGGCGTGCCGATAAACCCCGCGACAAACCGGTTCGCCGGGTGCTGATAAACTTCAAGCGGTGCGGCACACTGCTGTATGACGCCGTCTTTCATAACCACGATTCGATCGCCCAAGGTCATCGCTTCTTCCTGGTCATGTGTAACGTAGATCGTGGTGGTGCGCAAACGCTGATGCAGGCGTTTAATTTCCGCGCGCGTTCCCAGACGAAGTTTGGCGTCCAGATTGGAAAGCGGTTCATCGAACAAAAACGCCTTGGGATTGCGCACAATGGCCCGGCCCACGGCTACACGTTGCCGCTGGCCGCCGGAAAGCGTTTTGGGTTTGCTGTTCAGAACTTCGGTAAGACCCAGAATGGCCGCGGTCTCGCGGACCCGGCGGTCTATTTCGGCGCTGGTCAGCTTCAAGTCGTGGCGGCGCATTTGCAGGGAAAACGCCATGTTCCGGTAAACGTTCATGTGCGGGTACAAAGCGTAATTCTGGAAAACCATGGCGATGTCGCGGTCTTTGGGCGCAACATCATTGACGATTCGTCCGTCAATGGACAGAGTGCCTGATGAAATTTCCTCCAGCCCGGCGACCATGCGCAGCGTGGTGGTTTTTCCGCAGCCTGACGGCCCGACCAGGACAATAAATTCGCGGTCGCCGATGCTCAGCGACAAATGATTCACTGCCTGCACGCCGTCGGGATATATTTTACTTACGTCCCGCAGTTCAACGGTGGCCATATCGAAACCAAGATGCTCCAACGCCTGCCTGCAGAATGCCCCTGGCGGAAGGGGAGCTTCGCGGGCGGCTTCGCTCGCTACGGCTCACATGATCCATGATTAGCCGGCAGGTTGCAACGTCGGCGGAAGCAAAACCGAGCGCTGGTCTTTTGCTGCTTTCAGATGATGTTCGCGGGCTGCGAGAATTTCGGGTTCGACGGCGAAAAACGCCTCCACCACGCGTGGATCAAAATGTTTCCCGCTTTCTTCGGCGATTTCCTCGCACGCTTGCGCGTGACTCTTGGCCTTCTTGTAGATGCGGTTGGAAGTTGTCGCATCATAAACGTCGGCCATGGCCATGATTCTGCCGCTGAAGGGAATGTCTTCCCCGGCCAGGCCGTGCGGATAACCCTGGCCGTTAAACCGTTCGTGGTGCGTCGCGGCGATGTCCCGGGCCATTTGAAGAAATGCAGCGCCTGGATACGACTCCATAACTTCTCCGAGCGTCCGGGCTCCAATCGTGGTGTGTTGCTTCATGATCTCGAATTCCTCCGTGGTAAGCGACCCGGGCTTGAGCAAAACGGCGTCCGGTATGGCGACTTTGCCGATGTCGTGCAGCGGGCTTGTCTGATAAAGCATTTGCACAAAATCCGTGTCAATCCTGTCGCGGAATTCAGGCTTTTTGGAAAATTCCTGTCCCAGAATTTGCACATAATTTCGCACGCGTTCCAGATGTCGGCCGGTTTCTTTATCGCGCGATTCAGCCAGACGAGCCAGGGCAAATATGGTTACGTCGCGCGTTTCCAGCGATAAAGCGTGCATGCCGGCCTTGATGCGGGCGTCGAGTTCGGCGGCGGTGAAAGGCTTGGTAATAAAATCATCGGCGCCGGCGGCGATGGCTTCAGCGACGTTCATCGAGTCGTCTTGTGAACTGAGCATGATGATATAAACATAACGGCTGTAGGGCCGTCTCCTGATAGTCCGGCACAACTCCAGTCCATCCACCGGTTCCATCATCCAGTCGGTTATCACGAATCGCGTAGACGGGTCAAGCAACTGAATCGCCTGCTCCCCGTTGGAGGCGGTTACAACCGTTTGACCATATTGGTCCAGCGCCGTTTTAAGAAGCTCCAGCATGACCGGGTCATCATCCACAGCTAAAATGCGCATAAAATAAATCCTTCACTTGTTTTCGTTAAGACCGGAGAATTTTGCTTACGCTTTCGGTTTGACTCCCGTCAAAGACTCCGCTGATTTTTAAATGTGCCGCAGGCAATTATATATTTTTACGGCGCTGGCTTTCCACTTACCCCAAAACATCCGCCGGTTTTGTTGATTTAGAAATTGAACTGAAGTTGCACGTCGGCATAAGGGGCATTGGCGATCTGGGCGAAATCGTGTTCATCGCGCGAGTCATAACCCTGCCCAAACTCCTGGTCGAACGCATAACCGCCCGCCAGCTGGACTGATAAATGGTCTTTTAAGGCGTGGATTCTGAACCCGCCTTCCACCCGGTTCATGCTGACAAAAAGACGCTGATTCGCATTGTAATTACTCAAATGAAAAGCCCGGGAATCGGTTTCAAACCTGGTATAAACATGCAGCCATTGCAGCGTTGCATAGTCAACATCGGCAAAACCTTCGTTCAATGGATCATATTCAGCGCTGATTTGCAGTTGCTTCGTGGCCTGCCATCGCAGGGATTCGAACGCCACGCCCAGCGCCCATTGCAGGGAATCGCCAAGATGAACATATTCCACCGTGGGCAGCGGCACGTCGGGCAAAAATTCGCGGTTTCCATTGTAACTCACTGAAACATACAACGAATCCTCCACGGATAATGTGTCACTCGCGGTAATTTGCCCTAATCCGTAAATCGCGCTGGGATCGTTGTATGGACTATTGCCCGCATATCCCGCGCCAAAGGCAACCGCCAGACCCCAGCCGCCGAATGTTCCGATCGGCGTGCCCACGACAAGAGATTGATCATTAAGCTGGCTCGGCAAAAGCGCTGTATGGCTGTTTATATTCATGTAAAAAACTTCAAAAGAAGCTGTCGGACTATAGGGACCCGTATTGACCAGCCGAACCCGGCCCAAAGTGTCCGACCAGCCGATCTCGGCCGGGCTTGAGTCGTTTCGTACATAACTGGGAGTTTCCAGAAGGCCCTCGGTAACGACCTGGACGTTTTGCCCGTCAGCCCATTGGAGAAAAGCGTTAAATAACGTCGTAGAGTAGCCAAAACTTTTTTGCCCAAAACCGAAGTTCACGATCACACAGACCGCCGCGGCGGCTATTCGCAGTGAACGGTTCATCATCGAACTCCGGTTAAAGATGTTGAATGACTGGTAGAGGATACAACCATCCACAGAACAATACACTCAAGAGTATTGACCGCAAGCGGTTTTAGCAGCGATACTTGTTGGCAATGAGCAAACCAACGACAGACGTCATTATTGTCGGCGGGGGTGTGATGGGGCTTTGCAGTGCCTGGCAACTTGCCCGGCGTGGGGTTAAAGCCACTGTCGTTGAACAGGCTCGTTGTGGAGAAGGCTCAAGCCGGGCGGCTTTGGGCGCACTTTGGCCGTCGCCGGTCGTAAATGCCGGACCGCTTCAACGTCTGCACCGCAACAGTCTCTGGGAATTTCAGGATTTTTTAAATCAGCTTAAAGAAACGTCCGGTATATCCGTCGATTATCTGCGCCGGGGCAAACTGGAAATTCTTTCTTCGGCTAAAGCCGTTGAGGAAGCTAAAGCGCAAGCTCTTCATGCGGTTCAAAACTGGCCCGGCGTAAGTGATGGACCCGTGATGGAAATTCTTTCCTCCGAGCAAGTCCATCAGCTTGAGGGGCATATAGCCGTGGATTCTCACGAGGCGCAACTTTGCCGCTGGTCCGCGCAGGTCAATATAGAGCAGCTCATCGCCGCGCTCATCGCCGCGTGCCGTAGCGCTGGCGTGCAGATGATTGAAGGCGCTACCGTGACGGGTTTACACCATAACGATGGCAAAATTGTCGGCGTTTACACCACCATACAGCCGATCTGTGCCGCAGCCGTACTGTTATGCGCGGGAATCGGCATCGGGAGGATTGAGCCGGCGCTCGATGTAAGCGCACCGATTAAACCCGTCAAAGGCCAGGCACTGCTTTTGCGCACGGAAAAACCCGTCATCAGTCATATCGTCAAAAACGGACAGATTTTCCTGGTACCCTGGCCCGATGGCCGGATTCTCGTCGGTTCAACCACCGAGCCTGAAGCGGGTATGGATTTATCCAACACCGCTGAAGGGGTCGAATTCCTTCTCGGTGGGGCGGTGCGAACCTGTCCGGTGCTCTCCGGCGCCAAGATCGAGAAAATGTGGGCCGGCCTTCGCCCCACGGGACCATCTCACCGTCCGCTGATGGGCCAGATCCCCGGCATGAAAAATCTCTATGTGTGCGCCGGTCATTTCAAAATCGGCATTGGCATGGCGCCGCGCGCCGGCCAGATCATGGCCGACCTGATCACCACGGGAAAAACCGACGCCGACATAAGTGAACTTACTCCACTTCCCTGGAAGTAGAGCGCCGCGTAGAAATCATGATATCCGGGTGCGTTCTCATCCATTCCGTCATTTGCCGCGTTGCTTTTCCGCGATGGCTCAATTGTGATTTGTGCTGCATGCTTAATTCCGCCGTCGTCTTTCCCAATTCCGGCAGGAAAAAATGTGGATCGTAGCCGAAGCCGTTGGTTCCCCGCGGCTCGTCGACAATCAATCCACGCACTTCATCTGTAACCACCGTCAACACAGCTTGCGGCGACGCCAGTGCCATGCTGCATACGAATCGCGCCGTGCGCCGCTCGAGAGCAATTCCCGTCAGCGCCGCGATGAGTTTTTGGTTATTCGCCGCGTCGTCGCACGGTTCGCCGGCGTAGCGGGCGCTTAAAACTCCCGGAGCGCCGCCCAGCACATCGACGCATAACCCCGAATCATCCGCCAGGCATAATAGCCCGGTCGCCGCGGCATAGTGTTGCGCCTTTTTGATGGCATTGCCGGAAAATGTCGGCTGATCTTCCAGCGGTTCAGCGATAGGGGGTAATTCACTAAGTGAAATCGGTATAATTTCCTTCAGCCCGGCGAGCGTCAATTCGTGGGCTATTTCCCGCACTTTGCCTTTATTTGCCGTGGCCATGACCAGTTGCATCAGTTTCTCCAAGCCTAGCCTGAATCCCACATATTCAATATAATCGAGAACTTGCTTGCAACCGTTTTTCAGGGAGCAACTTATGGCCATTGACCATCCGGCGGCGAGCCGGTTGAAGGAAAAATTTCCCGATCTGGCTCTTAAGGGCGCCAGCTTCCGTAACCAGACCCAAATCGCCGTCCCGCGCGATCAATTTACGCCGATTGTCCAGTTCCTGCGCGACGAGCCGGCGCTCGGTTATGACATGCTCTCCGACATCACCTGTGTCGATTACCTGAATTTTCCCGGCTGGGACAAGCCGCGTTTTGGCCTGGTTTACGTATTCAATAGCGTCAATAAAGGCAGCCCGCGGCTGATTTTGCGCGTATTCCTCGGCGAGCATGAACTTGTTGTCGATTCGCTGGTCGGTCTCTACGCCGGCGCCGAATGGCTGGAGCGCGAAGTTTATGACATGTTTGGCGTTCAGTTTAACGGTCATCCGGATTTACGCCGCATCCTCACCTGGGACGGCTTCAAGGCCCACCCTCTGCGGAAAGATTATCCCGTTACCGGTTTGGGCGAACGTGAAAATTATCCGGTAATCACGCGCGATTCGGCATAAAACAAATTTTTTGAAAAAGATATGAGTCCTGAACAAACTGCAGATTCCCGCGGCGGGCCTGATGCCTCCGGTTCCATCACCGCGGCCGCCGGCGTCTTCAAGCCGTTATCCGCGGGAACTGAGCCAATTCCATCCGCCGCCCGGCCTGTCTGGTTTTGGGGCGTTTTTTTCGTCATTCTTCTTCTTGGCGCATTTTTGCGCTTCTGGCGGCTGGATAATCAATCGCTCTGGTGCGATGAAACCGCCACGCTCATGCGCATCTGCGGTAATTTCCATGAAGTCATCGCCATGCTTTATGGCCAGGGGCTTTCACCCGTCTGGTACGTTTTCCTCTGGTCATGGGTGCAGTTTCTCCAGCATGTGCTCCACGTTCCCGCCGGCCTTGTTTTTACTCCAACCGTTCTGCGTACGCCTGGCGCCGTCCTGGGTGTTTTAAACGTTGCGGCGTCTTATTTTCTGGCCCGCCAGTTTACTTCGCGGCGCGTGGCGCTTTTGATCATGCTGCTTGTCGCGGTGAATCCCTTCCTGGTTTATTACAGCCGCGATCTGAAAATGTACGGCGCCTTTTATTTTGCGATCACTCTGAATGCGGCTTTGTTTTTTAAATTTCTCTCGTCGCCGCGCTGGTATTGGGCGCCGCTGTATGTGCTCAGCGCCATCGCCATGGTATCGATTGATTTTATCGGCTGGATTTTTTTCGCGGTTCAGTTGATCTGGCTGATCGTCAAAGGCGTCAATTTACTCATTCAACTGGTCTGGCTTAATATCAAAAGCCGCCGCGAGCCGTCGGCATTTTCCGCCTGGTATTCCGCGTTTGGGCGGACGGGCCTGGTTGCTGCCTACTGGCTTGCGGCGTTTGTGCCCGTGGGTGCATTTACCGCCTGGTGGTTTAGATACCATTCCTATTGGCTTGCCAAATCCATCGAGATTCATTCGGCCATCGGTCTGGAATGGACCAAAAGATTCGTGCCCCTGGACTGGACCAGCCTGATGGACATGCCTACGGTCAATTTGCTCGGCTATCAATGGCCCGTTTATCCGCCGACGCAGTTTATGGTCGATTGGTTTGAACTGGGGCCGAATTATCTTGCTCACTTAAGCACGCGCAGTCTGCCCTGGCTGGCGAGCCTGGAAATGTGGACGGCCATTGGCGTGTTTGCCGTCATGCTCGTTGGATTAATCCCCTGGCGGCGCTGGTTTAAGCGCTCCTCGTCTGCGTCGGCGCCATCAACTCCATCGCCGGCAAATAATCCGTCCGCCGGACGCTGGTGGCATGTTTTGTTGTGGCTGGCGATACCCGCGATCTATTTTTATCTGGCATCTTTACCTCCCGATAATCCATTTTCTCTGCCGCCGCACCAGATCATCTGGGTGCCGCGTTATTGGGGTTTTATTACCATGGCCTGGATTATCTGGCTGGGTGCATCCATCGCGCGTTTGCCGGGTTTGCCGGTGCGTGTCGTGGTTGTCGCGGCTATTTTGGCGGCCATGATTCCATCGGCACTCACCGACGCCTTGATCGTCCGCGATGAACCGTGGACGTACATCAATACCAAAATTCTGCCCTATTACGATGCTTCCAATCCCAATAGTACGTATATTGTTTATTCGCATGTTCTGCATAGTTTTGACGATGAAGCGGTCTCCTGGCTGGTGCTTGAGCATATTCCTCCCGAGCCGCTGCAACTGACCAACCAAAACATCAATTTTCCCTGGACCATTGCCGGTGACCAGTGGCAAAACGATGTTCCCAACTACTATAAACTTTCACTGAATTTCAGGAATTCCAATCAGCCGGGGTTTGCGTATGGAGAAAATTTTTCTCCCTGGCAGCGTTTGATTAATTACGCCCGTTCGCCCGGCGGCTCGCAAATTCACACGTTGGTTCTCGCCGACCGCCTCGGCGACATTAATACAGGAATTGTGTCCACCGATGTGATTAACCAGGAGCTTGGTCCGGACTGGAAGCTGGTTTATCAGAACAATTTCAATTTATATTTTGAATGGCGTTACTATTTCTACTCGCCCTGGCGTATTCGCATCTGGCAGCATGTTCCTCCGAAGCCGCCAACAACGGCCCCGGTCAGCACGGG
>DATJSN010000061.1:0-20018 GCA_035504095.1 Phycisphaerae bacterium | reverse complement strand
TTACAGTGGGTCTGGTCCGGGCGCAGGCGATGATATTTTCCAGAACGCGACTAAGTGGAATGCTGGTGCGATCCACAAGCTGATAATAGTCCTGAGTTCCCGCATCGAGCTTGGCCCATATTTCTCCATTATGCTGATCCAGAAACGCCAGCGCGTCGCGAACGGCGGGGCGGTGAAACATTGTGGCGTTGGTTATTACGACAATTTTGACATGAGTTAATCCGGCCTGCCGGAGCAATTCCGCGGCGATGCGGCAGCACGCACCAAACTCAGGGCAAGTTGTCGGTTCTCCATCGCCGGAAAAAGCCACGTCGTTAAGGCGGCGAAGTTCCGGCGCAATGTTTTTGAACGGTTCTTCAGAATAGATTTCGCCGCTGATGACGTTTTGGAGCATTCCGGCAAGTTCGCTGCGCACCTGTTCAGGATCAACCGTTGAATCGCCGCCGGGGGTTTTGCGATCCACGCAGCAGTAGATGCAGTCGAAGTTACAAACTTTGTCCGGGTTCAGATTGACGCCGATGCTGATGCCGCCGCTGCGGCGCGACACGACGGGATAAACATAACGATTATGCCGCCAATGCCGGCTATGAAGGGAAAAAGCCCGGCGATTGTCGGGATTATCCAATATGCGCGGATTTGTACCATCGGAGCTCATATTTCAGAGAGTAGAAAAAACGATAAAGATTATCAAATCTTTAGCAGTTTAAAACTTTGTTTTCCAGGCGTATAAAGAAGCCATATGGCCAGACTTTACCGAGTCATCCTTCAGGTTGGCGACATTGACGCCGCGGCGAATTTCTATCGCGAGTTGCTGGGACAGCCGGGCCAGCGCGTCAGTGCGGGCTGGCATTACTTTGACTGCGGCGGCGTAATTTTGGCGTGTTTTGATCCGCGGCGCGACGGCGATAAATTCGACGCCCGTCCGAATCCGGATTACATCTATTTGGCCGTGGCCGACGTGGACGCGGCGTTTAAACGGGCGCTCAAGCTCGGATGTACACAGATTGAGCCGGCGGTAAAAACCCGCCCGTGGGGCGAACGAAGTTTTTACGCCAAAGATCCGTTTGGCAACCCCATTTGCCTGGTTGATGAGAAAACGGTTTTTACCGGCAAAAAGAATTCATAATTATCCAGGGCGCGGCTTATTTTGCCTGAGGCTCTAAATAGCAGCCGGCATTGTTTTCACGCCAATAGCAGCGGCACAGCGGCGCAAAGCAACATCAAAAGTTGCCAGAAGCGCACCTTCCCGGAGCGCCAACTCAACATAGGTTGCGTCATATGCCGTAAGTTGGTGCCGTCTGGCGAGATCAAAAATGTCGTTGCTCACCCGATGTCGCGGCACATCATCCGTCTGAATCGGCAGCGCCTGGATCAGTCTGAGGAACGCGGTGGATTGCGCGATTGTTTTCCGACAGCGCCGTTCCACCATCAAAATGCCGTTTTCCAATTCACTCCACCACAACGGCGGCACAAGCAGCCCGTCTTTTTCAATCCCACCAAGCACATCAAGAGCCTGGACGGTATGTTCTTCATCAAACAGCCAGGCCAATACCACCGAGATGTCGGCAACGAGCTTCAACGCCGGCCTTCCTCAATCAGGCTGCGGATCGTAATTCCTCGGGGAAGAGCCGTTCGGGGAAAGTTCAGAAGCGACTTAACCGCTTGACTTACCTGCTTCCGGCGATCGATGGCATCAGGTGAAATTCGCGCAATCGGTTTGCCATGCCGCGTTACAACCACCGTTTGACCGTGTTCCACCGCATTGAGGACCCGGGATAAATGAGTTTTGAGTTCGTAAGCGCCTATTTTTCGCATGCCATATCTCCGGCCTTATCTGGTCTAAACTTTAGACCAGTTTGCCATATCCAAAAGCCGGAGTCAAGTATTCGCCGACCACATATTGCACAACCGGATTAGCCATGCTACTAAAGATGTTATGTCAATATTATCCGACATTCTGGAGCACAATGTTCAGTTTGTTCAGCGGCGCGAGTATGAGCCGTTCCAGACGGACGCATTTCCCGATAAACGGCTGGTCGTGCTGACCTGCATGGATACGCGGCTGGTCGAGCTTTTACCGCGGGCCATGAACCTGCGGAACGGCGACGCCAAAGTGATCAAAAACGCCGGAGCCCTGGTTTCGCATCCATTTGGCAGCGTGATGCGCAGCGTGCTGGTGGCGGTTTATGAACTTTTTGCCGCGGAGGTCGCGGTTGTGGGTCATTATGGCTGCGGCATGACCGGCCTGAGCTGCCAGCGCGTATTGGAAAAAGCCACGGCGCGAGGGGTCTTGCCGGAAACGATTCAAATGCTTCAACATTCAGGAATCGATTTGGAAAACTGGCTCAAAGGTTTTAACTCCCCCGAGGACGGCGTGCGGCAAAGCGTGGAAGTCATCCGCCGGCATCCGCTTTTACCCAGGGATATCCCCGTGCACGGCCTGATGATACACCCCGAAACCGGGCAGCTTGATCTACTTAGTGATGGATACGCAATCGTGGGCGGGAAAAAGTAGTCCTCATTCGTATGATTACCAATCCCGGATACAATCGTCACCATGGCTCAGGCGGACGTGGACGATCAAACTTTACTCAGAGAATTCGAGAGCCGGTCGCTGCCGTTTAAACAATGGACGCATCGGGCGCATGTAAGAGTTGCCTATTTGTACCTGCGGCAATATTCGTTTGACGAGGCGCTCAAACGAATTGGCGAGGGAATTAAGGCTTATAATGCGGCCAATAACGTTCCGGAGGGCCCGACCAGCGGATACAACCAGACCACGACGCACGCCTTCACCCATTTAATCGCGGCCGTTATGCAGACTTACTCCAAGAGCCATCCAGTGAAAGATTCTCAGGGCTTTTGTGACGCGCACCCGCAGCTTATGTCACAGCACGTGTTGCGATTGTTTTATTCTCCGGAACGCCGAATGCATCCGTTAGCCAAAACGCAGTTCATCGAACCCGATCTTGCCCCGCTGCCCAGACTTGATGACATTTGAAGCTGACTTTTCCTGCAATAGATTCACCTGCCGGTGGTTATACCTAAACAATAAATTTCGGCGTGGACGGAGGTTTTTAAATGCGGTTGAAGGAACTTGGAGCAACGCTGTTTTGTCTTGTGTTGGCGCCGGCCATTCTTATAAGCCTTAATGGCTGTTCCAGTGCGCCGGAAAATTCTTCCTCCGCGGCTTCGGCAGCGTCCGGCGCCAGCACCGCCGCAACATCGCCCAGTGTACGCGGCATGTACACCACAGCGCCGGTGACCCAACCTAAAATTCCTCCGCAGGTTCCGGCTTCGGTCATGGACTTATCCAAACATCCCTTCCTGATAGTTGGTGAAGGATGCAACATCATATACATGGTCAAAGGCGGCAAGGTCGTTTGGACTTTCCAACCTCCCGGCAAGGGGGAAATGGATGATGTAACCCAGCTTTCCAACGGCAACATTCTGTTTTCCCATCAATGGTACGTCATGGAAATTACCTATCCCGATGGAAAGGTGGTTTGGAAATACACATGTCCGCCGCAAACGGAAATTCATTCCACCGAGCCGATTGGTCTCGACCACGTTCTGGTCATGCGCAACGGCATTCCGCCCGAGCTCATGCTGATTAACATCCATACCAATAAGGTTGAAAAGCAATTTACCCTCCAAATGGTCCCCAATCCCACAGCAAAAGACATTCACGCCCAGGTTCGCCACGTTCGCATGACCGCGGCGGGAACTTACCTGGTGCCGTACCTGACGCTCAATAAAGTCTGCGAGTACGCCGCCGACGGAAAAACCATCATCTGGTCCTATCCATTTCATGATCCCTGGGCGGCGATTCGCCTGAACAATGGCGACACGCTCATCAGCGGCAACCAGAATCGCGACGTGGTGGAAGTGAACCCGGCGGGGCAGGTTGTCTGGCAGGTTACCCAGGCCGATATGCCGCCCGGCGTGGTACTGCGGGTCATACAGGAAGTTGACCGGCTGGACAACGGCGACACGGTGATCTGCAACTCCAGCGGGCACAAACTGAAGTTGCCGCAGATTATTGAAGTTTCTCCGGATAAAAAAGTTGTCTGGCTTGTTGATGAGCATACGAACATTCTCGCTTCGGGCACGTCCATTCAACTCCTGGACCAGCCGGGGGTTCCGGAAAAAGTCGGCGATCAGTTGCGATGAGTTGGATTTTCCGCGTATTTCCCGAGCAAATGGGTTCCCGGCGGGGTAGTTGCATACACAAGAGGCAAGTGAGAGTGTCTTGTAAATTTTATATGTTTTCCTGCAAGCACAATTTTACGTGGTTCCGCGGCGTCCTGGCCCTGGTTGGAATATTTTTTTCCGGAATCGCTTTGACCGGTTGCAACCAGGCAGTTACTACAACAACACCAACTGCCACAACAACGCCTGTTGCTGCAACAACACCAATTGCCGCAACTGCACCTACTACCGCACCGGCTCCGGTCGCTGCTGCAGATGTTCATACCGTGGGCTGGACCCCACAGCCGCTGAATTTCAAGGTTCAGTTTCCATATAACCTCAAAGAATCCGATCGTTACACCTTTTCCGGCGGCATTTATCATCTATGGGTGTACCGCACTGATTTGCCCTTAAGAACACACAATAAAACAAAGCCCCGAACTGAAATGCGTTTCCCAGACTATACTTCGGGCTGGCAACAATTTTCGGCGGATGTTTACGTGCCCTCCGGAACCAGCGGCGTCTGCATCATGCAGATCCATACCGGCGACAAACGGCCGCCGCACATGCACGTTGGCGCCACCATCATGATGGTCTTCGTTATTGATGGATCACTGCACTTTTACAGCAGCAAAAATATAATCGCCACGAACATATATAATCGCTGGTTCCACCTGAACGTCATGCACAACACCAAAAACAATCACATCGATATCTACGTCGACGGCCAGTTAAGCTATTCGACGATATATCGCGGCAAAGCCCGTGACTGGTACATGAAATGCGGCGTATATACCCAGAGAGGCGCCAGCCCGGAAATGCAGGCCTATTTTCACAATGTTCATCTTTGGTCAAAAGAAGATTAAAGGAATTTTTTTCTTCACAGATTCGAGCTCTTCCGCCGCACTGTTCTACATTCAAATATTGCCTTAAGAATCTATCTCAAAACATATCGAGGCCGCGACATCGGCTGTCAGGCCACGAGCCAAGGAGCACCGACAAGTGAGTATTAAAATACAATACAGTTCGGAGGCGCGACGCAGGATTCGGGGCCAGGCAGCCTCGTCCCGAAGGGTTTGGCCGCCAAGCGGCCATCTGCGGCGTCATCGCTCCTGAAGCATATTATCTTTCGAATATAATCTCGTCGCTCTTCCTTGCATCTGTCCACTTGGCGGCCAAACGCGACTCTCGCTATGCTTGGAGACAGATTCTAAAATACCAGAGCCCCTGACAAGTTAAGATGGGGCGGCTTCAGGCTTATTGTGTTAGAGGCTCTTAATGAAATATGCAATCATTATTCCGGACGGCGCGGCCGACTCGCCGCTGGAAGAACTTGGCGGCAAAACGCCGTTGGAAGCGGCCAATAAACCAAACATGGACCAGGTTGCCTCCATCGGACGGCTGGGCACCGTGTGCACCACGCCGCCGGACTATAGCGCCGGCAGCGACGTGTGCACCCTTTGCCTGCTGGGCTACGCTCCGGCGGAGTATCATCCGGGCCGCGCGCCGCTGGAAGCCGCGGCCATGGGTCTCAAGCTCGACCTTTCGGACTGGGTTTTCCGTTGTAACTTCGTGACGATCGTTGACGGCAAAATGGTCGATCACTCCGCCGGCCACATTAAAGATTCGGAAGCCCGCCAGCTTCTGGAAGCGCTCAGCAAAGCCCTGGCGCCGGACAGTTCCATTTCACCGGTGCGTTTTTATCCCGGGGTCAGCTACCGCAACCTGATGACTTATCGCGGAGCGGATTTCAGCAAAGTCAAAACCACTCCACCGCACGATATTCCCGGCGAAGAGATTAAAAATCATTTGCCGCGCGGCCAAGGTTCAGAGCCTTTGTTGCAAATGATGCAGCGTGCCCGCGTCGTGCTGGAAAAGCAGGACGTGAACGCCGTCCGGGGGCAATTCAACGAAAATCTCGCTACGGATATCTGGCTGTGGGGGCAGGGGCGGCCCAAAAAAATCCCCGGTTTTCAGGAACGCTTTGGCCTCAATGGCGCGATGATTACCGCGGTGGATTTATTGCGGGGCATCGCCAACCTGATCGGCTGGAAAAACATCGACGTGCCCGGCATTACCAGCTATCACGACACGGATTACAAAGCACAGGGCCGTTACACCATCGATGCTCTGGATCAATACGACATCGTCTGTTGCCACGTCGAAGCGCCGGATGAGGCCAGCCACCAGGCGGATTTCGCCACCAAAATCGCCAGCATTGAAGCGATCGATCGGCACATCGTCGGTCCGGTCCTTGAGAAGCTCAAAACCTTTGACGAATGGCGGCTGTTAATTATGCCCGATCACGCCACGCAATGTTCGACGCGCAAACATCACGACGCACCGGTGCCGTTTGTCATCGCGGGGACAGACCGCGAAGGGGTCGTCACGCGCCCCTTCACCGAAGAAGCGGCATTACAAAGCGATCTGCACGTGAAAGTCGGAAATGAATTGATGGATTATTTTGTTTCCATCGCGAGCAAGTAACATTTAAAGCCCGTATGTAAGCAAATACAGGCCCTGGAGACTATAGAAGTCGCCCGCATTCCGAAGAAGAACAAAGTTGAGGATTAAGTGATTTTCCTGCCACATCGCTACCGATCAGACAAAGCGCTTTGAATGGCAGGTTTGACGGCGTCGGGATAATCGCCAATGGTTATGATGCGCCCATCGGGACCAATCAAGCAATACCAGGGAATATAGTCCACTGCATACTGATCCATGATCGGCGTCTTATTTTCTATCCAGGGACCGACATAGCCCTGAATCCAATTCAATCCATATTTCGCGACGTAATCGCGGGCAGGCTGGGGTGTATCATCCACATTCAGACCGATTATCACAAAGCGTTTGTCGGAACTGAACTTTTTATATATTGCTTTAAGCGCGGGTATCTGAGAGCTGCCCCACGAACTCCATGTTCCCCAAAAATAAAGCAGAACGTATTTGTCGCGAAAATCCGCGAGCCGAATATTTTTGCCGTCAAGTGTTTTAAGTGCGAAATCCGGCGCTATATCTCCGGGATTGATATCGGGCATAGGATAAAATGGGTTGATCTGGTTGCCGGAAGCTTTCAAGCGAATCGGTGGTGCAATCAGAACCTTGTCGCCTGCTCCATCAGAAATTGCGGGTACGCTAAACTGTGTTTGTGCGCTGGCAACCGGAATTATGTTTGTATAATCCTTAATAGCGCTTATCTGAACCATAATAGTGTATTTTCCCGGAACAACATCGTAAATGGAAAACGTATTATCTGACTGAATAGTCATTGCATACCAATGGCACTGCCGGTAATAGTTGTTTTCTTCCGCGGAAAAGGCCTTTGCCGACGGAGTTTTGGCAAATACAGAATACCATTTGAACTGTTGCTCTTTTGATCCATTTTTGATTTGTGCCGGCATGGGCGGCTCCGGTGGTTTTAGCCAATCCGGCAACATCTCATCCTCAATAGAATATTGGCCGCGGTTTAGATCCAAGCCTGGGGGAAGAATAATAGAACCTGTAACCGTCCAGCCTACGCCGCCGAGCGTTCCAGTAATAATTTGACCGGCTTTGATTTGAAAAGCCAGCTGCGGCAGTGAAGGAGAAGCTCCACCCGTTGGGTTTTCCGCTTGTGTTTGAATCCAGGGGCAGACCGACCATTTGCCAGGCGGGATATGTTTGAATTCAAACTCGCCATTAGCATCAGTTCGAACATTATTATCAAAGTTAATCAGATGTTGGTATATATCCGCATTGGGATCTGTCAAGTCGGATATGATTTCCATAACCTGATCTTTTGCGGGTTTATCGGTGAACAGCAAGCGTCCTTTGAATACGCCCCAAGGTTCCAGTCGAATCGTCGGTGATTTGGCCAGATCGTTCTGATTGACAACCGCAACACCGGATTGATTAAAAAGTATTACTTTGAACGGCCCAGTTTGTGGAGCGAACTCGATATGGCCATCGTTGGAAGTTTTGGGCAATTGATAATAAGTATTCGGTTTTAGTGACTCTTCGAGATCAATGGAAGATCCTCGTAAATTGGGATACATATAAGCTTGGGCACCGGCGGCAGGTTTTCCATCAATATCGAGAACGGTGGCGGAGAGATTTTTGGCAGGGGTTAACTTCATCACCAGCGAGACGTCGGTGTCAGTAAAGGGATAAATTTTTGACTCTGCGGGCAGATAACCATCTGCTTCAATTCGTATGGCATTGCCGGTTGCAGTAGTCCAACCTTGAGAAGTAACTGAAAGATCAAACTTTCCGTCGGGATAAATTTTCACCTGATTGTCAGGCGGGTATTGATCCGGTGCATACGGCATCCAAGCAAGTTCAGGCTGATAGGAACGAGCGGTACCCACAAAGATGCGGAAATTATTGATTGGTTTTCCAGTAATTGTGTCAATGATTGCCGCATGAAATTTTTGCAGCGACAAAAGCGTAACAATCATCGGTTGATCAGGCGTCATGGCAATGCTATCGGCGTCCATGTAACCATCGGCGGAAACATCACAATAAACTGCATCTACCGGTGCGTCGGACCAATCAAAATGCCCATTTTGGTCCGCGGTAATATTCTGATTAAGAGTTCGAAAACTTCGCCAGGTGTCAAAAGAAATAAAAGCATAAGGAATGGGTCGACCGCGGCTATCGACCACGGTTCCGGAAATGTCATGAGCGGGTTGCAGATGAAAAACCACCTCGGGAGGAGATTCCTGACCCATCACGAATTGCTGCAACTCAGGAGCGTAGCCATGAACTTGAACGGTAATCACCACCTGGTCGCCGGGAATGACGGCAAAAGAAAATTTCCCTTTTTCATTGGTTCTCTGCGGAGGAATCACATTGGTGGCGACACGATCATACCCAAGGCCGACTTGAGCATGTGCAATCGGCTTTCCCTTCGAATCGAGCACAACCCCCTCTAGAGCCAGACCGCGTTTTAATTTAAGCGTATAGGAACCATTAAGAAGTTTTGCGACCGGCGGCCGATGCAGGGAATAAAAAGCATCAGAAAAAGAGCCGCTTGTATAGGCATAATCCCATACGCCGATATCGACTTTTTTCATAGACTTGGGAGCGCCATCATATGTCCAGATGCCGTTGGCATCCGTGATAGCTTCCGCGCCGATCATCAGACTTTCATTGGGCTTTTTGAGCTTGTCCTCAAACCACAGAACAACATGAGCGCCGGGAACCGGATTGCCGGCGTCGTCGCTGACTTTTCCCGATATACGCACGCCACGATCCAGTTCAACCGTATAGGTTGAAGGGATGGAAGGAGCATTCCACAAAAGTCTTTTTGTTACCCAACCATCACCGGAAACCTTTAGATATAGAGTTTCCAGTTGATCCTCGGATAACGACAAAACGACATGGCCATCCGCCCCGGTTACTTTTTCAGGCGGCCCACAACCGCAAGGGAGGCCGACGCCGATACCTGGGATCGGCTTTTTAGTCTTTGAATCGATGACCAAAAGATTAAAAGTGCGCATTGCCGGATTTGTTGCGGCAATCTTCTGGATTGTTGATGGTTTACCGGGTATTGCTAAGACCGAGGATCCCGAAGCGGATGCGGAGGATTGACCGGCGACTAATTTAACGGCGGCAATTGGTGCTATAAATAGCACGGCGATAAAAACGGTGATGCAAAACAGACGAAGTGTAATATTGCGACGATTGGTTTGTGCATCCAAAATCGCCAGAACGCGCCGTTTAAACAACGACGGCCGCGCTATGGGCAACGCCGCTATGCGCGGCAAATTGCGGATGCGTAAATTCTTTGCGATGGACAGAAGATGCTCGGCATAAATCGTTGCGCCCAAACCGCGACATAGAACGGCGTCATCGCAAGCGCGTTCACATTCCACCCGCATGCGGCGCATGGCGAACCAAATCTGCGGATTAAACCAGTACAAGGCACAGGCGAGCCAACTGGCGAATTGCGTCGCGCAATCCCATCTTTTTACGTGCGCCAATTCGTGGACAAGAACGGCTAGTAGCTGGTCCTTCGGCCACGCTGCGGCATCAGACGGCAACATCACCGTAGGATGAAAAATGCCCCAGGTTGCGGGCATATCTGACGATGGTGAAATTAAGAGACGCACAGATCTGCGGAGCCGAAATTCTTTACAGAGCTGCACAAACAAATCCAATACTTTTCCATCAGACTCGGAGTGGGCAATTCTTCCAAGCCGCCGTGTAGCAATTATTCCGGTAAAGAAAAACAATAAAACACAAGCTGCGCCTAAGGCCCATAAACCCATAACAACCAATAGAACATTGCCGCGAGTTAAGAGAGATCGAAGTTTGATCGGCGCACTTGGGGAATTATTTTCTACTGGTTGAGCGGTCTGAGCTTGCGCCTTTGCAGCCAGCAGGGGGGTGCTGACTGGAGAGTACGATTCATCCGAGGATGGATGATATTGCCTCAAATTAATCGAAATATTCGGAATGCTCGGTGAAGCCGTGATCGGTGAGTTGCGTTCCGGCATATAAACCGGCGTTGAAGGCGGCGAAATCTGTGATTCCACCGGTGATAATGCGGTTGCAACAACGGGGGGCAATATTTCAAGACGCCATACGGGAACACACATCGCCAAAACGGGCAAACATAAAACGCCTAATATGGCCGTCGTAATAATCAAATGCCGAACGACCGCAGAAGCTCGTCTTAATACCATCAGCAGCATCCCGGCTGTGCCGAGGATCAAAGCTGCCTTAATCGTGACATCAAAAAGGATAGCGGAATATTGCACGATAGATGCAGCAGGCGTATTCATGTTCGATTACCTCGCGCGGTTGTTTTTCTGATTAATTCTGAAATTTCGGCTATCTCATTTTGGGAAAGATCGGCGTCGGAAGCATTCAACAATGCGGCCACGGCGGCCGCTGTGGAATTCTTGAAGAACGTTTCAAGAATGCGCCGCAGGGCCGAACGAGCCGCGCGGCGATGGGAATAAACGGATGAATAAATGAATTTCCCTTTAACTACGCGATGTTTAAGGTGGCCTTTCCGCTCAAGGATGCGCAGCAAAGTGCGGACGGAAGAATAACTCGGCGGGTCAGGCAATTCCGCCATGACCTGTGCGGCGGAGACGCGCCCTCGAGAGAAAACGATGTCCATGATCTGACGTTCACGACGACTGAGGGTAATTACAGATTCCGCCGGCATAAACTTCTCCCGATGACTTGATGTTAAAAATTTAACAGCACTAGGCTTGTATGTCAAGCAAAAAGTGTTAAAAATTTAGCGCCAAAACAGTGGAGCATAATCAGCGTTAATCCGTGATTTCGAGTTTGAGCTCTTTAGCCGCCGGGCGGTTGATGTTGCGAATGCTGATTTGCCCGGCAAGCGATTCAACCATCGCGACCAGCGGGGCACGCGAAGCCGAATCAGCCGCGAAATTGGCGAACGGATCGCCGGAATCGCTGCGCTCACGAATTCGCATGTCGATCGGAACATCTCCCAGAAACGGCAGGCCCATATCGCGCGCCATTTTTTTCGCGCCGCCGCGCCCGAAAATGTCATACTCTTGGCCATGCTCGCAAATGAACGTGCTCATGTTTTCCACCACGCCCAATATCGCCACGCCAAGCTGTTGAAACATCCGCACGGCCCGGCGGGCGTCCATCAGCGCGACTTCCTGCGGCGTGGCCACAATCACCGCGCCGGTAAGTGGAATCGTCTGGGCCAGCGTGAGTGAAACGTCGCCCGTGCCCGGCGGCAAATCGACCACCAGGTAATCCAGATCGCCCCATTCAACCTGTTCGAGAAATTGCTTGATCACGCCGTGAACCATCGGCCCGCGCCAGATCAGCGCCTTTTCCTTCGGAACTATAAAACCAATGGACATCACCTTGATCGGATTGGACGCCGGGCCCAGATCGAACGGGATAATCCGTTCGCCGTTAACCTGCGGCGGCTGCGCCGGCAGACCGGTCATTGTCGGAATCGAGGGGCCGTAAACGTCGGCGTCCAGCAGGCCGACTTTTGCTCCTTCCATCGCCAGGCCGGCGGCGATATTCACGGCAATGGTGCTTTTGCCTACGCCTCCTTTGCCCGCGCCCACGGCAAGGATATTCCGCACGCCGGGCAAAACATTTTTAGGCTCCGTGGATCTGCGCACCTGAGCGGAGAGTTTAACTTCCACAGAAGAAACGCCGGGGACTTTCATAACGGCGTTTTGAACGTCGTTGCGGATGCGGTCTTTAAGCGGGCAGGCAGGCGTGGTGAGTTCCACGTCGATGACGACCTGTCCGCCGCAAACTTTCACGTCCTTGACCATGTTCAGGGAGACAATGTCCTTGAAAAGTTCCGGATCCTGAACGGTCCGCAAAGCGTCGAGAATGGCATCTTTAATGTCGGGCACAGTTAGGAACCTCTAATAAAATAAACTCGGTTGCCAATGGAATCCTAGGCATAGCTGTGCAAGCCGACCAGAAAGAAATTCACACCGATCCAGTTAAACATCATGACGGCGAAACCCACAGTAGACAGCCAGGCGGTCCAGTCAGGACGATATCGGGGCGTTACAAAACGTATATGCACGATGAGCAGGTAAACAATCCAGGTGACCAGGGCAAACGTTTCCTTGGGATCCCAGCCCCATGGCCGGCCCCAACTGTAATCCGCCCAGACGGCGCCGAAAATAATGCCCGTGCCCAGAAACCAGAAGGCCATTTGCAAAACGACCATATTTGCCGCGTCGAGTTGCCGGAGAAATTCCGCACGGCGCAGGTTTTCATCAGGAACATCGGATGATCCGGAACTCCCGCCCGAATCGATCAGCGTTGAAGAGCCCGCGCCGGCAAGAACGGCGGCACGTGATTGAACCTGCCGTTCCACGGGATGCAGGTAGTAATAGAATTTGGTGCACAGATACAAAACGCCCAGACAGAATGTTGCTCCAATTAAAGCATAGCTGCTGATCACCACGTTGACGTGAATGTAAAGCCAGTATGTGTTCAGCACGCCATCGACCTGGCTGATCGAAGCGCCGATGTCCTTGCCTAAAACAAACGGCACAACGAAACAGGCGGTCATCGCCAGAAAACCGACGAAGCTCATGGCCAGGCCGAAAAAGCTGCTCTTTTTCCAGTATTCCAGCACCAGTCCGATCACACAGCCCACCAGCGCCGAGCCGAGTACGCTTTCAAATTCATTCTGAATCGGAATGCGGCCCGCCAGCCACCAGCGCACGCCCATGAAACTTGCGTGCATCAAAACAGCCAGCGTAAAGAAAGCCAGTGCCGGTTTGCGAACCGCCGGTGCGGCTCCCACGGCGGAAATCAGAAACAACGTCAGGGAAATTAAGTAAAGAAATACGCAGATGATCGTGCCGTTAAAAACGCGGTTGTAAATAATTTCCACATTGCGTTTGAGCGTGCTCGGATACGCCGCCGGATTGATGGCGGGAAGATACGCCGCGAGTTCCTCAACGGCCTGATTCGTGTCGGTCGCATTATTATCCCGCCAGCCGTCAACCAGGTCTCTAAAACCAATCACGGCGCTGGCCGCCTGCCGAAGTGTATAGCCGGGAAGAGGTTTGGCGTTTTGTATGTCCGCGGGCATCTGGCTCGGCAGCAACGATTTTATATTGGGCAATAACCGGTATGGCGTAACCCATGTGTTCTCATCGGCGCTGCCGGAAGCCGCCGGCGGAACAACATCAAATTGCGTAAAAAGCTGCTGGTACGTGGTCAGCGCCACCCCGACCTGATTGATGGAAGAATTAAGCACGGAATCGTTGCTGTCGTTGTTGAGCATGGTTTCCACGTCAGAGCGCGCCAGAAATGACGGGCTTACCGTCCCCTGGCGCAAAATACGCTGCGCTTCAGCGGCGTCGACCAGTGTGCCAATTTGCTGGCGCAGCGGAAGCGCCTCGATATAAATGCAGTTGCGGTCGTTCCAGGCTTCCGAACGAAACGTCATGTCCAGAAGAGTGTAGAGCGGATCTTCGCCGTTAATCGAATTATGACCGCAGATGTCGTGCAGCGATTGGCGGGCCCAGGTGTCAAGGGTTTTGATTTCATCGTCGCTTTGAATGGCCAGCACGCGCAGTGGCGCCAAATTAATCTGCTCTTGGAAAACCGTGCGGTCCTGGCCGACAATGTCCTGCGTCTGCTGCATCAGGGTTTGATCGGGCACGGGATTAACCGCGGGAGAATTCGGTCCGATGACCGGATGCCCCGGCGGAAGCTTACTGGAAGCCGCCTGATCGACCGGAACAAAACCATACGCCGGCAGCGCTGTAATCATCATGAGCGCCAGAAAAATTGTGTATAAACGTATATTCATAATGTTCATCTCTTTTATTTCTCCGTTGTGTTCTCTGTGACTCCGTGGTGAAAATTTTTCATTAAGCTTCTGTGGCATGTTCGGCGGCCCAGGCCGCAAGTTGTTTTTTCTTTATATTCTGCAGCACGGGTTTAACGTAAAAAGCGTAACCGATGCCGGAAATAATCATAACAATACCGGTAAGCATCACCCAGAAGCCGTGCGTGTTTCCTACGCCCAAAACGGTGAACGCCGTCCCGGTTGCATCGCGCCCGAAACGGGCCTGAAAAAGAGAAAGCCCTTCAACCTTTGCCGGATGATTCAGGTGAATAAGCACGGTATCGGATTGATCTGTGTTGGGATAGCTGATCTGAACCGTGCTTAAAAAGTCGCGCGGAAAATTGTCGCTGCCGGTGTAAAAAACTTCCTGGCAATCTTTAAGCGTCAGCGCGAACGGCAGCGGCCGCTCCAATTGTGAAAAAACAAAAGCAATTTCACCCGCGCCCGGCACATGTACCGGGATGATTGGCAGATCACCGTGCATGCCGAATTGCTGATAAGGCACATAAACCGGCCCGCTGTGCCACGCGCTGTTGCCGATCGCCAGCTCCAGCAGGCAGTTGTCCATGGTGTCTTCCACCTGGGGCCGCCGCTGGTTTGCGGGGATAAGTTCGGGTTGAAGTACGACGCTGGCGACCTGATCGAGCGAAAATTTGGCGCTGATGCCCTCGATACTTACGGGAACGGCCTGGCCCGGTGCGATGGGAAATTCTTTGACCGATCCGCCTGCGGCGCGCTGAATGAGCGTAAAGTTGCCGGCATTGTGTTCAATGATCCAGAATTGATCGCGCTCGGCGTCGAAATAAGTGATGTTTAACCCCTGATCGATCGGGTTGGGCACGGCTTGGCGCTGGCTGCCGGAAAAAATGTCGATGCTTTTCTCCGGGTATCTGAATAAAGCCACGCGCTGAAATTGCAGAACTTTTCCATCCGGGCCGGTGCGATTGACGTCAATAAAGTAAGCCGCGCTGCTTGCCCCTTGATAGCCCTGGGAAATCAGCGGCATCGTGATCTGCTGGCGCGGAATCAGCGTATACGGTGTACCCGTCAGTACGATCGGTTTATCCGGCACAAGAGAATAAACGTGATGGAAATGATATGCGGGCAAATCGACGATGATTGAATCACTTCCCGGCAGGTTCGTGGTTAATTCCGCAAGGCGCTCGGCGCTTGGATGATACAAATATTCCGTGCCAAATGAAGTTGGATCATCAACGACGCGCCCGGCGGGGCTGTTGCCAACCAATAGTTGCGAGCCAAGCGCCTGTCCGCCGGCGCTGATATTGACCGCGACAACCGGCAGATCGCTGGGTGTTCCCGGCCGGCGCGGCACGGCATACGGCGCCATCTGATAAAACGGATAGTAGCCCACAACACGGACACTCAAATTACCGAATTTTGGACTGATTGCGGCCATTTGATCCGGCGGAATCACAATATTCAGCGGATTGCCGTTTGCGGCGGTATGCGCTCTAAAAATCGGCAGATTAGTCAGCGGAAACATTGTGGAAACAGTCGAACCTGAAGCGGTGGGAAATTGAATATAAAGGGCGCGGTCGGTGGAGTCGTAATAATTGTCCACCGTCTGGTTCATGAAAATGCGAACCATGCCTTCGTGCTTCAGGCCAAAATAAAAAAACAATCCCACCAGCAGCGTGATGATTCCGCTGTGCACGCTCCAGACGCCCAGGCGATAAAGATTCAGTTCAATCCGCCGCAGCGTAACCGTAATCAGCGTCAGCGCCAGCAGCGCCATCAACACAATCATGGGCGGCGCATCAAAAAATTGCAGAGTGGTTACATCGAGCCTTTCACGCAGGGATGGCAACCCCGACCCGAGTGCAATATAGATCGCGGTCAGAAAAAGCCAGGTCAGCCCCATCTTGATGGACGAAAAAAAACGCACCACCCAGCCGACAGGGCCGTTATGGGCAGCCAGGCGATCCAGAAAACGCCCGATCGCTTTTGGCCATTGGCCCAGCCAGGAAACGGCTCGTTCAATGGGCCATTGGGGCGGCGGGTTGCCGGAGGGCTTTTTTGAACCGGAGGTCCGCGGTTCATGCTGCACTGGAGTTAAGCTGATCATGGATTCCTTTTCCGCCGCTCTCTTTTTAGGTTGGCGATAAGCCCATCATTTTAACGTTTGCTAATCGTGATGTCCCGCTTGGTTCGTATTCGTTTACGTGGAAATGAAAATGTTCCATACCACGCGACAACGCTATACATTATGCTTGCCGCCTTTATCGGCATAGAATTTGCCGATCGCTTAACGCGACATAAGGCGATGTCAGACAGACCCTGAGGAGAATATTAAATGATCAATCGTCCACGCAGCACCGAAGTCACCGAAGGGCCGGATCGCGCCCCGCAACGGGCCTTTTTTCGTTCCATGGGTCTTACTGACGCCGACATTCACCAGCCCTGGGTAGGCGTCGCCAGCACCTGGAACCAGGCTACGCCTTGCAATATAACGCTCGACCGGCAGGCCCGGGCCGCCGCCAAAGGCGTCAAGGAGGCCGGCGGCACGCCGCGCGAATTTGTCACCATCGCCATCTCCGACGGCATCGCCATGGGCCATCAGGGGATGAAAGCCTCGCTGATTTCGCGCGAAGTAATCGCCGATTCCATTGAACTGATGATGCACGCCCATCGTTATGACGCGCTGGTGGGTTTGGCCGGCTGCGATAAATCATTGCCTGGAACGCTCATGGCCATGGCGCGGTTGAACCTGTCCAGCGTTTTCATCTACGGCGGAACGATTTTGCCGGGCAAATTCCAGGGACGCGACGTAACCATCGTCGACGTTTATGAAGGCGTCGGCGCCCACGCCGCGGGCAAAATGACCGATGCGGAACTCTATGAACTTGAATGCAGCGCCTGTCCGTCGGCGGGCTCGTGCGGCGGACAATTCACGGCCAACACCATGGCCTGCGTGGCCGAAGCCATCGGCATGGCCCTGCCCGGATCAGGTTCGCCGCCGGCAATTGAAGTCTCACGCGATGAATTCTGCCGCGCCTCCGGCGGGGCGGTGATGAACTTACTGGAAAAAAACATCCGGCCGCGCGACATCATCACCCGCGAAGCGCTGGAAAACGGCATCGTCATCGCCGCGGCCACCGGCGGCAGCACCAATATCGCTTTGCATATCCCGGCCATCGCCCATGAAGCGGGTTTGAAAATCACTTTTGATGACATCGAACGCATCAGCCGCAAAACGCCGACCATCGCCGACTTAAAACCCGGCGGCCGCTACGTGGCGCTGGACGTTTATCGCGTCGGCGGCATTCCGGTGATTCTCAAAGTCCTGCTGGATAACGGCCTGATCCACGGCGACTGCCTCACCGTCACCGGCAAAACCATGAAAGAAAATCTCAAGGACGTCAAACTTCACGGCGGCCAGGACGTAGTTGTTCCGGTAGACAAGGCCATCAGTCCCAGCGGCGGCCTGAGGATTCTGCGCGGCAACCTGGCGTCGGAAGGGTGCGTGATTAAAGTCACCGGCGTTAAAAAACTCCAGCACCGCGGTCCGGCCAAATGTTTTGACAGTGAAGAACTGGCCATGAAAGCGGTCCAGGCGCTGCAAATTAAAAAAGGCGACGTGGTCATCATTCGCTACGAAGGACCCAAAGGCGGCCCGGGCATGCGCGAAATGCTCGCGGTTACCGCCGCGATCTCCGGCCAGGGATTGGGTTATGACGTTTGCCTGATCACCGACGGCCGCTTCAGCGGCGGCACGCGCGGGTTGTGCATCGGCCATCTTGGGCCCGAGGCACAGGTAGGAGGACCAATCGCTTTACTCAAAGACGGCGATATCGTGGTGGTTGACGCGGAAAAAGGAACCATCAACGTTGAACTTTCTGAGGATGAACTCACCAAACGCCGCGCCGCGTGGAAACCCAAAGAGCCGATGTACAAAGTCGGCGCACTGGCCAAGTACGCGCGCATCGTCGGCCCGGCGTGTGATGGGGCGGTAACGCAATAAATAGTAAAGTCATTTCTGATAGATAAAGAAATAACCCCGGGACCTTATCCCCTTTGTTGCTCGCCTGATCACCTGATCTAAATTCGCCTGTTCTCGGCGGCAACGCCGCCGCACCCGGGGCCAACGTCGTGTCGTCGTGGTGAAAAATTACTCCCGACTCCCGACTCACAACTCCCGACTCGGCGGCAACGCCGCCGCGCCGGAGCCACTTTCGATCAGATTTGGGAAAATTTAAGCGGGTGCGGAAATCGCGGGTTTTTCACTTGAAATGGGCCAAAAAACAAGATATCAATTTATATCACTCTTGGAGACCCTGATGGCAATGCCCGTAAAAGTCAAAAAGTGGGGAAGCAGCATGGCGCTGCTCATTCCCAGCCAATTCGCGAAAATACGCCATATCGACGTGGGCACGGTGATTGATCTGGAAGCCGTGAAGGTCATCAAGTCGCGGCGACGGCGGTATAAACTCTCGGAATTAACTGCCCGTTACAAACCTCGGCATCGCCGGGGTGAGTGGGATCTTGGCCGCCCGGTCGGCAGAGAAATCTGGTAGAAGCGGGTTGTAAACTAATTGATCCGGAAGGGAAGTTCTAGCCTTCATTAAATCCGGCCTGGCCGTCGTGGATCTGCATTGCATTGGCCAGAGCCGTCGCGTTGTTGACATAGCGCACAATTTTTGGTACAGTATTGATGTGATCGAACGAAGGCTCGATGCCGTGTTTTTCAGGACCGATAAGGGCAACGAGCCGGTTCGGGAATGGTTGCTTTTGCTGGTAAAAAGCGAGCGAAAAATCATCGGCGATGATGTGCTCAAGGTGCAGTATTGTTGGCCGATCGGGAAGCCCCTGGTCAGGAATCTGGGCAACGGCCTGTGGGAAATCAGGTCGAACCTGGGTGACCGAATCGCCAGAGTGATTTTTTGTGTCCAGGATCAAACAATGGTGTTGCTGCACGGGTTTATCAAGAAGACGCAAAAAACACCAAAGTACGAACTCGATCTGGCAATCAAACGCAGGAATCAGTTGATATAGGTGATCAAATGAAACGAAAACATTTAGGTTCCAAGTTCGAGGATTTTCTCGCCGAGGAAGGCATTCTGGAAGAGTGCCGGGCGACGGCGATCAAGTTTAAGATCGCCCATGAACTTGAAAAAGCCATGAACAAACGCCACATCAGCAAAGCGAAAATCGCCAGGCGATTGAAGACCAGTCGGACAGGAGTTGACCGTCTGCTCGACCCGGAAAACACTTCCATCACGCTCAACACGATAGCCAAAGTGGCTCACCTGCTGGGTAAACGAATCGAGTTTGCTCTGCGTTAAATCCTCCGCACCCTCCGCGGCCTCTGCGTTAAAACCGTAGTGCTGTTGTTGTAAAAATGTTGTCAAGTCCTGGTCTAAAGTTGTCACTTTAATTGTTGATCTCCTGTTGTGATCTTTCGCCGCGGAGGGAGCCCGAAGGGCGACCGGAGCGGCGGAAGATCACGCCATCACCTCTTCATGCACCTTGGACGGCATCCGAT
>DATJSN010000060.1:0-12181 GCA_035504095.1 Phycisphaerae bacterium | reverse complement strand
TCCGGATGCGACGGTGTATTACCACACGGGAATTAATACGAAAAAGGCGCAACTTCCTCCGGCGCAGCCGACTTGGGGACACTTGAGTAACCAGCCGGTGAAGGTGGCGGATGATCTGGACGCGATTGTGCAGGCGCTGGGACTGGAAAGCGGCACACTGGATGAGAGCCACGCCGGATATGTGGAAACCAAGGTTGATTTGCCGTTGGTGGAGTATTAGTGGCTACGCCACGATTTCAGATCTCAGATATCAGAAATTTTTAGCCACAGAGGACACAGAGAGGAATTTGGGGCACAGGATATAGGGGATAGAGGCCCGTAATGAAAATGCGCGCGATGGTATTGAAGGCCCCAGCGCCGATAAATTCTGCGCCACTGGAAATGCGCGATATAAATGCACCCGAGCCTAAAACCGGCGAAATCCGCGTTCGCGTTTTGACCTGCGGCATTTGCCGCACCGACCTGCATGTGATCGAAGGCGAATTACCGCCGCACAAACCGGGCATCATTCCGGGTCATCAGGTGGTCGGCGTTGTCGAGAGCCTCGGCAAGGGCGCTGCACGGTTCAAGATCGGCGATCGTGTCGGGATTGCATGGCTGCGGTCGACTTGCGGTGCGTGCCAATATTGCCGGGCCGGAAAAGAAAATCTTTGCCCCAATGCCAGGTTCACTGGATATGATGAAGACGGCGGATACGCCGAGTACGCGGTTGTACTGGAAAATTTTGCTTACCCCATACCCGCGTCGCTTGATCCAACGGCTACTGCGCCGCTCTTGTGTGCAGGAATCATCGGATATCGCGCCCTTAAACGCGCGGAAATGCAACCCGGCGTCCGGCTGGGTTTGTATGGCTTTGGGTCCTCGGCAAGCATCGCTATTCAGATCGCCCGGCATCTTGGCTGCAAGGTATACGTCATGACACGCAACCAAAAGCATCAGGAACTGGCCCGGCGTCTTGGGGCCAACTGGGCGGGTGGCGCCAGTGAGAAGCCGCCGGAACCACTGGATAGCGCCGTTTTGTTTGCACCGGTTGGCGAGCTGATACTGCCGGGGTTGGAGGCTTTGGATCGCGGCGGCACGCTGGCGATTGCGGGGATTCATCTGTCCGATATTCCAACACTCAACTATGACCGGCATTTATTTGAGGAAAAAACGCTCAGGAGCGTGACCGCTAATACGCGCACCGACGGCGAAGAATTGCTCCGTCTGGCCGCCGAAATCCCTTTAAAGCCGCAGACAACGCGTTTTGCATTGGCCGACGCCAACCACGTCCTTCAATTATTGAAAAATGACGGGATCAGCGGGTCGGGTGTGCTGGATATCGCGGTTTAAACCGATTGAAGTATCAGGGCTTATGCTTAAACGTCGCCTGGTTCTGGTTTTGATTTTCTCCGCCGCGGCACTGCTGATCATCGGCGCCCGATTGGCGGAACTGCAACTGGCAGAAGCTCAGCAATTCCGCAACCAGGCACTGAACTTCAGTTATCGGCATTTCATGATTCCCACAGTGCGCGGCTCAATCGTGGATTGCAAAGGGCGCTATCTGGCCGTGGAAGAGCCGTGCTATAACCTGGCCATTCAATATGAAGCGATGAACGAGGATGACGAGTGGATCACACAGGAAGCGGTTCGCGAACTTAAAGCCGAAAATGGAACACTGACGCGCAAACAGATCCTCGCCCTGCTGCCGCAGAAAAGAGAGCTGATCGCACAGGAACTGGACGCGATGCCGGCGGCGATCGCGCAATTATGCGGCATTTCAGTGGAATCAGTTAATGCACAATATGACGTCATACGCCAGCGCATGCAGCTTTTGCGGGAAGACGTCTGGACGATTCGCTATTCTCATCAGGGGCCTTCAGACCTTGGGGCAACAGCGGACGATCTGGACATGGAACTTGGCGTGGCGGAGAACGTCGATCTGGCCCCGATGCACGAACCACAAACCATCGTGCCGCACATTTCAGACCAGGTAGCACTTTACCTGCGTAAACATGGTGGGCCTTTTCCGGGATTGGTGGTTGTGCCCAGTACTTACCGGGTTTATCCAATGAATTCGGTGGCCGCCCAGGTGATTGGATCGGTGGGGCCGGTGAGCGCAAAAATATTTGAGGCGAATACCTTTGAATTGCCGGAGCTTATTCCGGGGACCTTGACGGATACGGTGGGGAATCTGAAAGGTTATCTGCCGGGCGATCTGGCAGGAATTTCCGGCGTCGAACTGGCGGCGGAAAATATGCTGCACGGAGTTCGCGGCGTACGGGTGGTGAATCTGGATGGCCAGGAGCTACCGGCGGATCGCCGCAATCCGACACCGGGGCAGACGGTGCATTTAACAATCGATGCGGGATTACAAAGTGATTTGCAGAATGATTTACTCAATCCCAACAATCAATTTTTGACTTCAGCGGACGGCCAGGTGCATAACGCGGCGGTGACGGTGCTTAGCCTTGCGGATTCGCACGTACTTTTGATGCTTTCCGTACCAACATACGACTTGAACACGTTTCACGACCAATTTGGCGCACTGGCATCGGATAATAATTTTCCAATGCTGAATCGGGCGGCGGGGGGCGCGTTTCCGCCCGGCAGCACGATCAAACCACTGGTGGCGGCCATTGCCACGACGGATGGTGTGATTTCACACGACACGATCATCGATTGCGGGCCGTATTTGTTCCCCGGGCATCCGGATAGTTTCCGCGACTGGACTTATCCACTCGGACACGGAGCGATTGACATGCCCACGGCGATAGAACAATCGTGCGACGTCTATTTTTACACCGTGGGAATGCGGCTGGGTCTGGCGCGACTGACCGATGGATTGCGGAGTTTTGGCCTCGGTGCGACCACCGGCGTGGGTTTACCGGAAGAATCGGCCGGATTTCTGCCGAATGTGGACGTCTTGGAAAACAATGCTTTGGCCGTCAGAACCGACCCCATATTCATGGGGATCGGCCAGGGGCCGATTTCCGCGACGCCATTACAGATGGCGACCGCTTATGCGGCGCTGTTAAGAGGCGGACTATGGATCGCGCCGCAATTAATTCAAGGGTTAGGGCCGCAACCGCAGCGGCAGATTCAGCTTAACACCGACGAACTGGCGTATATCCGGCAGGGAATGTACCTGGTGGTTCACGGTTCCTCGGGGACGGCGCATGCTCTGCAAATGAACATCGCGGTGGCCGGCAAAACGGGAACGGCACAGACCTCTGAACGAATCACACAGGATGGAAAGACCACGGTACTCCACGCCAACGACGGATGGTTTGTGGGGTATGTACCGGCGGATAATCCGCAATATGTGATTGCCGCGGTGGTGGAGATGACGGGCGGTGAAGGAGGCTCGACCGCGGCGCCGATCGTCCGCCAGTGCATCATCGATATGGAAAAACACAATTATTTGCCGCAGGTGGATGAACAGTGAAGGATTCGCAGCGCAGCACGATGATGGCATCGCGCCGCCCGGGTGGGCCGTCGATGGGTCAGTCGGCGCGCGATCGGGCGTCGTTTACGTTATTGGACCGGATTTACCGGCAGGTGGTGCCGCAGCTTATAGCCACACGCGTTGCATGGTTGATGCTTCTGGCCATCGTGCTTTTGTGTTCGGCAAGCCTGGCGGCGGTGAACATCTGCGGGGCCGAGCTGCTGGAACACCAGGAAATGTACATTCTCGTCGGCGGCGCGATTTTACTCGTGGCGCTGGTTCCCTCGTATCGAAAAATTGGAAATTACGCCAATGTGTTTTACATCATCACCACCATCCTGCTGGCGGGCGTACTATTTGCGCCCGCGGTCAAGGGAAGCCACCGCTGGTTTTCGCTGCCGGGAGGTCTGGAATTTCAGCCCAGCGAACTGGCAAAAATATCTTTTGCGATGATTACGGCGCGGTATTTGCGGTCGCAACGTGATATACGCCGGTTCAGTGCGCTGCTGTTTCCCTTTGTACTGATGATTATTCCGATGGGGCTGATTCTGGTGGAATCGGACCTGGGAACGGCGGCGCTGTTTCCGCTGGTGCTGTACGCCATGTTGATCGCGGCGGGCGCGCGATTAAGGCATTTATTAGCTATTGCCCTGATCGCCGTGGCGGTTGCGCCGGGAAGCTATCCGATGCTGAAGGATTATCAGAAGCAGCGCGTCATCGCGCTATTGGTGCATCAGCAGTCCGCTAAACAACAACTGACGGTCGATGAGTATCAGATTCAACAGAGTAAAATCGCCCTGGGCAGCGGCGGAATGCTGGGGGAAGGTCTGGACGGGACGGACCAGATACGCCATGGACTTTTGCCGGAAGCGTCGAATGATTTTATATTTTCGGTGGTGGGAAGTCAGTGGGGGTTTGTCGGGTGTGCGGCGATTATTCTGTTATACATCATATTTTTCGGGGCTTGCCTGGAAATTGCCGTGGACAGCGCCGATTCATTCGGGCGGCTGCTGGTGATTGGGTTGGCGACTATGATCATAGGCCAGGCGATCATCAACATCGCGATGACCGTGGGCCTGCTCCCGGTGGTGGGGATTACCCTGCCGTTTATGTCCTATGGCGGCAGCGCCATGGCTGCGGATATGCTGGCGACGTCGCTGATACTCAACGTCGCGATGCGTCAACGGAGCGGTCCGGCCAACCGCTCCGAGAACAGGTGAAAGTGAAACAGGTGAAAAGCAAAGCTTAACAGGCCACGGGCCAGAGGAAAGTAAATCATGCCCGAGCAGACAAACAACGATAAAACTCCACACATGCACATGAACATCGAACAGCAGCGGATGATCACGCCGGAACTGGCCGCACCATGGCGGGAATGGGGGCCATACGTAGCCGACCGGGCCTGGGGGACGGTTCGCGAAGATTATTCTCCCGACGGGGATGCGTGGAATTATTTTCCTCATGACTTTGCCCGCAGCCGGGCGTATCGCTGGAGCGAAGACGGCATCGGCGGCATCTGCGACCGCCAGCAGATACTCTGCTTTGCGCCGGCCTTCTGGAACGGCAAGGACCCGATTCTTAAGGAGCGGCTTTTTGGTCTGACCAACCAGGAAGGAAATCACGGCGAAGATGTAAAAGAGTACTGGTTTACCACCGACAACATGCCCTCGCATGCGTACATGAAAATGGTTTACCGGTATCCGCAGTTTGAATATCCCTATCGCCAACTGGTGGAAATCAACAAGCATCGCGGGCCATTGCAGCCGGAATATGAACTTGTCGATACCAGCATTTTCACGGACAACGCTTTTTTCGATATTGTCATTGAATACGCCAAGGCTGATCCGACGGGCATTTGCATCCGTTTTACAGTGCGAAACTGCGGGAAAGAAACGGCGACACTGCATCTGTTACCGACGCTGTGGTTTCGTAACACATGGGGATGGAGCGTGCCGCCGGGGCAGGAGCCGAAAATCAGCCTGGCAAGCCATGATGACATGGGGGACACCACGCTGCTGGCGGAACATTCCGTTCTGGGCCAGTACCGGCTCTATGCGCGAAACGTGCGCGAGAAGCTTTTCACATTCAATGAAACCAACCGCGTGCGGCTCTACGGCACGGCCAATTCTCATCCGGCGGTGAAGGACGCTTTCCATGAATATCTGGTGCATAACCAGCTTACAGCAGTGCATCAGCAGCCCTGGGGCACAAAGGCCGCGTTGTATTATTCGCTGAAGTTATCTCCCGGCGCGACGCAGAGTGTGGGTCTGGTGCTGACGAACAAAGTAAAAAGCGATCCGTTTGCGGATTTTGACCAGATATTTGCCGAGCGCATGAGGGAGGCGGACGCATTTTACGGTGCGATGCTGCCGCATACATGTGATCCGGCGATGCGCGCGGTGCAACGCCAGGCGGTCGCTGGGTTGTTATGGAACAAGCAGTTCTACAACTATGACGTGAAAACATGGCTGCACGGCGATGCGGATTCTCCCGCCCCGCCGCAGCGCCTGAATGGCCGAAATTCAAACTGGACGCGGCTGCGCGCCAAAGACGTGATCGTCATGCCGGACACATGGGAATATCCATGGTTTGCGGCGTGGGACTGGGCCTTTCATTGCCTGACGCTCAGCTACGTGGATATTGAACTGGCCAAGGAGCAGTTGGAATTAATCTGTTCAGAGCGCTATCAGAATCTTTCGGCGCAATTGCCGGCTTACGAATGGTCATTTGACGATGTAAATCCTCCGGTACAGGCGCTGGTAACGTGGCGCGTCTACAACATGGGGAAGCGCCGCAACCAGGGCAAAGGAGACCGGGGATTTCTGGAACGGATGTACCACAAACTGCTGCTGAATTTTGTGTGGTGGGTTAGCCGCAAAGACAACAGTGGACGCAACATATTTGAAGGCGGATTCCTGGGACTGGACAATATTTCCGTTTTTGACCGCAATCACCCGCTGCCATCCGGCCAGTTGCTTGAACAGGCGGATGCTACCGGCTGGATGGGCTTGTTCTGTCTAAACATGCTGACCATTGCCTTGGAGTTGTCACAGGAAGACCCGGTTTACAGTCATCTGGCGGTCAAATTCTTTGATCATTTTATTGCGATTTCTCAGGCTATCAATATGTCCAACGAAAATGGCAACGGATTGTGGGATGAGCAGGACGGCTTTTACTATGACAAGATCACCTATTCCAACTCCGGCCAGAGTCAAGCGCTTCGCGTGCGTTCCAATGTAGGTCTGACTCCGCTGTATGCGGTGCAAGTCATTGAAAAAAGCTGGATCGAAAAGCTGCCGGCATTTCAGAAAGTTTCGGTATCGGAACGAATTGAAAAAAACAAAGGCAAAGAGATGGTCGGAATCAGCGTATCTGCCGACGGCAACCGCATTCTTTTGAGTATTGCCAATCGGGATCGCCTGCAGCGTGTCCTGCAGCGCGTGGTGGATGAAAATGAATTTCTTTCTTCTTATGGGTTGCGTTCGTTATCGCGTTATCATTTGAATTACCCATACCGGATAATAGAAGACGGCCAGGAATGGATGGTGCAATATGAAGCGGCGGAATCCCGCAGCACGCTCTTCGGAGGAAATTCCAATTGGCGCGGGCCAATCTGGTTTCCGACGGCTTATCTTCTTATAACGGCCCTGCGTACGTACCAGCATTTCTATGGCGACTCTGTAACCGTTCCGTGGCCGGGAAATCCTGGCCGGCAAATGAATCTATTGCAACTTTCTGAAGAGCTTGCGCGACGCATGATCTCTATTTTTACGCCTGACAAAAACGGTCGACGGCCGGTATTTGGGAATCAAAGCATGTTCCAGGAAAATCCGCTTTGGAAGGATTTTATCCTGTTTCATGAATATTTTAATGGAGAGAATGGAGCCGGTCTTGGGGCATCACATCAAACTGGTTGGACGGCGCTGGTGGTGCAATTGATAGATTACGTCACCCGAAGCTATACGGAATCCGGAGGATGATTTGCAAGTCATAGGGTCGATAATCCACCCCATTGCAGGCCTGTGATATGGGATGGGGATTTTTTGCATGAAAATGCCGGTTAAATGCCACATTTTGCCCCGCTAATGCGTATAAATCTTCGGATGACAGGTTCCTAACCGGAGTTGTGCATGAGGGTTAAATTCAGATGGCTTCTGGCTGCCGCGGCGCTGAGCATGTCAGGCAACGGCGCTGCAATGGCCGACGCGCTTAATCCGTCAATGCTGCCGAGCGATACAAAGTGGCTCCTGCATCTGGATATGGATGCGGTCGTGAAATCTGATGCAATGAGCGAGCCGATTCACAACTTCCTGCAGGAACATCACATGGGCCAGCATACGGGCCATCACGGCGGTTTTCTTTCGGGCATTCATTTGCCGGAAGATTTGCACGACATCACGATATTTGGAACCGGTTACCAGGGTGATACCGGCGTAACGCTGATAGAAGTTGCAAAACCAACAGAGCCAATCGATCAATTGACGGCAAATCGGCCGGGTCTTCAGACGATTGACTATGACGGTCAGAAGATATTGAGCTTTCATACGCCGCGTGGAGATGTTTATGAAAGTTCGCCTAAACCGACGGAAATATTGATCGCTCATTCGCTGGACGCGATTAAGCAGGAGCTTGATGTGCTGACTGGCAAATCGGCCTCTTTGTCGTCGGATAGTAAATTGCTGACGGACAATACTTCAGGGTTATTCTTTTATGCGGCGGGGAGCGGGTTGTATCAGCTTGGTGTGCGGCACACGGCACAATCGCCGATATTGTCGCACGTCGATAACGGATGGCTGGCTTGTTCACCCAAAGGGTCGGACCTTGAGATTACAGGTGAGCTTACCGCGCTGACGGAACAATCCGCGGTTGAGATACAGGAGTCGCTGTTGGGAATTGCGGCGACGGCGGAATTGACATCGGAAGCGAACGCCGGCGGTTCGCAGACGCAACCGGCGTCGGGAACCGATCTGAACGCATCAATAACTGCGAGTGGACTTAACGTCCAGATCGATTGCGTGGCTTCGCCGGATTTCTGGCTCAAGATGCTGCCCGGGCCACCGGGGCCGCCGCCGGGCCAGAACAGGGACCATGGACCAGGGCCGGGACCGGACCAGCAACCAGGACCGGGGCCGGAACAGTAACCGGGGTATACTGGAACGTATTCCGCGGAGCAGGCGATGGATGGTCCCCCGGATAATTTGGCGGCGATGACGGATGAGCAGCTTGCGGGTGGCGCGCAAAATGGAGACATGCGCTGCTTTGAAGAGATTGTGCGGCGCTACCAGACGATTCTGCTGCGTTTTGTTCGCCGGCAGTTTCCGAATGTGCCTGACACGGAAGACGTTGTGCAGGAAGCATTTATGAAGTCATACGAATCCATAGACCGCTATCAGAACCGCTGGCCGCTGCGGACCTGGATATTCACACTGGCTTACCGCGTCGGTATTACGCATGCGCGGCGGGCCAAGACGCGAACAACTTCAGCCCTGCCCGATTACCAGGCGGATGAAGGGTCAACGCCGGCCGAACTGGCCGGGGCACGTGAACCGCGCCGCAGCCTGTGGGACACGGCGCGGCAGGTGCTTAATGACGATCAGTACCGGGCGTTATGGCTTTTTTACGCCGAAGATTTACCCATCTCCGACATTTCCGAGGTATTGGGAATGTCGCTGGTAGCGGTGCGGACCATGTTGCACCGCGGACGAAAAAAACTTACACCCTACGCCCGGCGCTTGAAAGAAATCAGTGGTGAAAACGTGGCTGCACCAAACATTGGAGACGCAACATGAGTACTGACCAGGCCGAACATGAAATTTTGCGTGACATGCTGGGTAAAGAAAGCCGGCGCGAGCTTCCCGAGTTTTCGCCGCCGCTGCACGCCCGCATTATGCGCAATATCCAGGAGTGTGAACGGGTTGATACTCCACAACAATGGCGACTGGCCCCGACCTGGTACGGCCTGGCGGCCGCTGCGGCACTGGCCATTGGCGTGAGTTTGTGGGCGTTTTCGACGATGTCCAATAAAGTTGTGCCGCCATCGCCGGTCGTTAGCGGTCCAACTCATCCAGTGGGTCCGTCGGTTACACCGGCTTATACGGATCCAGAAACGGGAATTACAACGGCGGTAGCGGACGCCCAGAGCGGTCTGAACCAGGAACGTTACGCCGGTCTGGATAGTGATGCCAATAATCTGGTCAACTATGCCATCAACCAGATCGATCCGCTTGGCCAATAACTCATGAAGCCAGCAAAAATTTGTGAAATCACTAACCGCGCCACCTTTTCACTCGTCCGTCTGTTTCTTAATCAAGCTGGGCAAACTTATATTAGGAACGCCCTGTGATTAATAACGAATCATCAGAAATTGCTATCAACCTTGCGCAAGAATTCATTGAATTTATGCATGGATTGGAACCTGAATGGAGTAGTGCGTTTTTTAGGTTTTCATCTGAGCCGGATAATTACGGTTCTTCAGCATCCTATGTTTCTAACACAAAAGTTACATTGATTGAGTCTTTTAAGAATTCTACGTTCTTTAGAAATATGAATAAAAAGGGGAGAGATTTACTTAAGTTGCTTAATAAAAATCAAGGCGTAATTTTACTTTCGGTTAGTCGAGACCAAAAATACAAGATTGATTTTGAATTTGATAATTTAAATCGTTGGAAAATTTCAAAACTTAATGGTGGAACAGGAGTGCCAGAGGGTTTTGCCGCCGTAAATCTCTAAAAGCCCCGGGATTTCTTCCCGGGGCCATTTAAAACCGTAAACTCATTCCTGTATGAACACTGAAAACTGAAAACAGCGGCTTCGCTGCCCACTCCCATCTCCCGTCTCGGCGGCACCGCCGCTGTACCCGGGGCCAAGTCATGTGGGACAGGCATCTTGCCTGTCATTAGTTAAATGTAGCTTAGGCTCCCTGCTCTGAGCCGCGTCGAAGAGTCCAGCCTGAGCAATAAATAGCCCCGGGATTTCCCGCCTTGAGTTACATCGAAAGGCTTCCCGGGGCCAAGTCATGTGAGACAGGCGTCCCGCCTGTCAATTTTGCCTTTTTACTTTTGAATTTTTACTTTGCGGCGGCTTTGCCGCCGCCACTCCCGTCTCCCGACTCCCATCTCCCGTCTCGGCACAACAGTGCCAACACTCCCGACTCCCATCTCCCGTCTCGGCGGCACCGCCGCTGTACCCGGGGCCATCGTCGTGCCGTTGTGTCGTTGTGGTGAAATCTCCCGACTCCTGACTCGGCTTCGCCGTCGTGCCCTTGTAGTAAATATTTTCGTGGCTTTTGTCCTCAATTAAATCGCCTAAATAAATCCTATAGGGTTTTGAGTTTAAGCGCTTCGGCAAGTTCTCTGGGTGTGTGAATCACCAGTTTGGGGGCTAAGTGTCGCAAATGTTTGGCCTCTGCGGCGTGTGATTCACGGAGTTTGAGCAACCGCGTTTCCCACGTGACCAGATACGACGCGTGGGACTCAATAGCCAGATCAAAAAGGTGATCATCCTTGGGGTGCAGGGGAAGCGAGAAACGGGACGGGACGCTTCCAAACCAGTCGGAAAACTCCAGTGCTTTTTTGAGGATGGCGGCTACGTGCTGGGGTGTTAAGCTGGGCAAGCGTGCACGTAATTCCGGGCGGAGTAACAGCCCGCGCAATTCATCCAGAAGTCTTTGGCTCATTGCCAGGCGCAACCGACCGGTTGATAGGGCGATGACTGTTGCATGTCGGCGAGAGCCCTCAGGCGGCAACGCAGCCCATTGGAGAATGACCATGGCGTCGTAGACGGCCCTTGGCGTCGATGGCGTCAAGCCTTTTTCTCCGCCCGGACTTTATCCAGCAGTTTACGGCCCAGGTCAAGGAATTGTTTCTCAGTCATCCCACTACGGACGAAATCCGCTTGTACGGGCGACAGAAGCTCCTCCAGTGTTGGTCCCTTGACGGCTTGTTCAACAATCTTGGAAGCGTATGCAGGCACAGGTTGGCCGCTGGCCTTGGCACGACGGCGGAGCTTGGCGACAACTCGCTTCGGGATGGAAATCACTACGTCCATAAATCTTCACCGTTTGGTCCAGTTAATAGTAACCACAATTATACGAAAAATTCACGTTGAGAACTATAACAAATGCTCTCTATCCCTTATCCCCCATATTGTCTGAACACTTCAAACTGCGGCGTAGCCGCCTTCTCCCTACTCAGCGTAGCTGCTTGCCGCACCGTGGGGAGTTAATTGTCCTATTCAGTATTAGGACAGGTCGGTTGCGGAAAATCTGTCCCCTGTAACCTGTCACCTATAACCTATGGTGCTCTATGAGCAATATTTTTACCCTCAAAGCCGTACAAATCAGCCGCCAATCATGGGCCGTAATCCTGCGCCATGATGAGGCCAGTTTTATTCATCAAATTAATCTGCGCGACGCTAAGGCGCGTGAGGATTATATAAATCGCATCAAAATCAAATTCCTGCATATCCCTCGTGACGAATTGTCCGTACAATTAAATAAGCTCGCCGCTGAACTCGCGTTGCCGGAAATTCAAATTAATCCCATCCCCATCGCCAATATCCCCGGCAAAAGCCTTGATCTGCCCGCGCCTGATCCGTGGCCCCAGGCGCTGGATGGCGCGGATGTTTTGAACCAAATTACACAGACTCTGTCTCGATTTGTGGCGCTGCCGATCGGCGCCGCCGACGCGATTGCCCTCTGGACGCTACACACGCACTGTTTCCAGGCCTTTTCTCATACGCCAAGGCTCCATATAA
>DATJSN010000059.1:0-97842 GCA_035504095.1 Phycisphaerae bacterium | reverse complement strand
GAAATAATCTGGAACCCCTGCTTTTTGCCATTTTTAGAACCTGATTTGTAGCTGGCACGATCCATCGTGCCGTCAATATAGAGTAGCCTCTCTAGCCTGAGCCATACAGCCCCGTGGTGGAAACCCGGGGCCAAATCCCGCAATGTAGCTTAGGCTCTCTAGCCTGAGCATAGCCCCGGGATTTCTTCCCGGGGCCAAATCTCGCAATGTAGCTTAGGCTCTCCAGCCTGAGCATTGCCCCCTATCCCCTATTCCCTGTGCCCTGTCACCTTCGTAGCGGCACCGCCGCCGTGTCAAATCTCCCTTTGAAATCTGAACTATGAAATCTCAAATCGCGGTTCCCCCGCTGTGGTAAATATCCCTTTGAAATCTGAACTATGAAATCTCAAATCGCGGCATCGCTGTTGTGTCAAATATCCCTTTGAAATCTGAACTATGAAATCTCAAATCGCGGCATCGCCATCGTCCCCTATTCCCTGTCACCTGTACCCCATCCCCTATATTCTGTCACCTGTAACCTGTCACCTTCGTAGCGGCTTCGCATCGCCGCCGTGGTAAATATCCCTTTGAAATCTGAACTATGAAATCTCAAATCGCGGCACCGCCGCCGCTCCCCTGTTCCAAATTCACCTATTCTCGGCGTAACCGTGTGGGACAGGCATCTTGCCTGTCATTAGTTAAATGTAGCTTAGGCTCCCTGCCTTGAGCAATGTCGAAAGGTCAGCCTGAGCCATACAGCCCCGTGGTGGAAACCCGGGGCCAAATCCAGCAATGTAGCTTAGGCTCTCTAGCCTGAGCATAGCCCCGGGATTTCTTCCCGGGGCCATCGTCCCCTATTCCCTGTGACCTGTGCCCTATCACCTCCGTTGTCCCCTGTCACCTGTCCCCTTCGTAGCGGCTTCGCATCGCCGCCGTGTCAAATATCCCTTTGAAATCTGAACTATGAAATCTCAAATCGCGGTACCGCCGCCGTGGTAAATCTCCCTTTGAAATCTGAACTATGAAATCTCAAATCGCGTCTACGCTGTCGTGTCAAATATCCCTTTGAAATCTGAACTATGAAATCTCAAATCGCATCGCCGCCGCCTGCCGGCAATGGATAATCTGCTGATCGGTCACAATAATATCCACGGGAACATCATGCACTTCGGGCGTTAAATGTTCATGCAAAAGTTGCTCATGAAAACATAATGCGACGCGCGTCGCCCGAATTTCGCGTTGTGCCAGAAAACGATCATAAAATCCTTTTCCCCGGCCTATACGGTAGCCGCGACGGTCGAATGCCAGGCCGGGTACGGCGATCAGATCGATCCTGCCCAGCGGCACCAGCGTTCCGTGTGTGGGCTCGCGCAAACCCGCTACCGACCGGTGTTCGGTGGTTTCCAGTGATTTAATTTCTACTGGTTCAAGCTTTTTCTCATCCCACAAAACCCGCGGCACCGCGATGCATTTCCCGTCCTTCCAGGCCTGAATGGCCAGTGTGGAAGTTTCCACCTCTTGTTCCATGCTTAAAAATAATAGAACCAGTTGCGCTCGGGCATACTCGCGCGTGCAGGAAAGTTTTTGGCATATTACCAGCGACCTCTCGTGCCGTTGCTGGCTCGATATGGCCGCTAGCACCTCGCGCATCCTGGCTCGAATTTCTTCTTTTTTCATATTTCAACTCATGTAGAGCAGCCTCTCTAGCCTGAGCCGCGTCGAATGGCTCTAGCCTGAGTTTATCGAATGGCTCCAGGCTGCTTAGTAACGGGCAGGTTTACCCTGCCGGAATACAGCCCCGTGGTGGAAACCCGGGGCCATCGTCCCCTATTCCCTGTCCCCTGTCCCCTATCACCTCCGTTGTCTCCTGTTCCCCTGTTCTAAATTCACCTGTTCTCGGCGGCAACGCCGCCGCACCCGGGGCCATCGTCCCCTATTCCCTGTGACCTGTCACCTTCGTAGCGGCATCGCCGCCGTCATTCACCTGTTCTCCGTGATCTCTGTGTTCTCTGTGGCTCAATTTCTCTAAATTAGCCAAAAATTCCCGAAAAATGGCTTCATGACCGCGATCCGTGGGAAAATAATATTGTTTATCCACGCCCAGATATTCCTGCGGCACATATCCTTCCGGATCGTTATGGGCATATTGATATCCTGTATGTCCCAATTTTTTTGCACCCCGATAGCTGGCGTCGCGAAGATGCCGCGGAACCGGAACCGTCCGATTTTCCTTTACGTCACTCATCGCCGCATCCACCGCGGTAATGGCGCTGTTGCTTTTCGGACTGCACGCCAGGTAGATCACCGCCTGGGAAAGAATGATCCGGCATTCCGGCATACCCACAAATTCCGTCATCTGCACCGCCGCCGCCGCGACCAATAGCGCCGTTGGGTCGGCGTTTCCAATGTCTTCCGCTGCGCATATCGCCACCCGGCGGGCGATAAAACGCGGATCTTCTCCCGATGATAACATCCGCGCCAGCCAGTAAACCGCCGCGTCCGGATCGCTGCCGCGCATGGATTTAATCAGCGCGCTGGCGGAATCATAATGCTCGTCGCCCGTGGGATCATAAACCAAAGCCTTGATCTGTATCGACTCACGCGCCACCGCCAGATCAATTTCAATCGGCCGGCCTGCGGGCGTTTTAGGCCGCTGGGAATTTACCGCCAGTTCCAATGCCATCAGCGCCCGCCGTGCGTCGCCGTCGCAGATTCGCGTCCAATGTTCAATGGCCTCATCCGTCACCTTTAAGGTTAATGCGCCAAAACCCCTTTCCTTGTCTTCAATGGCCCACCGCAAAAGCTCCTTGATTTCCTCAGGCGTCAGCGGTTCAAACTGAAAAATCTGGCTGCGCGAAATCAGCGGCGCATTGATCGCGAAAAACGGGTTCAGCGTCGTCGCTCCGATCAAGACGATGATGCCGTCTTCCACGTCCGGCAACAGAATATCCTGTTGTGTACGATTAAAACGATGAATTTCATCCAGAAACAGCACCGTTCTCGTTCCGGCGGTTTCCAGCGAAGCCCGGGCTTCCGTCAGCACGTCACGCACTTCCTTAACGCCCGCGGAAGCGGCGTTTAGTTTTACGAAACGCCGGCGGGTGGTTACGGCGATGATCTCAGCCAGTGTAGTCTTTCCTGTCCCTGGCGGGCCAAAAAACAGCAGGCTCACCAGTTGGTCCGCTTCAATCATTCGGCGTAATAGCTTTCCCGGCCCCAGGATATGGCTTTGTCCGACGAATTCCTCCAGTGTCTGGGGGCGCATGCGTACGGCCAGCGGCCGCGCCGCGGCAAGCTGTTTTTCTCTAATGGGATCAAAAAGATCAGGCATTCAGGGTCTCTATTCAACAGCGAACCCATTATATCACGCCATAGATGTAGCTCAGGCTCCCTGCCTTGAGCAATGTCGAAAGGTCAGCCTGAGCCATTCAGCCCCGTGGTGGAAACCCGGGGCCAAATCCCGCAATGTAGCTTAGGCTCGCTAGCCTGAGTTTTAAATCTCAAATTTTAAATTTGTGTCTCTGCGTTTCTCTGCGCAATCTGCGGATTCGTCGTGGCGTTGTGTCAAATCTCCCTTTGAAATCTGAACTATGAAATCTCAAATCGCGGCATCGCCGCCGCCTGCCCTGAGCCATACAGCCCCGTGGTGGAAACCCGGGGCCAGTTCTTTTTAGAGAGCCGGCAGATTTACTCTGCCGGAATAGCCCCGGGATTTCTTCCCGGGGCCATTTTCCTTTGTTGCTCTCCTGTTCCCCTGTTCTAAATTCACCTGTTCTCGGCGGCATCGCCGCCGCCTGCCCTGAGTAAGATCGAAGGGCGTCCTTCGCACTCGCCAAATTGTCCGAGTAGACGATAGGCTCTAAATCGAAACTGTTCTCCCAATCTCTACCAGCGATTCCGATGGAAGCCGGTAATAATTACTGGCTTGGACACTGTTGCGCTGCATGAAGCTAAAACACGACACGAACCATTTCGGCAATCCTTTGCCATCCTGTCGCGGAAGAACGGTCACGTAACCGGCATAATAGGTGACTTCGGAAACATTCAAGTCACAACCACACTCATTGGCTTGCTTGAGCAGTGCCGGGATATTCGGTCGTTCCATGAAGCCATAACGCGCTTCCGCACGCCAGAAATGCGGCGCAAGTTCGTTGAGAGTAAGGCGCGAAGCATGATCAACCCAGGGAATCGACTCTGTGACTACTCTCAGGACCAACAGGTGTTCATGCAGTGCCCGGCTGTGTTTGAAATACCAACCCATGACCGGAGGGACATCTTGTTCAGTAACGGTAAGAAATACGCCGGTTCCCGGCACGCGCTGAATTTCTCCCTGCGAAAGATCTTTTATGACTGTGCTCACGGGAACGGCCGCCTCTTGAATACGCGCCGCAACCGCCCTCGCTCCGCGATGCCAGATGAGCATGGCGCCGAAGACGAACGCCGCCAAAAGCAGCGGCACATATCCGCCTGAAATAAACTTAGTGAGATTGGAAATAAAGAATGTCGTGTCGACGACCATGAACGCGCCGGCGATTGTCCCAGCGCGGATTATGCCCCACCCCCAGATTTGACGCATGGCCATAAACAACAATGCCGACGTGGCCAACATGGTGCCTGAAACGGCAATGCCGTAAGCCGCCGCAAGATTGTCCGATTTCCTAAAGCCAATAATCAGACCGCATGTGACAATCATCAGCAGCCAGTTGACGGCTCTTATATAAATCTGCCCATATTCCTCGGCTGATGTCTGCTTGATGTAAAGTCTCGGCAGCCAGCCAAGATGGATGGCCTGGCGTGTGATTGAAAAGGTGCCGGTAATGATCGCCTGACTGGCGATAATTGTGGCCACCGTAGCCAGCACAACCAGCGGCATAAGCAGGACGGTCGGGCAAAGCCGATAGAAAATATTGCCGGTCGCGGGCGCACCACTTAAAACCAGCGCCGCCTGTCCTGCATAGTTAAGGATCAGGCTCGGAAATACCAATGCCGACCATGCCAGACGGATGGGTCGTGCACCGAGATGTCCCATGTCGGCGTAAAGCGCCTCTGCCCCGGTTACGCAGAGAAATACTCCTCCAAGGACCAGAAATCCCGTCATCCCGGCGCCAAATAGATACCGTATGGCGTATATGGGATTAATCGCAAGAAAGACCGCCGGATGTTGCACGATTCCCCAGATGCCCAGAAGAGCCATTGAAACAAACCAGATCAGCATGATCGGGCCAAACGCCATCCCGATCCGCGCCGTTCCCCTGGACTGAAAAAGAAAAAGACCAACAATAATCAGCAGGGAAATGGGCAAAACATAACGCGCGAAGGAATAAGTCGTCATGTTCAAACCTTCGACCGCCGATAGCACCGAGATTGCGGGCGTAATTGTTCCGTCGCCGTATATCAGCGCCGCGCCCATTAAACCGATGAGGACGATAAGATACCGCGGCTTGACTTTGACGCCGAGCAGCGACATGAGTGCAAGGATTCCTCCTTCGCCGTCATTATCGATGCGCATGGCAAAAGATATATATTTAATGGTCACCACGACGACCAGAGTCCAGATGATCAGCGACAATGCGCCGAGCGTAACGGCGGGACTGCGGGGCGCGCCATTAAGTGCAAGAACCGTTTTAAAGGTGTAGAGAGGACTGGTTCCGATATCGCCAAAAACCACGCCCAAAGCCGACAGGCTTAAAGCCGGCAGGCTTGAGTTTAAAACAGGACGACTATGGGTTTCAGGCGTCGTATCAGACACAGGAATATCCAATCCATCTTAGTTGTGCCATCCGGTTTAATTCTATGCCCTGTTCCCTCAATTGCCTTCTGCGTTAACGGATCTGAAAACTGCCTGCCCTGAGTCTCATCGAAGGGCCTGCGGTGAGCCAAGTCGAACCGAAAACTGAACTATGAAATCTCAAATCGCGGCATCGCCATCGTCCCCTATTCCCTGTGACCTGTCACCTGTCACCTGTCACCTCCGTTGTCCCCTATTCCCTGTGACCTGTGCCCTGTCACCTTCGTAGCGGCATCGCCGCCGTGGTAAATCTCCCTTTGAAATCTGAACTATGAAATCTCAAATCGCGGCACCGCCGCCGTTCGCCTGTTCCCCTGTTCTAAATTCACCTGTTCTCGGCGGCCACGCCGCCGCACCGCTCATTGGCCAATCAATAATTCCCAAGTTATCCTTACAAGCCACATAGGGGTGATTTCGCATGGCAAAAAGCACCGGCAATGGTGCCAATCTCGGCTTCGAAGCCACACTCTGGGCCGCCGCCGATAAACTTCGTGGCCACATGGACGCCGGCGAATACAAACACGTCGTCCTCGGACTGATTTTCCTTAAATATATCTCCGACGCCTTTGAGGAAAAACATACCGCTTTGCAAAAGGAAAAAGGCGCTGACCCCGAAGACCGCGATGAATACCTCGCCAAAGGAATTTTCTGGGTTCCTAAAAAGGCCCGCTGGTCCATGATTCAGGCCAAAGCCAAGCAGCCTGACATCGGCAAACTTCTCGATGACGCCATGGAGGCCATCGAAAAAGACAACATTACACTCCTCGGAGTATTGCCGCGTGATTACGCCCGACCGGCATTGGATAAAACCAAACTTGGCGAAGTCATTGATCTGATCTCCACCATCGGCCTTGGCGATGCGCAAAGCCGTTCCAAAGACATTCTTGGCCGAACTTATGAATATTTCCTGGGCCGCTTTGCCGCCGCCGAAGGTAAATCCGGCGGCGAATTTTATACCACGGTATCCATTGTCAAGGTGCTCGTCGAAATGATTGAACCTTACAAAGGCCGCGTCTTCGATCCCTGCTGCGGTTCCGGCGGCATGTTCGTCCAGTCTGAAAAATTCGTTCTGGCCCATGGCGGGCGCATTGACGACATTTCCATCTACGGCCAGGAATCCAATTCCACTACCTGGCGATTGGCAAAAATGAATCTTGCCATCCGTGGCATTGAGGCCGATTTAGGTCCCAATCATGCCGATTCATTCCATAATGATTTACACAAAAAGCTCAAGGCCGATTTTATTCTCGCCAATCCTCCATTCAACATGAGCGATTGGGGTGGCGATCATTTGCGCGATGATGCCCGTTGGCAATTTGGTCCGCCGCCGGTTAATAATGCCAATTACGCTTGGATTCAGCATTTCATTTTTCATTTGGCTCCTTTCGGCATAGCCGGTTTTGTTATGGCCAACGGCAGCATGTCTACCAATCAATCCGGCGAAGGCGACATCCGCAAGGCCATCATCGAAGCCGATCTTGTCGATTGCATGGTCGCATTGCCCGGCCAGCTTTTTTATACCACGCAAATCCCAGTTTGCCTTTGGTTTCTCACGCGCACCAAGGCGGACGGCAAATTCCGCACGCGCCGCGGTGAAACGCTTTTCATCGATGCCCGAAAACTTGGCTCATTAGTTGATCGTATTCACAAAGAATTATCCAAAGAAGATGTCCAAAAAATTGCCAGCACATATCACGCCTGGCGCGGGGAAAAATCGGCTGGTAAATACAAAGACATTCTAGGCTTCTGCAAAAGTGCAACGCTTAAAGAAATTCAGGGTAACGGTCATATCCTCACGCCGGGCCGCTATGTCGGCGCGGCTGATGTCGAAGATGATGGCGAACCGTTTCCAAAAAAAATGAAACGGCTCATAGAGACAGTAGAGGAACAATTTGCCGAATCCGCTAAGCTAGAAAAAGCGATTCGGCAAAACCTCAAAGGACTTGGTTATGGTGGATGAATGGAAAAAAGCCAGAATAGAGGAGGTTGCCGAGAAAGTTGGAATGGGGCCATTCGGGTCTTCGATAAAAGTTGAAACTTTCGTTCCTAAAGGCATTCCAGTTATTAGCGGTCAACATCTTCATGGAACACGCCTAGAAGACAAAGAATATAACTTCATTTCCTTAGAACACGGAGAGAAACTTAAGAACGCAAATGTCTTTAGAGGAGACATCATTTTCACTCATGCTGGCAACATTGGTCAGGCTGCGTATATTCCTGAAACATCAAAATACGAGCGATATATCATTTCACAACGCCAATTTTACATGAGATGTGACAAGACAAAAGTTCTACCTGGTTTTGTCACCCGCTATTTTAAGACCGCTGAAGGGCGACATAAATTGCTCGCCAATGCTTCGTCCGTAGGTGTACCTTCACTTGCACGGCCTGTAAGTTATTTACGAACTATTGAAATTCCGATTCCGCCTTTACACGAACAAAAAACAATAACAAAAATATTTGATGCTTTTGACGACAAGATCGAGTTGAACCGGCGCATGAACCAGACGCTGGAGGCGATTGCTCAGGCGATTTTCAAAAGCTGGTTCATAGATGCTATACAGTCCGGCCTGCCCAAAGGTTGGCGTAAAGGTCCGATTCTTGAGTTAGCAAAATTGATGAGCGGTGGAACACCAAAAACCAATCGCAAGGAATACTGGGATGGAGATATTTTGTGGGCCAGCGCAAAAGATGTGTCTCAATGCGGACAGACCTTTTTGGTGACGACCGAAAGAACCATCACCACCAAAGGCCTTGATGAAAGCACTACACAGATGATCCCGGCATTCTGCACTGTTGTAGTCGCACGTGGTGCGACGACCGGGAGGATGATTCTATTCGGCCGGAATATGGCAATGAATCAGACTTGCTATGCTCTAGCCACCACAACGGGAACTCCATTTGCTCTTTATTGCATGATTCGACATGAAATGAGTGATCTGGTGCAAAGCGCTCATGGCTCGGTTTTTGATACAATTACAACCAGCACTTTTGCAAGTCAGAATATTGCTTTGCCACCGAAAGAATTACTCCAGCAATTTGAACAGACGGTCACTGCGCTCTTTCAACGCGCTCTAACCAACACGGAAGAATCCCGCACTCTCGCCACGTTGCGTGATACGCTGCTGCCAAAACTGATCTCCGGCGAGTTGCGGGTAAAGGATGCGGAAAAATTCAGTAGGGCTGGGTGATTTATGATTCCTAAAGATATTGATTCTATAACAAAAGACGACATCGACTCGCTAATTGCCAACAAGGTAACGGAAATAAAGACGCTGGAATATAAACAAGAATTGCCAGGCAAAACCGATGAACAAAAAAAAAGAATTTCTCGCAGATGTTTCATCTTTTGCCAATGCCTCCGGCGGCGACATCATATATGGAATTAAGGAAGCCGTTGATACAAACGGCAAAAAAACAGGTGAGCCGGAAGAAGTAATTCCAATCCAGAATGAAACATCAGATACAGCCAAATTACGATGTGAGCAAATCATCATAAACAGCATTGCCCCGCGCGTTCGTGTTTATATTGAGGCAATAAGAGGTTGGGGTAATGAAGGCAATGGTTTTGTTCTGCTGATCCGTATACCAAAAAGTTTTGCGGCTCCACATATGGTGACGTATAAAAACACATCGCGGTTTTTCTCGCGGAATTCGGCAGGTAAATATCCTCTCGATGTAGGCGAAATTCGGACAGCATTCACGTTTTCAGAATCACTATCTGAGCGGGTTAAGCGATTTCGACAAGAACGTGTGGGCAACATTATTGCAGGTGAAACACCAATATCATTGCCTAAGTCGCCCGTGCAAGTTTTACACATTATTCCATTGACCGCTTTTTCAATGGATTTTAGACTTGATTCACAAAACATGTATAACCAACGAGGCCACCTTAGACCGCCAGGCAGTGGAGGATGGGATCATCGTCTTAATTTGGATGGGTTGATTACATACGGCAAATCATGCTATTGCCAACTTTATAGATCAGGAATAATTGAAGGTGTCGATGCTGCTATCGTTAACAAGATTAGTGAACAAAATCATATCGCAAGTACAGCTTTTGAGCAGGACATAATTTATTCAGTTAAGGATTATTTCCAGGCATTTAAGGAATTACGGATCCCAGAGCCGGCCTTTGTGATGATGTCATTGCTGGGGGTCAAGGGAAGAAAAATGTATCTTCCGAAGGGTAATCTTTCATTATCTATCGATCGTGATAGCTTGTTCTTACCAGACATTTTGGTTGAAGATTACGGAATGAATGCCGACCGCATAATGAAACCTATCTTCGATGCATTATGGAATGCCTGCGGATTGCCAAACAGCTGGAATTATGACGAAGCCGGAAATTGGAGCCCACGTTAATCATACGAAAAGATGAGAAAAAGTCGTGAGTGAGTACACGCAATGTGGATGACAATACTCGCTGTTCTTATTGGCGGCATTCTGGCGACGGCCAGTGGATTTATCACACAACTTTGGCTGTTTCATCAGGAACGTAAGGCAATTGCTCATGCGCTGGCCGGCGAAATAAACGCAATCCTCAACATCGTAAGGCGGCGAGGATATCTGGAAGCTTTTCATGAACTGATTGAAAAAGTTAAACAGACACAAAAGCCTTCGAAAATTGTTATCCAGGTTAAAATGGAATATTTCAATGTTTACAAATCCAACACCGATAAAATCGGTCGATTACCGCAAAAGTTGACACAGCGATTGGTCAATTTTTATACCGTGGCATTTTCAATGATTGAGGATGTGTTGCCAGAGAGCCGCCACCCTAAAACTGTCGAAGAAAGCCTGCGGATTTTGGAGGCTCTTCGTGATATGGGGAAACTATTGGTAGAAGATGGAACTTTGTTGGTAGAGGAATTGCAGCGGGTATAACATGGCATAGGATGGATGATTTGAGATAACAGATTTAAGATTTGAGATTTTAGATTTTAGATTTGAAATTTGAGGATAAAAAGAGGATTTTATGACCTATGAGCGGTTTGAAGATACGCCGGTGTGGCAGGCGGCGATCGCGCTGGCAGATGAGGTATTTAATCTTGTCCGTGATCGCGAGTTTGGCCCATTGGGCGATCTAAGGAACCAGCTTCAGCGGGCCAGTCTTTCGATTTCCAATAATATCGCCGAAGGTTTCGAACGCGGCACGACGGCGGATTTTCTGACGTTTCTTTACATTGCCCGCGGATCGGCCGGCGAAGTCCGTTCGGCCCTGCGTTTTGCCCAGTTGCGTCCGGAACTGGCGCATTGTAAAGACCGAATTGAGTCTTTGATTGAGCAAGTGGAAGCGGTTTCGCGCCAGCTTCGCGGCTGGGCAAATAGCCTGCAAAACAGCGATATTCCCGGCCAGAGACGATTGAACGAACAGACGCAACTGGAATATCGCCAGAATCGCCGCGCTGAAGCTTTTTTGGAGAAAATCCAGGAGACGCGCGATGCGGTGATAAAGAAAGCGAATGAAGGGCGGAAGGAATAATTTTAGATTTGAAATTTCAAATTTGAAATTTTAGATTTGAAATATGAGATTTGAAAATACTACAGGCGAAGATTAATGCCGTCATTTCTCGATGAACAGCAGACCGAAATCCATCTCATTGACGGCCATATTCTTCCGCTTGGATATGATTATGCTTTCGGCCCCCAAATCGCACCCGATGGCGAAAGACCGGAACGTAAAGATTACAGCCAGGTTGTATTAGAACAACGCCTCCAGAATGCACTGGCGCGAATTAATCCCGATTTTCCCAAGGATGTCCTCGCCGAAGCTGCCCGAAAACTTACCCGAACCCGCTCACCGAGCCTCATCGAATCCAACAGATCTTTCCATCGCATGCTTACCGAAGGCATCGCCATCGAGCACCATGACAACTTTGGCCGGCGGATGCATAAGCAAGTTTGGCCGGTGGATTTTAATAATCCGGCAAACAATGAATTTCTTGTGGTCAATCAATTCACCGTCATAGAAAACAATCGCAACCGCCGTGCTGATGTGGTTTTATTCGTCAATGGTCTGCCGCTGGTAGTTATTGAAATTAAAAACCCCACGGATTCAACCGCTGATATACGCAAGGCTTTCCAGCAGTTGCAAACCTATAAACGGGATATCTCCGGCTTATTTGTATTCAATGAATTACTGATTATTACCGATGGCCTTGAAGCTCGTGCAGGCAGTTTAACCGCCGAATGGGAACGCTTCAGCCCTTGGCGCAGCATTGATGGCGAACACATTGAATTGGGTTCAGTTCCGCAAATGCAGGTGCTGGCCGCCGGTATGCTCCACCCGGAACGGCTTCTGGATTTGATCCGGTATTTCAGCGTTTTTGAAGATGATGGCCATAAATTGGAGAAAAAAACCGCCAGCTATCATCAGTATTTTGCCGTCAATAAAGCCATTGCCTGCACGGTCAATGCTTCTACGGAAAAAGGCGATAAGCGCATCGGCGTGATCTGGCATACTCAGGGAAGCGGGAAAAGCCTTTCCATGGCTTTTTATGCGGGCAAAATTATCCAGCAGTCCCCAATGCAGAATCCGACGTTAGTCGTGCTGACAGACCGTAACGATCTGGATAATCAATTATTCGGCACATTTTCCCGCTGCAGGGAATTACTCCGGCAAGCGCCGGAACAAGCAAAGGAACGCAATGATTTGCGAAAGCTGCTCATGGTGGCCTCCGGTGGCGTGGTTTTTACGACCATTCAGAAGTTTCTGCCCGCCGAAAAAGGCGAGTTGCATCCATTGCTTTCCGACCGGCGAAATATTGTCGTAATCGCCGACGAAGCGCACCGCAGCCAATATGGCTTTACCCAGGGTTTCGCCCGCCGGGTCCGCGAAGCGCTCCCCAACGCATCGTTCATTGGCTTTACCGGCACGCCGATTGAGAAATCCGATCGCAATACGCGGAGCGTCTTCGGCGATTACATCGATATTTACGACATTCAACGTTCGCTCGAAGATGGCGCTACGGTTCGCATCTACTATGAAGGTCGGATGGCCAAGATTGATTTGTCGGAAGATCAGCGCCCGCGCATCGATCCGGACTTTGATGAAGTTACCGAAGATCAGGAACAAAGCGCCAAACAGGCGGCCAAGAGCCGGTGGGCGCGCCTTGAAGCCTTGGTTGGCACGGAAAATCGCATCAAACTTGTGGCGCGGGATTTGGTTAACCATTGGGAAAACAGGCTCTCGGGCATGGATGGAAAGGCCATGATCGTCTGTATGAGCCGGCGTATATGCGTCGAGCTATATAAGGAACTCATTAAACTCCGCCCGCACTGGCACGATTCCGATGATACTCGTGGAGTCCTTAAAATCGTTATGACTGGTTCGGCATCCGATCCGGAAGATTGGCAGGAACACATTCGCTCTAAACCCCGGCGCGAACAACTCGCGGCTCGTTTCAAGAAACCTGAAGATGAATTCAAGATCGTCATTGTGCGCGATATGTGGCTTACGGGCTTTGACGTTCCCTGCCTGCATACCATGTACGTCGATAAACCGATGAAAGACCACACGCTGATGCAGGCGATAGCCCGGGTGAATCGCGTCTTTGCCGATAAACCCGGCGGGCTGGTGGTTGATTATCTGGGCCTGGCGGATGAGCTTAAATCCGCCCTTGCCATTTATACCGAAGAAGGCGGAAAAGGCCGGCCAACGCTGAATATGGCTGAAGCTGTCGCGGTCATGTTGGAAAAATTTACCGTGGTTACAAAAATATTGGGCAAATTTGATTATGCCGCCTCCGTGCGCGGCCCCGTTGCCGGGCGCATGGGAGCCATTGCCCGGGCCATGGATTATGTTTTAAGTCTGCCGGATGGTAAAAAGAAATTTTTACAGGCGGTGGCTGAACTTTCCAAAGCCTTTGCCCTGGCATTGCCCAGCGATGAATCATTGCGCATCCGCGATGACGTGGCTTTCTTTCAGGCGGTTCGCGCCGGGCTGGTCAAATCGTTGGGCGATGCAACCTCAACCGACCGGGAAAATATCGATGAAGCCGTCCGGCAGATCGTTTCACGTTCGGTGATATCCGACAAGGTCATTGACGTATTCGCCGCCGCCGGTCTGGAAAAGCCGGAAATCTCGATCCTCTCGGAAAAATTTCTGGCGGAAGTACGGCAGTTGCCGCAAAAGAATCTGGCCGTGGAAATGCTGCGTAAATTGCTCAATGATCAGATTCGCACAGTCAGACAAAAAAATCTTATCGAGTCGGGCCGTTTTTCGGTAATGCTTGAAGAGGCGATCAGAAAGTATCAGAACCGATCCATTGAAGCCGCTCAGGTCATTGAACAATTAATTGCGATAGCGAAAGAGATGCGTGAAGCCAACAAACGCGGTGAAGAGCTTGGCCTGAGTACCGAAGAACTCGCTTTTTATGATGCCTTGGAAGTAAACGATAGTGCCGTAAAGGTTCTGGGTGAACCGACGCTTAAAAAAATCGCCCGCGAATTATTTGTCGCCATTAAAAATAACACCCGCATCGATTGGACCGTGCGGGAAAGCGTTAAGGCGGAAATCCGGCTGGCAGTCAAACGCATTCTCAAAAAGTACGGCTATCCGCCCGACAAACAACAAACTGCAACCGAAACCGTCCTAAAGCAGGCCGAACTCGTTTGCGCCAATATCGCTGCATGATCGTCGGAGTAAAATAGTATGTAAGTTGTATGAATGATAGATATAGGTATGCAATGGAGAGTTATGCTATGAGCTCACAAAATCTTGGAAAGCTGCAAAAAGTAGAATTAAGAAAGGCCTGGAAACACGAGGCGCACAATTTTACAAACTGGTTGGCCGAGGAGGAAAACCTAAAGGTTCTTGGCGATGATCTCGGTTTTGATATTAAATTGATGCAAACGGAGGCGACTGTTGGTGGTTTCAGTGCAGACATTCTAGCCGTAGAAGAACATTCCAATAGAAAGATAATTATTGAAAATCAACTTGAAAAAACAAACCATGATCATCTAGGGAAATTAATAACGTATGCCTCTGGATATAACGCGGCCATTATCGTCTGGATTGTAGAAGATGTTCGAGAAGAACATCGGCAGGCAATAGATTGGTTAAATGAACATACTGACGAAAATACTGAATTTTATCTGGTTCAGATTGAGCTTTGGCAAATTGGGGATTCGCCCTTTGCACCAAAATTCGAACTTATTTCAAAACCAAATGATTGGGCCAGGGTCGTAAGACATTCGACCGATAAAGCAGAATTGACTGATACAAAAATAAAACAGTTGGAATTTTGGGAGCGGTTTAAAGAATATGTCAAACACAATAATATGAAAATTCGTTTACAAAAGTGTTATCCTCAACATTGGACAAACATCAGTTTCGGAAGTAGTGACGCGCATATTTCACTATCTATAAATTCTCGCGAAGGTTTATTTACCTCAGAAATATGGATTGCAAATAATAAAGAATTGTTTCATCATCTCTTTGATCAAAAAAATAAAATTGAAGCGGAACTAAACGAACAGCTTGAGTGGATGGAGTTGCCGGAAAGGAAGGCAAGCAGAATAAAAATTTCTATTCGAGGTGATTTTGAAGATCAAAATAAATGGGAAGATTATTTTAAATGGCTATTAAAAGAAGCAGAAAAATTCCAGAAAGTCTTTCCTAAATATCTTAAGTGAAACGTTGACGGAGAGTGAAACGGGGGCGCCGCTAGTATTTTTATTAAGGTGATAAATATGAAAGGTAGACAAAAAGGTCGTCCTACAAAGTGGGTTGCAGCAAGTCTTAAGGAATCTGTTTCCATTGGAAAGCGTGGAGTACGCTTTGATGTATGGGAAAAGTGGAAAAGGACACAGCGTAAGTTAGGCACCCTAACCATTAGTGTTGGCGGCCTGCGCTGGTGGCCGTTAAATGGCCGGATTTCCAAACAGAAAAGCTGGGACGCGCTCTCAGAATGGTTCACATCAAATGAATAAAACGTATCCATCTCGCTACAGCGCGTTCGCAATTTTGCGAACACGATAATCCAGGCCCCTACCACAAATCCCAGTCTGCACTTGTTCGGCGCGTTCGCAAATTTGCGAACAAGAACAAACTTTGTTGAACCTCCTTATTTGCTCACCTGCTCGCCTGATCTACTGTTCTAAATTCTCGCCGCAGCTTTGCTGCGTGCGCCCTGCGCGTTCGCAAATTTGCGAACACGCAAAATATTGCGTTTTCCTTCTGATCGCCCCTACTATGGGCGTTCGCAAATTTGCGAACAAACTAAATGATAGTGAAACGGAAACGCGGCTAGCAAATCTCGCCTAATACTCCCATCACCCCTCCACCATACAACAAAGATTTTTCTAAGAAGATTATTAGTGCAGTCTCATTCCATCTATTATTCCCCGGCGTTACGTCGGACGATCGCAAATGCAAGGAGAGTAAAATGGGGATGCGGCTAGTTTTTCCTTCCTCAATTCCCCCCATGCCTCCCATGGCGCGTTCGCAATTTTGCGAACACCCAGAAACTCCCGTCACCATTGTGCCGCGTTCGCAATTTTGCGAACAGTAGTTCAATAGGTTGCCCACCTAGCGCGTTCGCAAATTTGCGAACAAGATAAATTGAGAGTGAAACGGAAACGCGGCTAATAAATCTCGCCTAATACTCCCGCCCACTATACCCTGTCCCCTATCCCCTAAATAGAGAAATAACCTGTAGCAATCCCTATCAGAGTGCCAAATTCATTGATTCTCTCAAAATGAGCATCGAGTGTCGGATGGTTTGCCTATTCAGTATTAGGACAGGTCGGTTGCGGAAAAACTGTCCCCTGTAACCTGTCACCTATAACCTATGGTGCTCTATGAGCAATATTTTTACCCTCAAAGCCGTACAAATCAGCCGCCAGTCGTGGGCCGTAATCCTGCGCCATGATGAGGCCAGTTTTATTCATCAAATTAATCTGCGCGACGCTGAGGAGAGTTAAACTCTGACGTCGCAACTATTTTCCCCAACACCATAGCCTGCATGTCCCTTCTAGCGCGTTCGCAATTTTGCGAACATGATAATCCTGGCCCCCGCCACAAATCCTGGTCTGCCCTTGTTCGGCGCGTTCGCAAATTTGCGAACACTCCATCGTGCCGTCGTGGTAAATAAATACTCTGCGACCTCCGCGCCACCTCTGCGTTCTCTGCGTTAAAACAATCCCCGCACCTCCTCAGCGCGTTCGCAAATTTGCGAACAAGATAAATTGAGAGTGAAACGGGGGCACCGCTAGCAAATCTCGCCGAATACTCCCGCCCACTATCCTCTGCCTGCCTTCCATTGCGTGTTGGCAATTTTGCGAACACCCAGAAACTCCTGTCGACGAACAGGATCTTGACGAGTTCGGATATGCTTAAGAATAAAGTTGTACTTTGTCCTGATCCGACTACATTATCAGGCCATGATCAAGCAGACCTTTCGCAACCTGCCATTGTGGGCTCGTTTTTGGCTCTCGCTTATCGGTATTACTTCTATCATTGCCGTCGTTCGCCTAAGTCTTCGTCATTGGCTTGGTTTTGAGCCGGGTGAATGGGCGCTGGTGGGCTTACTTGTCCCAGCGACGATATGGGTTTGGAGGAAGGAAATTTGGAGGAAGCAAAAAAAGGCCACGCCTCATACGCGTGCAAAATCTTCTGAAAAATTCACACCGGTCGCCGGAACGATAAACCCGGGCAATGATGTGCCGCTGGATGTCGCGACTGCGAAATGTCCGCAATGCAACAAGGTCTTCGGTGCGCAGGAAGGAGATTTGGTAAAAAATGTCCAACAATTGGAAAAAGGCGGCTTTGCCGTGAAATGCCCGGCATGCGGAGCTTTATCCGCCATTCCCCAAAGTCAAGGCCGGGAACTGATGAAAAAAAAGGAAAAACGCGAGGGCTTGGTCCTTTTTGCATCCATAATGTCTTTTTGCGCATTGGCTTGTGTCGCTGGAGTAGTGATCTCCGCGGTGATTTTTTTTAATCCCGGCGTGCATGGCACGTTTGGGCGATGGTTCATGCGGATTGCAGGCGCTTGCATCTTCTTTGCCTGCGCGATTGCTGCGTTGGTCTCCACTCTGTACTTAATACTTACCTGCAAGCAACTTGGCCGTGCTAGCGATTCGGCCTTTATACACGGCACTAAATCTAAAAGCTAAAATCTACTCAGGAAACCCATTGCGCGTTCGCAAATTTGCGAACATCCTTATTTGCTCACCTGATCGCCTGATCTACTGTTCTAAATTCTCGCCGCAGCTTTGCTGCGTGCGCCCTGCGCGTTCGCAATTTTGCGAACAAGCTAAATTGAGAGTGAAACAGGGACGCCGCTAGCAAATCTCGCCTAATACTCCCGCCCACTATCCTCTGCCTGCCTCCCATCGCGCGTTCGCAATTTTGCGAACACGATAATCCAGGCCCCTACCACAAATCCCAGTCTGCACTTGTTCGGCGCGTTCGCAATTTTGCGAACAAGAACAAATTTTGTTGAACCTCCTTATTTGCTCACCTGCTCGCCTGATCTACTGTTCTAAATTCTCGCCGCAGCTTTGCTGCGTGCGCCCTGCGCGTTCGCAATTTTGTGAACACATAAAAACGGTGATGCATTAGGCCGGGCGAAGACGTATTCTTCCGGGCTCCACAACAGCAAGGCGGCCGGGCAGACGGTCCATCACAGATTGATTTTTCACAAAGGAACGTAAGGCGTCGGCAATGACGCCTGCGGTGGCATAGTCGGGCAAAAGCATAATCACGATGCCGAAATATTGTTCCGGTGGATAGTTTCGGATATCCGCGAAATCTCCATCGCGTGTGACCAAAACCAGGCGATGAATTCTTACATAATCAGCGATTTGCGAATCGGGGACTCCAGCCAAGCCTATATCACGAGCGTCCAGACACTCGTGACCAATTTCGCGAAGCGTCGCACCGGCGCTTCTTGGCATATTGGCGTCGATAAGAAAACGCATTGAGACTCGCCGCAAAAGTAATTAACCGGGCAAGGGATGGAATTGCTCGTGATCGACCAGTTCTCCGGCAAAGCGCAGGGCGGCGCGGATGTCATTTTCGGTCAGGTCGTATTCTCGTTGAACATCCTCAACCTTCATTCCACCCGCCAGGGAGCCCAGGACAAGCGCCACAGGTACGCGTGTGCCACGAATGACAGGTTTGCCATGGCAAATCGCAGGGTCAACAAGAATTCGGTCGTGCTGCATGTCCAATCTCCGGAAGCATGGCGCATCCAATGCGCTTACCGCATCATTATAACCAGTTTCACAGGACCATGAGTAGCGACTATAACCACAAACGATCAGCGGAATTGCAACCATGAAAACCCCGCTGTCAATGCGGGAAATTCATGTCAATACCAGAGGGACGACGGCAGTGCCGCAGAGAGCAAAACGGGGGTGTAGCTAGTATTTTCCCCAACGCCATATTCTGCATGTCCTTCACAGCGCGTTCGCAAATTTGCGAACACGCTATATGGTGACGAGATTGAATTTTTCATCATCGTCTTGAAACAAAATGGACTTCAACATGACGCCCAAATGCTTCTGCTATTCGCCGGAGCATGGACACGGAGTGGCCGTCATAGTTTGCATTTTCCATGCGGCACACGACTGAAGCCTTGGTGCCTATCATCGCCGCCAGCTCCCGCTGGCTCAGTTTTGCGGCCGATCTCAACTTCCGAATTTGCTGTGACACTTCTGCATCAGAGGTATGCCGTTTGTTCTTTTTCATGTTCGCCATTTCCTGTATATGCGTATTCGATCATCAATTTAACCATCACTATTCTACCCGAACTTTCTCTCGTGTTCGCAATTTTGCGAACAACAGAAATAGCGACGCCGTCCGTATTTGATGCCGTGGCCGAAACTCAATTTTTCATGGTAAAATCCGATGCTTTCGCTGGTTTAAAAGGGGACAAGATTGACGCGGTCATTCGATAAGATCGTAGTAGATATCGTCAAGCTGCGAGATTATTGCCTTAGCGACACCCACCCGCGCGGGCGGCACAAGGCCCGTGTCTTCCGTTCTCGCTTGGGCCTGAGAGCCGGTGATGCCAAATTTCTTCGTAAAGCGCTGTTCGATGCGGCGCGAGCCAACCAAGACCAGTTACAGCCGACCGCCTCCGACAGGTTTGGCCGTCGTTATCTGTTGGATTTTTCGATGACTACCGCTACCGGCGCCGCAACCATACGATCTTCATGGATTGTTTTGACCGGCCAGAATGTGCTACGATTGACTAGTTGTTATGTGAAGTAACGGGCGGGCTTGCCCGTTTCAGGAGACAGTCATGACATCCAAAATTCACTTGCTTGATATCGTCGCGATCATCGATGATCAGCCCGACAAAGGCCTGCGCCGCGGCCAGGTCGGCACTGTTGTCGAAACCTTGAATCCGGGCGTTTTTGAGGTCGAATTTTCCGATGAACAGGGTAAAACCTACGCCCAAGCCGCCATACCTGGAAGCCAGCTTTTGGTCCTCCGCTATCAACCGCAAAACGGGGTTCATCATACACCTCGGCGACGTAAAGCCGCCTATTAGTGCCGATACCATCGCACATTAATTCTATACATTTGAAACGGAAACGCGGCAAAGTAAAAAGTTAAAAGGAAAGAGACAATACGGACAGGCAAGATGCCTGTCCCACAGTAGTTTTTGAAAAATGGTTTGTTGGGATTTAACGCTTACCAGGGTATAATTATATAGTGGCAACTTTAATAATCAAGAGCAATCGGCATCTTCATACACCCAACGCTCGGCGTGCCATGTTAATGCGCAGCGCCTTGGATTCCAGTGCATTTGAGGGTGCTCGTGGGCTGGAGGATCGGGCTCAGCGTTCGCGTTCGGCTCTTTCCACAGCTCGCTCAATTGCCTCAACCAAGAGACGCGCCAGACGTTCGTAATTCCCACCATATCCATCGGTTACCGCAGCCAGATAATCATGCCGTCTTCGCAATCCACCGCGCCCGCGAAACGCATAATCCAGCGCTGGCAGACCCGCTTGCATCGCCATTAAATCCGTAACCCAGCGTCCAATTCTACCGTTGCCTTCCCGAAACGGATGGACAAATAACAAGTCGCACTGTACGTGGGCCATCGCCTGGGCGACACCGAATGTCGGTCCTGCGCGACATGGCGTCCATCGTTGAAGTGTTTGTTTCTCCACGGACGCCATGTTTTGCGCAACAAGCTTCGCTGGCGGCCACGTAAAGCCACCCTTGGAAAGCTCGACACTCCGATAATCACCCGCCCACTGATAAATCTCTCCTAGCCACTCGCGGTGCATCGAGCGAACCAGATCAGCGGAAAACATCGTCTCTGTTGTGATAATCGTGAGATATTTTTCCTGGGCCTTCACCAGGGATTCAAATTCCAGCCGGTCCATCAAAAGTTTGGATCGAATGCCGAGTTTATTTGCCAACACCCGCCTGCCTGACCCGGGTTGGAATTCACCTTCAATGCCCCTGGCGGTTTGGTATCGACTTAGAGATCGGAACTTACTATAAGTGCGTTTGGCCATTGGTGGTGCATTATGCCACGGCGTCATTCACAAGGTAATACGCCGGCCAATTTCCGCACGTCTATCTTAGGCGGCGATGCCGCCTTCTCCCGACTCAGAACTCGGCGTGGCTCGCCGCGCCGGTTGGTTTGCCTATTCAGTATTAGAGCCTCTTAAGGCCGGTTCTTTGACAAGTAAATATCAAGCGGTGCCGTAGCATTTGTGCTTCGATGTTCACTCTGCGCCCATTGGCGTAATCTCTTAGGATCGTTCTGCTATGCTTTCTGGACTAAAACATGAAAAATCTAACCGCTACAGCGCAACAACCCCTGAAAATATAGATGTTTCTTCCACTCTTAAAGCCGCAACAAGCATTAATCATGTTACGGATCAGAAAGTGTGAAATACTCTATAAAATAAGCCTTTGTAACGTTGTAGCGCTTAGAAGGCCCAAAAATAGGAGCAAAAAAATATGCCTGGAAAAATAATGAATCCTGATTCCAAGGTTGTCGGCGAGCTTGCCGCGGCACGGAGTTCTGAGTAGGGAGAATGGGCTACGGCACGCCCTTCGACATTGCTTAGGATTGACGAAGCGTGCCTGCTACTATGGCGTGGCTTTGTCGCGATACCCAATTGCCTGTAAAATATATTTATGGTTGATCAGGTAGCAGATTCCAAAGAAAAGGCGAATCTCACGCGCCCCACTACGCCGCCGTCGGCTCATGGCGGGCAGACAGCGCCTATGGTCTATGGCGCCGCCACGCCGAATTCGGCCAAAGCGCGGCAATTTGTCGCTTTTAGCTTTTATAAACTCATGCCTGATTTTCGCCGGCTTCCACGAGAACAGCAGACGACGCTTCTGGACGGCTTGGTAAATTTAATTAAAAACCATAACCAGCAGGAAATGCTTTTATTGACTTACAGTTGTGTGGGCACACGACCCGACGTGGACCTGATGTTCTGGAAAATTAGTTTCCAACTGGAAAGTTTGCAGGATTTCTCGGCGAAGATTAATCGCCTGCCGCTGGCAGGATATCTGACAACGCCATTTAATTATCTGGCCCAGTCCAAACGCAGCACATACGTGGATAAAATCGATCCCGGTCATGACGATGCTCGCACGGTCCTCGTGCCCGGAAAACGCAAATATATTTTTGTCTATCCCTTCGTCAAAACGCGCGAATGGTATCTGTTGAGCAAACCCGCACGCCAAGGGGTCATGGATGAACACATTCAGGTGGGCAACAAATATCCGTCGGTGAAACTCAATACTACTTACAGCTTCGGCATCGACGATCAGGAATTTGTAGTCGCATTTGAAACGGATGCACCCGGTGATTTTCTGGATTTGGTGCAGGAATTAAGGGAGACCGAAGGGAGCCGTTATACTCTGCGCGATACGCCGATATTCACCTGCGTACAGATGCCGATCGAAGAGATCGTCCGCCAGCTTGCTTAAGAGCCACAAAAGATTTAGCCACAGAGCTCACAGAGAGATTATTATTTTTTGACACGAAGAAGTCGATTCACCACAACGGCACGACGACACAACGACACGACGATAGGCCATAGGGTACGGGGCATAGATTTATCAAGACAAAGACTTGATTTTATCTGTTCTTTGTTCGATAATATATTGTAATGCAATTGCTTGCAGGTGGACAGCCCGTAAGGGCTGGCGTGAAAAGGCCCCGAAAGGGGCCTTTTCATTTACAAAATTACCATACCATAACCATCAACGTTATTGTCACTGATATTCCTGTTGAATTTACTTTCCACGGCCTCAAGGAGACGCTTTCCGAAAACCGGACCCGGATCAGGCAATAATCCCTTGCGCACAAGACAGTATTGTTTGACTGGATGTGCCAACATGTCCGCCAACTGGAGGCCGGCGATATTTTTATTCTTGGTCTGTAATTTAATATCCTTGCTGGTCAAAGCGCGCTGATGATGTTCCCGAGGAAATATCAAAGTACCGGATTCATATACGCGGCGATAAGCCTGTTTAAGTTGAATATCTTCTTCCTTACCGCGCGATTCGGCCATCACATCGCCCACGCAGTTTCCGAAGTTAAGCCATCCGCTATAGCGGTCGAGCATGGCGGCGAGACAATAATGGTAAGGATGAAAAGGATCGGCGTATTGCTGTATGTGCTTCTGTTTATCAATTAAGACACAGATGAAGTGAAAATCAGCGGCGCCAAGCAAAGAAATTAAATCATTATCAAACCTGGCCTTTATTGTCGGGTCTCTGAGAATGCCAAACGCACCTTTATAGTTAATGATATCGGAACGATGCAGAATAACGGGTTTATCGGGGCGAGGACCAAAGATGTCGAGTTTAAAATTTTCCAGAGAATCGGCAAACCTGGAATAGGGTCCTGGTTGCTCGAACCATGCACCGAGCAAGGCGAGATATTTATGGGCAAATTCGTCAAGCCGGCGATACGTGTGATCGCCTGATTCGTCAATGTACAGACGATAGCGCGGCGGACGATGAAGAGTCTGCAAAGAATCGGGCATTATTCGTGATCCATCACTGGAATAAAACGCCGTGATGATCGGCGATTAATTGATCACTTACCTGTCGCATGAGCAGAAAGAGCGCCGTAAAGCTTACCCCCTCATTGCTTGAACAATCTAGTGGATACATAAACGTCAACCAACGCCGCGATGTCAGCCAGCCATTACGAAAATAGGAATTATTAGCTGACGCAATTATCACTAAATGATGCGTGGAGACAAGGACGGCACGGGGACCGTGCCTGCTACTAAAGATTTGAGAATTCAGGGAATTTTAACCTGCACGCCGTTGATCCAGAGTGCGGACGGCAATGGCGCTTCAGAAATTAGCACCTCCAGTACATCAGTGATTTTCTCCGCTGATGAATCAATCGGCACAGCCTGAATGTCGGCGTAAAAACCGGGCGACAAACGGCCAACGTGATCAGCAAGCCCCAGAGCCGCGGATGGACGGGTGGTGATCATGGCATACAAATCTGCGAGATTTGAATCCCGATAATTTTGATAAACAAATTGCGCCTCGCGCAGCACCGACAGGTCGGGATTGCTAGCCAGCGAATCAGTCGCCAGACAGACATTGATGCCACGGGAAAGCATATCGGGCCAGCGGTGGGCGCTGTGCGAATCGTGGCCGAAATAACGGCGCGTACGCGGACAATACGCAACGCTCACGTTTGGTCTACTCAGCAATGCCAGATCGTCGTCGGAAGTGTAATTGACGTGGGCAAGAATAACCGGAACGGTTATATCCAAAAGGCCGTAATGTTTAGCCCATTGAATCGGTGAACCGTTAAAGAGCGGAATTTTATCGTCCAATAGATCAAGTTGGCGCATCAACTCCCATTCCCGACCCAGCGGCCCACTCAGATCAGCCAGAAATTGAGATTCCTCGGAATGTTCCGCCAGATGCATCGCTAATGGAAGACGGCGTTTTTCAGCCAGAGCAGCTATTTTTTTGAGTGCCGGCCCTTCGACGGAATATGGCGCATGCGGCGAAACGCCAATGGTAAGCCGATCGGAGGAAGTCGCATCATCCACAGCCGCGGCAAACCGTGCATCAAGCTGATCACGCAAACGCCCCAGGGCCATGACTTCGCCAAAACTTACGACGTGCGACGGAACATTTTGCAATGCCGAGCGGCACGGCTGATGCCGACGGGTGATGTCGCCGACGGTGGTTACGCCGAAACGCAAGGATTGCCGGACTGATTCACAGACGCCTGTGCTGACGACCTGCGGAATTTGCTCCTGCGGCGGAAAAGATGATTGAAGTTTAAGCACCCATTCAGGGAAAAATGCAGGACCGGGAATTTTTCCCGCCAGAAACCCGAGTTCAAGATGTGTATGGGCGTTAACAAAGCCCGGCAAAAGTACGTGCCCGTCAAAATGTTTTTCCACTGCCGATGGGAACTGGCGCAATATCTCGGAGCGTTTGCCAATAGCGAGAATCAAAGAATCATTAATAACTACAGCGCCGTCCTGGATAAGCTGATCGGGTGCGGCAAGGACCAATGGCGCTGAAAGAATCTGGTGATGCATAAAGCAAGACCGGGATCAGGGCTTTCCGCTCGCGGCAAAGTACAACGCCGTGACGACCTGATCTTCCCAGGAGTTCACGTTTCCATGATAGTGATTGACCATCACGGAAAATACAAACTTGCGGCCATCGACGAATAAATAGCCGCAAAGCGTCGAAGCGCCAGTGATGTGTCCATCCTTAGCATATATGTCCCGCGCCGCGGGCGAGCCAATGAAGCGATGAATAAGCGTTCCAGAGCCGGGGCGGGCCATACTGTTGATATATACCGCGGCGTCGGGTTCCGAGGCGATGTGGGCCAGAACCATGGTCAGGGCCTCTGGAGCGATGCGATCAGAATGCGATAAACCTGAGCCATCCGCCAACGTAACCATATCCTGGCTTATGCCCAATGATTTGAGGTATGCCTGAATCGCCGCGATGCCATCGGCCCAACTGCCGGGCCGCCCTGTCGCGTCGTGACCAAGAAGTTTACAAAGCGCTTCAGCCATGAGATTAATGCTATCGGTATGAGCGCGACGCAAAATCGCCGGTAAAGGCGTTTCAAAGGTGGCCAGCGGTTTGGCCTGGCCAGACGCATCGAGCTGAGTTAAAGAGCCGCGGAGCAGTTGGCCGTCAAAGGTGATGCCATTGGCGGTGAACGTTTGCCAGATGGCCGAGCCGGCGTATAAACCCGGATCGTCAACGGCGGTTCCATCAGCATTGCCCGGCGTTGGTTTGACATTCAATGAGTAATTGAGCCCCCCCACCGGAGCTTCATACCAGTCACTGCTTTGACCGGAAGGCCAAAGCGGATTGGTGAACTGGTGATCAAAGATGCTGTCGTCGATATAGAGATTATCAAAATGAGTAAGCCCCTTTTTCTTCAGGATGCCGGCCCATATCTCAAAAGGCGTGGTTGGTTTCCAGCCGACATATTGACTGAGCACGGGGTCACCCAACGCCGGATCGCCGCCGCCAACTACCACCAGATCGTTTCCAACGATGTACAGACGCGTTGGAAGGTCATAATCGGCTCCGAAGCGGTCAAACGCCGCCGCGGTCGTGAGCACTTTGGCGTTACTTCCGGGCATTAAAGGTAAATCCGGATGCAGGCTATAAACTTCCTGCGAACCAGTCGGAACGAGTTCGCGCATATCGATGGCGACCTGGGCGCCGGCAAGCTGTTTAGAACTCAATAGCGCGGCAATACGATCGGAAAGGGTCTGGGCGCGGGCTTGTAAAGCATGAGAAGCGAGACATGCAAAAGCGATAAAAAAAGCGAACAAAATCGTGAAATCATTTTTTTTGATCCGGCACATCCGCACACCCCAAAAACAACAAAAAATACCGGAATTAATGCTGCGCCGGCGCACAAATTAACTGTTCCACTTCATCGAGTTTTTTCTTCATGGTTTCTTCGGTATTCGCTTCCAGGTTCAGGCGCAGGAGCGGTTCGGTGTTGCTTTTGCGGACGTTAAACCACCAGATATCGTATTCCACCGTGATGCCGTCAAGATAATCGATGGAGGCGTCCTTATATTTCTGGGCAATCTGGGCTATGACCGCGTCCTTATCAGCAACCTCAAAATTAATTTCACCGCTGGAATGCCAGCGAAGTAAAGGCTTGAGCATCTGGCTCATAGGCATGTCATATTGCGAAAGTACGCTGACCATGCGGGCAAAAGCGATCGCCCCACTGTCGCAATTGAAATTGTCCCGGAAATAAAAATGGCCGGACAATTCCCCTCCGAAAACGCCGTGGGAATCGGCGAGCGTTTTTTTCATAAACGAATGGCCGACGCGCTCGCGCAAAGGTATGCCGCCGGCGTTTTGAATTTCCTCTTTAACCACCCGGCTGGAACGCAAGTCGTAAACGACCGCGGCGCCGGGGTTGGTCTTGAGAAAATCCCGAGCCAGAAGCGCGGTAACGATATCACTGCGAACGACCCGAGCCTGTTCATCGACAAAAATACTCCTATCGGCGTCGCCGTCGAAACAGACGCCAAGATCGGCGCCATTGGAAAGCACGGCCTCCTGAAGCTGGCTGAGATTGCCATCCTCCAGCGGATTGAGCCCATGTTTAAATGTGCCGGAGATATCCAGATTCAAAGGGATGATATTGAGATTGGGCTGACCTATGAATATTGCCGGCAGAAATTTTCCCGCCATGCCGTTGCTGGCGTCTGCCACAACTTTGAGCGGCCGGGACATTTTCAGGAATTTCAGAACATGGGCGCGGTAAGGCTGGGTAAGATCCTGATGTTCCAGAACGCCGACCTGCACAGGCGTACTTTTTTGCAGCGTGGCACAGATGCTTTTGATTTCCTGTAAACCCGTGTCTTCACTGATGGGTTTGGCCTTCAGGCCGCTGATTTTAAAACCGTTGTAATGGGGCGGATTATGCGATGCCGTAGTCTGGATGCCGCCGCAGCCGGCCAAATCGTTGATGGCGAAATACATCTCAGGCGTATCGATCATGCCGATATCGATGCAGCCTGTGCCGCTGGAGCGAATGCCGTCAATAAGCGCCTGGCACAGCGACGGACTGCTGGGGCGCATGTCACGGGCGACGACCACCATGTTTTTGCGCGCGTCCGTTTTGTCCGGACCGGTCAGATTTTTCCGCAAAAACCGGGCCCCGGCATAACCAATCTTCCACGCCAGGTCTTCATTAAGCTCTTCGGGGTAAGTCCCACGAATATCATATGCCTTGAATACTTTATCGATCATCGATTCCTCATCGTCATTTTTTGGTTATACCTTGGGCGTCATCATAATTGAATTTTTGTGCGGGACAACAGCGAGGGCGAGTCTGGAGACGGGAGTCGGGAGTTCTGAGACGGGAGTGAAAAAGAGGAATAAAACCCACGCCGCAACATGGTATGATAATGACGGTCATTGTAGTATATTTCTCGTTCAGGAATTGTGCTAAATGATCCCTCAATTAAAGACCAAATCCGCTGAACTTGCCAGGCTCTGCCGGGACTACGGCGTTGCCCGCCTGGAAGTGTTTGGCTCTGCGGCCGGTGAAGCCTTCGACACCAGTCGGAGCGACGTGGATTTTCTGGTGGAATTTCTGCCTGACGTTGATCTGGGCCCGTGGCTGACCCGATATTTCGATCTTCGCGATGAATTGGCGCGGCTGTTAGAGCGTTCCGTCGATCTGGTGATGATATCGGCGTTGCGAAATCCATACTTTATCCGCGAAGTCAACAGAACGCGGGAATTGCTCTATGCAGCCTAAAAGCCCGAAACTTCTCGTGGATATTAGCGATGCTGTTTCCTTCATCCTTGAGAGCACGCGAAACAAAACACTGGAAGATTACCGGCAGGATCGCCAGATGCGTCAGGCGGTGGAGCGCAATTTCGAAATCATTGGTGAGGCCGTGAATCGGCTTACGCGTATTGACCCCGCCATCGCCTCACGGATTTCCAGCACCGCCCAAATCATTGCCTTTCGGAATGTGCTGATTCACGGCTATGATTTAATCAACGATAAAGAAGTTTGGCAGGTCATTACGAATTCCTTATCGAAACTCCAGGCCGAAATACTGTCTCTGCTTAGCGCTGAGACTTGATTTGCCGGCACTCAACAAACGCCACAATGCGTCAAAAATTTCCCACCTTGCTACACGCGGATGGCACAAACGAAGGGGATAGAAACTATGAAGCCGAGCCTTCCTGATCGCGTTAAAGTCGGAGAGTAAAATCTCCGCTGATACGAGCTGATCTTGTGGATCGCTCAAACGTGTTTTTCAGAAAGGACTCGGCCATGAAGATTCTCGCACTCGACCTGGGAAAGAACAAGAGCGTGTATGTGGATTATCTGACGGGAAGTCAACGGCAAACCTTTGGGAAGATCGGCACCAACGCCCATGACGTAGAACAATTACTGCGGCGGTGTTCCCCGGATCGACTGGTGATTGAGGCGGGACCGGCGTCGGGCTGGGTTTGCGATATCGCCTGGCGTCTGAATATTCCAATACAGGTGGCGAACGGCAATGATGAGCGATGGCGTTGGAAGACCGTTAAGGCCAAAACGGATCGGAGTGACGCCTTAAAACTAGCACAATTATCCGAGATGAATTGCCTGCCCACCGTGCATGTACCCGCGGCGCCGGTGCGCCAATGGCGGGCATTGATCGAATACCGGCACAGTCTGGTGCGTCGCCAAACGGCCATTAAGAACTCGCTTCGGTCCATTTACGAACGCCAAGGTCTGCATCTGGGGTCGGTGCATGGGGCGTGGACGAAACAAGGGCTAGCGCGATTGAAACAGGACGTATCCGGAGCATCTGGGGAACAGATATGGCTTTTTCAGGTGGGTTGCGAGCTAGAGCAGTTGGAGCGGGTCCAGGAGCAGATCCATCAGGTCGAGGGACAACTGGCGAAGCTGGGCCAAACGCTGGAGGCCGTGAAGCGTTTACAACAGGCGCCTTGCGTGGGGCCGCGTTTAAGTGAGGCGGTGGTGGCGGTATTGGATAATCCGCAGCGCTTTAAGAATGGCCGGCAGGTGGGTTGTTACGTGGGTTTGACCCCTCGTCGCTGGCAGAGTGGCCAAAGTGATCGGCAGGGTCACATCAGCAAGGCTGGCCATCGTCTGTTGCGGGGGTTGTTGGTGGAGATTGCCTGGCTGGGTGTGTGGAAAAATACCTGGATGCGCGAGGTGTATGAACAGGTTCGGCGTGGCAGTCCGAAGCGTAAGAAGATCGCCATTGTGGCGGTGGCTCGGCGTTTATTAGTTAAACTCTGGGCGATGTTACGTGATGGTACGCCGTGGAAGAATCCGACGGGATTAACCGTTGGGATTGAGCGCTAAGCCATCCCAAGGAACGTCGAAGCGAATAGGAGTCGTTAAGGTCGATGACAGGAAAGCCCAACCCCGACTGATGACCTTGGGATTTAAGCCCGTGGGATAGAATGGGGCAGGCTATTGAACAGTTGAATAGGCCCGCGAAAATAGAGAACAAAAATCATTCGCGGAAGCACTGAATAGAAGGTTCAACCCATCGACTCATGACGACGAAAATTCTGCTTGACAAGGCTCGGCTCATAGAAGGTGACTGGCACGGCGGCGGTACCGCCGCCGAGAGCAGGAGAAAGTTGAGCTGGTGAGCAGAAGAACAAAATAACGCATTTACGATTGGTTTTAATTGGTCCCGGTAAACCCTTCGACATAGCTCAGGGCGGGGAATGCCTGGGCTATAACTCAGGCTCAAGAGCCCGAGTTACATCCGCTAAGGCGGGTTATTAAATCAATGAGAATTTTAAAGTTTTACAGCGCCGGCGGAGATACCGACATGGGGAATGGCGCTGGAGTCCTGTGTTTCGTGCGGCCAGGACGGAGCACGGCCTAAAACGTCCTCCCAACAACTGCGTATCACTTCGCCCACGGACCAGGCCTGGGCAATGCATCCGCGCGGCAAATGCGGGAAATCGCCGTCGGCGATCTCATTTATGCTGCCAATGCCGGCCTGGCGCAGATGGGCTTCGAAGGGCTGGAGAAATTCCCAGGCCTTGCTGCGCACATCCGGCGATGAACCGTTGACTTTGACATAGGCACTAACAAACGGACCAATAAGCCATGGCCAGACGGTGCCCTGATGGTAGGCGTGATCGCGGCTTTCCTGATTGCCCTGATAACGCCCGCAATAGCCCGGCGAGCCGGGTGAGAGCGTACGCAGGCCCATGGGCGTGAGCAATTCCCTCTGAACAATGGACAAAACCGATTTAGCGGACGCGGAAGAAAGAATCGAAAACGGCAGACTGATCGCCAATATCTGGTTGGGCCGTATGGCGGCATCCGGTTTGCCATCATCCCCGACGACATCGTAAAGACACTGCAATTGCTTGTTCCAGAATTTTTCCACGAAGCTTTTCTGGACACGTCCGGCAAGATTTTCCCACAAAGCGGCCCGGCCCGGATCGCCGGCTTTTTGCGCCAGAAATTCCATAATTCTCAGCGCGTTGTACCAGAGGGCGTTAATTTCCACCGGCTTGCCGTAACGCGGCGTGATGACTTTCCAGCCGATTTTGGCGTCCATCCAGGTAAGCTGAACTCCCGGTTCACCGGCACGGATCAGGGCATCGTTATCCATGCGAATGCCGTAACTGGTTCCATTGCTATAGGCGTCGAGAATGCGGCACAACGGGCCGTAGAGATAGTTTTTCAGCAGGGCAAAATCGCCGGAATAACGCCAATATTGATAGGCCGCATGCACCAGCCAAAGTGAAGCATCCACAGTGTTGTAATCAGGCTCCTTGGAATCATCTGGGAAACGATTGGGAACCAGGCCGTCGCGAATGTGGTCGGCGAACGTCACCAGAATGCTGCGCGCCGCATTAAATTTTCCGGTTACCAACGTAAGTCCCGCGAGGCTGATAAACGTATCCCGGCCCCAATCCTCGAACCAGGGATAACCGGCGATAACGGACATTTTTCCGGTCGGTGACTGATCTGAGGAACGATAAACGAGAAATTGATCCGCCGCGGCGGTGAGTTTATTAATCAAATTTGCGGCCGGCAACGAAACATCCTGTTTAATGGACAAATGTTGCTGCCGCGATTGCTCTTTTTGAATCAGCGAAGATTGTTCGGCAAACGCCACCGGGCGCACCGAACCGATCAAACCCACAGGATGACCCAGCTTAAGCGCAAACTCCAATACTCCGGGAGTCCACAGATCATCCTGATACGGATAGCCCCGGTTGCGTTCTTCGCGCAAAACATAGTTGTACCACCAGCATGGTCCGATGCTGAAACGATCGGCGTTATGGCTGATAAAAAGGCGCAACGGGCATTGCGGCGCCGAAAGCACCAATTGATCGGTGGGAGTCCTTAGATCCTCCATATTCCATGCGGGACGATTGTTGGCTTCTGTTGTAGCATGAAAATGCCGGCCCGCGAGCATGGGCTGCAAATGCAGGCGAATATCCGACTGACCATCAGCGGCCGAAACCAATTCATAACGAATCGAAACGGCATCCTGATCATGTAAAAAAACAATGGATTTTTCTATGATTACGCCGTCAAAGCTGTAGCGCCATACAGGGCCTGTTCGCAATTCGAAACGGATCAGATTACGGTAACCTTGTGGGTCGATGATGTCGGGAAATTCATTGCTGGAAAGAGGGTAACTCTTTTCGCCAATCCAGATGCGATCTTCCACACGGGAAAGCAAAACGTAACGTTCCACCGGCGGCCGGGCCGCGGCCACCAGATAGCCGTGATATTTACGCGTGTTTATACCGGCGACGGTACCGGTGGCAAAACCACCGCGACCGTTTGTGCAAAGCCACTCAAGCGTCATTGAAGCGTTCAGATCTGTGCAGATCTTTTGATCAAACAGATATTCGTTCGTCATACTGCCACCAACTAACCTGCATAATCAAGCTTATGCCCACAAGGGTCCAAAAATCAATTGGATAACCACGCCGCGAGCAAATTCCGGGCGGCGTGCAAATCGTCGCGATGCACCATTTCCGTTACGGTATGAATATAGCGGGTCGGAATGCTTAAAGTAATGGTTTTATAGCCTACACGAGTACGCTGCATGGCGCCGGCGTCCGTGCCGCCCATGGGCAGGAGTTCGAGCTGAAAGGGAATTTTTTCCCGTCTTGCGACGCTTACAAAACTCTCGACTAATGAGCGGTCGCTTATAGATGAGGCATCCATGACTTTAATACCCACCCCGGCACCGGCCTGGGTGACACTTTGATCTTCGGGAACGCCTGGCGTATCGCAGGCAAGAGTGGTATCCAAAGCGATGGCGATGTCCGGTTCGAGTCCGAACGTCGCGGGACCGGCTCCACGCAAACCGACTTCCTCCTGAACGGTAAACACGACCACTATGTCATAACGAGATTTTTTTACGCGCTGCAATGCCCGAACCGCGACCCATACCGCGGCACGGTTGTCCATCGCCTGGCCGCTGACAAAATCGCCTATCTGGGCAAATTCCCTGACCAGGGTTACCGGATCACCGACGCGCACCAATTGTTTGACTTTTTTACCGGGCAAACCGACGTCCACAATAAATTCATTCACCTGGTATATCTTTTTGCGGTCTTCTTCCGTGGCAATATGAATTGGCCTGCCGGCGGGATTTAATACTCCAGGCAAGTCCCGGCGGCCCTGAACGAGTACGCGATTGGCGTGCAAATTGCGGGTGTCAAAACCGCCGACGTTGTGTATGCGTATAAAGCCCTTTTCATCGATGTGACGAACATAAAAACCGATCTGATCCATGTGGGCAGCGATCATGATGCGCTGCGGGGTTCGATCCGGAATAAGACGCTCCGCTTTTTTAGTGCAAATCAGATTGCCCAGCGCATCGACGCGTGTTTGATCAAAAAGCCCCTGTGATTCACGTTCAATGATCGCCCGGATCAATTCTTCACGACCGGGAACGCCCGGGGTTTCGGTCAAGAGCCTGAGAAATTCCATGGAGCCTCCAATTCTCCTTGATATAGGGCATTATCAGCGCGAATGGCTTGAATTGCCAATCACCGCCACAAAATGGCCAAAAACATTTATTCTGACAAATGAACTGCGAAAAAGGCCCGGTTATTACCGGTTAGGCTGGGTTGGTGGAGACTGTTCCGGACCGGCCAAAACGATGGCGTTCTTGCCCAGAGATTTGGCGCGCATCAATTCTCCGTCGGCCACGATCATCAGATCGTGCAAATTTTGCGCGTCCCAGGGAAACGTTGCCAAACCGCCGCTGATACTGAGTTTGCCCGCAATGGGACCGCCTTCGGTGTTCCAGGGATGATCCTCGACCGCTTTGCGGAAACGATGAGCGACGGTCAGAACATTACGCGGATGCTGGCTGTCGGGGTGCCTTGGCGAACCTTCGTCCCAGAAGACCACGGCAAATTCATCTCCACCGATACGCGCCACCATATCTCGGGTGCGCGTGCAGTGTCGCAGGAGTCCGATGATTTCACGAATAATCGCATCGCCGGCGGCGTGACCAAACTGGTCGTTGTATTGTTTAAAATTATCGATATCAAAAAGAAGTATGGTCACACAGAAACGTTCCCGCCTGGCTCTTTCCAGCACCTTGGGCACATTTTCCATGAAATAGCGACGGTTGAATGCGCCCGAAAGTTCATCGGTATCCGCAAGTTGTTGCAGGCTGGACAATTTATGGGCGATGGACAACATGGCCGCCAGCCACAAGGCGGCCTGCCGAAGCTGATCCACCGTGCGCGGGTTGGGCGGGGTTCCTTCCAGAACAAGCGAACCATAATTTTCTTCGCCGCACACCAGGGGCGCTGTCGCTCTGGGAACATCGGCTGGCCCGGACTCCGAGGATTCCATGTCCGGACGATAAATACGCAAAACGCCCGGCCAGAAGATATTACGCAAAGAGCTTTGAAGCTGTTCCAGGGCCACCGCAACAAAATCCTGACGGCCGGTCATGATCGTGCGAATCAGAGTAAGCTGTGCCTGAATTGGCAGTTTCAGCGACAAAGGTTCTTCATTCTCTTTGGTCGCAGCCTCCTCAGGAGGTGATGATGGTTCCTGGGCCGGTTCTTCAGAGGCGGGCTTTTTTCGCGAAGCATCGTTACGGGCCGCCTGAGATGCCGGGGAAACGTCCTGTGGTGCAGCAGGGGTTTTGGGTGTTTCCGCAGGTGCTCGACGTTGTTTAAAAACTTCCCGAGCCGGGCGAACAGGGTCGCGCCCAAGCGGAGGCAAAGGCTCTAAGGGATTGAGGCCCGACACAACATACCTCTCTCTCGTAGTCTGCAGACCATTTGCCGGCAGGCTCCGCCCCGCCGAAGACGTCTCGGCGAGAGGTGCATCCTTGCTTATCCAATTCACCGGCTTCATGCCGGCTCCTGTAAAATATCAACGTCCGCGTCGCGGGATTTTAATCAGCCCGCTGCATCTATTCATTTAACCCGCAAGATGCCATAAGGTTACCTTTCTTCGGGCCCCTGTTAAGCTCAGATTAGAGCCGGTAATCAAGAGCTTTTAATATATACCCTTCGGCCACAGGCGTCAGGATAATTTATTTCTTTTTTACAGGCGAACTCTTGACACACACCTCGCGGAACAGCTTACCCCGCATACTCATGCTAAACTAAAAGTGACAACAACGCAAAAAAAACGCTTCTTTTTTAATAAAAATTTCGCTTACCGGACGGTGCAATTTTCCCTGCTCCGACATGAGTGTCTCATACTATTCATCAACGTCGTCATAAAAAGCGTGTTTCTAACACAAATAACGGCCATGATTTGGTTATAGGGCGCAAAACAAACATTCTCGAAATTTCAGGTATTTAAATGCGCTCGGAAGTATATGGGTGATAACCAAGCACAAAGCTTGGTAAATAGTCATTCTATGGGACTATTATTTTGATATCTTAAAAAGATGCTTTTCACTTCGATGAAATAAGCGTTGAATATTTCCCTTGACTGAAAATGGAAATAATTTCTATAATTCCCCCACGTAAATATATTGTGACTTTGATCTGAACTTCAAGTCGTACACGTTAGGTCAGTCATAAATGGTAAGATACGTCATTAAATCATTTATTCAGGACGCCTGCAATAATTTGGGGGCGCAATCAACATGTCCAAAAGTATCGGTCGCGTAAAATGGTTTAATGACCGAAAAGGGTTCGGCTTTATTACCACTGAAGATCAAAAACTGGATATTTTCGTCCATCACAGCGTCATTATTTCGGAGGGCTTTCGTACACTTAAAGAAGGCCAAACTGTTGAATATGAAGCCGAAGAAGGCCCCAAGGGTTTAAAAGCAACGAGCGTACGGCCAATTGATCAAACGGATAACGTTCTAACCGCCCCCAAAATTAAAACCAAAGCACACTAATTTGATCCCGTCTGAACAACATTGGGTTTGATGATGCCTGAAAAAGGCATTTTCACAGGAATTTCGCCCTCGACTCGCGAAAAATTAGCCTCTAACATAGCCGCCATGGCTGAACATCCGCACGTTTTAATCACCGCGGGCAACACACTCGAACGCATCGACGACGTGCGCCAGTGGAACAACATTTTTACTGGTCGAACAGGCCTGGATATCGCGACCAAAATGCTTGATGTCGCTGATGTAACGTTGCTGACTTCAAATGCGGAACATGTTAAATACGCTTGTGGTATACGAGGAAACGCGGGCGCATTAAATACCCTGGGTTTTCGCTCACACTCTGAACTGATCGCACTGATACCTCAATGTCTAAGCCAAAAAAATTATCGCGGCGTATTTATGACCGCAGCCGTGAGCGACTATATCCCTGATGGCGTATTTCGGATTATTAGCAGCACTCCCATACCGGATTCGAATCCACCCCAGGCCAATTGGGTTGTTGAAAACGTGCAGGCTGCAAAGGTCAAAGGAAATCACCAGCTGATCGCTGTTCGCGGGGTTCAGAGTGAAAAAATCATCGATCTATTTCGCACACAATGGAACTATCGCGGTTTGCTTTATAAATTCAAACTCGAGGTCGCCATGAGCGAAGATGAACTCATCCGCATAGCCGGGGAAAGCCGTATTCAGAGTCGTGCTGATGTCATCGTCGCCAATACACTCCAGATGGTTCAAGGCAATGATCCTGGCGCCTGGATCATCGATGGCCATAATTCACGTCGGGTGGTTCGCAAACAACTCGCCGGAACTTTAGTTGATGATTTTTTAAACAGAATTAAATAAAATGACGGTATTACTCAGTAACTGTGCGAATCCAGCCGAACCTTGTGGCGGAATATGTAATAAATGTAAGTTGTATAACCGAGTACCAGCGGCATTCCAATGCAGGCGATAACCAGCATCACTCTCAGCGTATATTGTGAACTTGATGAGTTGTAAACGGTCAGGCTGTATGCCGGATTGTTTGTCGCATAAACAATGGTTGGAAACATACCAATGGACAATACAATCAGCAATAAAACAATAGCCGCACAACTGGATAGAAATGCCTGAAAGTCACGTTTGTGATGGATTTCCCGCGGTATATTGGCAATGGCCAGCATCATCAGCATCGGAAAGATGAACAAAACAGGATGATTCTTGAATGGCTGCGTCAGATGGGGCTCATAAAGTTCGGTCACCATGGTTGTCGTTACGGCACAGATAATAAAGAAAATAATGGCATTGTTCACCCAGCCGCGGACGCGATCGTGCAGTTCTCCATCCGTTTTCATTACCAGATAGATCGCGCCATGCATCATAAAAAGTGCCACGGTTGTAATCCCCACCATCAGTGCATAAGGATTTAAAAGATCCCAAAACAAACCAGTATAGTCACCATTCGCGTCAAGTGTGATGCCATGCCCCAGATTGCCGACAAACGCCCCCAGCAGCAGTGCCGCGAGCAGAGAACCGATGAAAAAGTTTATATCCCAGAGTGTGCGCCACCATTTCATCGGTTCTTTGCTGCGAAATTCAATGGAAACAGCACGGAAAATCAAAGCCAAAAGCAAAAGCATCAGCACCAGGTAAAATCCGGAAAACAGCGTTGCATACACATCCTTAAACGCGGCGAACAACGCGCCGCCGCCGGTAACCAGCCAGACTTCATTGCCATCCCAGACCGGCCCGATGCTATTGAGCAAAACCCTGCGATCGTTATCCGAACGGGCGAACAAATGCAGCATTCCTACGCCGAAGTCAAAACCATCAAGTATGGCGAACCCCGCGAAGAGTATGCCGATCAGGACGAACCATATTATTTGTAAAATCATTTCAGCGATCCAAATTTAAAAGGTTGTAATGCAAATTTTTATGGATCCATACGGGCATGCCCCAGCAGCAATTCCGAACCCTCTGCAGTTTCGTCTGGTTCTGCCACGACAGGACCGGCCTTGATTTTCCGATCCAAAAGAAAAATAAACAATGCAAACAGAAGCAGATACATAATCGAAAACATAATCGTGCTCGCCAGAACGTCCGCGGCGGGAAGATTGGGTGAAACACCGTCGCTTGTTTTAAGTATTCCATAGACAATCCAAGGCTGCCGCCCCACTTCCGCAGAAAACCATCCCAATTCATTGGCTGCCAGCGGGCCAACGACGGAAAAAACAAATATCCACAGCAACCACCGCTGGTCAAAAAGCGTTCCACGTTTCCAGTAAAACAACCCCAGCAGTGTAATTAAGATCAATAGCATACCGATGGCAATCATCAGGTGATACGATTGAAAAACCGGATTGACCGGCGGCCAATTGGATGGATTTGTTGAATCCAGCCCCTGCACAGGATGACTGGCATCAAAATAAAGCAGCCAGCTTAAAAGTCCGGGTATGGCAATACTGTGTGTTGTCTGATCAGCCTGGTTTACCCAGCCGAACAAACTTAAGGAAGCCGAACCTTGCGAATTAAAATGCCCTTCAAAAGCCGCCAGTTTAATGGGCTGATATTTGGCAATCATGCGGTCATTGAGATCGCCGACAAATAATTGCAGCAGGGCACAGATGGCGGCAACTACCAGAGCAATTTTGACGCACGCACGTCCAATTTCTTTGTGCTGATTTTTCAGTACGTACCATGATCCTACGCTAAGCACCAGGAACGCACCGCTCAAAAATGCTCCAACAATAACGTGTTCCAGCCGGACCATGGTCGAGGGATTGAAGACCACCTGCCAAAAATTGGTGATTAGTGCACCGACCGGCCGGCCGTTTTGGACTTTAATTTTGAAACCCGCCGGAGTCTGCATCCAGGAGTTGGCGACGTTAATCCAGAGCGCACTAAACGTGGACCCCAAGGCAACCATTACCGTGGAAACAAAATGCATCTTCGGCCCCACCCTGTTCCAGCCGAAGAGCAATAGAGCCAGAAAACCGGACTCGAGAAAAAACGCGAAAATGCCCTCCGAGGCCAGTGGCGCACCGAATACGTCTCCCACAAAACGCGAATAATTTGCCCAGTTGGTCCCAAATTCAAATTCCATCACAATGCCTGTGGCCACTCCGAGGCCAAAAATGAGCGCGAAAACACGAATCCAGAATTTGGTCATATGTTCATAAAGCATGTTTTGCGTTTTCAGATACATTCCCTCCATGATGACCAGCATAAGACCTAAACCGATGCTCAGTGGAGGAAAGATGTAATGAAATGAAATAGTTAAACCAAATTGAACACGAGATAGAAAAACCGTATCCATGAATCGCCCCTGAAAAATGGCCTCCGGGCTAACTCATCAGGCACTGTCCGATAAATGTACAGGCAGCAAACTAATCGCACAACATGGTTGGTTGCCCTCTGATAAGCCGGATCGACAAAAATGTTAGTGCTTTGGTAACGAACAAAAACTCTTGTTCGCACTCGTATAAATGTTATTTTGGGATTAATTAAATCATCATTGAACAGCAATAAATTCCTTAATATAAAATATAACTTTATAGGAAGCGGAATGGACCTATTTTCACCTTCCTTATACCTAACAAACAGAAAATTTTTGTTGGTTAAGTCTTGCCTGACTATTACAATGTTGTCTAGCAGGATGGTAGTTATTGTTACGGCTTAGTTTGCCGGCACAGTAACGAAGAAGTTTAAATGGATTCGGCCGTCGAGCAGCGGCTATGATGAGTTGAAGCACCGAAAGTAGTTAAATATGAATTTTTTGTGACGGCCAGGACGGCTGGCACAATTTTAATTATTCGGCGGAAGAACCCATGATTTTCGCTCAAGAGCGGGCAAAATCAGCACGGATGCAGGGGTTACCGACCAATCGGGAGAATCTGCATGCGGAGTCGCAGCTTAAATCCTGGTGAAAATTGGGAGCTTTTTACGCTCCTGGGGATATTTGTTGTTGCCGGCTTGGTTCTGACTTCATTTTGGCGTATTGGTGCGATGCCCAAGCTGTGGGCAAATACATCTGATGCCGGCCCGGCGCCTATGCTCGCGATAACCCCACAAGTCGGCCAGAATTTGACCAGCGCGATTTCCGCTGCTCAAACCGCTGAGCCAGGCGCGATTGTCCTCCAGCCCGCGCCGATAAAACCGGTGATCCAACCGGCAGCCCAACAAACAGACTCTTTCATGTATAACGGCCACAAATTTGTTTACTGGGAAACATTGACTTTACGCGTCACCAGCTATGCTCCTGATGCGGTATGTTGCTGGCCATATAATGGAACCACAACCGCTTCGGGACGAAGTGTAAAAACCAATGGCGGCCATCTGGTAGCCGCGGATACCCGGTTAATTCCTTTCAATTACATGGTTCGTGTGCCCGGTTATGACAACAGCAAACCAGTTCCCGTCCTGGACCGCGGCGAAGCCATTCAGGGATACCGCCTGGATGTTCTGTTGCCGACATTTTCTCAGGCTCAATACTGGGGTGTTAAGACCTTGTCCGTGCGCATCTACCGTCCCGCCGAACCTATTGATGACTGAGCCATTTGCCCGCAAGATATCCTCGTGCAGGTAAAAGTCGTTATTAATGCTGATGATTTGGGCTTTTCTCAAGGCGTTACCGATGGAATTCTCCGCGCCCATCATCAAGGCATATTGACCAGCGCTACGCTGATGACCACCATGCCTGATCGGGATCGGGCCATCGATCTCGCCAAAAGTACGCCTGCCCTTGGAGTGGGAATCCATCTGTGCCTGAATCAGGGAACAACCTGTTCGGGGAAACTTCAATACCTATGCAATAATTCAGATGTATTCGACCGGAGAATATCCCGTTTACTGTGGCGGTTGACGGTGCGGCCTAAATGCCTGGAGGAAGTTAAACGCGAATGGGCGGAGCAGATCAAATATGCACTGGACCGAGGGATCAAGCCCACACATCTTGATTCACATAAACACGTTTATAACATTCCATCTCTTGGAAAAATTGCGATTGCCCTTGCCCTCGAGTTTGGCATCCCGGGAATGCGTTGTGCGGCGGAATCACACATCGTCAACATGCCCGCACCGGGACTGGGCCGCCGGATTGTTTCCGGGTGCGCCCGAAAATTAAAATCACAAATGAACGCCGCCGGCCTGAAAACCACCGACTGGTTTTATGGCTTGGCAAGTACCGGCCGAATGTCTTCAATTACCTGGCTCAAATTACTCGATGCTTTGCCCGAGGGAATTGGGGAAGTGATGGTGCATCCCGGTTATGCGCAGGGGCTTACCCTTGCCGATACCTACCTGATTAAACAAAGACAAACAGAACTCGATGCCCTCTGCGATCCCGCGGTAAAAAGAAAAATCCAGTCAAAAGGCGTACAAACCATTCATTATGGACAAATCGATTAGGGTCTGCCGCGAATGACTGGCAAATGAAACCGGAGTGCGGCCGGTATCTCCGATTATTCTTACATCATCCCTGGTGGTATATCTCGACTTTCATTTGCCCCAGCTTCTGAAATATTTTCCATCGCCGTCGTATGGGCCACCAATCATAAAGGCATATTTCCAGCGGCCGCCACATGGCAACCCATCCCGCAATGATTAAACCTTCTCCGGCCACTTGTAGCAGCGCTTCGGAGCCCATTCCACGGAACAATCTTGCGCCAATCAAACACAGGCTCAGAAACAGCAACCCAATCACCAAGCTTAACCGCCCCTCCCGCAGCAGCCGCCGAAACTCCAGGCGACATAGGCTTGCACGATACGAGAAATAATGCCGGACGGCGGTTTCAACGAGCACGTCGGGCATCGGCGTTTGACCCACCTGACTGACGTGGATAGACAGAATAAGCGGGTCTTGAGTAGGGAACTCCTGTGCCCAGCTTACGATGAATTCTTCGGCGTCATCATCGAGATCCTTCTCATGAAAAGGAGATGCATCCATCGTGTTGAATAGTTGATTGATGTCGCGCAACTTTATCTCGATGCGATGCGACGTGAGGTTCTTTATTTGATCAGAATGTTCGGTTATAGCATGCATTTTATTTCGCGTTTCACCATCGAAAATCGGGATCAGAACATCTGCTCCCAAGCCCCAGAAGCTGGGGTCGTTGGCGATGAGGTGGGTAAGGGAAGTATTGTTGGCTCCATAGCGCCCTTCATTGCCCTCATACAACATGAAGACAATAGATGTTACGATTATATTGAGGCGAAGTCGAACGTCGGATATTCTATGTAATTAATTTATTTACAATTATTATGTCGCAAAAAGATCCGCTATGTTATAATGAAACCGTCTTAACATCGGGTAAAGGAGGTGTGACTCGCCCTTTTATAAAAAGAGTATAGCATTATATCTAAACTATATACCAGTCAATTTTTCCAGAGCTTGTAAAAATAAGGAGTTTTTACATGGCATCTAAAAAACACAAACCGATTATCCACGCTGTCAAAGCAGTTCCATTCACCCACATTATCCGATTTAATGCTGAAGCGACTGGAAATACCGCCTTGGCGGTTCGCTATGGAGCGAACTTAATTTCTAGCTTAACCCGTCAGAAAATCGCTGAACGGGCATATCAAATTTACCTTAAACGGGGCTTTAAGCCGGGTAATGCTATGAACGATTGGCTGGAAGCAGAGCGTCTGTTGAAAGCCGGTTTGTAAGAATATAAGGGGAATATCATGAACGTTTTATTAGTTAATCTTAAAAAAAAATTAAAGGAAGCAGATTATACAAAAAATGGTTCGCGATCCGAGGCGCTAATATGTGAGATAATTGATATGCTGCATGATCACGAAAATCGGATAGTAGCTTTGGAACATCCAATCAAAGAAAGAAAAATCCAGTGTGAACGATCTCTAAATGCAATTCTCACTAAACGAAAAGAGCCTGATGACTTTAAACCCGATGGCATTGAGTAACAAAATAGAGCATTGATTCCCATCATGCAGCCGTTTACCACAAAAGCACGTCCAAACTGAAATCAGGTGCTTCATGGCTAGTGGTGCCTGGAAATTATAAATTCATATCGCGGCGTCTTCATAAAATTTCCGTGCCCGGTTAATTAGTGGTGATTCAGTATACATTACAAATGTCGAAAGTATATGCACCCTGTTTATTATCGCATCTTGGATTTGAGCTTGATGGTTCGACCGTCCAAAATAAATGTACCATATCCACAATGGTGGATGGTTTTGAAATTACTTTGTTTCGGATCAGACCAGGCTTTGAGCACTTCTAGGATGAAGATATTGTATTTGTTGACGTAACGTGTGTCATTCACCCTGCATTCGAGATTGGCAAAACATTCAGCAATCAGAGGCGGAGTCACACACTGTGCCGGAACCGGCGTCAAACCAAACGCTGTAAACTTATCGACATCATGGCCCGATGAATTACCTACTTGTACAACTTGATGCGCCAGCTTCAACGCAGGTATGGCAATCACACATTCCCGTGTTGCCCGTAAGGCAATAAAGCTGTAATCAAATTTGCTCACGACACATGCGACCAACGGCGGCTCGAACTCGACCATCATGTGCCAGGACATCGTCATGACGTTGGCTCGGTGTCTATGCGCGGTTGTAAGCAGGACCACCGGGCCTGGTTCGAGTAACTGGTAGACCTTCGATAGCGGAAATTCTTTCATCTTGGTCACCGAGGACGGTATTATAGGTTTGAATGACACTAAGACTCCTCTGCACTTTTATGTGAACCGCATTCGATTTACCCGCTAGTTTGAGAGAATTACCTTGAGTGCCTTCTCCTTGGCCGCATTGCCGAAAGTATCGTATGCTTTCATCATCTCGTTTAAAGCAAAATGATGCGTGATCAGTTTCTTCGGTTGCAGCTTTCCTGAACGGATCGTTTTCAGCAGCAGTGGAGTCGTTACAGTATCCACCAGTCGCGTCGTAATTATGATGTTTCTCGCCCAGAGTTTCTCTAGATGCAGTTCCACGCTTTTGCCATGCACGCCGATGTTGGCGATATGTCCGCCCGCCGCGACGATGGACTCGCAGATCGTGAACGTTGCAGGTATACCCACGGCCTCGATAGCCACATCAACGCCCCTGAAGCCGGTGAGTTTCATAATTTCTTCGACGGCGTTCGTGCTCACCAATTTCGTCGCTCCGAGCGATCTGGCGACCGCAAGCCGGCTTTCATCCACATCCACCATGATCAGCTCGGCTGGTGAATAGAATTGTGCTGTCAGAAGCGCCGCAAGTCCGACGGGGCCCGCCCCTACAATCGCTACAGTGTCACCTGGTTTGACCTGGCCATTCAGTACGCCGCACTCGAATCCAGTTGGAAGAATGTCGCTGGTCATTACCAACCCTTCCTCATCATCGACATCATCTTCGATGTGGTGCAGACTCGTGTCGGCGTACGGAATCCGAACGTACTCCGCCTGGGTTCCGTCGATTAGATGACCGAGAATCCAGCCCCCGTTCGCGCAATGGGAATACATCCCCTTCCTACAATATTCACATTTTCCGCAGGATGTGATGCAGGAAATGATTACCCGATCTCCCGCTTTGAAATTCGTAACCGCCGTTCCCGTTTCGATCACAACGCCGACGCCCTCGTGGCCTAAGATACGTCCGTCCGTCACTTCCGGAACGTCGCCTTTCATGATGTGCAGATCAGTTCCGCAAATCGTTGTCTTGGTGATCTTTACGATTGCATCTGTCGGCTTGAGGATGACGGGACTGGGCTTGTCTTCCCAGGCGCGGCGGTTAGGGCCGTGATAGACCAGCGCCTTCATGGTGCCTACCGGTGATTTTTCATTGTTTGTTTTCATCACGATTTAACCTTTCTTGACGACGACGTTCATAGATTAACCATATTGGCAGACGACCTCGCTGTCGAGGACCGTCGATTCCTTCACCTCCTCGAGTAGGCCTTCTTCAATGTCGGGAAATTGCAGGTTCTGGAGTTTTCCATTTCGACTGAGCAGCCTTGCTTTCCGGTCATCCATCTGTGCCAGCACACGCAAACCATCATATTTAAGTTCAAAAAGACCATGCGGGGTGTCAAACGGCATGTCGATCGTCGTCAGAAGCATCGGTTGATATTCCAGCAGCACCGGTTTGCGCAAATCGGGAGGAAGTCTTTCTAGCGATTTGTGCTCGCATCTTTTGTAGTTCACGATATAATGCAACCGTTAGCAGTATTAGCAGTTAGTGCTTTTCATTGCTCTTTCACAACATGAAGACGATTGATATTACGATTATATTGAGGCGAAGTCGAGCATTAGATAACGAAGTCGGCAATGCATATACTCAACATCTCACAAACCAAAGCCAAAAACACGAATTAACTTGGCAAAAAGAAGTTTCCGGTAGGCATTTAAGGACGAACATATGAACAAAATTGCCGGTGCGATTATTTTGCTTGGGGCGGCGGTTGTAATCGGGATAGGAGAACTCAACCGACCCGAAGATCCATTTTTTCTCGCAGAAAGTCTGGTCCTTATGGCACTCGGCGTCTTTTATCTGGTCAAAAAGGACAAGTGATATGCGCTGCCATTTTGAAGTGATTTAAATGCTTTTCAACAGACGAAATCAAACGAATATGATCATTCTGGCCGTTATTATTATATTTTTGGTGATTCTTATCTTTGAATATGCGTTTCATGAAGTCTATGTTGCTCATGAGACACAATCCGGTCCCGAAGTACCCAATGCTCATGTGTGGCCGGGGTTATTGAATCAAAAACCAGAACCCTAATTATGTGGTGCGCCAAGTCCAAGGCATTTCAAATTAGTACACCACTATGCAATTAATTTATTTACAATTATTATGTCGCATAAAATTCTACATTGTTATAGTGAAATCACCTTATCATCGGACAATTCGGCCTGGTTTAGTCATAAAACGCCGCTCGTCAGATCAACAAATTAACTTCATGAAAACCTAACTTATTAGTTTGGTCTGTTCGCCGGATGCTGGTTACGATATTGCACGATATGCACCGCGGCTGAATTGCAAAACTTAAGGAGGCCTCGCCATGGGCAAAGAAACTCATTTTGATAATACGATCTACGGTTTTGCGCCCAGGGATGTTGAAGGTTTCGATTCACTGGCCCAACTGGCGCTGGACCTGCGTTGTTCATGGAATCACGCCGCTGACGATTTGTGGCGCCAACTTGATTCCACACTCTGGGACCTGACGCATAATCCCTGGCTTGTTCTACAGACGGTTTCACGCGATCAACTCGAAAAGGCCCTGAAAGAACCGGGCTTTCGTAAAAAAGTTGACGATCTTGTCAGCGCCAAACGTAACGCTGCGAATTCTTCCACCTGGTTTCAGCAAAAACATGCTCAGTCTGGCTTGAATTGCGTCGCGTATTTCAGCATGGAATTTATGTTGAGCGAGGCACTACCCATCTATTCCGGTGGTTTAGGCAACGTTGCCGGTGATCAACTCAAAGCGGCCGGCGATCTCGGCGTACCCGTCGTGGGCGTAGGGCTTCTTTACCAGCAGGGATATTTTCGCCAGGAAATCGGCCGGGACGGCTATCAGCAGGAGCTTTATCCCTACAACGACCCCGGCCAACTGCCGGTTACTCCTTTGCGCGAACCCAATGGCGAATGGCTGCGACTGGAAATCCGACTCCCGGGTTACTCACTCTGGTTACGCGCCTGGCAGGTCCAGGTTGGCCGATTGAAACTTTACCTGCTGGACAGCAATGACGCAGCAAATTTTCCCATCCACCGCGGCATCACCAGCGAACTTTATGGTGGTGGTCCGGAATTACGCCTGAAACAGGAATTGGCTCTTGGGATTGGCGGCTGGCGGTTATTGAGGGCCCTGGGCATCCAGCCGCAGGTCTGCCATCTTAATGAAGGTCACGCCGCCTTCGCTATTTTGGAACGCGCTCGCAATTTCATGGAAGAAACCGGCCAACCGTTTGAAACGGCGCTGGAGGTCACGCGGGCGGGCAATCTTTTCACAACCCATACCGCCGTGCCTGCGGGGTTTGATCGATTTGCCCCGTCACTGATCGAGCAATATGCAACCGCTTACGCACAACGCCTGGGTATTTCCATTCATGATCTGCTGGCACTGGGACGGTTGAACCCCAACGATTCTTCCGAACCTTTCAACATGGCGTATCTGGCTGTCCGTGGCAGCGGAGCTGTCAATGGCGTAAGCCGCCTGCATGGCCAGGTCAGCCGGCGTATTTTTGCACCTCTGTTTGGGCGCTGGCCGGAAACTCAGGTTCCGGTCGGACATGTCACCAACGGCGTACACATGCCGAGTTGGGACTCTGCTCTCGCCGATGAATTTTGGACAACACGTTGCGGTAAAGATCGCTGGATGGATGGAAAAGGCAATCTGGAAAGCGCCATTCGCCAGGCGCCCGACGCCGCATTCTGGCAACTGCGGTCATCCGGTCGCATGTCGCTGATTCAATACGCACGTCAACGACTGGCCCTGCAGTTAGCACTCAATGGGGCTTCGGTAGAAGTTGTCGAGCAAGCCAAAAATTTATTCGATCCCAACGCGCTTACGCTGGGTTTTGCACGGCGCTTTGCCACGTACAAGCGGCCCAATTTACTCCTGAATGATCCGGCGCGACTTTTGCGACTGCTGACGAATCCACAACGTCCCGTGCAACTCATCATCGCCGGCAAAGCTCACCCGGCGGATCAGACGGGCAAGTCGCTGGTGCAACAATGGATTCAATTCATCAGACAACCCGAGGTGCGGCCGCATGTGATTTTCCTTAGTGATTACGACATGCTTTTGACGGAAAATCTGGTGCAAGGCGTCGATCTATGGCTTAACACGCCACGCCGGCCCTGGGAGGCCAGCGGTACCAGCGGCATGAAGGTGCTGGTGAATGGCGGAATCAATCTTTCGGAACTGGATGGTTGGTGGGCCGAAGCTTATACACCCGAAGTCGGCTGGGCACTCGGAGACGGCAGGGAACATGGTGAAGATCCGGCCTGGGACGCCGCCGAAGCCGGGCAACTCTACGATCTGCTTGAACGGGAAGTGGTCCCCGCGTTTTACACCCGGGATCAGAATGGCATTCCGACCGCATGGGTGGCGCGCATGCGTGAAAGCATGGCGCGCCTGACTCCCCGTTTTTCCGCCAATCGTTGCGTAAGCGAATACACCGAAAAGTATTATTTGCCGGCTCTGGAAACTTACCAGCGGCGCGCCGCTGATAAGGGCGCATTTGGCGCAAAGATTGTCGATTGGCGGCATGCTTTGCAGCGCAAGTGGGCGGACATACGTTTCGGTCTGGTGAAAGTTCAAACCGCCGGAAATAAACACAATTTTGAAGTTCAGGTTTTTCTTGATGAAATTGATCCGGATGCGGTGCGGGTCGAGCTTTATGCTGATGGCGCAAATAATGGCGCGCCGGTGTGTGAGCCAATGACGCGCGGCAACAAATTGGTTGGTTCGGTCAATGGTTACGTTTATTCAATCAGTGTGCCGGCGAGCCGCCCCGCTTCCGACTTTACGGCGCGGGTTGTCCCCTATCTTCCAGGCGTAGTGGTGCCGCTGGAAACCAAACAAATCCTGTGGCAAAAATGATCGGTTTGGGAATCGTTCATGAAACCTGCTGTTCCATGCGTTCTGACGGTCAATGGTGGCTCATCGAGCATCAAGTTCGCGCTCTTTGAAGTCGACGGCACGCTGCAGCGGGTTTTAACGGGCGAAATTGAAGGTATCGGCCTTTCTAAAGGCTCTTTTAAGATCAATGCTCTTAACCAGGACGATGACATCTCTCGGCAGATCACCGCTCCGGACCATACTGCCGCGGTGAACATTCTGATGGATTGGATTCAGGAAAGATTTCAGCACGGCGAGCTGGCAGCGGTTGGACATCGCGTCGTACACGGCGGGCCGAAGTATTGGACACCACAGCGTATAACGCCGGAAATGATTGAAGCCCTCCATAAACTCAGCCCATTCGATCCGGAACATCTTCCTGAGGAAATTCTGCTGACCGAAGCCTTTCACCAAAGATTCCCTCATCTGCCCCAGATCGCCTGCTTTGATACGGCGTTCCATCACGATATGCCACGCGTGGCGCATTTACTCCCGATTCCGCGTCGCTATGACGCCAGAGGAGTTCGGCGTTATGGATTTCACGGATTATCCTGTGAATTTCTGATGGGGGAACTTGCCCGTCTGGCCGGCGCCAAGGCCGCCAAAGGCCGTGTGATTATCGCTCACCTGGGTAACGGCGCCAGCGTCACCGCCGTACACGATGGCAAAAGTATGGACACCAGCATGAGTTTTACACCTGCTGCGGGCCTGCCCATGAGCACGCGTTCCGGCGATTTGGATCCCGGTCTGGGCTGGTATTTGTCGCGCGCCGAACAAGTTACGGCACAACAATTTCATCACATGGTCAATCATGAGTCTGGCTTACTGGGCATATCGGAGATCAGTTCCGATATGCGCGAATTGCTTTCGCGGGAAGCTCAGGACGTACGCGCCGCGGAAGCGGTTGAGATGTTTTGCTACCAGGCAAAAAAATGGATTGCCGCTCTGGCCGCGGTTTTACAGGGATTGGACACTCTGATTTTTTCGGCCGGAATTGGTGAAAACGCACCACAGATCAGGGCTAAAATTTGCAGCGATATGGATTGGATGGGAATTCGCCTGGATTTGGCACGAAACGATGAGAACGCACCGATTATTTCGGCAGGCGGCTCTCTGGTTACTGTGCGTGTAGTCCACACCGACGAGGAACAGATCATCGCTCAAAGCGTTTGCGACGTACGGGGGCTAAAATATTGAAATTGAACAGGAACAGATTATGAAAAAAGCGAAAAAGATTAAACCTGTGAAAAAATCTTTATCACCGGATTTGCTGCGAAAAATGAATGCCTATTGGCGCGCGGCCAATTATCTCTCTGTCGGCCAGATTTACCTTTACGACAACCCACTATTGCGCGAGCCGCTGAATATTTCGCACATTAAGCACATGCTTCTGGGACACTGGGGAACCACGCCGGGACAAAATTTTATTTACGTGCATTTGAACCGCGTTATTAAAAAATATGATTTGAACATGATTTATGTTTCCGGCCCCGGCCACGGCGGTCCGGCACTCGTCGGCAATACTTATCTGGAAGGAACCTATAGCGAAATTTATCCGAATATTACGCAGGACCAAGCCGGACTCACAAAACTTTTCAGACAATTCTCATTTCCCGGCGGAATTCCCAGTCACGTGTCTCCCGAATGTCCGGGATCCATCCATGAAGGCGGTGAACTGGGTTATTCGATCAGCCATTCCTTCGGAGCTGTTCTGGATAATCCGGATTTGATTGTCGCGTGCGTGGTCGGTGACGGCGAAGCGGAAACCGGACCACTGGCTACCGCGTGGCATTCCAACAAATTCCTCGACCCTGTAACCGATGGCGCGGTGTTGCCCATCCTTCACCTCAACGGATACAAAATCGCCAACCCTACGATTCTGGCCCGCATTCCGCGAACAGAGTTACAGAAGTTACTGCAAGGGTATGGATGGAAGCCCTATTTCGTCGAAGGTCATGAGCCTATGAAGATGCACCGCGCGATGGCGGTGACACTCGACAAGGTGATCGACAATATTCAATCCATCCAGCGCCAAGCGCGTAAAAAAGGCTTTCAAAAGCGTCCTTTGTGGCCAATGATCGTGCTCAATACTCCCAAGGGATGGACCGGGCCTAAGCAAGTCGATGGGCTGCCTGTGGAGGGAACGTTTCGCGCCCATCAGGTGCCTCTATCCGACCCCGACAAAAACCCCGAACATTTGAAATTACTTGAGCAATGGCTCAAAAGCTATAAACCCGAGGAACTTTTTGACCAAAACGGTGGATTCGATAAAGAATTGGCTCAACTGGCGCCTACGGGCGAGCGGCGGATGGGCGCTAATCCACACGCCAATGGCGGAATTTTCCTGCGCGACCTGCGCATGCCCGATTTCCGCGACTATGCCGTCAAGGTACCCGCCCCCGGCGCGGTCGACGCCGAAGACACTCGCGTCCTTGGAACGTTTATTCGCGACGTGATTAAGATGAATCAGGACCAGCGAAACTTTCGGCTTTTTGGCCCCGATGAAACGATTTCCAACCGGCTCACCGCGGTCTTTGAAGCTACCAAACGCCAGTGGGAAGGCAGCACCATCAAAATTGACGAATTTTTGGCGCCCCAAGGGCGTGTGTTGGAAGTGCTCAGCGAGCATCAGTGCGAAGGCTGGCTTGAAGGATACCTGCTCACCGGCCGGCACGGTTTATTCAACTGCTACGAAGCGTTCATCCACATTGTCGATTCGATGTTTAACCAGCACGCCAAGTGGCTGAAAGTGACGTCTCAATTGCCATGGCGGCGAAAAATCGCTTCACTGAATTATCTACTCGCTTCTCACGTCTGGCGTCAGGATCACAATGGTTTCACGCATCAGGACCCAGGATTTATTGATCATGTTGTCAATAAGAAGGCCGAAATAGTGCGCGTGTATCTTCCGCCGGATGCCAACTGTCTTCTTTCCGTAATGGATCACTGTTTACGCAGCCGGCATTACGTTAACGTCGTTGTTGCGGGTAAACATCCCGCTCCGCAATGGCTGACGATGGATGCCGCCGTCGAACACTGCACCGAAGGAATCGGCATCTGGGAATGGGCCAGCAACGACAGCGGCGCGGAGCCCGACGTGGTAATGGCCTGCGCCGGCGACGTGCCCACTCTTGAGATACTTGCCGCTGTCTCCATTTTGCGCCATTCCCTGCCCTATTTGAAAATCCGCGTGGTCAATATTGTGGATCTTATGAAACTTCAGCCCAGCACCGAACATCCACACGGCCTGAGCGACAGGGATTTTGACTCGCTTTTCACCGCCGACAAGCCAATTATTTTTGCTTTTCATGGCTATCCCTGGCTCATTCATCGGCTGACCTATCGCCGAACCAATCACGGCAATCTGCATGTCCGCGGATATAAAGAGGAAGGCACGATTACCACGCCTTTCGATATGCCTGTGCTCAACGAAATGGACCGCTTTCACCTCGTCCAGGATGTTATTGATCGACTTCCACAACTGAAAGGCAAAGGCGATTATCTTAAACAACAAATGCAGGAAAAACTGATTGAACACCGTCAGTACATTTGTAAGTTCGGCCAGGATATGCCAGAGATTCGCGAATTCAAATGGAGCAAACCCCAATGAATGTGCAGGAACTTATAAACATCGCCAAAGCGATGGTCGCCGACGATAATGGCTTGCCGGCAGCCGGCAATGGATGAAAATGTTCCAACCCGTAACAGGCGGTTTGCCAAATTTCTCAACGGGCGCTACAGTTTTTAACAGAAAGGAAAACCAAATGGAATTGGGCATGATCGGATTGGGCCGGATGGGAAACAATATGGTGCAGCGCCTTATGCGCGCCGGGCACCGGTGCGTCGTTTACGACATTCATTCGCCAGCCGTGGAGGCACTGGCTAAAGAAGGCGCGGTTGGGACAACGTCGCTGGAAGATTTCGCGCGTAAGCTCAAAAAACCGCGCGCCATCTGGATGATGGTGCCGGCGGCGGTGGTCGATCAAACGCTGACCGCCCTGATCCCTTTCCTCCAGAGCGACGACGTGGTGATCGACGGCGGCAACTCCTACTACCATGACGACATTCGCCGCGCCGCTGAACTCAAACCCAAAGGCATCCACTACGTGGACGCAGGGACCAGCGGCGGAGTCTGGGGGGCTGAGCGCGGCTATTGCCTGATGATCGGTGGTGAACAAGCCGTTGTGCAGCGCCTTGATCCCATTTTTGCCGCCCTGGCGCCGGGTATTTCGGCAGCGCCGCGCACGCCCGGCCGGGAGAAGACCGGCGGCACCGCGGAACAGGGCTACCTGCACTGCGGGCCCAGCGGCGCCGGCCACTTCGTCAAGATGGTCCATAATGGCATCGAGTACGGCCTCATGGCCGCTTATGCCGAAGGGCTTAACATTCTCCGCCACGCCAATGCAGGCAAACAGCAGCGTACCGTCGATGCCGAAACCACGCCGCTGCGCGATCCTGAACATTATATGTTTGACTTAAATTTGACCGACATCACAGAGGTCTGGCGCCGCGGCAGCGTGATTGCCTCGTGGCTGCTGGACCTGGCCGCCATCGCGCTACTGGAGAACCCGGACCTGACAGACTTCGCGGGCCGAGTGTCCGACTCCGGCGAAGGCCGCTGGACGGTCAAGGCCGCGATCGATGAATCCGTCCCAGCTCCCGTGCTCAGCGCTTCGCTATATGAACGTTTCGGCTCGCGCGGTGAGGCCGATTTCGCTGACAAGATTCTCTCCGCCCTGCGTCGCGAGTTTGGCGGACATGATGAAAAAACCGCCAAACAGGGAGGCGCCTGATGAAACCCACACATTCCGATGCTCTGGTAGTTTTCGGTGTAACGGGCGATTTGGTCCACAAGATGATTTTCCCGGCGCTCTATGGACTGGTGAAACGGGGCGAGCTCAATGTTCCGGTCATCGGCGTCGCGGCGCCGAAGTGGAGCATGGAACAACTGCACCAGCGCGTCATCGACAGCCTCAAACGAGCGGGCGGGATCGATAACCGGCGCGCCCTTAAGCAGCTTTTGTCGCTGCTGAGTTATGTCAGCGGGGACTATAACGACCCGGGCACGTTCGCCGCGATAAAAAAGTCGCTGGGCAAAGCGCGGCGTCCGGCCCACTATCTGGCCATTCCGCCTTCACTCTTTGAGACGGTGATCCAAAATCTCGGCTCTGCGGGCCTCGCCGAGAATGCACGCGTGATTGTGGAAAAACCGTTCGGACGCGACCTGGCCTCCGCGCAAAAGCTTAACAAGGTCGCGCTGTCCGTATTCCCGGAAGACTCCATCTTCCGCATCGATCACTTCCTTGGAAAAGAAGCGATCATGAACATTCTCTATTTTCGCTTCGCCAATTCGTTCCTGGAGCCGATCTGGAATCGCGATCATGTGGCCAGCGTTCAATTAACCCTGTCCGAGGATTTCGGCGTGAAGGGCCGTGGCGCGTTTTATGAAACCGCCGGCTGCCTGCGCGACGTGATTGAGAACCATCTTTTCCAGATCGTCGCGCTATTGGCCATGGAGGCGCCGGTATGCAGGAACTATGGCGCCGTACATAATGAGCAGGCCAAGGTCTTTCAGGCCATGCGCCCCTTAAAGCCCGGCGACATGGTGCGCGGCCAGTACATCGGCTACCGGAAGGAGCCGAACGTGGCGAGAAACTCCGATGTCGAGACTTTCTGCGCCCTGCGGCTTTTCATCGACTCCTGGCGCTGGCAGGGAGTGCCGTGGTACCTGCGCTCCGGCAAATGCCTGGCCGAAACGGCCAGCGAAATCCTGGTGGAGTTTAAGCCTCCGCCCCAGAGACTTTTCGCCGATTCGGCGCCGACGGTCGGCCGGGCCAACTATCTGCGTTTCCAGCTTTCCCCAAAATCTGCGGTCGCGATTGCCGCACGCGTCAAGCGCGTAGGCAAGGAATTCATCGGCGACCAGCGGGAACTCTACCTGCTGGAAGAACTGGTGGGCGCGGAGTCACCTTATGAACGGCTCCTCGGCGACGCCATGGCCGGCGATGGAGCGCTGTTCACCCGTGAGGACGCGGTTGAGGCCGCCTGGGCGGTGGTCGACAAAGTCCTTAAGAACCACCACCGAGTTCGCCCGTACCAGCCCGGCAGTTGGGGACCAAAAGAAGCTGATAAGATTATTGCCAAAGGCGACCTCTGGCATAATCCCGCACCCTTGTAGGCGTCGGGATGATGATCCCGCCAGGCGTGTTTGAACCTGGCTTAATTACGAGCCCGGCTCCAGAGAGACAATACTTATGGGGCGCCGTTTCTGTCCGGTTCTGTAGAGGAGATAAACAATGACCAAAGCAACCCAAAAACTCCACGAGCTTGGCCAAAGCCTGTGGCTCGATAATATCACCCGAAGCCTGCTGACCAGCGGCACGCTTCGCCGCTACATTCAGGAACTCTCGGTCACGGGACTCACCTCGAACCCTACAATCTTCGACCACGCGATCAAGAACAGCCATGACTACGATGATGCCATCAGCCGGAAAGTAAACGAAGGCAAGTCCGGTGAAGCGCTGTTCTTTGAGTTGGCGGTGGAAGACCTCCAGCAGGCCGCCGATCTATTTCGGCCGATTTACGACCAGACCAACGGCGTCGACGGCTGGGTATCGTTGGAAGTTTCACCCCTGCTGGCCCATGACACGGCCAATACGATTGCGGCGGCCAAGGAACTTCATGCCCGGGCGGGCCGGCCCAACCTCTTTATTAAAATACCAGGCACCCCGGAAGGCCTCCCCGCCATCGAGGAGGCCATCTTCGCCGGCGTGCCGATTAACGTGACACTTTTATTCTCACGCGCGCATTATGTTGCGGCCGCTGAGGCGTACCTGCGCGGCATCGAGCGGCGCATCGCCGCCGGACTGAATCCCGCCGTCGGCTCCGTGGCTTCGGTGTTTATCAGCCGCTGGGACGTCGCGGTGGAAGCCAAGGCGCCCGAAGCGCTGCGCGATCAACTGGGCATTGCCGTGGCCGGACAAATCTACGAGGCCTACCGCTTATTGGTCGATTCGCCGCGCTATCAGCGTATTCTCAATGAGGGCGCGCGCCGCCAGCGCCTCCTCTGGGCCAGCACGGGAACCAAGGATCCCAAAGCCTCCGACGTTCTGTACATCCGCGCGCTGGCCGCCCCCTGCACCGTCAACACGATGCCCGAGGCCACGTTGAAAGCATTCGGTGATCATGGGGATGTCGGCCCGATTATGTCCACGGATGCACGCAGCAGCGATGATGTGCTGGCCAAGTTCACCAAAAGCGGCATTAATACCGATGCCCTGGCCGCCCAACTCCAAACGGAAGGCGCCGAATCGTTCGTCAAATCCTGGAACGAATTGATCGAAACCATTGCCTCCAGAAGCGCGGCGGTCAAGAAGTCCGGTTCGGTTGCAAATCAAACGAATGTGACGCCAGCCATCACACCACTCACGCAACGTGCGGCTTGGAAGGCCCTGGAAGCCCATTATCCAAAGATGCGGGAACTGCATCTTCGCCAGCTATTCGCGGACGACCCCAAACGCGGCCAGCGGCTGAAGGTCGAGGATGTCGGGATCTGTTTCGATTACTCAAAGAACCGCATCACCGACGAAACGCTCAAGCTCCTGCTGCAACTGGCCGAGGAATCCGGCCTGCGGGCCCGCATTGCAGCCATGTTTCGGGGGGAGAAAATCAATGTGACCGAGAAACGGGCGGTCCTGCATGTGGCCCTTCGCACGCCCAGGGGCCAGGCCATCGTTGTGGACGGCAAGGACGTCGTGCCGCAAGTACATGCGGTACTCGACAAGATGGCCGATTTCTCCAATCGGCTGCGCAGCGGCCAATGGAAGGGCCACACCGGCAAGCCGATCCGCAATGTCATCAATATCGGCATCGGCGGATCTGATCTGGGGCCGGTCATGGCCTACGAGGCGTTGCGGCACTTTAGCCAGCGCAACATGACCTTCCGATTTGTTTCCAACGTAGACGGCACCGACTTTGCCGAGGCGACCGGCGACCTGGACGCCGAAGAGACGCTGTTCATCATCTCATCCAAGACCTTCACGACGCTGGAAACAATGACCAATGCCCACACGGCGCGCGACTGGGCACTCAAGACACTAAAAAAGGACGAGGCTATTGCCAAACATTTTGTCGCGGTCTCGACCAACGCCCAGGAGGTGGCGAAATTCGGCATCGATGTGGCCAACATGTTCGAGTTCTGGGACTGGGTCGGCGGCCGCTACTCCATGGATTCGGCGATCGGACTTTCGACGATGATTGCCATAGGCCCGGACAATTTCCGCGCCATGCTCGACGGCTTCCATCAGATGGATGAACATTTCCGCACCACCCCATTGGAACGAAATCTGCCGGTGCTCATGGGGCTTCTGTCGCTCTGGTACAACAACTTCTTCGGCGCCCAGACCGTCGCGGTCTTGCCGTATGAGCAATATTTGAAGCGCTTCCCGGCTTACCTGCAGCAATTGACGATGGAGAGCAACGGCAAACACATCACGCTTGATGGAAAAGAGATTAATTACCAGACTGGCCCGATCTATTGGGGAGAACCGGGAACCAATGGCCAGCATTCGTTTTACCAACTGATTCATCAGGGGACCAGGCTCATTCCCTGTGACTTTATTGCTTTTGGCCAGCCGCTTAACCCGCTTGGCCGCCACCATGACATACTCCTGGCCAATGTTTTCGCCCAGACCGAGGCCCTGGCCTTTGGCAAAACATCCCAGCAAGTCCAGGCGGAGGGTACGCCGCCGTGGCTCGTGCCGCACCGTACGTTTGAGGGCAACCGTCCGTCCAACACAATCCTGCTGGAGCAGCTAACCCCGGCAGCGCTGGGAAAACTCGTGGCCCTGTACGAACATAGCGTTTTCACCCAGGGCACCATCTGGCAGATTGATTCCTTCGACCAGTGGGGTGTTGAGTTAGGCAAGGTCCTTGCCCAGCGCATTATCCCCGAACTCGAAAGCCAAACCGAACCTCAGTTGCAGCACGATAGCTCCACCAATACCCTGATCCGCCGCTACCGGAAACTCAGGGAGTCGTCATGAACCGGCCTATCAATATGCAATAAAGATACGCGGCACGAAAACGTGTCCACCAATTTAGAGGCTCTTAGGAAAACCAATAATGGATACCACGATATCTCCACTGGCCGGCAAACCGGCGCCTAAAGAAATGCTGGTGGATTTGTCCCGGCTCGAAAGTGAATATTACCAGCGGAAGCCTGATCTGGCTGACCCAAATCAATTGGTAAGCTTCGGCACGAGCGGGCATCGCGGCTCATCACTGCGCGGGACATTTACCGAGGCCCACATTCTGGCCATCACCCAGGCCATTTGCGATTATCGCCGCAGCCAGAACATCACCGGTCCGCTTTTTATGGGTAAGGATACGCATGCAATATCCACTCCTGCGCAGCGCACCGCACTGGAAGTTCTCGCCGCCAACAACGTGGAAACGATCATCCAGCCCGATGACGGCATCACGCCGACGCCGGTCGTTTCGCACGCCATTCTTGTTTTTAACCGCGGACGAACAACCGGCCTCGCCGACGGCATTGTCGTCACGCCATCGCATAATCCGCCGGAAGACGGCGGCTTTAAATACGATCCGACCAACGGCGGCCCTGCCGATACCGACGTGACAAGCTGGGTGCAAAATCGCGCCAACGAGTTATTACGCGCCAACAATGCCGGCGTGAAGCGCATGCCGTTCGCTGCTGCGATCAAGGCGGCGACCACGCACCCGCAAGATTTTATTCTGCCCTATGTCAATGACCTGCGGAACGTTGTGGACATGGAAGCCATTCGCAGCGCCAGTTTGAAGCTGGGCGTCGATCCGCTCGGTGGATCTTCGCTGCCTTACTGGGAGCCGATCAATTCCATTTACAAACTGGACATTACTGTCGTGAACACAAGGCTGGACCCGCAGTTTGCGTTTATGACGGTGGATCATGACGGAAAAATTCGCATGGATTGCTCCAGCCCGTATGCGATGGCCCGGCTCGTGAATCTTAAAGATAAATTCCGCGTCGCGTTTGCCAACGATCCCGATGCCGACCGGCATGGAATCGTTACGCCGTCGGCGGGTCTGATGGAACCCAATCATTATCTCGCGGTGGCCATTGGGTATTTGCTTTCGCACCGTCCAAACTGGCCGGCGAAAGTGGCCGTTGGCAAAACGCTCGTCAGCAGCGCCATGATCGATCGGGTGGTCGATAAGCTCGGCCGGGAACTCTACGAAGTGCCGGTCGGCTTCAAATGGTTTGCGCCCGGGCTCTTCGAGGGCTCGTTGTGTTTTGGTGGCGAAGAAAGCGCCGGCGCAAGCTTCCTGCGGCTGGATGGCACGGTATGGACGACCGACAAGGACGGACCGATCATGGATCTATTAGCGGCGGAAATGACCGCGCGCACCGGCAAAGATCCTGGCGAACATTTTCGTGACCTCACCAGAGAGTTCGGCGCCACGTATTACACGCGCATTGACGCGCCGGCCACGCCGGAACTCAAGGCGCGCCTGGCCAAACTTTCGCCCGAAGCCGTGAAGGAGTCGAAGCTGGCCGGCGATCCGATTACCGCCAGGCTGACGCGCGCGCCGGGCAACGGCGCTGCGATCGGCGGCTTGAAAGTATCCACCGAAGGCGGATGGTTCGCAGCCCGTCCGTCAGGAACCGAAAACATCTATAAGATTTATGCGGAGAGTTTCCGCAGCGAGGATCATCTTGATCTTATCCTGCAGGAAGCGCAGGCGATTGTCAGCGCCGCTTTGGCGGCGTCACCGCATGCGAAAGCACAATGAACGAATTGCTGTCAAAAGTGTTCGATACACTTGAATGACGGCTTTTAAAAAGGAGATAAAACATGCCTTTGTTGCAACCAGGTGAGCTTGCTCCGGACTTCACGCTTCACGTGACTCCCGATCAACAACTTTCACTCAGTGAGCTGCGCGGACGGCCGATTATTCTTGCCTTTTATCCCGCCGACTTTAGTCCGGTCTGCGGCGATCAAATGGCGCTCTACAACGAAGTATTTCCGGAGTTTCAAAAACTCGGCGCCGAACTCGTCGGCATTTCCGTCGACGGCGTGTGGTGCCATGATGAGTTTGCCAAAAGTCGTAAACTGCATTTTCCACTCCTCGCCGATTACGAGCCTAAAGGCGCGGTTGCCAGGCAATATGGAGCGTACCGGCAGAAGGATGGCTTTGCCGAACGCGCCTTATTCGTCATCGACGGCAAAGGAAAGATATTCTGGAGCTACCTTTCGCCGGTCGCGGTCAACCCCGGCGCGGACGGCATTCTTGAAGCACTCGAAGACCTGTCTAAATTGTCTAAATCATAGAAGGAGCGATCATGCTGAAAATACCCGTAAACCAGGACGATCATATTCTAGGTGATCCGAAAGCCCCGGTGGTTTTAGTTGAATATGGCGACTACGAGTGTCCATACTGCGGACAAGCGTACCCCATCGTCAAACGCGTCCAGAAGCACTTCGGCAAGCGAATGGCATTTGTATTTCGGAATTTTCCCCTGACCGAGATACATCCGAACGCGGAAATGGCCGCCCAGACCACAGAATTCGCTGCTGCACAGGGACGTTTTTGGGAAATGCACGACGGCCTATATGAGAACCAGCAAATGCTGGGGCCGCCTCTATTTATCGCACTGGCCCAGAAGCTGGAGTTATCCGTTGAAGACCTCAATCTCGCTTTGACTAACGGCACGTATGCTTCGCGAGTCAAAAGCGACTTCATGGGCGGCGTACGCAGCGGCGTTAACGGCACCCCGACATTTTTCATCAATGGCGACCGGCACGACGGAGCGTTCGGGTTTGATGATCTTGTCGTCGCGATCGAAGCCCGGCTGCAGAAATAAAATGACGGATTACCATAACCAGTGCAATCAGGCCTTGGCTCGCCACACTGGCGCACATTGCAACGCCGCGGCGGCAGCCAGCGCGAATGGGCCAACCTGACAATTTCCTGCCGATCACCTCAACTGACGACAATTAGTGTATCCTGTTAAGTTAAGTATGGTGACTTTGAAAACCCAGCGCCGGTACATTGATACGGGCGCACGTGAGTGAACTTATGCCGATCCAACACCTTGAGATTCCCGCTTTACCACAGCGCCCGCGCGTCAAACACATTTCCGGCCAGATCCGCCGTTCTTATCCCGTCGGACGGCAGAATTTCTTTCGCGCCTGTCAGGGCGAGGTTCTGACCTTAACCCTCGCCACGGAACGTCCTGTTCCCGGGCATCTTCAAGTGAACCTCGTGACGACGCTAAGCTCAGTGGGATGTCGCATCTTGAGCAAAATACCATTTGAGCGCGCCGATGAGCGGACCCTTGTTTGCCGCATTACGCCGCAATGTCCGGGCCTGCATTCCTTTCGGGCCGAGTACTCTGCAGACAAAGGCGCCACCTGGCTTCGGGATGATGTCCCCGACGCCTGGGTATTGATCGATCCGCCGCAGCTTGATGGCCTGCGTGTCTACAACCTTATTCCCACCGTCTCCGGCACACTGGCCGATTGGAAAGCCGATCTTAAACGCATTGCGGACATGGGCTTTAATGCCGTTCACCTGCTGCCCATAACGGCTCTGGACAAGTCCGAAAGTCCGTATGCCGCCGGTGATCTTTTTGATATTGACCAGAGCTACCTGATTCCGGGGTCAAAGAAGGACAGCCTGTCGCAACTGGAAGACTTTATTGCGGAAGCCAAGAGGCTCAACATCCGGCTGATTTTTGACCTGGTCCTGAATCACATAGGCGTAAACTCGGCCATGGTGCAGCGGGCGCCGGATTGGATCGTGCCCGACCAAAATCAACCGGATGGGCTACAGCGCGCCCGCTATTGGGCCAATGATGGCTGGCACACTTGGGACGATCTGGTCCTGATCGATTATGAGCATCCGTCGGAAGAAATCCGTTCTGAAATATGGGAATACATGACCGACTATGCGCTCTTTTGGGCGAACTATGCCAACGATACCGGAGGGTTCGTGCGCTTTGACAACCTACATAGCAGCGACACCGATTTTGTTCGAGCGCTCACGACAACACTGCATGCAAAATATCCCGAAGTGGGGATTCTCGCCGAGTATTTCACGGATGAACACACGCTGCTCAAGACTGGAGCGGAGTGGGGATTGAATCTGGTCCTGGCGACGCCATGGAATTATAAATTTGTGCCGCAGCTTCGCGATTATCTGAATTACATTCACCGTATTTCCGGGCAGGTTCGATACTTCATGCCGATCACCTCGCACGATTCCGGCTCGCCAGAACAGGAGTTCGCGACAAGTGACGCGACTGTTCCCCGCTATGTTGCCGCCGCTCTGCTGGGCAACGGGGCCACGGGAATGCCGCAGGGAGTGGAATTCGGAGAAAAGGAGCGGATCAACTTTATCGGCAGGCAACCGAAAAAGCGGTATCCCGCCGAGGCAAAATTCGCGCCGTTCATCAGCCGGGTCAACGCCATTCTCGCCGAGCATCGGGCCTTCCAATGTGGGGAAAACTATCAGTTTGTTGATAACGGCCATCCCGCGGTAATCGCGGTATTTCGTCATGGCCAGGTTGCGCAGGAGTTCGGATTTCTCGTGGTGTGCAATTTCGATATAAAAGATCCGCAAAGCATCGCGATCGATCTTGAATCCATCCTCGGAACAAATGGGCCATTCCCATGCAGTGAATTGTTAACTGGCCAAATGCAAAGCTTTGATCATCCGCGCGTGGAGCTCGAGCTTCCTCCCTGCACTGCCCAGGTGCTGCGGTTTACCAAAAACAGCTAAGGGTTAAACACAAACGCCATAATCACAACCCCGCGCGTTCGCAATTTTGCGAACACGCTCGTCGTGTCGTCGTGGTAAAAAACTTCTCCCGACTCCCGACTTGGCGGTGCCGCTGCGGCTCGCCCTGAGCCTGTCCCGAGTATCACCGAGGGGCAAAGTCGAAGGGTGCCGTCGTGGTGATAAATTTCTCTTTAGTTCTCTGTGGCTAATAATAATCTAAGCAATCTGCGGATCGTTTTGCCTTTTTACTTTTTAACTTTTACTTCGTGATGCCGCCGCGCCGCCTGCGGATAGCAAGACCCAATCCCCCCACCGCCAGGAGCGCCAGCGACGCCGGCTCAGGAACCGGAGCAAGATAGACGACGCGAAATCCGACTGCGTGGCCGTTTATATCATCTGCGGGGGAGAAACCGGCGCGGTAGCTGGACTCCAGATCCGAAACGCCGTAGTACATCGATCCGCCTCGCAAACCACGATCTGATTCGTCTATTATCGATTCGTTCCAATTCCATACGTTGCCGCCTTGATCGTAAGTGCCATAAGGGCTTGGGGAGTTAATGAACTGACCAACCGGGGTAGTGTAGTAACCACCATCAATGGGGCGCGGAGACGTACTGGTATGAAAGTTGGCGTTGTTTCCGGGGAGCGGATCGGCCAGATTGTTTCCCGGAGGCGTATCGCTGCTGGTTGGATACAGATAATAGCTGCTGGTGGCGGGATTGTAATACGCCGCTTTGTACCATTCATCTTCGCTGGACACCGCCCATAGCGCACCCGAGTTGCGGGTAACCGTGTTCTCGGAGATGGCGGTGGTTGTGAGCGTATAGGCTCCCGTCTCGGTGGTGCCGGGGCCTTCCGCTCCGGTTGGCTGGCCGTTATCCATCCAGTTGGCGAACCGACACGCGTCCCAGAAATCCACGCGGGTCACCGGTCGATTAACAAAACCAGCCGCTACGGTATAGGTGTAAGGGTCGCCGACGGTCCCGTCGCCGGTCCGCGAGATGCCGCAACCATACTCACCGGAGCTGCCGCCGCCTGCCATGTCCGAATTGTACAAGTCATAGGTGTCCACGCCTGCGACGGCGTTGAGAAACGCCGTGTATTGACCAGCGGTCACATCATATTTGCCAATGAAATAGGTGTAGTTCACCTCGCCGTAGCCCGTGAGCGGGTCTGGCGCATTGCCGGGATTTCCCACCGGCACGGTCTCGATAATGATGTTCGCCGAGGCAGCGCTTGCACAGGCCAGCGAGATACATGAAGCTGCCAGCAACACCAAAGTCTTACGCAAACTTCTTGCGGAATTAACTTTGGTAGACATTGTATCAGAGCTCCCTTAAATGACTTTGTCGCGCAAATCACCTTCTGCGAGCACAAAGCCACTATTGATAACGAAAACCAAAAGTACGAACTGGCTATGATAATGTTGTCTCTGGAGTATACAACACTCTTCAGAGAATACAATTTATTGTTTAAAATTTGTTGATATCTTAACAAAACAAAGTCCGCGAATATGTGGATTTTTTTCGTGGTTTAAAATCTCTGTGTTTATCTGCGAAACCTGCGGATTTGTCGTGGCGTCGCGGTGTAGAGCAGTCCCGATGAGTCGGGACTGCTCATTAGGGAACAGGCTGGAGAGCCTGTTCTACATCTTTTCGTCGTGCCGTTATATCGTTGTGGTGAAAAGTAATCTGCGGATCGTTTCGTGATTAAATCCGTGGTTCAAATTTCTTGACATTACCGCTTTTGTGGCGCATACTCACTTTATCTCATCATAAGTGGTGCTTTTTGTATTTACGGCATTTGTCAAAAGAGGGAGTCTCCATGACGCGTTGCTTTGCCAAAAAGAACTGGGCTTCTAAATTACCCTGTCTCCTCGCTTTGCCCGCGTTCGCCGGAGCCGTCATGGGCCTCGGCAACGCCGCCCAGGCCCAAAACTATAACGTTCTTTACAGTTTCGGCGGCGATTACGGAATGACAGGAACCTCTCCGGTCGGCTCTTTGATCACATCCGGCGGATATCTTTATGGCATGACTGGTGGAGGCGGCGCTTATAGTAATGGCACGATATTCGCCTTCAACACAACAAATAATACTCCCAGGGTCCTGCATTCATTCGCCCGCGGAACAACCGACGGACTCTATCCTGAAGATTCGCTTCTAGCATCAGGGAGCTATCTTTACGGTGTGACCGACGCGGGCGGCGCCAACGGTTTGGGCACGATTTTCTCCTGTAATATCAGCACCGGTAGTGAAACGCTGGTGTATTCATTCGCCGGCGGTCCGGTCGACGGTAGTGCACCTCATAGTTCATTAATTGAATCGGGATCGATGTTTTATGGCACGACCTATTCCGGCGGCGTCTGGACTCCTTATGTAACGCCCAGTCCCATTAATACCGGCGCGATTTATTCGTTTAATCCCTCCAATAATTCACAAAGCGTTCTGCATTCGTTCAGCGGTTACAATAATGCACTCAATCCCATGGGATCACTGGTCGCTTCAGGCGGCTATCTCTATGGTATGACTCAATTCGGTCCATACCCCAGCCCCAACGAGGGTACAATTTACTCCTATAACGTCAGCACCCATGCCGAAACTTTGCTATACGCATTTGCCGGCGGCCCATACACCAACAACCCGAATGACGGTGGATTTGGGCCTTATATTAATGGCACTCCTACAGCTTCGCTGATCGCTTCAGGAAGCTATCTGTATGGCATGACCTACTACGGTGGGTCCAATGATGACGGTACGATATTTTCCTATAACATCAATACCCATGCCGAAACTTTGTTGTATTCTTTTGGCGACAACCCGAATGATGGAGCCAATCCCCTTGGCTCATTGATCGCTTCCGGCGGCTACCTCTATGGCATGACATCCAGCGGCGGCGCCAACAATGAGGGTGCGATTATTTCTTTTAACCTTAATACCGATGTTGAAACCGTGCTGCATTCTTTCGGCAGCGGAACCGACGGGGCATATCCAGACGGTGATCTTTTGCTTGTTGGTTCAACCCTCTACGGAATGACTGAAGGAGGCGGTGCAGATGAAGGTTACGGCACAATCTTTTCCCTGACCGTCCCCGAACCCGGTTCACTGGCGCTCCTCGCCCTTGGCGCGCTTGGCCTGGCTGCCCGTCGCCGCTCTTCGCGCACTTTGCGGTGAAAGTTTTTGTGCATGTTGGTGCTTTTCATGGTTGCAATCTGCGGATTCGTCGTGCAGTTGTGGTTGCAATTCTCTCCTCTTTCAACGACCTTCGAATGTCCTCTTTCGTCGGCGCACTGAACAAAATTTTACAGCCTGCTATAATAAATTGGGGACTTAAAGCATCGGCTCGCTAAAACTTCACCAAGGGTTGAGCCGTTGTTCGGTCGATATTGTTTTCCTGCCGGAGAAACGAGATGGTGGATCAACCCAATCCGACGCCACCGATTCCGCCAGTCACAGTACAAGATTCCCCGAACACTCAACCTGCGGCCACAACCAGTGCTTCTACCCTTGCCGCGGTTTCTGCTGCCGCCCCGCCGGAACAAACCAATGGATCTTTCGCCAAAACAGACGACAACGTCCGCCGCATTGGATTGGTTTATCTCTCGTTTCTGGCCCTGGCTGTGGGCATTGTGACCGGATTTGGCGCCTTCGCGTTCCGCGAACTCATCGGCCTGATCCACAATATCATGTTCCTTGGCCAATTTACCTTTCACTACAATTCCAATTTATTCACTCCAGAGAGCCCCTGGGGCGTTTTGGTCATCCTGGTGCCGGTGATCGGCTCGATACCGGTTACGTTTCTTATCACGAAATTCGCGCCGGAAGCCCGGGGTCATGGCGTACCCGAGGTCATGGCTGCCATCTATTACAAAGGGGGCGTAATTCGACCTGTCGTCGCTCTCGTCAAATCGCTGGCCTCGGCGATCGCTTTGGGCAGCGGAGCCTCGCTCGGACGCGAAGGCCCGATCATCCAGATCGGTTCGGGTCTGGGTTCAACCCTGGGCCAGATCGTGCGCATGCAGCACGGGCAGCGGAATATTCTCGTGGCCGCGGGCGCTGGCGCCGGCATCGCCGCCACTTTCAACACGCCGATCGGCGGCGTCCTGTTCGCCATCGAGCTGATGATGCCCGAAGTCAGCTCCCGCACCTTCCTGCCGGTGGCGCTGGCCGTTGGAACCGCGACGTTCATCGGGCGCTTCTTCTTCGGCACTCAGCCGGCGTTTACGGTCCCGCCGCTGGCTCCTCTTAGCATCGGCGCCACGTCGGCCCTTACGCTGTGCCTTTATGCATTGCTCGGGGTGGTCACCGGCGTCGCGGCGGCGTTATTCATCCACGGCTTGCATTTTGTCGAAGACCTCTTCAACAGAATCAAGGGGCCTTATTCGCGTCATATGCTGGGCATGATGCTGGTGGGCCTGCTGTTCTGCGCCCTGCAGCAGCACTTCGGCCATTACTACGTAGAGGGTGTCGGTTACGCCACGATCCAGTCGATCCTGTTCGGCCAGATGCCCATGTTGCAACTGCTGCTTCTGCTGTTTGTTTGCAAATTGCTCGCGACCTCGCTGAGCCTCGGGTCCGGTTCCTCAGGCGGAATTTTCTCACCCTCCCTGTACATGGGCGCGACCATCGGCGGCGCCTTCGCTGCTATCCTCATCGCGCTGCATGTGCCGCTTGCCATCAATATCCCATCGTTTGCCATGGTCGGCATGGGAGCCATGTTCGGCGGCGGTACCGGCGCGGTGCTCACCGCCGTCGCCATGATCTTCGAGATGACGCGCGATTACGACATTGTCCTGCCGATGATCCTGGCGGTTGCATTCAGCGTCGGCGTGCGGCGTCTGCTGTCGCGCCAAAGCATCTACACCATTAAGCTGTTCCGTCGCGGGCTGGTCATACCAGAGGCCTTGCAGGCGAACATGTTCCTGGTCCGCCGCGCCAGCGAAGTGATGGATTCCGACGTCATTCTGGCGCCGGCCGAAATGAATTTCGACGCCTTCCTCTCTCAGCCGGAACACGCCGGCCGGATGCGCCATGTCATCGTTACCGATCGCGGCCGCATCCTGGGCGTACTGCGCGTCAACACGGCGCTGCGGCGTGCGTCGCTGGGGATGCACTCCAGCGTAACCTTGCGCGATGTCGCCAGCAGCGATTTTGTCCTCGTGCATGCCAACGATATTGTCTTCGACATTATTCAGGAAATGTGGCACAAAGAGGCGTTTATGGCGCTGGTGATGCGCAACTACGGCGAGCCGCAGCCCCAGGACGTCGTGGGCGTGATCACCAAAGAGCACGTCGCCGATTCTGTAGCCAGCAGCATTAACATTTATCCCAAATAGCCCCGTCTCTAATCTATAACCTGTCACCTTCGTTGTGTCGTTGTGGTTAAAAATTTATCAGCGTCGCGGTGTAGAGCGGCCTCTCCAGGCTGCTCATTGGGGAACAGGCTGGAGAGCCTGTTCTACATCTTGTCGTGGTGTCGTTGTGGTGAACGTTATGTCTTCGCGCAGTATTTCCGCCACATGTCCCGATAAGCCGCCTCGACATGGCGTGCGAAGCGCTTGGCGTCCATCAACGGCGAATCCTTCATCTTTTGCCGCAATATCCGGCGAAGTTCGGTAAGCCTGGGCAAATCAGCGGCTAGTTTTGCCGCGATTTGGACATATTCCTCCGGCGTCCGGGCGATAAGTTCCGTCAGGCCGACATTGGTTAACAGGCTCGTTCCCGCCCGCCCAAACGCCGTCGGACCGGACAGGGTGATTACCGGCACGCCCATAAACAGGCTATCGCAGGTGGTGATCCCGCCGTTGTAGGGAAAGGGATCCAATGAAATGTCGATGCGGTTGTATGTATTCATGTAGTCCGTCCATGGTTGCCGGCCAATGAACTCCAGGCGTTCAGGCAGAATACCGGCCTGAACAAATCGCTGTTGAACAGCGTCGCGGTGGGACCCGGTGTGGGCGTATATAAGCAACCGCGAATTCGGGACCGCGCCCAGCAACTGCATCCATAATTCCGCCGCAGGGTCGGAAACCTTGGCAAAATTGTTCATGCTGGCAAACGTAACATGACCCGCGGCAATCGCCGGCGCAGGACCAATCTCCGGAGCTTCCCCGCCGGGACTATAGCACCAGTAAGTTTCCGGAAGTTTTACGGTTTGCTCACTGTAAACACTCAGGTCCGTCCCTTCAGGATCAAGGTAGGGATCTGAAAAGCGATAATCAATGGTATCCATGCCTGTGCTGCCGACATATCCCAGCCAGGTGAGCTGCACCGGCGCCGGTTTAAGGGCAAAAATTCGCAGCCGATTGCTCAGCGTATGCAACGCCAGATCGACCAGGATGTCGATCTTGTCATCCCGGATCATCTGCGCCGCCTGCTGGTCACCGATCCCGGCGATGTTTCGCCAGACGTTTGTCGCGGACTGGATGCGTTTGGTCATTTCATCGAGACGCGTGACGGATGAATAACAGAAAATTTCGAATTGTTTATGATTATGCTCATTTAAAAGCGGCAGAAGATTCCAACCCACCACGTGTTCCCGGAATTCGGCCGAGACATAACCGATCCTCAATCGGCGTTCGGGATTCCGGTCGTTGGTATGCGGCAGAATCAATCTTTTCAGCGGCTCGGCGTGCCGCCTGTTCCACTCTTTAAGCTCGTCACGAATCGCTCGCGTGTCGCCATCGACGCGCAGGTGCATGGTCAGGATCATCATGCTGTGATACAGGGGTATGTCGGGCCGCAGCTGCATGGCGGCCCGCATGGCGTCAATGGCCTCGTCGATCCGCCCCATATCCTTAAAAGCGTTACCCAAGCTGTATTGAGCGTTGGCATAATCCGGTTTGATTTTTAGTGCCTGTTGAAAAACATCAATAGCCTGAGATAACTTGCCCTGGAGCACGAGAATGCTGCCCAGTTCATGATGGGCCATCACATAAGTGGGATTGATGTTCAACGCCTTTCGATATTGTTCGGCTGCCGAGTCCAAATCGCCCTTGTCCCGAAAAGCATTACCCAGGTTGTAATAGGCATCGGGAAAATCGGGTCGTAAACGGATGGCTTCGCGGGCGGATTCGATGGCGGCGTCATATTGTCCAAGGTTATTCTGAAAAACCGCCAGATTGCTGTAATACATCGCGGCCAGAGGGTTCATGGAGATGGCTTTGTTGATTAGCTCTATGGCGGCTTCGTTGTGACCTTTGACGGAAACACTCACCGCAAGCAGATTCAAGGCATCCAGATGGCTCGGCTGCACGCCGAGAATCTGCCGGCAAATGGATTCGGCTTCCGAAAGCTTTCCGGCGTCATAATGCTTGCGCGCCAGATCATACGCTTCCTGAATTGTTACCGTCGCCATAACCGTATCATACTTGGAGGTTCATTTTTAACCACAAAACTGCTTTTTGGCGGCGGTTGCTGCTTCTATAAGTGGAGATAGATTCCAGGCCAAACAAGACTATGATGTACTGATTATGTACCGACGATATTTATATCCATTTAAAACGCATCGTCTGCCGCAGGTGCTCGCCGACGTACTTGTGATCGGCGGCGGGGTCGCCGGTCTGCGTGCCGCGATAGCGGCTTCGGAATCTTCCGATGTGCTGTTGATCACCAAGCAACAACTTTCTGAATCCAATACGTTTTATGCCCAAGGCGGCATCGCTACCGTCATGCAGGCCGATGACAGCTTTCAGAGCCACATTAATGACACCATGAAGGTGGCCTGCGGGCTGGGCGACCGGGCGGCGGTGGAAACCGTGGTTAAGGAAGCCCCGGCGCGTATTGAAGAGTTGATTCGCTGGGGCGCTAATTTCGACCGCGAAATCGACGGCAGCCTGGCTTTCGCTCGTGAAGGCGGCCATTCAGCCGCACGGATTATTCATGCCCTTGGAGACGCTACCGGACGCGAGCTTGCCACCTCGCTGGCTTCTGTAGTCCGCGGACGCGAAGCCATCTCTATTCTCGAACATACTTTTGTATTGGACCTGATCACGCTGGAAGGACGCTGTATCGGCGCGCTGGCGTGGAACCAGCAGCGAAGTTTCTTTGTGATCTTTGCCCGTAAAACTCTTCTGGCCAGCGGCGGAGCCGGGGCGCTATTTCGCGAAACCACCAACCCCCCCATCGCCACCGCCGATGGTCATGCCATGGCCTGGCGGGCAGGGGCCGCACTAAGAGATATGGAAATGGTTCAGTTTCATCCAACCACCATATATATCGCCGGCGCCACACGGTCCCTGGTGAGTGAAGCAGTCCGCGGCGAAGGAGCCAAACTCATTGATAAGAGCGGTTATCGCTTTATGCCCGACTATCACCCTCAGGCGGAACTGGCGCCGCGTGATGTTGTTTCCCGCTGCATTCTGGCGCAAATGGTTAAGACACGTACAACGCACGTCTTCCTTGACTGCCGGCACATGAGCGAAGAAGCCTTTCGAACCAGGTTTCCCAACATTTACCAGGTGTGCCAGAAGTTCGGCATCAACCCCGCCAAGCAACCGATTCCAATTCATCCCAGCGCTCATTACATGGTCGGAGGCGTGGCCTGTGATTTATTTGGCAGAACGTCGCTGGAAAATCTTTATGCGATTGGCGAAGCATCCTATACGGGTTTGCACGGCGCCAATCGACTGGCCAGTAACTCGCTGATTGAAGCATTGGTATTCGGTAAACGTGCCGGCGAAGACGCCGTAAGATCTCTGAATGGTCATACCCGTGCCCACATGACGCCGCGTGTCCAGGCGGAAGTGCCGCCGAGCCAGCGCACGGAACTGGACATGCAGGACGTTTTGAGCAGCTTGCGGTCGCTGATGTGGCGCAACGCCGGCATCGAGCGCGTCGGGCCGCGGCTTCAGGAGGCATTGGAGATTATCGATTTCTGGTCTCATTACGTGCTGGACAAGGTCTTCGAGTCGCCGGCGGGGTGGGAATTACAGAACATGTTGCAGATTTCGCGCTTGATCACCGCGGCGGCGGAAATTCGCCAGGAGACGCGCGGCGTTCACTATCGCACGGATTTTCCTGAAACAGATGATCGAAACTGGCGCTGCCATCTTGACTGGCGAAGCGAATCGCCTATACCGGTTAAGTCGCCGATTATGGATGAACCCAGAAGCCAGACACAATTGGAACCTTCGGGCTCTGGATCAAAACTTTGATAAGACCCGGTTTATTAATTCAACGCTTTTTCATCCCTCGGCGGACTTTTTTCTGTTGCGGCGTCATGGTCGAGTGATTAGCCAATCGGCGGGCAATACCGGCGTCTATGGCCTCGGCCAAAGCCTTTTCATGCTCGGCATTCTGGGCTTCGTTAACTGATGCATTTTGCCCGTCGTTTACCGTCTGAAGCTCTTTAAGCCGGTCACGAATTTGAGCCGCCTTTTCAAATTCCAGATTGTTCGCCGCCTCCAGCATTTCCTCCTCAAGCAGGCGAACTAATTCAAGTTTATCAAACTGGTTGTCTTCCGAAGCCACCATCTCGCGCGCCGTTCTTCGGGCGCGGAGCTCAACTTCCATTCCATGGCGTATGGCTTTCTGAATCGTCTGCGGCGTAATGCCGTGCTTAAGGTTCCATTGCTGCTGAATTTCACGGCGGCGCTGCGTTTCATCGATGGCTCTTTTCATCGACGGCGTCATAACGTCCGCGTAAAGATAAACTTCCGCGTCGACGTTGCGGGCACAGCGTCCAATCATCTGTATGAGCGACGTTTCACTGCGCAAAAAGCCCTCTTTGTCCGCATCCAGAATGGCCACCATGGAAACTTCCGGCAGGTCTAGCCCTTCGCGCAACAGATTTACGCCCACCAGGCAATCAAATGAACCTTGGCGCAATTCACGCAATATATCGACCCGGTCAAACGTCTGGACCTCGCTGTGCAGGTATTTGCAGCGCATGCCGGCCTGGCCGATGTAATGCGATAAATCTTCCGCCAGGCGCTTGGTCAGCGTGGTCACCAGTACGCGCTGGCCTTTAGCGGCTCGTCGGCGGATTTGCTCAAGCAGGTCCGCTACCTGCCCCTGGGCCGGTAAAACGTGAATTACCGGATCAACCAGACCCGTGGGACGAATGATCTGTTCGACCACCTCCCCGCCGGTAAGCTCCAATTCAAATTTTCCCGGCGTGGCCGACACGAACAACACCTGATTCCACATCGATCGAAATTCCTCAAAACGCATCGGCCGATTGTCCAGCGCCGATGGAAGGCGAAAACCATGTTCCACCAGTACCAGTTTGCGATTACGGTCTCCGGCGTACATGGCGTGAAGCTGTGGAATCGATACATGCGATTCGTCGATGATCAGCAGATAATCTTTGGGGTAATAATCGATCAGGGTAAAAGGTTTGGTGCCCGGAGGCAGTCCGGCGATGTGCCGGGAATAATTCTCGATACCCTGGCAGAAACCGGCTTCCAGCAGCATTTCCATGTCATATTTAGTGCGCGCCAGGAGCCGCTGGGCTTCCAAGAGTTTACCCTGCATGCGCAATTCCTTCGTTCGCTCCTGGAGTTCCGTTTGAATGTCCCGGACGGCGCGAATGATGGTGCTTTCATCTGCCACATAATGCTTGGCGGGATAAATAAACGCCGTTGTTTCTTCGACCAGTCTTTCACCGCTGACCGGATGGATATGCCAGATGGATTCGATTTGGTCGCCGAACATTTCCACGCGCACCGCCGTGGTTTCATAGGCGGGGAAAATTTCGATCACGTCGCCACGAACGCGAAATACGCCGCGTTTGAATTCAATATCGTTGCGTTCATATTGCTGATCGATCAGCGCGCGCAGCAATTCTTCGCGTCCGTATGTCGCACCGCGCACTAATGAAATAACTTTGTTTTTATATTCTTCCGGCGAACCCAAACCGAATATGCAACTTACCGAGGCGACGGTAATCACGTCGCGCCGGCCGATCAGATTGCTGGTGGTAGCCAGGCGAAGACGGTCCAGATCGTCATTTCTTGCCGCGTCTTTTTCGATGTAGATGTCGCGCTGGGGAATGTAGGCTTCGGGCTGGTAATAATCGTAATAGCTGACAAAATAATTGACCGCATTGCCGGGGAAAAGTTCGCGAAATTCCTCGTAAAGTTGTGCGGCCAGGGTTTTATTATGGCTTACAACTAATACTGGCTTACCCAGCCGGGCCGCGACGTGGGCCATCGTAAACGTTTTACCGGAGCCGGTGACGCCCATGAGTATCTGGGCTTTGGCCCCGGCCTGGAAATTGGCCGTAAGCTTTTCTATGGCCTGCGGCTGATCGCCGGTGGGCTGATACGAACTGATGATTTCAAAACTGTTGTCGACCATGCTGCAGATTTTCCAAACAGGTTATTATATCCTTAGAGCCGATCCCAGTAGATATCGGGACCGCGATGTGTTTTCAGACAGAGGCTGATTATTATAGCCCGGCAATACCTTTAAGACGTACCGCGTTGATAGAGTAGGAAGTGAGGTCAAAAACATGAACAGGCGGCAATTCATTAAAATGGGTGTTGGCGCGGCAGTCAGCCTGAGCGCGGGTTGCAGTATCTCGAATACCACCGACAGCACAGCTACCTCGGGCGAACAAGAGCCAATTCCTTTAAAAGAGTATGAACGCACGCGCGTACTAAAGGATGCCAATGGCTGGCTGAACGCTCAACCCGGCAGCGTGACCTATTCCCGTTCGCCGCGCGGGCCGAGCGATATTCATGAATATTTTTCCGAGCCGGATTATTGGTGGCCCGATCCAAAAAATCCGACCGGGCCGTATATCAGCCGCGACGGCTATTCGAACCCGGATAATTTTCTCGACAATCGCCTGGCGATGATCCGATTGAGCCAGATCGTGCCAGCGATGGCTGCAGCCTATTTAATCACCGGCGACCCTAAATACGCCACGGTAGCCGCGGCGCACCTGCGCGTCTGGTTTCTTGACCCTGCGACGTATATGAAACCCAACTTAGAGTATGCCCAAATGTCGCACGGCGCTAAAATCGGCGGACGCATCGGCATTATCGATACCCTGCATCTGACCGAGGTGGCACGCTCCATTCCCATACTTGAATACAGTGGTGAAATTTCACCTTCCGAAAGCGATGGGCTCCGCGAATGGTTTGCCGAATACATCACCTGGATGGACACCAGCAAACTTGGTATTGCCGAACGCGACTGTGCCAACAACCATGCAACCTGCTGGATCGTGCAGGCGGCGTCTTTCTCCCATTTAACAGGGAACGACAAAGTCTTCACCCAATGCCGGGATCTGCTTGTGAAATCAAAAATTCCGGGGCAGATTGCCGCAAATGGTTCGTTACCGTTGGAACTCAAGCGGACAAAGCCATATTCCTATTCTCTTTTTGACATGGACATGCTGGGCATCGCCTGCCAGATACTTTCCCATCCGCAGGAGGCGCCGCTGATCCCGCCTCCCGGCGATACAACCCTGTGGACCATAACCAATTCCAAAGGCGGAAGCGTTGAGAAAGTAATCGAATTCTATTACCCATACATTGTCGACAGAAATGCATGGCCCTATCCGCATGACGTGGAATATTGGGGCGATTTCCCGGTGCGCAATCCCACACTGCTGTTTGCGGGTCTGGTATTAAAGCAGCCAAAATACATCGACTTGTGGAAAACGTTGGACCCCGACCCGACTGTGGGCGAAGTGATCCGCAACTGGCCCGTGCGCCAGCCGGTATTATGGGTTGATGCCTCTGTTTGACTGCCTTTCAACCAGCCGATAGTGTAGAAATCAACGCTCGGAGGCGTGGCAGAGCGGTTGAATGCGCCGGTCTTGAAAACCGGTGACGGGGCAACTCGTCCGGGGGTTCGAATCCCTCCGCCTCCGTTAACCACCCAGGATGGACCCGTTTCTAATTGAAAATCCAACGACAATGGCATGACAAAAACAAATCCCACAACCACTCATCAGGCAGATCATCCGCTGCCTTATCGTATTGCCACACTGGTATACGTATTTAATCATCAGCGCCAGACACTGCTCTTGCATCGTCTGCGGCCGCCGAACCAGGGGTTGTACTCCCCTATCGGCGGCAAACTTGAACAAGCTCTTGGCGAATCGCCTTATGCCTGCGCCCTAAGGGAAATTCACGAAGAAATCGGCATCGATCTGAAGCTCCCGGACATCCGCCTTATTGGAATGGTTTCAGAAAAAGGGTATGAAGGAAAAACTCATTGGCTTATGTTCTGCTTTGAAATCATCAAGCCGGTGCAGGTTGTTTCACAGGAAATTCCTGAAGGACGATTGGAATGGGTTGACCTGGAGAAAATTAACACTCTGCCGATCCCGGAAACCGACCGCAGCATAATCTGGCCGTTGGTCTGCCGGCACAGCGTGATGTTGCAGCGACAAGCCGGTCAAACACCGGAGGTTTTCAGCGTGCATATCGACTGCACTAACTCAAAACAAATTGCGGCAGTTATTGAGCATGAGGGGACAGGGTATAGTAGACAGGCCACAGATTAAGAAAGAAGGAATAAAAAGATAAATATTTCTTACTCATCTTCATCTTCCTCATAGAAAATGTCTTCATCTTCCAACTCATCATCTTCAAAGCCCTCGCCCATTTCTTCCTCATCTTCAAAATCGTCATCATCGTCATCATCGTCATCATCGAGATCGTCATCATCTTCATCTTCGACTTCTTCATCCTCGGCCTCTTCCTCTTCTTCGCGCTTGCGCTTGGCGCCCCGAGGAGCAAGCAAATCAACGGGGGTTATTTGATGCTGTAAATCGCCAAACGCAGATGAATGCTCTGTGACTGCAATCGAGTCCATACAGATGCAACCGGAAGATATTTCCGCCGATTCACGAACCGATAATCCTGCGAGCGATTCAGCAACCGCCTTGGTAATGGAATTATCAATCAACATAAGAGATTCTCCGGATACATTTTCCAAATTGTAGGCTCCCTGGCTTCATTTCGGCTTTCCTGTGTCGAACGCCGGTAAAATACTGGGAATTTTGGACAAGTCAATCATCTATCGGTTAAATTGTTGTGAACATGGTAAAATCTTCCGTTTAAGGGTCGTTTGCTGAAAGGGCGGTCTTTGAAACCGGACGACAAAATAGCGGTATTTCCCGGGACTTTTGATCCTCCCACCCTTGGGCATCTGGATGTCATCAAACGCGGGCGGCGATTGTTTGACCATTTGATTGTGGCCATCGGCAGAAATCCGGAAAAAATCGAATTATTTTCCATAGAAGAACGTCTCGAAATGCTCCGTGAACTCACCGGCGCTCAGGCCGGCATATCCGTGGAAACCTATGAAGGGTTGACCGTGGAACTGGTAAAACGCCGCAATGCCGTAGCCATCCTTCGCGGCCTTAGAAGTCTGACCGACATGGAATACGAATTTCAACTGGCGCTGACCAATCGTGCCGTCGCGGAAGTAGATACCGTATTCATTATGACCAACGAACAATTTGGTTTTACCAGCAGCAGCTTAATCCGCCAGATCGCCCTTCTCGGCGGCAATCTCGACAATCTGACCGCCTTACTGCCGCCATCGGTGATCAGCCGCCTGAAAGTCTGCAGGGATAATCGCACTGGTCCGTTCAAAGATACACCGCGTGATGGTCTAAAACACTAGACATTGTGTGGCGTATCACTCTTTGTCCTTTTCCTTTTTGGAATCGCCGGACTTGTTTTTTCCCCGGCCTTTGGTTTCACTGGGCCTGGCTGGTTCTTCCTGTTGAACTTGCTGAACCATCTGACCCGTTTGTTCCGGGCCAATCAGGCCCAACACGCCCAGCGAATATAATCCGGTCCAACCACACTGCCGGCAGAGAAGCGCGGCCATGGGCATGGACGTCCCGGGAAATTTGATGTCGCCGCTTTTTTCATATACCGGAACGCTCAGCGGCAATTCGTGAACGACCCACATGCTTTTTTTGCACGACGGACATTCACCTTTAATGCCGCGCTGCTGAAGCGCCTGAACCACCGCGGGAATGTAGTTCTCAAATTTAGCCATACCGCAACCTCCGCCTGAATAAAGAACTTTAACGCCAGTGCGCGGAGTTTTACCCGCTGGAACATATAAATGCAAACATTTTTTAGACTTGTTACCGGATCAATCGCATACGCCCGACATCGGGAACAATCGGCCAATTAACGCCCGGAGCGGGACGGAAACCCGCAGGCCAATAAACCATAAATGCCCGACCAATCACATATCTTTGCGGCACTACACCCATGGGAAGATTCAGATCGCTCTGCAACACCGGCTCAACCTGATTCCAGGCGCGGCTGTCATCGCTGAGATTGGTGTTGTCGCCCAACATAAAATATTGTCCCGGTCCCAGGATAATCGGATTGTTCGATGTGCCGGTTCCCGGCTGGCTCGATCCGACAATATTCGTCTGGGTATAATAAATGTCTCTGAACAACATCAGGTGTTGCAATGTACAATCGTCGCTGACATCCAGATAGATCAGAGGAACCTGCGAATCAGGATTGCCTTGAAGATTCTGGACGTAAGCTTTGGCGTCATCAACGGTCCATGGCATCTGATAATCCAAGACCAGATCATTGTTCACCCAAAAGCGGACTTCACGATCGATATTGCTCATGGTGATGCCGATCGGTTGCGTCAAATTCAAAGGTTGCACGGTTTTATCCAACAAAATTACCTTCTGTGGAACCGGCTCAAATGCCTGAGTATCGGTGTTCAGTCGATATAAGCTTACGGTTCCATTGCCATTGAGCCGAACCTGGAAACAATTGGCTGCTTGGCCCAGGGTTATGGCAACGACCTGTGAAGATAAAGAACTTGTATTCATCGCAAAATTACGCTGACCTAAAAGGTTCACCACGGTGTGCAGACATAAATCCCCAACAAACTCACGGTCGTATGGATTTTGCCGTCCCAGCGACGTGACAATGAAAGGAGCCGGATTCGGTTCCTGATTGTAAGCCGTATCGTTATGCAGGTAATCGGTATTGGTAAATGAGAGCCGCCCTTTTTCCGGTCCAATTGTCGTGTTATAGCGTATGGTGGAACTGTCTGTGGACCAATGCCCCGAAAACGAGGCATCATCCACGCCGGTCCATGGGCTGTTCCAGACTGAACCATCCGCCCGCACCTGACCGGCATCCGTAGGATAAAAATCATTGTTATAGACGTTTTGCAGCGTGGCCATTTCCACATCGACGGGTTTGCGCGCGATTTTGCCATTGATAAAGACATTCCCGCCGACGATTTCCAGTGTTTCTCCGGGCAAACCCACGAGCCGTTTAATAAAGTTGATTTGGCCCATCATTGGTTCACGGAACACTACAACGTCCCAGCGCTGCGGCGGATTTAACCAGTAAAGATATTTTAAAACCAGTACTCGATCGCCGTTATAGGCATAGGGAAAATAGCACTCCTGCGACGATCCGTCCTGAGGATAATAAGTTCTGCTCACCACGGGATCGGGCAATTGGCCCGCGGGAATTGGGTAAAAATCATTTGGACAAATAATGTAATCCGGCGATGCAATCGCATATGGGTCATTCAATTCGCCATCTTTGAGAACCACAAACTGCTCGCCCGGAATCCATTGGAAATTCACATTGGCATCAATGTCAAATTGGTAACCGGATTTTGGATCAATCACTCGGAAATGCGCTCCGTCGAGCGTCGGCGCCATAGAACCTGTGGGAATGACAAACGCTTCAACACAAAACGTTCTGAAGGAAAAGGCCAGAATAAGGGCCAGCAAAACTGTTTCCAGTGTGTCGCGAACCTGGGAAATGCCACTCTGACCAGCGTGATGCGGCTTTGGCGGTTGCGGCGGCGCCTCGGGAACCGGCGTTGGTACGGGCGGTTGTTGCTCTAAAAGTGGATTATTTTCCGATGCTGAATCCATATCGCTTTTCACACGGGAGAGTTTAACAACTCCTGTTTCGAATCGGGCGGTTAATGCCCGCCGCCGTCAACTGCCTGGGCTGCGTCCATGATCGCTTCTGAAAGCGTCGGATGGGCATGAATGGTATAAGCAATTTCGTTTTTAGTAGCTTCCAGTCGTTTGGCGAGGACCAGTTCGGCAAGCATTTCGGTGGCTTCCGGTCCGATCATGTGCGCGCCGAGCAGTTCACCGTATTTTTTATCAAAAATAAGCTTTACAAAACCTTCGGTGTCGCCGATCGCCTGTGCCTTACCGTTGGCGGCGAAATTGTATTTGCCGATCTGAATGTCGAGATTTTTTTCCCGACACTGTTTTTCCGTCAGACCGACGCTGGCTACCTGCGGATTACAATAGGTGCAGCCCGGAACCAGGCCGTAATCCATTTCCCTATTGCTTACCCCGAACATTCGTTCAACCGCGATGGTCGCCTCCATGCTCGCAACGTGCGCCAGCCAGGGCGGCCCAATCACATCGCCGGCCGCATAGATGCCGGGTATGTTTGTCTGAAAAGACTTATCGACCTTGATGGCGCCTTTGACGATTTCAGGCGTGGCACTTGGTGCGAACAAATTTTCCACGTTGCCGGTTACACCTACGGCGAGCAGCACAATATCCGTCTCAACCTTTTGCGTTTTTTTGTCTTTGTCTGTCAGAGTCACAGTCGCGCCTTTGTCGCCGGCAACGACATTCTCTGTGCGTGTATTGGTCAAAACGTTAATACCGCGCTTGCTGAATATCTGTTCAAGCCTGACGCTTATATCCAGGTCCTCAATCGGCAGAATGTTGGGCATCATTTCCACGAGGGTCACCTCTGTACCAAAGGCGTTATATATATAGGCGAATTCCACTCCGATCGCGCCAGCCCCGATTATCACCATGCGCCTGGGAATTTCCGGCAGGATCATAGCCTCCCGGCTGGTGATGATCCGTTTACCGTCGGGTTTAACGCCGGGTAAATCTTTACTGCGAGCGCCGGTGCAAATGAGAATTTTCCCGGTTTTGACGGTATCGAGCGTCTTGCCTTGCCCGTCGCGAATTTCGACGGTATCCGGTCTTACGACAAAACCCGATCCGGGGAATCTGGTGACTTTATTTTTCTTAAAGAGAAATTCAATGCCTTTGCTCAGGGTGTTGGCCGCGGTTCGGCTGCGCGCCACGATTTTTTCCCATTGCAGTTTTTGCGTGTCGGTTTTAAGCCCATATTCCGGACCAACATGGGTAAGCTGATGAAAAAAATGAGCATCCTGAATCAAAGCCTTGGTCGGAATGCATCCCCAGTTCAGGCATATTCCGCCAAGTTCAGTCCGTTCCACACAGGCCGTTTTTTTACCCAGTTGCGCCGCTCGCACTGCGGCTACATAACCCCCCGGACCTGAGCCGATGATCACCAGATCAAAAGTTTCGCCCGCCAATGCCAATCTCCTGTTTTATATCCGAGTCAGGCTCTTTTCAGAGAGCACAGACCAGTTGATTCTATGCGATGTGCGGTGCAGAGCAACTCTATACAATGACTTCATGATGAATAAAACGCTCTCCATAGCGCTTAAAGAATGGGCCATTGTCTGTGATGCCCTTTTGACCGGCCGGCAGGCCATTCTTTTGCGCAAGGGAGGCATCCATGAAACCGCCGGAGAATTTGAACTCGAGCACAGGGAATTTTTATTTTTCCCCACCTACCTGCACCAAAATTCCGATTCCGTAAAACCTTCCTGGCGCGACCGAATTCAGACGCGAGATGCGGAACCGGCAACCGTACAAATCGCGGGTTGGGCGGTTGTGCATTGGATCGGTCGCGTCGTTGACCGTCTAAAATTTGACCGGCTTGACGACCTGCACATATGGAATAAGCCACTGATTGACATGCGCTTCAATTACCGACCGGATAATCCACTTTATGTGATTTTGCTTCGCACCTATCGTCTGGAGCAAAACGTTTCCATGGCAATCGATTTTGACTATGCAGGTTGTCGCAGTTGGGTCCCGTTGAAAACATCTGTGAATATCGACGCAAGCAGAGCGGTTCTTCCGGAAGAACAACTGCTCGAGATCAAACAAAGAATCATCGACGCCGGAGCTGCGGACCAGGATTCGTCAGACAGACCCTAAGAGCGGCTTATACTGCGGAAACACGATTGGGATCTGTAACCGGAAAATGACCATGATGTTTGAGCAGTTGAAGCAATCCCGGCCCGTCCTGGGCACGAGCAAATTGCAATTCCGCATCGGATATTCCCACACAAACCAACATATCCACTAAGCCCGATTCCGTCTGTATGCGCGAGGGAATATCTTCCGGCGGCGCGACAAACAAATTCTTCAATTCCGACACGCCCCCATCAATGCTTTCACCCAATCCGACGCGATCGAACGGCTCCAAAAGCTGTCCTTCTTTTTGCCCGGCGGCGATCAGTATCTGTATGGCCATAAGGCGGTTTAATACCGCTATCGGCCACGTCGCGGACGCGGTTGTCTGTATCAAAAACTCAAAACCCAGGCCGCTAAATTCATTGATTGCCACGACATCCGGGTTAACTCCCCACGGATTGGAAAGTCCGCTGGTAACATATAACCAGCTCATCCTGCTTTTCCCCGGTGGCGAGACAAGTATTCCATGAGTAAGCCAGCGAGGATCAACGCTTTGAATTCCCAGATTTTTAAATAGTCCCGGAGTAATGGTGTGTATTTCTTTGCCGACGTCGCCAAAAAGGCGTGGATAAATTTCCTCTTCCCGCGCCCGCCATATGCGCTGGAACCAATTTTCATGTTCGGTCGAATCGGTTTTCATATCATCTCGACCTATATCTGATCCGACGGACGACTTACCGGAGTCTGGAATGTACACCAATATTATCCTTGTGCGAATTCACATAAAAAGCTTAGCCCCGGCTAAGACCGGGGCTAAGTGAAAATGTTTATAGTGAAATACTCGAACGCACGCTTTAGTTTGCGGCTGGAACCGCACCGCTGCCTTCTTGGAGCGTCTTTAATTCGCGCTTTTGTGCCTTACGCATACGACGGCGGCGTTTTTCGCTTGGTTTTTCATAATAGCTGATCCGCTTCATATCCTTGATAAGCCCCTCTTTCTCGCAGAGCTTTTTGAAACGACGCAGCATCTGATCAACAGTTTCATTTCCTCGTGACTTCACTTTGAGCATGTATAACCTCAGCAAGACATATTCGACAACGCGAATAAATACCTTTATCCAACTTTAATTGAACCAGATATATTACCAGTGCGTTTTAAGTAAAGAGAGTATAAACTCTGCCTTATATTGTCGCAAGGATCAGGGGTTTCACAGCTTACTACTGCGACATAACCGCGTTTGTCGCAATAATGCGGCCCGGATTGCGTTGGAGAAAACAGGATGCCGAAGGATTCGCAGGTACTATCCAACTTGCTCGACAAGTGCCGTGCGGGCAACCGTCGCGCATGGGATTTGCTTGTTGAAACATATTGGCAGCGGCTCTTTGGTTATGCACTAAAGGCAACCAATAACCAGGAAATGGCCGGCGATCTCGTCCAGGAAACGTTTCTGCGTGTTGTGCAGAACCTGGAACGCTACGACGACCAGGGAAAATTTGAGGCTTGGATGTTTCGGATACTGGTAAATCTCATTCGCGATAATAGCCGCATGGTCTCGCGGCGACCGGTCCGGTCCACGGTGATCAATCATCAGGATGGCGCTGAATTGACCGACGAATTACCCGGAAAAACGCCTTTGCCGACTGAATTATTTGAACGCTCGGAAAATGTCGATCGCCTGTTGGACGCCATGGAGCGGCTTCCGGAATTAGACCGGGAAGTACTCATGCTTCGTCATTATGCCGATATGCCGTTTAAAGACATAGCCAAAATGCTCAATTGCCCCCTGGGGACGGTTTTGGCAAGGACGCATCGCGCTTTAGGAAAACTGCGCACGCTCATGGAGGTCAATTATGAAACAGCTTAAACTCCGGCAAAAATGCCTGTTAGATGTATCTGGAGAATTAAATCACGCCGCACAGGAAAAACTGAGCGATTACGTGGAAAAATATCCCGATGCAAAAATCGAATATGAAGTGATCCACGGACGCTATAAGCTTTTGCGCTCGCTGCCGCAATCGACGGAGTCGGTGGACCAGGCGAATCTCGATCGCATGCTCCAATCAGCCAAACTCGCCGTTGGCCAAGAGCTGGACAAAAAAGAGCGGCAATTCTTTCGCGAGCGGCTTAAAAGCGCCAGATATCGTTTTGTACTTGTGGCCTCCGGGATGGCCGCAGGTATGGCTGCCGGACTACTTCTGGTCTTCGGACTCTCTTTTATGAACAATCAGTCGCAAAGCCGGCAGGCAACGCTTGTCGATGCGGAGAATACGTTTAACGAACTGGCCGAAAGCAAACTTCCAATGCAATCCGATGACGCCTTAAACGATCTTGCCCATCGGATTGAGACCCTGCAGAAATCTCCCAGCGTTGAATCCAGCATTGGCAATGCCCAGTTAATGACCCTCCTTGATGCGCTTGATCAGGTCTCCGACAATCCGCAACAGGACGACGGCAACGGGCAATTTGAACAATAAATGGACGACCACAACACAAAACTTTCTCGATCCGGAGACTCATTATCGATGCACGCCGCTATGAGCCTTCTGTCAGCCGCCGGCCGCTGCCTGTGGGTTTTCGCTTTGTTTTTGGCCGTTGGCGTTTTGCTTTCGGGATCCGGCATGCTGGCAGGAAATCAGGTTTCCGCACCAGCGACAACCGAGCCGGCAACACAACCTGCGAGCACACAAACCACGGCCTCTACGCAGCCAACTGCGCCGCTCACTGCCGCCCAAATCGATCAGATTATGAGTTTTTTAAAAGCCAGTCAGCCTGAAACATACCATAAAGCAATGGAGCTAAAGCGTTCCGACCCGAATAAATTCACCGCACTGATCAATAAGGCGGCGCCCAGTTTCATTCAATTGGAGGAATTGCAGCGATCCGATCCGGTGCTATTCAAACTCACCCTGCAGGACCTGGCTTATACACACCGGTCATTCCAGCTGGCAAATGAATTACGCCAGCCTGGTCTGGCCCCGGAAGACCAACAGAATTTAAAGCAACAATTGATTCGCGTAGTCACTGAACAATTTGATCTTCGTCAGCAAATCCGCCAGCATGAACTCGACCAACTGACAACAAAAATCAACGACTTAAAAGTCCAGCTTGACCAGCGCGAAAAGCAGCGTGAGTCAATTATTCAGCAACGTGTCGATGATCTTATCGGCAATCCACCGAGTGCGGACTGGTGATACCGACCTTGAATTGAACATAAATCGCAAGTCTACTGTTTACATTTTATTTTGCTACGAGCCGCCGTGCGGCTATCGAATAAAAGTTACGCTTTTCCTGCTGATATTTGCGTTCAAAATTAGTCCCCGTTTGACCTTCCTCAATGCCGGTCAGTGGAGATTCAAAGTCGATGATTTCCAGCCCCCGATATTCCGTCATCACGCACTGAATATGTTCAAAATAGCCGGTGTGATCGGTCTTTATCCGTAATGTGCCGCCGCTAATCAAAATCCGCCGGATTTGATCCAGAAACACAGGTTGAATCAACCGGCGTTTGTGATGGCGCGACTTGGGCCACGGATCAGGAAAATAAACGTGCACCGCCGTTACAGACTCATCAGGTACCGATTTACAGATCCAATCGAATGCTTCGGCACGCACCATCCTGCAGTTCAAACGGCCATGTCGGCGCAAGCGATCCGCGGCGTAAGTACAGTAGGCTCTGGCCCACTCAATGCCGATGAAATTATGCTCCGGCCGCTGTGTCGCGGCGGAAAGAAGAAAAGTTCCTTTGCCCGAGCCGATTTCGAGTTCCACGGGATTGGTGTTATTGAAAATGTCTTTCCATTCCAGTCGAACGAGCGGCTCGCTGGGATTTAATAGTATGGGGTCGCATATCAAATTAGGGCGAAGGGCCATGATTTTGCAAAGTTAACAGGAAAATAAAAATGCCGCCACGGGGCTGCCGAGTGGGGCGCGACAGCTTTCGTACGGGCAAAGTGGGAACCCATACGGTGGCGGCAGGTTTGTGAAGAGGTCGCTTCTTAAATTTCAGGCGACGCTCATACAGAACTTAATTATTTATTCTCCCCGGATTCCAGATAAAAGCGACTGATACTACCCTTTTAAAAAGAAACGTTAGGCTTGCTTTTCCGAACCTCGCCATACGAAAACCAAGCTTAATTTAGTCCCCAAGGCCCCATTTTACTGCCCCGAAACTGTCCTAAGTATAAACACCTAGTCGAAATGTGTCAAGGAAATTCCTAAAAATTTTCTGGTAAACATACTTATTCAGGCTTTTAGGACGTTCCCCGATAGTCTTACCGCCCCAGTAGATATTTCAGAGCCCGTCTGCAGTACTTGCTCAGTATCGGTCAAATTATTATTCATCAGGACAATGTCCTGAGTTTGTTCTCCCTGAATACCAAGAAACGTCTTTGTTCCCGCTGCAGCCCAGCAATCATGTATAAATGCTCTTTGGCATTGTATCAGTTGCACTGCCGGCTCTATTCCCGCTATCGGCGCAGGTCTAAGGTCCCCTATTTCCAAATCCTTTACATCGTCACAAACGATGGCTGGGCGCTGCTCACCAGTCACAGCACTGAATTTCACGCCTTTCATCCGCAGCCCCGTAACATGCCGGCAATAAAAGCCATAAGACGGAAGCCTGCCGAAAATATGTGCCTCAGGATATACGGTGGGAACCTCGGGAATTTTTGCGCTCATCCAGGAGGCTTTTCCTCCTTCTTCGCTGTCAATTCGGATGTTTGAAAGAGTCACATCTTCCACGTCAAATCCCGGCAGGCCGGTTATCGAACTGGTGAGTATGGCTCCTGTGGCATATACGTTTTCAATTAACACACCCTGAAGCATTCCCGGCGTTCCATCCGGGCGCGGCTTTCGATTAGCCCGCCGGATGAAAATGGGTGTTCGCGTCCGCTGCATTACAATGTTGGAAATCACCACCCCCTGCATCCAGCCGCCGTCAACCATTTCCAAGGCTATTCCGGAAATAATTCGCTGGTCGTAAGGCACGTCGTCGTTATAAATCACCAGATTGCTAACCGTCACATTTTCATAGCCACCTTCTGTCGCTGTACCGAATTTGAGTCCGTTACAGGTGCCCCTGATCACGCAATTGGTAATCGTGATGTTTTTGGAGACTTTTACCTCACCGCCATAAGGCGCTTCGCTTTTAAGACAAATGGCGTCGTCGCCGGTATCGATCGAACAATCAGAGATAAATAAGTTCCGACAGCCGGTGGGATCGATTCCATCCGTATTGGGTCCAAAGTTTGGATTTTTAATACTGATGCCCTGAATATAGACGTTGGTGCATTCGACGGGCCTGAGTGTCCAACCGGGTGAATTTTCGATTTGCACATCCCGAATGTGTACATTGGTGCAATTGTAAAATTCCAGCATCGGCGAAATGCGCGGCAAGGCCATCCACTTGAAGCCGAGTACGTATTTCCAGTCTAACTCCGGCGGAATAATTCGGCCGCTAGACGTCCAGAATGCCGGTCCCTGTCCATCAATTCGACCCGGTCCGGCCAGGCCGACGTTTTCGAGGCCTCTGGCGAAAATTAAATGTTTGGCTATTTCATTTTTGTCTGTCGCAACACCGGGCAGCGGCAGGTAATCGCTGAGATTTTTACTTCCCAGCAGTGTCGCGCCTGCTTCCAGATAAATGGTTACGTTGCTCTTAAGAACGACCGTTCCCGCCAAATAAACCCCCGGCGGAAAGTAAACCACTCCCCCGCCGGAGGCGTTGCAAACGTCAATCGTATGATTAATCGCCGCAGTATTAAGCGTTAAACCATCTCCAACAGCCCCGTAATCCTTGATGTTAAATATCGATAGACCGGTCATACCGGCTTGTTGCGCCGCCAGAGCTAATGGACTAACTGCCGCGCCGGCGCCGGTCAGTCCCAACATACCCAGCATCTGTCTGCGATTCATGAAAATACCTTTCCGCCGTTTACAAAAATCCCTGATAATCTTAACGCTGCCAGGGAAACAATATTACCCATAATGTCAAAAGACGAGCCGCTAGGGTGCAAGAGTTTTTTCATCGGCCTCTTCTTCCACGTGTATGCTCGCATGAATGGATTTGTCGTCTTTCCGATGCAGGGAAAGAAGCAGGAAAATAATCGCCAACGCGGCGTACGCCGTTGCAAATTGATAAGGCGCTTGCCGCATCGCGCCTGGTAGCTGCCATGGCAAATACATACTTCCATCCTGCATCACCGAATGGATAATCCCGCAAAACGACAATGCAGCCAGTACAAATAAATAGCAAGCTGAACTTCTTAACTTGCCATCGATAATTTTCACCAGAAAGGCCGCCCACAGCATCCCCGTAATAATAAAACCATTGCCCAGCGCCATAATCACCTGAAGCTGCGGCAATGTGTTTCCCGACGCAATCAGCAGAGAACTGAATACCTTTGGCGGGACAAATTCCGGATTACTCAGTTCAATGCCGATGAGCCGTGCCACCGACGGGAAAAACGCCAGGGCCACCGCCGGCGCATGACGTTTGGGAACGGCCAGAAACGCCTGGATGATGATTTCCAACGCCACAAAAATAAGTATTGGCGCCAGCACCGCCCGCGGAATCAGTTCAACAATGTAGGAAATCTGCCCCAGCATTGCGCCGACGCCGATGAAAATCGCCGTTAAAACAGTGTATCCCGAACGCGATCCCATTTTTTTGTATGCCGGCTGGCCAATGTAAGGCGTGGTTTGCGCTACACCACCGCAGACTGCGGCGATCAACGTCGCAACCGCTTCGGTCAGGAGAATGTTCCGCGTGTTGTAATCATCGCCTGCGACCCGAGCGCTTTCAGTTACATTGATACCCCCCACTACGGTCAAAAGCGCAAATGGAATTGCCAGCGGTAAAAATTCCAGCGCCGGCTTAAGTCCATGAATAAAATCCAGCGTCGGCAATGGTGCTGCCAGGTTTAAGTTCGGAACCGGCGGCGACGAATACGTTCCGCCAATAAAACCGAATGGCGCGATCAGGTAATACAAAACGGTTCCCACCAGAACCGCGGCAAACACGCCGGGAATGTTCCAGGGCAACCGATTGCCCGCAACCAGCGTGTAAAAAACAAGGCCAAGGGAAATCACACCCACCAGCGGCATACCAAAAATATCCACCAAAGGCGCCATTCCAATAAGCCCCAACCCGATCCCCGCCAGGGAACCCAACAATCCCGCTTTGGGAATAATTTTTTGCACCCAGTTGCCAAAAAATGAAAGCACAAGCTTAATCACGCCCATGTACATCATCACGGCCATGCCGATGTACCAGGTCATCATCGCTGCGTCGTGTTCGGATAACCCTTGAGCTTTTAAATTCAAAAACGCCGGTCCCAGAACCACCAGCGCCAGGCCGATGGTTGATGGCGTATCGAGTCCCAGGGGCATCGCTGTAACATGGGGATTACCTGTTTTTTTACTCAGGTTAAATGCCATCCAGGTGTAAACCAGATCACCAAAAAGCACCCCTACCGCGGTTCCCGGAAACATCCGCGTAAAGACAATGTCCGCTGGAAACTTAAAAACAAAAACCAGAATTCCGGATAGAAATGAAAGAACGGTGAGATTGTCGAAAAACAGTCCGAAAAAGCCGTTGATGTCACCAGGCGCAAACCAGCGATACGCGTTGATACCCCGGGACATGGACAAATTCTCCACTTTCCATAGGCTCTAAATAGTTGGACAAAAGGATAATCGCGACTGGCTCGCCCCACAATCGGCGCTCATGTACAGACATCTGCAATTATTTTTTTGTTACGTATGTTATTATCGTGTTACAAGCCACCAAGACGGGGATCGAATAAAATTGATTGCCTATATCCTGTTCCCTATCCCCTCAGTTTTTTTGTGGTAACATTTTTCGCTATGACTATCAGCTACAACCACCTTGCCGGACGAAGCGTGGAACGACTTGCTGCTCTGAGCGACGGCATTTTTGGCGTGGCCATGACGCTTTTACTGCTTCAACTCCAGGAGCCCGCCAAGGATCTTATTCACTCTGAAAAACAGTTGTTGCTGGCGTTATGGGCGCTATGCCCGAAACTTCTGGTTTATCTGATGAGCTTTATTACGCTGAGCATTTTCTGGGTTGGCCAGCAAACGGAACTTAACCATCTTACGCGATCCGAACGTCACCTGACATGGATACATTTGCTCTTCCTGTTTGCCGTTACGATTGTCCCATTTACAACCAGGCTTTTGACCAGTTTTATCACGTACCGCACGGCTCTGCTCGTCTACTGGGCCAACATTGTGGTTCTTGGCGTTACGCTGTACATCGCCTGGAGGCGAGCGGAAAGCACCGGGCTGGTGAAAGAAGAGCTATCGGCCGAAGGGCGCACTGTAATTCGTAACCGCATTATCTACGCCCAGATTTTTTATGCTTTGGGCGCCATGTTGTGCGTCGTGAATAACTATTGGAGTTTTTGTTTTATCATCCTGCTGCAGCTTAATTATGCATTTGCCCCGCACTTTAGCAGACCGAAGAAATGATTCGATATTGCTGAACTCTCATTTACTCAAAAATCCACGTCGGATCATCCGCTGAATTGAAATATACTGTCGGCACCGGAACATTCAGCAATCTCAGATAGACACAGAGTTGTCCCCGGTGATGAATCATGTGATTCACGCACCAGATGCGGTAAACAATCTGCCGCGGCCGAGAAACCATAACCTCCCCACCCCGGCGCATGGTCCAGGGCTTATTGATATTCGCCATATCAAACCGCTCCACAGCCTTGCGTAAACCCGCGACATGTTTATCGAATCTTTCCAGCAATTCCTTGCGGCTTGTGAGCTTTTGCGGCGGACGCGGCGCGTTGGCCGCATCCAGTTCATCCTGATCCAGCGTGACGCGCGTCCATTCCGGCAATTCCGCCACGTGCAACGCCAGTTGCCCCAGATTCATGGATTTTTCATGCGGCTTCCAATCGTAATGTTCCTCCGGCAACCGCGCAAGCACCGGACGCGTTACTGTGAGTTCGCGTTCCAGGTCGCTAAACTCAATTTCCTTTTGCGTTTGCAGATCGGCATTCATGATTTGTTCCTTTATCTGGCTATTTCGCCTTTGTTGGCCAACGCCCTTTGTCGCGGACGAACGCCGCGGCGCCAAGGGCCAGTGACGCATGAGAACCGGCGTGCCATTTGCGAAGCCGGAGCCTGCCATTAACTTTTTCGGCCCAAATTTGCCGTTGTGTTTGAATCACGCGAAAGAATCCGGGCCGACCGCGCTCTTCAATCCTTCGTATTGCGTCGCTCAACGATTGGCAGGCGTCGATATGTGCTACCGTAATCCACTCAGACATTCCCCTGCGCTTACGCGGTTTCCATTGTTCTATGGTGAAAAATCCATACGGCATTTGTAAGACTCCTTAGATAATCAGAGTTATAACCAATGTATTCTAACAAACCATATGAATATGCCTTCGCGTTTCCTTTTGACCATTGCTGGCAAAACAAAACGTCTCATGAGATAATTTCGCGTCTGTTTTGGCGTGGGAATGACAATGACAAAACCTGGTTTTATCACTTTATTCGCTTCATTACTTCTTGGCCTTACCTCCGGCGTGGCCATTGCACAACCCGCCGCGACACAACCGATTGTTGTTGTGTCCAGCGCACTTGATAACGAAAACTATCAACTTGGTTTACAGGCATACCAACAAAAAGATTACCAGCAGGCACTTGGCTTATTCCAGCAGGCCGCGATTGATGGAAACACCTACGCGATGATCAGCCTTGGCTCGCTTTATTCGCAAGGGCTTGGCGTATCGCAAAACTATCTGATCGCCCTTATCTGGTATCAAAACGCCGCTGATCTGGGTGATCCGGACGCCATGAATGATGTTGGCGTAGCTTACGAAAATGGCTTGGGCGTAAAGCATGATTATAAAACGGCCTTTTCCTGGTATCAGAAAGCCGCCGTTGCGGGCAACCCCACCGCGATGAACAATTTGGCCAATCTTTATGCCAACGGCCTAGGGACCACTCAGGATTTCTCCCAGGCAACAACATGGTGGAAAAAAGCCGCCGCCGCAGGCGATGTGGATGCAAAGTATTACACGGACGTCGTCAATGAATCCTTAAATGCTCCGTTGCATAACGCCACAGAAAATGCCGCATCTGCAAAAGATGTGCAGGTCTTCAACGTTTGCGCCAAAGCTGCAGCCGATGGAAATGTCGACGCCATGAACACCCTTGGCGTGCTTTACGTCTCCGGTCGAGGCGTTAGCCAGGATTATCAGAAGGCATTTGGATGGTGGTATAAAGCGGCGATGGCCAATGACGCCGACGCTATGTTCAACGTCGGAATGCTTTATGAACATGGCCTGGGCGTGCCGCAGGATCGCTTCAAGGCGCACATCTGGATTGAAGAAGCGGCCCAATTCGGGAACCAGCAGGCAAAAGATTATTTGAAAGCCGCAGCTCAACAGTAAAAGTTTTGCCCTCGATCCACCAACCATTCTGCTTTAATGAAATAGCCGTTTCTGGTAGCATTTTTGATTCAACGGGGCGTAGCTCAGCCTGGCTAGAGCGCCTGGTTTGGGACCAGGAAGTCGCAGGTTCAAATCCTGTCGCCCCGAATGCGGAAGGGTCGCCTTTATGGCGGCCCTTTTGCATTCGGGACGGTAGGGTCTGGAACCTGCGACCGCGGGCGAGCGCAGCGAGAACGCCTGGTCGCAGCTTCACGCCAGAGGCGTCGCGTCAGCGAAATCCTGTCGCCCCGATTTTGGCCGAAAGGCCAAAATAGAGCAGTGGAGCAGAAGAGCAGTTGAACAGGAGAGAAAGCAATAGCCAATGGGATAGTTTTGAATCACCCTTCGACGTAGCTCAGAGCAGGCGAAAAACAATCCGCAGATTGCGCGGCTCGACTGAGCTCGCCGAAGTCAGATTAATACAGATTTTTCACCGCAACGAAGGCTACATTTTGTTCTTCATTGTCCTAAAAGCCTCTAGGAGCCTGTAACTACATAGTTGGGTTTATTACTCCTATTTTTGGGCCTCCGAAGCGCTACAACGTTACAAAGGCTTATTTTATAGAGTATTTCACACTTTCTGATCCGTAACATGATTGGTGCCTGTTGCGCCTTTAAGAGTGGAGGAAACACAACGGAGGGGATAATGATCCGCAGATTACAACGGAGGGGATAGGGAACGGGCCACAGGCCATAGTTTTTAACCGCAACGAAGGCTACATTTTTTTTCTCAATTTTTGGGTATCCTAAGTGTGACAGTGTGACAATCCCTTAATTTCCAGCATATTTTGCATTTTTCAAGTGTGACATCGTTTTCATTTGTCACACTTAGAAAAGTGAGAAAGACTCTATATTTACCGATGTTGTCACGCTGTCACGGTTGGATTTTCCCCGTGCTCCAGCAATACCTCTTGAACGCGTAACGAAACGATCCCGATGGCCATCGGGATTACGCGGACAGGCGCAGATTAGTTTTACCACAACGACACCCTTCGACGCGGCCCCTCGGTGTTACTCGGAACAGGCTCAGGGCAGGCAAAACGACACCACGACACAGCGGAGGAGATAGGGAATAGTGCCGCGAGGCCACCCATTGATATTTACTTGTCAAAGAACCGGCTTTAAGAGGCTCTGATACTGAATAGGGAAACCATCTGCATAAAGAACCACTTTTTTGCCACAGAGATCACAGAGGACTCAGAGATTTTGAACCACAACGACATGACGAATCTGCAGATTAACGCAGAGATAGCAGAGGGCGCGTTTATGAATCAAGGTCTAGTTTTCTCTGCACTACATCGCCCTTTGCCTCTTTTCCAAGCTGTGAAGGTAAAAATTCTGGAGATTTTGAAGTAAGCAGTTGGAAAAGCAACAGGCCATCTGTGGATAAATTTCCTCTTGACGTGTGAACTCGATGCGGTAAGAGATTGTCAATAAGAATCACCACCTGAATGAAAATGATAATTGATGCAAATTGTATGGATGTTGTGATATCGATAAATTGCATGATTGTTTTGATATCGAATCTGCTCCAAGTCACAAATCTCAAAGCAATCGCAAGTATAATTGCATTTGCCGCTGGTCCAGCCAATGTGGCTAAAATATATCTAAATCGGGGTTCTTTTTTGAAGCCATGCGTTAAAAAAGTGACTCCCCCTTCCGGAATTATTTTGAATTCAGTGTCGAAGCCAAGGAGATTTTTTCGATAGAACGTGCTGCCACGTCCGATCCAAATTCCCAAAACTGTGAGGCCGCACAATTCGCCGACAATGGCATGAGCAAACTCATGAACTACGGTTGAAAGCAAAGGAACGACGAGTAGAAGCAAAAAAATATTTACAATGGCAGTACCATATATTGATGACGGATATTTCAAATGAAAGACAATAGCAAATAACACAATCCCAAGGCTGATTGCGTGCAACCCTAGGAAAAGTTTCTCTTCCAGCCTAGCATGACATTTCGGACAATATGCGCGACAAATTAAAAACGGAATTCGTTCAATATGATACTTTGTTCCTTCGGGAGCAACAGCATTACAACGATCGCAGGTCACGTTCGCCGCTTTGCTCTGTTTATGTTTAATAAAAGCGGTATATACTACCCCAAAGGTCGCTACGGCAGCCGCAATCAAACCAATAAGCCAAGCCATATTTTCATCAAAATTAAAATCCATGACCTTAGTATATACAAAAGGAGCGGTATGGCGGAGCACTAGTAGACAGACTCAATACCAGCCGAAAATAATTCAATTGGTGTACTGTGGCCTCGATTCCTTGGGGCTGTTATGGCCGTTATGATTTGGAATATGGATCAGGGTCTAATTTTCTCTGCATTGCATCGTCTTTTGCCTCTTTTCCAAGCTGAGAAGATAAAAATTCCGGAGATTTTGAAGTAAGCAACTGGAGAAGTGACAGTCCATCCGTGCATAATTTCCCACGTGCCGTTTGGATTCGATATGGCAAGAGATTTCCGACAAGGATTAAAGCCTGAACGAAAAAGATAATTTCTCCGAGTTGGATGGATGTGGTAATATTGAGATTGTCCCACGTCACAAATCGTAAAGCGATTACAAGAATAATTGCATTGGCCATAGGTCCGGCTAATATCGCTAAAATATATCTAAAGCGGGACTGGTCTTTGAAGCCATATGAAAGAAACGTGAATCCGTCAACCGGAATCACTTTGAATTCCGTGTCGAATCCAAGGATTTTTGCATGATAGAACGTGCTGCCACGTCCGATCCAAATCCCCAAAACCGTAAGACCGGATAATTTGCCAACAATTGCATGTGCAAACTCATGAACGATGACTGAAGGTAAAATAACAAGTTGAACCAAAAACAAATTTACACACGCACGGCAAAATGGCGATAACGGATTTGCCCAAAGATATATAACACAAAATAAACCGAGACAAAGGTTGCTTACCACCAGCCACAGAATAAATTTGTCCTCCAACTTGACGTGACATTTCGGGCAATAAACACGAGTTCCGTAAAATGGAATTCGTTCACTACAAAATTTTGTTCCTTCAGGGGCAATCGCATTACAACGATCGCAGGTCACGTTCGCCACTTTGTTCTTTTTATTTTTAATCAAGAAGGAGGTATATATCGCGGCCGCTATCACGACCGCCAACACAATCAATACTTCCCAAATTGGGGCATAAAAATCCATGATCCCAGTATATACAGAATACATGGAATGGCGGAGCGCTAGCAGACAGAGCCGCCAATTAGAGCCACCATGATCCTTGCAAAGTTATATATTCAAATCCTGTTGCCTCGATTCGCCAATTTTCCAGCCGCGTTATAATACTTTTCCTCCTTTGGTTTTTCGGCAAGGAAACAAAGTTGTGCGAAATATTTTTCATTCACTGATGTGCATAGCGTCGTTGATGCTCTCCTTCTCGCTCGTGGGCAATACATTTGCCGATTCTGCTCCTCAACCGTTGCCGGCTGATATTGTCGCCGCATGGGGAAGGGCCGGCTACCAATCAGGCTGGATGACCCCGGAAGGAGACTGGGACCACAAAACCGAAGGCCAACCTGGCGATATTCCAGCATTCCATTTTATACTAATGGTAAGGTCTCTCTCGTTCTCTTTTAACCAATTGACACCCGGTGTAATTTCTAAATTGCCTCCGCCTGACCAGAGCTTCGGCTTGGACTTGGAGTATGCGAACATAACCGACTCCAACCTCAAAGGATTGGCTAAATTTACGCATTTGCAGGCACTGAACCTCGGTAGTAGCCAAGTGACTGACTCAGGGCTAAAGGAATTGTCAGGATTGAAACAATTGCAATCGCTGAACCTCGATGACACTCCCTTGACTGACGCAGGCTTGAAAGAATTGTCGGGTTTGAAGCAGTTGCAGTCGCTGGACCTTAGCGACTTAATGAGGGCTGGGGTACGCTACAGTAGCTTCATTACGGACGCTGGTCTGAAGGAATTAGCCGGCCTCACACAGTTGCAGTCTCTGGATCTCAGCGGCACCCAGGTAACTGGCGCTGGCCTTAAAGAATTGGAAAGTCTGACGCAGTTACGAATGTTGTCTCTCGAAGGCACTGCCCTTATGGATGCAGATATGACGGGATTGGCAGGGTTGAAGCAGTTACATGTACTGAACCTTGCGAACACCAATGTGACCGATACGGGCCTCAAAGATTTATCAGGTCTCACGCAGTTACAATCGCTGGGCCTTGATGGCGACCAACATGTGACCGATATGGGCCTCGAAGAGTTGTCGGGCCTTACGCAGTTGCGTGAACTGGGCCTTGGTGGTACCCATGTGACTGACGCAGGTCTGAAAGAATTGACCGGATTCAAGCAGTTGCAGACACTTTATCTCGATTTTGACAAGGTGACGGACGCTGGGCTGAAAGATTTGGCGGGCCTTTCACAATTGCAAACGTTGAACCTTCTCGACGACACCCAAATAACGGATGCGGGACTGAAAGATTTGGCGGGCCTTACGCAGTTGCATGATTTGGAACTTGACGATACCCAAGTAACGGACGCTGGGCTGAGAGAATTGGCGGACCTTACCCAGTTGCAGTCGCTGGAGCTTGACGATACCCAGATTACGGACGCAGGTCTGAAAGAGTTGGTCGGTCTCACACAATTGCGATCGCTATGGCTCAGCAACACTTATGTGACGGATGCGGGTGAGGCGGAATTGCAAAATGCGCTGCCAAATCTAGTGAATGTCGTTATGCCATATCCCCAGCCGTTACCGGTCGACATTCGCTACGCTTGGAGAAAGGCCGGCGGCGAATTCATTCTGATGAGACATCAGGCGTATTGGGACTATTCAAGACCAGTCCAGGGGGGAGATCTTCCGGCATTCAGATTCAGCAAATTGACACCAGGTATATTTTCTAAACTGCCTCCGCCAAACCAGAACTTCGGATTGGACCAGGAAGATAGGAATATAACCGATGCCGATCTCGATGGTTTGGCTAAATTCACGCATTTACAGGCGCTAAATCTCGGTAGCACACAGGTGACGGACACAGGGCTGAAGGAATTGGCTGGCCTTACGCAGTTGCAGTATCTGGACCTCAGCAGCACTAACGTGACGGACTCGGGTCTGAAAGAATTGCTCGGTCTCACACAGTTGCGCATACTAGATCTTGGCGATACCCATGTGACCGACGCAGGATTGAAGGAATTGGCCGGCCTCACGCAGTTGCAGATGTTAAACCTCGACCAGGACAGTGTGACGGATGCAGGCATGAAAGAATTGGCTGGTCTTACCGAGTTGCAGGCGTTGGACCTCGGCTACACCAAATTAACAGACGCAGGGTTGAAGGAATTAACCGGGCTCACGCAGTTACAGACGCTGAATCTCATGTTCACGCGCGTGACCGACACAGGCCTGAAGGAATTGGAAAGTCTGACGCAGTTGCATTGGCTGCGACTCAATTATACCCCAGTAACGGATGCGGGTGTGATGGAATTGAAAATGAAGCTATCAAATCTGTGGATTGGTCGCTAAAAGACATTAAAAATACTCTAGGCACTCGCGTGATGAGCTTAATCAAAATGCACAGTGCGGAACTCTCATTTCTTCGCAACCAGCTAGGAAAATTTCAATCGGCGCCCTGTCGCCGCGATTCCAAGAGGCTGTCATGAGAGTTATGATTTGGGATAATAGGTATGGAATTACATCCTAGAAATAAGTAGATCATGATGGGTCAACAGATTAATTTTTACATGACGCCGCGAGACTTGGAAATCGCAATGAAACACATTGTGGGTTGTGGTGACTATATCATACTGCATTATAAATCATCGCAATCAAAACCAAATGTTGTGCCAAATCTTGAATTCGAAGAGAATGGTAAACCGTGGTTATATTTTTACCTTACACGTTCTGAATTTTTACCATTGATTAAAATGTATGAAGTGCCTGCTCAAAAGTAT
>DATJSN010000058.1:0-44758 GCA_035504095.1 Phycisphaerae bacterium | reverse complement strand
ACTGGCCCCGGCAGGGGGCATTCGTTATTCTGAACCCATGGATCAGGCCGATTATCGAGTTGAACTTGACGTATACAACGGCCCGCTGGAGCTGTTGCTATACTTGATTCGCAAGGAAGAAGTCGACATCTACGACATTCCCATCGCCAGCATCACGCAGCAGTATCTCCAGCACGTCGAGATCATCCGCAAAATAGACATTAATCTCGCCGGCGAATTCCTGGTCATGGCGGCCACGCTCATGGAAATCAAAAGCCGGATGCTCAATCCTCCCGCTGTTTCCGATGCCGGCGGCGGCTCAGGCACCGATGAACTGATCGATCCGCGCAAGGAGCTCGTCGAGCAGCTTCTGGCTTACAAAAATTTCAAGGACGCCGCCAATAACCTCCATCGCCGGGCACAACTCGAACAGGACCGCTACGCCCGCGCCGTGAATCGCGAAGGCGGCCGGCCTCCGCTGGACCTTGAAGACCTTAATCTTTTTGTGCTCATTGACGCATTTAACGCGATCATGGCCAGCGTGGGCCATTCGGCATTTGGTCATGAAGTGGTTTACGATGATACGCCTATCAGTCTGCATCAGGCGGACGTTCTTGACCGGCTTTCGCGGGACGGAACGCTCACGCTTCAGTCCATGTTCGAAGGCCGCAAATTACGCACGGAAATGATCGGCCTGTTTTTAGCCATGCTGGAATTGATTCGCCAGAAAAAAATCATCGTCCACCAATCCGGAGAGCTTGGAGAAATCCAGATTACACTTAATCCGCTTGCTCCGGCGTCCGGCGATGAAGCCAATGACGCCAACACATCTGAAACTCCTCCGCCAGCTCCGGCGGCCGAGGCCGAAGAGCCTTCGATTGATTCATCTGAAACAGCCGCTATTCCGACCGATGAGAATATCGTCTCTGGTCCGGTTGCCTCCGACGCCGGACCTGATTAGGGCAAATAATGACCGAAAATTCCCGTCCCACCTATATTAACTGGCTCTCCGTCGCCGCGGTCGTTTGCCTGATTGGTGAAGCGATTTTTCTGTCACAGAATGCGCCTGCCGTGGATCAGCCGCCGTCAATTGTCGGCATGGTGCTGACGTTGCTGACGCTTTTCCTCGGCGCTGGAGCAATTCTCTACCGCATACAGGACAAACAACACTGGCTGTTGGGGCGCTGGCTGGGCATTGGATCCATGCTTGCCGCCACACTACTTTTGACATTTCAGTCCGTCGCGCTTCACGAAGCGCGTGAACGCGCCGAGTTTGCCAATATGCAGCAAATCGCCGATGCCTGCAGTGCGTATGCTCAAAGCAACAACGGAAAGTTCCCGCCCAATCTGGCGGTTTTGCTGATCCAGCACAAAATTACGCCGGCTGAACTGAGTGATCCAACCAACATTCTGACGCCCCTGGAGTTGCCCGCCGGCTGGGAAAAGGTCAACCCCGCCGTCCTTGCCGCGGCGGTCAGCCGCAACAGCGATTTCCGTTATATGGGTTCAGATCTTCATATTCCCGCAGGACCCGATTCCGGGAAACTTCTGGGCCGGATTATTCTTTTATTCACCAATGACCAGGACGTCACCCGCGGCGGTCCACTGGCTTTTGCCGATGGAACTGTGCGTTTTGTTCTCGCCGATCAGTTGATTCCCACTCTCGATGATTCCAACGCCGCCCGCAAAGAAATGGGCCTGCCGTCGTTTACTTTTGATTCTGAATTACCCGGCGACGTGGAAACGACCACAAACGAAGGGAATAGGTGACAGGGGATGGGGGATCGTGCGGCGAGGAATGCCGGGGCAATTTAATTCTCAGGGTTATACGCGATGGGTGATTGGGGCTGTGAAGTGACCGCGCCACTACCGGCACAAGATCACCACCAGAACCTGTGCCGTGAAAATACGCAGCAGCATCGTAAGTGGATAAACCGCGGCATAGGCGACCAGTGGCGCGTCCGACGCGCTCATACTGTGGGCAAACGCCAGTGCCGGCGGATCGGTCATGCTGCCGGCCAGAACTCCGTTGACTGCGGAGACATCGAGCCTGAGAACAAAACGGGCAAAGAGCGCGACCAGTAAAAGCGGGACTATGGTAATTGCCAGACCGGCCAGAAACCAATGCAATCCGATGTTGGTAAAAACCGTTTCGAAAAAATTCCCGCCCGCTTTAAGCCCGACGCAGGCGAGAAAAAGCGTGATACCCAATTCACGGAAAGCGATGTTGGCACTGGCGGGCATATACCAGACCAGCGGTCCGATGCGGCCGATCCGGCTTAATATAATCGCCATAATCAACGGTCCGCCCGCCATGCCCATGTGCACCGGTACGGGCACGCTGGGAACGATAATCGGAATAGCGCCGACCAGAACGCCAAGGGCAATACCCACAAAAATGGGCATGAAATTCGTTTCATGGACGGCGTGAATGCGATCTCCCAGCAGTTTCGCCGCGTCAGCAAGCGCTTGTTCCGTGCCGACCACCTGCAATATGTCGCCGAAATGAAGCTGCAGATCGTTCATGGCAGTCATTTCGACGTCGCCTCGCGCCACACGCGTGACGATTATGCCAAAGCGTTCGGAGAACTTTAGTTCCTTGAGGGTTTTTCCCAGAACTTCTGGGCGCGTCACGACCATTCTCTGGGAAATAATTTTTCCCGGTGCGTGCAGCAGGCTTATTTCACTTTCGCACCCCGTGGCCTCGCGGAATTTCTGCAGCGCTGCCCGCGTTCCTACAGCCAGAACAACGTCGCCCTTGTGAAGGGGCATGTGTTCTTCGGCGGTCTGGATTTCCCCCGAGCCGCTTTTTTTGATGCGGGAAATAACCACGCCGTAACGAGCGTGTATATCGCCGATCGACATATTTTCTCCGGTCGAATTTTCCACCAGAAGGCTGATCCTATCCACGTGTTCGGGCTCTTTTTGAGGAGTTTGCGGCTGCCTGCTTTTGCCGCCGCAGACAAAACGTAAAAACAAAATCACACCGATGATTCCTGCGACGGCGCCGGGATAAGCGACAGCGTAAGCCAGCGCCGGGGCATCAACATTCCGGCCAAAATTTCCACCCATCGTTTTGAGCATGAGTTGTGTAGCCCCCAGCGACGGCGTATTGGTCGTTGCCCCGGAAAACAACCCAAGCGATGCGAAAGAATTGACGTTAAGCAGGCGGCCGGCCCCTATGGTTACGCCGGCGCCAAGAAGGACAATGGCCAGCGACAGAAAATTCAGCACCAGCCCCTGTTTGCGGAAAGCGGCGAAGAACCCCGGACCAAGCTGCAGGCCGATGGTGAATACGAAAAGCACAAGCCCGAAGTCGCGGACAAATTCCAGAATTTCTTCGTCGATGTGCAATCCGAAATGCCCGGCGATGATGCCCGCAAAAAGAACGCCTGTAACGCCGAGGCCAATGCCTTTAATTTTGATTTGTGCCAGAACAAAGCCTGCGACAGCGACAATCATCAGCACAAGCACCGCCCAGGCGGTGGGTTGTGTCGCAGGTAATTCAGTAAGCCAGTTCATTTAGAGCCATTAAAATCGTCTTAAAAATGTTTTGCAAATGACTCAGTTTTCTTATGCAGATTGGCGCCATGCAGAATGTCCGCAAGGATTTCCGCAGTTTCTATTACGGTCATACCTGAACGATTGAAATAAAGATTGCCGTCGGCAAAAATCAATTTGCCCTGCCTGACGGCTTTTAATTCATGGAAGCCGGGATATTTTTCCAATACCGTAATCTCGCGCTTGGCGCGTGCTAAATCGAAACCGCAGGGCGCGACGATCAAATATTCAGGGTCTGCCTGGCGCACCAGATCCCAACTAATCGCTCGCGAATGTTCACCTTTATGCGCCAGCAGCAATTCCCCGTTGGCAAACTCCACTAATTCCGGCCCCCAATTGCCCATCGCGAAGACCGGCTCGGTCCATTCAAGCACAACCAGGGTCGGCCGTTGTTTTGGTTTGACCGCGGAGTGAATTTCCGACAAACGTGTTCGCATCGCAGCCACAAGTTGGCGCCCTGTTTGGGGTTTTTCAATTGCAGCGGCAATATCCGTGATGTCCTGAAATATTCCCTCCAGCGTGCCCGCCTGAAGCGCGAGAATCTTCGTTCCGGTAACGGCACAACCTGATTTTTTCACATCACCTGGCGTAACCGCGCAAACTTCGCAATGTGCCTGAGTGATCAACAGATCAGGCTGGAGCCGGTCGATTTTTTCCCGGTCGATGATGTACAGCGGCTCTTGGGCTTTTATTCGGCGGTTTACTTCGGCATCAATTTCGCGGCTTGAAACATCGGTATTAAATGCTGGATGGGTAACGCCGGGAAGTTTTTTTACCCATGAGGGATTGTCACATTCATGCGATCGGGCGACAAGCTCGGCGCCGGCACCCAGGGCGCAGACGATTTCAGTTCCGCCGGCTAATAATGAAATGATGCGCATGGAAACGTTAGAGACCCTTATACCACGGGCGGCATCGAAACGACCTGTTCCTGAAGTTCGGGTGAATTCGCGGGCAATAGGTCGGCATAATACCGCCCGTCGCGCATGACGATCCGGCCTACGCGAACGTCCACCGGACGGCGGAAAATCGGGCCGTCATAGACATAGGAATGAAATTCGCCATATTCACCACAGGGATCGATTCCCACGGGCAAATCCTTGAGCAAATTCAAATCATACGGACGGCCTACAAATCCTTGTCCAAGTTTGCCTTCCACGCAGGATAGATAAGCCTTAAAGCCCAGGTCGATGATTTGGCGAGCCAATGCGGTGGTGTCGCGTTTCCAGATGGGAAATATTCCCTTCATGCCGATGGTCGAGAGGTTTTTTTCCCGCCAGGCGCGAAGATCTTCCAGGAATAAATCTCCAAATCCCACGGTATTGATACCCTGCTCCTGATAACTTCGCATGGCCTGGCCCATGATGTCTTCATACACCTGGTTGGTACAGGGATGGGAATTGTTTGAGGGCAGATAAACTTTATCCAGACGAATGCCGATGGCATCGGCCTGGTCCTGCAGGAGCGTTTCCCTTACGCCATGGTGGCTGATGCGTTTGTATTCCTCAGAGACCGTGGTGAGAAGCGCCTCTACTTGAATTTCAGGATTGCGCGTAAGTTCATAGAGGGCCATCGCAGAATCTTTACCACCGCTCCACGACATGACCACCGGCGTTTTCAACTGAACAACTCCTAAAAACCCAAACGCTCGATTATGCTGTATGCATTGGTATGTCACAACAGGGTATTCGAGCATGCATAATAAGAGTGGCGACCAGAACCTGCCGACGCATCCAGCCGGCCAACTGAAGCGATGTTCCTGCGGCAAGGAATTTCTCTGCCAGAATACCGGCCCCAAATGCTGGTGTGCTGATTTACCGTTCATTCCGGGCCTCGCGGATAGGAGCAATTTATCTGATTGTTATTGCCCGGAATGTCTCCCACGGCGAATTGCGGCTGCATCGAGATAAGGGTTGCGCGCCGGGAGAACTTTTTCTCCTGAAACGTCGTCAGGCGTTGTTTGGGTATGCCGGGCAGACATGGGGATCGGCTCTCATGGAGAAACAACGAAGCTGCAAAACGCAAGAAAAAGGCCGCCGGAACGTTGATGATAAGACTGCTTTTAACGCAGACTTTTGGCGGTGGACTCATGTTTAATTCAGCGAATGATTCATCCGGCTTTTCACGACGGGAATTTATCTCCGCGATGTTATTGGCGGCCGCCGCCGGTGCGGTTCATGCCTCTTATGTCAGGGGATATCCCATATCTAGTCCGGGAAACACGGTAGCACCGGAATTTTCCGGACTGGTGCTGGAAAAAATCGACTGGCCGGCGTTTATGGCGCGGCATGATTTAATTTGGAACGAAATTCCCGAACGATGGGAAAACGCGCCTTTTGTGGGCAATGGGCTTCTGGGTGCAACCATTTATACCGAAGAGGATGGGTTGCTCGCCTGGCACATGGGGCGCCGGGACGTGATTTATCGTGAAAATCGGATCGCCATCGGCGACCTGGTATTAAAAACCGTGGGGAAACCCCAAACGATCAATATGAGGATGGATCTTTGGAACGCGGAAATTACAGGCGATTTGAAAACTACGACGGGAACAATCCGCTTCCACAATTTTATTCCTTCAACCGCCCAGGTACAGGTGATCGAAATTATTCCCGATGCGGGTGAACAGGGATGCCAATGGGAATGGCGGCCGGGAGAAGCAGTGGGTTCGGCGATACTTATGAAACGGCAGCCCATTCCAGAGGATCAGAGAAACCCCGCGCCAGTCATGAGCCAGACGGATGGAATCAATCTTTGCGTGCAAAAGTTTAACACCAGCGGGGGAGATGCGACGGCGTGGGCCGAAACTTCCGGGGAAAATGGAAGCCGAGTGGTTTACCTGAGCATTGGTTTTTCGCCACAGGGAGATGATGCGCCGACCGAAGCGGTGAACGCCGTTAAAACAGCGATGAGTACAGGCCTGACGGCGCTGACCGCAGCACATCGCGCCTGGTGGCACAATTTTTACCCGCAAAGTTTTGTCTCTTTCCCCAACACCAAGCTGGAAAGTTTTTACTGGATTCAGATCTATAAACTCGGCTCAGGCACCCGTGCGGATGTGCCGGTGCTGGACACAATGGGACCATGGTTTCGTGTAACCAATTTTCCGCGCATCTGGTGGAATTTGAACGTACAGCTCACTTATTGGCCGGTGTTGGGTTCTAATCATCTGGACCTGGGCGAATCGCTAACTAATACACTGGATAAAAATCTGGATCATTTAAGTGCCAACGCCGGTGAATTTGCAGTGGATTCTTACGCATTGGGGCGTTCGGGTGGTTACGATTTAATCCGGCCCGTCGGTCAGGAATTGTGCGATTTGCCGTGGGCCTGTCACAATTATTGGCTGCAATATCGCTACAGCATGGACGAGTCGATGCTGCGCGAACGCATATATCCGCTGCTCAAAGGGAGCATTAATTACTATTTGCACGTACTCAAGCAAGGCCCGGACGGAAAACTCCACACCACTAAAGGGTTTTCGCCGGAGTATCCGGACCAGCCGGTTCCCGATCCGGATTGCAACATTGATTTGGCGCTGATTCGCTGGGGATGCCAGACGCTTTTGGATATCTGTGAACGATTCAACATCGACGAACCGGTAATGGCGCCCCGGTGGCAGCAGACCCTGCTGCAGCTAAGAGATTATCCAACGGATGAAAACGGGCTGATGATTTCCGCAAGCGTGCCATACAGAATATCGCATCGCCATTATTCACACATGCTGATGATGTATCCGCTGTACCTGATGAACTGGGAAAATCCGGATGATCGGGCGCTGATGCAAACATCGTTTAATCACTGGACAAGTTTGCGCTCAGCCTGGAAAGGATTTTCATATACAGGAGCGGCGTCGATCAGTGCTTCGATGCGCAACGGAGACGCCGCCGAAAAGTATCTGGACGGCCTGATGAATTTTAATGGCGTTCATCCCAACACAATGTATACCGAGGGCAGCCCGGTCATTGAAACGCCGCTGTCGGGAGCGCAGTCCGTGCACGACATGCTGGTGCAAAGCTGGGGCGACAAAATCCGGATTTTTCCGGCCGTGCCGGCAGACTGGGCGGATGTGAGCATTCACAAGATGCGAACGCAAGGAGCGTTTCTGGTTAGTGCGGCACGCCAGGGCGGGGTTACGCGGTTTATTCAGATCATCAGTTTGGCTGGAGCGCCGTGCCGTATATGGACGGACATTCCAAATCCGGCAGTTCTCAGCCAGGTGAGCCCAGGACAACCCTATGCAACGGGCGGCGTGATGCAAACCGCTGCTGCCGGCAAGACAATTTCCATCAAGCCCCTTGGTGAAGGTGTTTATGACCTTGGTCTGGCCAAAGGTCAATGCGCGGTGATCTACCCGGCGGGAACAAGCCCGGCGCTGGTGATTGAACCGGTGGCGGCGCAGCCGGGCCAGAGTAATTTCTGGGGATTACACACATAGAGTGCGGGGTGGCTATCCCGGATCAATAAAAATTATTTCACTTCACTTACAGCGAGCGGTCGCGGCTTGAATTTGGGGTTCTGGCCGAAGAACCGGGCGGGGTTGTTATAAAACACATCGAGTTGCGTCTGGAGTGTGTGGCCGCGCTGGCGCGCTTCGAGCATGGTTCGATGAGTATTAAGCGGGTCGCTTATGCCCCAGTCTGCGGCGGCATTTACGCACAGTCGATCGGCGCCGAAAAGTTCGATCATGTCCACGGCCCGCTGCGGCGTGGCTTTACTGATCGGGTAAATGGTCATGCCACACCAATAGCCAGCATCCTTAACCAGGCTGATGGTGTGCTCTTCGACGTGGTCGATCAGAACGCGAGCCGGATCAATTTGGGCACCAAAATCCCGGAGCATCTCCACAATTAAACGCGTTCCTTTGAGTTTATCTTCCAGGTGCGGAGTATGGATCAAGATTAAGGCGTGTTTGGCGGGCTGTTTTTGCCGGCTGCCCCAATCGATGGCAAGTTGCACGTGCTGTTGAAAAACTTTTGCTTCATTGGGTGTGCTTTTATGCAAACCGATTTCCCCTACGCCCAGCACGGAGGGTTTGTCCAAAAATTGCGGTATCGCGGAAAGTACTTCAGCCGCTTTGCCCAAATCTTCGGCTTCCTTGGGATTCAGGCAGATCCAGCAGTAATGATCAATGCCAAACTGCGCGGCGCGGCGCGGTTCAAATTCAGTGAGTTGGCGGAAGTAATCAAGAAATCCCGCGGGCGAACGGTCGAACCCGGCCCAGAAGGCCGGCTCACTAACCGCGACGACGCCGGAAAGGGCAAGATTTTCATAATCCGCAGTGGTGCGGGAAATCATGTGAATATGGGGATCGATAATAAACATGGCCATTTGCCTGATTAAATTGAATACAATTCCTGAATTTGCCTGGCGCGATCCGGCGCCGTGCTTTGTAATATTGCCAACGAGCGCGCGATGAACCCAAGGCGCGGATCGTTCTGCAGCTCGTGACGGTTTGACGCACGGTCCACTCGGTCGAGGGTAGCAGCGATTTCAATCAGGCGAGCCCGGACTTCCAGAAAATACGCATCTAAAACCCGCACGGCGGTTTGTGGGTTCGGCGGAATAGTTTTCATGGTCCATCTCCAATCAAAGAGCGTTTATAATACAAATAATATGACGGATATTGGAAAAATGCTGGTTGTTTTAGGCGCAATTCTGCTGATTACGGGCGGTGTTTTCTGGGTGCTTGGCCGGAACGGTTTTCGCGGCATGCCAGGGGACATTGTTTATCAGCGCGGGCACTTTGGCTTTTATTTTCCAATTATGACATGCATCATTCTTTCAATCCTGTTAACGCTAGCGTTATGGTTATGGCAATGGTTGAGCCGGCGATGAATATTTCAGCGTTAAAATCCGAAACTCGTGATGCAATTGCGGACCTTTACCGCGAACTGGACGCCGATATTGCGGCCCGCCGCCCGATCTGCAACACCAGCGGCCGGTGCTGTAAATTCGAAAGCTGGGGGCATCGGCTTTATGTGACCGCTTTGGAATTGTGTTATTTTCAGGATTTACAAAGCGCAGATCGGCGGAACGGGCCGAAAAATCGCTCAAACGGCGTACGATTTCCGCTGCCGCTATATGCGGGTGACGGCGCATTTTCACCGGGGTGTCCCTGGCAAGTTGAAGGGTTGTGTACGGCGCGTGATTCACGCCCGCTGGGTTGTCGGGTTTATTTTTGCGATCCACTGAGCACGACGTGGCAGCAGGATGTTTATGAAAAATACCACCAGAAACTGGTCAAACTGCATGAGCAATTTGAGATTCCTTATCAATACCTGGAATGGCGAGAGGCGCTGGCGCAGCTTGAACAGCGCGAACTTATGGGAGAATCCATTTGAAAACACGACTGGAACAACTTCAGGAACTGTTGGCGGATGATCCTGATGATTCGTTCGCTCGCTATTGCATCGCGATGGAATTCGACAAGCTCGGGCGGCTGGACGAAGCGGCAGCACAATTTAGAGATCTGATCGATCGCGATGCGGACTATGCCGCAGCTTATTTTATGGCGTCCAAGACACTGCAAAAACTGGGAAAGATTGATGACGCCCGGGAGATGCTTGCAGGCGGCATCGCGGCGGCCAAGCGCAGCGGCGACACACACGCCGCGGAAGAGATGACCGAAGCCTTGAATCAATTAGAGGGGCAATGAAGTTAGCGTTTTCCACCAACGCATTCACGCGCCGAACGCTGCATCAGGCGATAGTGACCATTGGAAAAGCGGGCTATGCAGGCGTGGAAATACTGGCGGATAAACCACACTGGTATCCCGCCAGGTTTTTAGTTTCAGAAGCTGAGCGAATTCGCAGCTGGCTTCTCCAGGCGGGTTTAGTGGTAAGCAACGTCAATGCCAATTGTACATTTGGATACTGGAAGAACCCCCCGCCGGAACCGTTTTTTGAACCATCGCTGATTTCTCCGCAAAAGAAACTGCGCCAAGCGCGGATCGTAATGATTAAAAATACGCTGCAATTTGCCGCGGCGGTTGGCGCACAAAACATCAGCATCACCAGCGGCAAGGCGCTGCCGACCATGCCGCCAGAGCGGGCTCTAAAGCAGCTTGGCGAATCGCTTAAGCCGGTGCTGGAACTGGCGCAAAAATTAAATATCCGCGTGGGCATGGAATGCGAGCCGATGCTGCTGATTGAATGGGCGACAGAATTACGGGCACTGATTGAAGAAATCCGTTCGCCGATGCTGGGCGCGAATCTGGATATCGGCCATTCCGTGGTTCTCGGCGAGCACATTGGCAAGACATTGCAACTATTGCGCGGGCGGATCTGGAATTGCCATATTGAAGATATTCCGGGTCGAAAACATTATCACCTGATTCCCGGGCAGGGAACGATGGACTGGTGGAAACTGCGGCGCGATTTACTGGCAATTGGGTACAACCGATTTTTAACAGTGGAACTGTATACATATCCGGACAGGCCGGAGGAAGCGGCAAAAAAGAGCCTGAGATTATTGCAGAAGATATTTATTCAACCGCCTCTAAGGGCATGATGTTACCCATTTGTAAAGCGGATTCAGGCAGGGCTGCCGCGAGTTCATCCTCAATGAGCGGTTTGCTAGTGGTTTGGACGCGGAAAATCCAGGTGGTTATGGCGCCGGCCAAATAGGTACCAGCCAAAAACCACAAGAGAAATGATGTTCCCAACCAGGCGGCAAGCGATGGGCACAGGGATCCACTGAACACAGCGCCTGCGCGTGAGACAGCTGTCGCAAATCCGTGGCCGGTGGCGCGCACATCGGTGGGATACACTTCGGCGGGAAGAATGTAGGTGGTAGACCCGGGACCAAAGCTAATGAAAATAGTATTAAGCAGCAATCCCAAACATACGATTACGGGGTGAGTGTCGCCGGCAAATACCACAACAACTATGGCCAGCGCACAGAACACAAAGCCGAGAATCTGCGGCCCAATGCGGCCGATTTTGTCGACCGTATACGCCAGCGGAATAAAACCAAACGGATAGACGAAGTTGATAATGGCCGACCATAAAAGCTGCGATTCGTGGGTTTTATAACCCAGATGGGAAAGCAACTGGGGTTTATAGATTACAAAATAGTAGCCGGCCAGGTCCATAAGAAACCAGGGTACACAAACAAAAAGAGTGGAACGCAGGAAACGAGGGCTAAATAAGGCCAGAGGCGAGACTTTGGGACGCACAATCACTGCGCGCTGCGCTTCGATCATGGCGTCAATTTCGGGCTGAGTCAGTTCGGGTACCACGCGTTTGAGCACTTCGCCGGCGGCCTGGGGGTCGTTGCGGCGAAGATACCAGCGCGGCGATTCGGGCAGATTGCGCCGCAGATAAAGCACAAACAGCGCGGGCAGGGCGCCAAGAGCCAACATCCAGCGCCAGGCATCGGCGCCGACAAACCGCAATAGGGCATATCCAGTGAAACCAGCAACTATTGCGCCGGCAGGCCAAAGACCAAACGTCCAGGTGATAACCCTACCACGACGGTTGGCAGGCATAAATTCGGCCATATATGTGGCGCTGAGCGGATAATCGGCGCCGATGCCGATACCAAGCAGTAATCGAAACACATACAACGGAAGAAAAGACCATGATATGGAGCAGAGAAGAGCGGCGACGAAAAATGTGGCTAAGTCCAACAGGTAAATTACCTTGCGGCCCCAGCGATCGGCAATATAACCGCCGAGAAGCGCACCAACGAATGAGCCCTGCAGCGCCGCGCCACCAATAAGCCCAGTCTGAAGCGGAGTCAGATGCCACTGAGGCACGATTTGAATGAGCGCCGCACCGATGATTACCAGATCATAGCCATCGAGAAAAATGCCCAATCCGGCGGACCAGGCCAGCCGGCGGTGCAGACCCGTCATCTTGGCACGATCCATCCTGTGCAATATTTCGCTCATAGAATGCTAACTCCTGGGTGCGATGAGGTTAGTCTCCATCATCGTCATCTTTGTCGGCGGCGGCAATAAAGTGCGTGATGGGCTGATTCTGCTTTTTGGCCAGCGACTGGATGTAATTCATAAGTTTCTGATAACTCGCGACGCCTTTGGAGGCGATCCATTCCTGGCGCAATTGCTCCGGGCCATCTTCAACCGTTTGTGTGGGTGTGAAATAGACGGGTTGGGAATCGGCGCTGGACTGATTTTGTGGATGATCTTTTAGCCATTGAGGTGAAAGCCAGTCGCCGGTTTTGCCTGCCTTAAGGCGAAGGTCATCGCCGGGATAGGGTTTTCCAGGATTCATAGCCAGTTGCACCTGCTGCGGCAGGACCTGCAAAGGAGAAAAATCGGGTTGATTAGTCCAGATGTCCCCCATTATCGCGGCATTGGCGTCCCATTGGGAAAGCGGCGGAACGCCAAGGATGGTTTCCATGGTATGCATCACATCGACCTGGGAATAATGCCTGGTAATCAGCGCGCCGGGCTTGACCCATGGACTGATTGCCAGCGCAAAGGAACGATGGGCGTCGATATGGTCGGATCCGGACTGCGTATCATCTTCCAGGATAAATACCGCCATCTGTTTCCATTGAGGCGTTTTGCTCAGCGCGGCAATCACCTGCGCGGTGGCAAAATCATTATTGGCCACGTAGGCGTCGGGGGTGTAGTAACCGGGGTTTTGACCGGCGGTGTGATCGTCCGGGAGCCATATATACATGAATCGTGGCAGATCATTGGGGTGGTCCTGAATAAACTTTGTGGCCACGCCGGCGCGGAACGTGTCGAGAATAAAGCGGTTCCAACCGGGAAAACTCGTGGCGATATGCGCCTTCATCTGCGGGGAAATATCGCCGGCTTCGTCGCGTGAAACGAACTCGCCGAAATCTTCAAAGGAAACGTTTCGGGCCAGAAGGCTGTCAAAGAGATAACTGTCCCTGGGATAAGCAATCCAGGGATTGCCCCAGTGCCCGAGGGCGGAAAGGTTCATATTGGTGGCAAAGGGATTGTCGGCTCCATTAAAGGAATTGGTTTTTTTGTCAAATCTCTCTTCATCGGCGACAAGGGAAAAAGTCCAGCCGGGATTTGAGGGAAGGCCGCGGAAGGAATAATTCATCGGCCAGGTGCGCTCGACGAAATCGGAATCTTCGGCGGCGGTGACCCACTGATGGGCCTGCGCGGTGACTTCGCCTTCATCATAAAAATTTACGAACAGCGCGTAGTGGTCGGCCATGGAATAAAGATTGGGCAATTCCTTGCGGTCATACAGATCGAGATTGGGATCGGCCCAGGCGCCGGCGCGGGCATAAGTGCCTAAATCTTCGTCGAAGGTTTTATTTTCGCGGAGTATCAGAACCACATATTTGAGGTGGGATTGTATCCAGCCGGCGGCAATGGCGTTGGATGCGGCAAGCTGCTCACGGGTGGTATCGTCAAAATGATCGTCTTTAAGCGCCTCGTAGGTCCACGACGCAAGATTGGAGGAGATATCCGAAAGAGGAATCCCCTGAAGGGTTCCAGGCATAACTTCAACGGCGGAACGATGAGAATGAATATTCGGACCGGAACCCATTCCCTTGGCGGCCACAACGTAAAGTTTACCGCTTTGGATGGTCAAATCGGATGGATACCAGCCGGTGGGAATTAAACCAAGCTGCGAACCGCTTTGTGGGTCAAAAATCGCGATGTCATCGTTGCCGGAATTGGCGACGTAAAGCTTGCCATCATCGAAGGCGAGCGCTTCAGGCTGGCTGCCCGGTCCGGCGCCGGGATAGGGTTCATCAGTAACTTCCGCGATAACTTTCATCGCATCCGCGTCGATCTGGGTGATTACGTCGCTGTTGGCACAGGCCACCCAGACCAGTGATGACGCGGGATCGCAGGTCATTCCCGTCGGATGCACGCCAGGAAGACGGTTCGTCGGTGAAGTCGGTGGGCCGACGGCGATTTCGCCCAGATTACGCAAAGTTTTTGCGTCGAGAACAGTGACGCAATTATCGCCCCAGTCGCTTACCACTGCTTTAGCACCGTTATCAACCAGAACAACCTGATAAGGATATGAACCGGCATTGGCATAAATGGTATGGCCGGACGTAAGATCGATTTGCGCCAGGCTGTTGCTGGTCAGGCCGGTCACGTAAAGATAGCGGCCGGTGGGATCAAGCACGAGGCTGTCGGGATAAAACAGCCACGGCGTTTCCCAGTGGTCTCCCTGATATTCGTAAGGATACTGCGAAGAGGGAAATGGCTGAAAGGCCAGCTTAAATGTTTTTAGTAAATGCAGCTTGCCGGCCTGAATATTCATTTCAAGGATATTGTCGGAATAACCGCCGCTGACAAACAGGTGTCCCGCGGCGTCGGCAGTCATTCCCTGAAATAGATTCTGGTTAGGTAATCCGTTTCCCTGATCTTCGTCGCGATAAGGCCGGGTTTTGTAAACTGGCAACTGACTTAACTGCTTAAGCGAAGCAGCATCGAAAACCAATAAATCGCTGGTGAAACTTTCGCCGGCGCAATCGACCACAACATTTGAGCCGACGCGGATCACGCCTATAGGAAAATTTGGGGTTAATTGCATTTGGCCGACGGGAGTTACCGTGCGATTTCCGGGCAATATGCCGGGGTTTTGCACCAGAACATCAGAGTACCGCGGGTGCGTGCCGTAGTTATGCGGGGGGGAAGGTTGCGTTGTGGCGTCCGAATCGGCGGAGATTGCGACATGAACTGGAAATAAAATAGCAGCGGCAAGAAAAAGAGCGCCAATTATCGAAAAAAAAGCGTGAAAAGAAAAACGATTGTGGTTCATGAGGTAAAAACTCCATTGTATGAGGCAGACGATCACGGCTGTTTACAGATGTACACTGTTCGTACTGCAGGGCAACCCCGGTAAGTTTATATTGAGTCTCTAACAAAACAAGGCGGCCCCGGCTTGTTTTGTTGAAGACCAGTTTGTTTCCGGTATAAAGAAAGCCTCCCGCCCAAAGCGTATTGCCTGGGGCGGGAGACATTGTCATGCAAACATTTTTCCCAACGTTCAGGCACGTTGGATCTTGCGCCGCCGGAGCAGCAAACCAACGCCGCCGAGGGCAAGCATCGCCAGGGAGCCTGGTTCGGGCACAGTGGATGAGCCGGAGAAGGTTAATCCGCCGCCACTGAACACGGCATTGCCGGTCATTTCCGCAGAGCCCAGAGCGCGAACCACATCGTCCAGATCCGCCGCATCCGCGGAGTCGCTGCCGTCAAAGGCAAATTCACTCCACACAGGATTTCCGTTGGGATCTTCCGTAGAGCCGCCTAAGCCGCGCACCATATCATCCAGGTCCGCTGCATTCACCGAACCGGTTCCCGCCCAGTCCCCGTCCGCTCGATCCAATACCACAAAATCGTCGTCTGAATAATTCAGCACCGCCCAGACTGTGTCATTGGACGTGTTAATTCCGTAATCACCCACCACGTCCTGGCCGGCGTAGACGCCGTTATATTCCACAGGCGTTGCGCCTGTGAGCAGGGCCGCCGAGACAAATGTCCCTGTTTCAAGAGACTGACCATCGGCAGTCGTCGTGCTCGGATTATACGCCGCCAGCACGGGACTCAGTGCTCCATTCGTTGTAGGCAACGAATAGCTCATCTCCAATACGTACGTGTCGTTGCCGTGTGTACCATTAATCTCCGCCACGTCGCTCAAAAGCTGCAGGTTGCCCGCAGGAGCATTCGCGAACTGTACCGAAATTGTGGTTGCCGCACTGACTGTGCCGCCGAGGAATGACACCGTCGTATTGCGGCTGCCAGAATCAGAGGAGGATCGTGTGATACTATAAGCACTGGTACCAACTCCACCGTAAGTCTGACCGGCGGCAAGTTGAGCGGTGTAGACCGTCCCTGCGGAGGCAAGGTTGCCTGTAATGGTTTCAGTAAACGTGTAAGAGTTGTTTGTACCCAAATCGTCGGTCGTGGCACCCTGAATCGGACTTCCGTCCATGCCAGTTTGATTATCCTCAAGGGCAACACCGCTGAGCGTGGCCGTATATACTCCATTGAGCACATTGGTTGGATTATTAAAGTCCACCGCAGTCAGGCTTCCACCATTGGTACCCAATGAATAGCTTCCATCGCTATCAATGATATTACCGGTCCAGTTGCCGATGGTGGCACCGGTGGTAAAGCCCTGGTCTATGGCCCAACCATTAGCCGATGTTGGCACATTTAGACTACCTGGATTCTCAACTACCGCTTGATCGCGAACGCCTATGTAGCCGCCCTCATAAGTGGTAACATTGGTGTCATAGTTTGTTCCGGGCACAGCATTTGCGAGCGAAAGGCCGGATACGCTGATCTTAGCGGTCTGGTAAATATTGGCGGTAATATAAACATATGTATAGGGGTCGGTCGTCGCGCCCAGTGCGGAATCCAATTGAGTTTCTTGTATTTTAAATCTACCAAAGTAATAGTCGGGATTGCTTTCATCAAGACCACCGTCTTGATAAATACCACCCTTGACAGACGAGGTGATGCTGTAAGTCAGATTGACTGTGGCGGTTTCGGTACCTGGATCATCGACTCCTTGACCATTGCCGCCGGTAGGAAGTCCGCCGAACTGGGTGCTTGTGGGAATGTCCACCATAGCAGAGGTACCGTCTTCTTCTGAGGGAAGATCGTCGATCCCAGAGGAGTTTATGGATAGCGAACCTGAGGGCAAAGCGATCGTCGTAAGACTATGATAGCTTTCATCTCCCGGGCTGGAGTACGCACCGTCTGCAGTAATGACAGGATTCGTGGTGGAAAGCGTAAGTTGCGCTGTGTAGGAGTTGGCAGAAGTACCCGTGGGAGCAAGGACATTGCCAAAACCAACGTTTGTACCCTCTGAGCTGATTACGAGGGCTGCCGCAGTTGTGCCGGTGCCGGTAGCAGCGGTAACCTCGACATCCCGATTCTGGACATACTGATCGGCTGTCACAGCGATGCTTAAGGTAGTGGGGTTTGTGCCGCCGCCATTGGAGGGATCGCTATTGTTAGTGATGGTTACCGTCGCGGGGCCGACGGAGGGATGAATGCTTGTAGGATAGCCGGCATCACTGGCCGATGAGGTCAGGCCGACGGCAACCGAGTAAGTGCCGGAACTTGAACCGGCTTGAATGTCAGCCTGAAGAGTCTCGCCGCCGGTGCCGGGGAAGCCTCCGGGAGTTGGAGGTTTGGCAAGAGACGCTGAACCAGTCCCAGTTAGGGTAAACACCCCAGATGTATTAGACGCATATGGCTCAGGGATAGTAGCTGTGACGTTAATATTTTTAGTCACGGTGGTACCAGCTATTACGCGCCCGAGATCCATCGAATAGGAGCCGGCACTGGTGCCGGGACTCAGAGTGCCACCACCGGTACCCGAACCGCTCGACACTGAAAGCACTGCATCAGGCGCGCCACCACTCGGCGGCGTGACTTCTGTGGCGGAAATTGGTACAAACTCGTCACCGCTGCTAAAATAATCAACATAGCCCGTTATATCCATTTCGGTATTATTCGCGATAGGGGCCGAATAGAGATTTTCATTTGCCACAGAATAATCCTTCGGATAATAAAAAAGAGTCATTTTATTATTACTATTGTCGTGTACCTCGTAGGTCACGTCCGTAGCTCCCCATGTTGTTATGCCAGAGGCAACGCCGGTGAGGTAGACATTGTCCAGAGTAAACAAATACCACGCGTTTGCAGGTCCATTAGGCACCGGTGTTCCCGCCCAAATCGTGTCGGATCCATTGTTCGTGTCTATTTCTGGGATGGTTACAACCGGAGGGGTATTCGTATAACTGGGGTTGGTAGAAAGTATAGTAAATGAACTTGTGGGTCCACCTGTAAAACTGTAAGGTGAACCGGAGGAGCTCCCCTCAATTTCCGGGTTCCCGTCGAATGGAGCGAAGGTGCCACTTATTTCAACCGTGTCTCCCGCAGCCGGTGCAACGCTATAACTGGGCAATGCTCCATAAATATCAGTCGATCCTGTACCGTCGCTGACGATAAACGACCATTCTTTATAGGTTGATCCGCTGCCATTACTGATCGAATAGGCAGCGGTGCCATTGAGTTCGCCTTGCGAGAGTACACTGGTAATGGTTGCGGTGTATCCCCCGGTTCCGATTTGCACATAAGTACCGCTGGCTTGAGCTTCAGCATACCCGATCGAACCAGCGCTGTAGGCCTGACTGGATGCGGGCGCTGCGGTCAAGGCGGCGGCGGAAATGAAACCATTCGCCAATAATAATAGATGGCGTTTTTTATTGTTCAAAAATGTTCTGGCAGCGTGGGCCGCGGCCACAGAAATAAGCGACTTCGACAATAACAGATTGCGATGTTTCCTGTCCATAAATGTCTCTCCTTAAAAAATACAAACCCTATGTGTGTTCCAACTATAGGGCTACCATGCGAGGAACGACTTATTTTATTTAGTCTGGATAGCAAAGAGTGTTCCAAACAAACGCAAGCAAAGATTAGCGTGCGTATGTGAAGAGGAAGGAATGATTTTGTTAATGTTTTATTAAGTCTTTGGCGCTTATTTATTGTGCTGAAGTAATATATGCATTTGTGACACACCACGTTAGGGATTTAGTGCCTACTTATTGTGCGGGGACATTATGTGCATTTGCGAATGTAAGGGTGCTAACCATTTCCTATCAAAACTTTAACAATAGTACAATGTATTATTAAATTTTGTTGTTTAAGTTATACCTCGGAAATTGAGGAAGGTTTGCGCGCATTGTTGAAAGCATAGTAGGGCAAGGGATTTGCTCTACAATAATTTGCTTTGTAACCTCTAAACCTTATAGTTTTGTTGTATATATTCAGCGAGCAAATCTAACCCGAAGTTTGGAGTAAAACTTTGTTTAAGAAAATACAAGACTTTTTTATGACCGGCATCGGCCGTTATGCGGGAGTGCTGCTGTTTGTTGTGGCGGTCCTCTTCGCTTTTGTGTCTTTTATGCACAGTTTTGGAAAAAGCGACGCCCAAAGTTTTTCCGATGCGCCATTATTCATCGATTCAGTAACCGGGCAGACTTTTCATTATCAACTTCATATTGGCGATATGATTCCGGTGCTTTCGCCCTTTACCGGGAAAAATACGGCTTACCCGGCGGATTTTTCCTGGTGGAGCAAGGATGGAACCATACTTCAGACGCCTGAACCAGTTTTGATGAATAGCTGGATCGGCAAACCCGGCCCGACTTTTGCTCCCATATCCGGACGGTTGGTGATCCCGGGTGAAAGAATGCCGGCGCCGGGCAGCAAGCCGCCGCCGACGAAGGAAGAATATTATGCCGAGCTGGCACAACAAAATGCGGATACTGACGGCGACGCGCAGGTGGATCCGATGCCCGATCAAGGGGGACGCTGACGAGAGGCCGGTGCAAAGTTTTTGGCCTTTAGAAATGGAGAATTGGCTCCATGGAAGGAATTGAGATATGCGAACTGCAGACATGACAAAATTCGAAGGGCAAGCGAAAAAAGATCAAGCCACTGTAAATGTGCGCTTCGATAAAACCCACCGCGCCAGGCGGGGTGAAAGACGAGCCGGATTTACATTGATTGAACTATTAGTGGTGATTTCCATCATCGCGTTACTCATTGCGCTGCTGTTGCCGGCGCTGGCCGGCGCCAAGCGGGCGGCAGAGGCTACGGCGTGTGCAGCTAATCTGCACGCCATCGGCCAGGCATTGAACAGCTATCTGACTGAATGGCACGGCGCCATACCGGGCAGCCCCGCAACCTCCGGCAGTTTTTATTGGAGCAACATTTACCAAAATGATAATTTAAATTCGCCCACGGCCTCAGCAAGCAATAATCCGTACGTGTGCTCTGAATATGATTGGCAGACGCCATTGGCCGAAGAAATGGGATATACTTTTGAGCAGCCGACGACGGGAAGCCTCGGCATTTTCCCACAATCGCTGATAACAGGTCTGGTATCAGATGGCTATTCTCTTTCGTCGACAGTGAATGACCCACTGGCCGCATCCCTCGGAGATTGTACGCTCCGCTGGTGGATGCTGCAAAACGCGATTAAACCCTTCATTTGTCCGTCGAATCAATTTTTGGCAACGCCAGAGGGCGGTCTTAATCCAAGTCCAAGTGACGGTCCAGCGACCTATTCGGCATTGCCATTGCCTGTCGGACCAATGATTTCATACTGTGCCGCGGGATTATTCCTTTGTTACCCCGCAGCTGACGATGACAAAGATAGCCTCCAAAATATATGCACTTTTGAATACGTGGGACTGCCGTCTTCCTATTTTCCCAACATCAACAACGTGGGCCAACCTTCCCAGAAAGTCTTTTGCGCCGACGGCGGCGCTTCTTCTTTAACGAATCAAACGCCGGAGATAGACACCGATCCTGATGCGAGCATTGAATGGAGCCCGTTCGCCGATGAAGGGGCGTTTTCCTACTATTCCGATTCGTGGAATCGCGACCGGGCGCCCGCCAACGAGACTGAAACCAACAGGCGCGGCGGAGTCGGAATGGTTGATGCGCGCGAATATGCCTACCGGCACGGCGGCGATCCGAAAACCGGGAATTTCGCCATGAACATGCTTTTTTACGACGGCCACGTACAGCTTATGCACGATCTGGACTCAGGCAATCCGGTTTACTGGGCGCCGTCGGGAACCGTCATCGATACCTCCACGTGGACCAATGAAGCAACCACAGATGTGCAGAAGACTTTTATGGGCGGCAGTTCCCCTTATACAGTTCCATAACTGATGCAAAACCCGAGGAGAGCGAAATTCCTGCGGTTGGGAAAAGTTTTTCAAAAGAATTGCATAAAAACATCGTTGGCTTTACGGACAAACCCGCTCGACATGTTCCAGAATTAAATGTACAACCACCTGTTGGGCTTCCTGAATAGCGGCAGTGCGGCTGCTGGGGACAACCACGGAAAAGTCGCATTGTGCCAGATTCCTCCCGCCGCCCCGGCCTAATATACCAATGGTTTTTCCTCCGAGCCGGCGCATGGCGATACAGGCACGAATCAGATTTTCACTGTTGCCACTGGTGGAAAAAACCACCAGTATGTCGTCCGGTGCAGCGAGTGCTTCAACCTGGCGGAAGAACACACTGGAAAAATCCCAATCGTTGGCGATACAGGTAATTGTGGTGGCGTCAGCGGCCAGGCAAATCGCCGGAAGAGCCCGGCGATCCGGACGGCTGTAACGGCCGACCAGTTCCTCGGCCAGATGCAGCGCCTCTGCTGCGGAGCCGCCATTGCCGGCGGTAAGCAGTTTGTGGCCGGAAAGAAGGGCGTCGGAAATGGTTTCAGCGACCTGTTGAATCGTTGGGATCTGGTTTTTGAGCTGTGTGATCACGCCTGCGGAATCGTCGATGAGGCTCGAGAACCAGACCTGTGAATCTTGTGTATCTGAGGATTTTTCGTTCACTTAGTCTCCGAGACAACCAACGCGACACGCGTTAAATTATTTCCGTAACTTCAGCAGTCCGTTTTTTATTCTGCCGGGATCGTTCCCAGTACATCAACTTTTCCGGACTCAAGTTCATACCGTGCCGCGACGATTTGCAATTGCCCCTGGTTAATTTCATCTTTAAAAGCAGGCAGCTCGCTGAGCTTATCCGCCTGCAGTTCAGCATTCATGTTAATGGCGTTTTCCAGCAGATCGCCGCCAAGCGTTCTGGCCTTCTGGACCGCGGGCGTTATTTCATCGACCACCGATTGAAGTTCCGGACTAAACGATCCACCCTGTATAGCCGCCTTCACCGCGCCGCATTGGTCGTGACCCAGCACCAGGACCAGATGGACATGCAGGTGCTCAACGGCATATTCCACGCTGCCCGCCGCGGCGGAATCAATTATATTGCCGGCCAGACGAACAACAAAGAGCCGTCCGAGCCCCTGGTCAAAAACCAGTTCGGGTGGAACGCGGGAATCAGAACAACTGACAATAACCGCGAATGGTTGCTGCCCAGTCAGAAGTTCGGCGCGGCGGGCGTCGTCTCGGTCCATGTTCAGGGCCGTTCCCTGCACAAAGCGCTGGTTGCCCTCCATTAGCAGCTCCAACGGCGATGTCGAAACTTCTGCATTGGCTGCGGGCGTTTGAACCTGATCGGCGAAAATACGATTATGAACACCCATTAGTAAAGCCGCCGCGCCGAGCAGCAAAACCGCCGCTGTAATTGCAAAGCAACTTTTTCTCATGGCGGAACTCCTTCAAAAAGATTTGTGTTCAAGCTGAAAAAGCCGTTCTTAAGCCCAGAGTTTGAATAGAAGCCTTTAATAACGGCTCAAAAAAGTCTAAACGTTGAGCGCTTCAATTTCTTCCCGCCGAAGTTTTAAATCACCGGCGCGAGCGGAATCTTCAACACTTTGGATGCGGCTGGCGCCGGGAATGGGAATCACGTGCGGCCCTTTGGACAACAACCACGCCAGAACCACCCGCTGGGGCGAGCAATTATGCGCCACAGCAAGGCTTTCCAGCAACGGCTCGTGGGCGCCAAGTGATTTGGAGCCCTTAATGCCATTGAGCGGGCTCCAGGGCAGAAATGCCATCCCACGCTGGCGCGAGTATTCCAATACCCCGTCGGTCTCCGGCTGGCGATGTTTGCGTGAATACTGGTTCTGCACGCTGACGATCGGAGCTATTGTTTCGGCATGCTGGAGTTCCAGGACGGAAAAATTGCTCACGCCGATATGGCGAATCTTTCCTTCTTCCTGCAGTTTCTTCAGACACCCGATGCTTTCCGCCAGCGGCGCCTTGGGGTCAATACGGTGAAGTTGATAAAGCGTAATGCGGTCAGTGCGGAGGTTTTTCAGTGATGCTTCACACGCTTCCCGGAGATGTTTTTCAGAACCATCCGGCTCCCAGCGCCGGCCGGGGCGCACCAGCCCGCCTTTGGTGGCAACGTAAATATTCTGGCGTTTGGCCGCAGGCAGTTCTGAAAGAGCTTTCCCAATCAGCCGTTCATTATGGCCGGCGTCCAAATCGTCGAGGCAATAGGCATCGGCGGTGTCAATGAAATTGACCCCCAAATCGATGGCGCGATGAATGACTTTTATCGCGTCCGCTTCGAAAGGCCGATCATCACTGATGGACAGGGGCATGCCGCCCAACCCGATGCAGCTAACCTCCAGACCAGTTCTTCCCAATTGGCGCATTTGCATGATCTTGGCTCCCGCAGCAGCTATCTATAATGTTATGCCGCTGTCAGCAGAAAGCCTAAGCGGCGGCGCTGGCGCACGCAAGAAATTAATTCGGGATAAAACGGCTTAAGGAACCAGTACGACATTATCGGGGTTTTGCGGTTCTTCAAAGCCGGTATAAACGATGTGCGAAGAATCGCCGATGGTCCATATATCATTGTGATCCGGTCCGACGTCAGGGGTTGTGACCCAGTCGACGCTGCCGTCATCCCACAGAATATTTTGTCCATCGCCGTCGTCGTGATTGAATGAATTAATATTTCCCGACGTAATGTGATGACCTGAAAAAATCGGGTTGCAATCGGCGAGAACCGCGATCTGGCCGGCTTCGTTGAATCGATGGTGGAATCTGGCCAATTGGTCGAGATAGCTATAGCTGCTGTTGTCGCATTGCGCCCGCAGGGAGTCGATTCGCGAAGGCAGCCCCACGGCCGGACAAACAAAGCGATCCCAACTGGTAAACGGCGTCGGTCCCTGTACCAATGGAGAAAGATTCGCCAGATTTGAATGTTCATCCGGTGAACGTTTCTCGCCCGGCGTTAGTTCAGGCGGCAGCCAGTTGCGATCCCGCGGCGGGGCAATTTCCGGCAACATGCCGGCATAAACCACGGCGTACTGGCCCAATGCTGAACCTATGTGCTCGAGATTGTCCTGACAGGCGTAACGAACGGCTTTTTCGCGCGCCTGCAACAAACCGAAAATAAGCACCACCACCATGAGGCTTGCGGCGACCAGCATCACGGCAACGTCGGCGTTTTTTCGACCCCAGGAGATTTTTGGATGACGCAGGACCGATGAACCTGGGGTTAAAGTATGCAAATCAGTATCCAGATCATGCGGGTCAACCCGATTTTTGCGAATTGCCGCCAGCGTTCGTGCGGATAAATCCGCTGGTGCAGGTTGCTCGGGTAATTTAGACAACGCCTGGAAAACATTACGGATGCGGGCAAGTTGTTCCGCTTCCGGACCGGTGGGAACGGGTGGTAAATCGGCGCCTGGATCAGAACCCTGGGCGAGCAAAGCATCCACATAAGCAGCTTCCTGAACGGTTAACCGCGTGGGTTCACGCGGCGCGTCATTGTCGGAAGAAGCGGGAATGTCGTTCTGGTCGTTCATTTCTTTTAGCTCACAACCCTGCGCTGACCACCTGGTTTTTAATTGGCGCTGGTTTTGCCGTTTTGCCGTGCCCGCCATAATTCAGCAAAAGACGCCAGCGCCGCATGCAGCCGGCTCTTTACCGTTCCCAGCGGAATATCGAGCATTTGCGCAATTTGCTTGTAGGCAAAGTGCTGAAAATAGCTTAGCAATAAAACTTCCCGATACATCGCCGGCATCTGAGAGACAATTTTGCGAACAGCTTCGGCGTCTTCGGTCTGCATCAAATCTTCCGGCACCGGCTTACCTGGTGTTTCCAGAATATCAAGCAAAGCCGTTTGCTGCATTTGATGGCCTCCGGTCCCATCCAGAGAGTGAATCGTTTTGCGCTGGCTCATGCGCAAATAATCGCGGGCTTTATTGGCGGCGATGGTAAATAACCACGGTTTGAGCCGGCGCGACGTATCAAACTTTGCCGCACTGCGATAAACCTGAATGAAAGTTTCCTGGAATAAATCATCCGCAACAGCGGTGTCGCCCACGAAGCGCTGCAGAAAACCATAAAGTTCCTGTTGATAGCGCGAAACCAATTGTGCATAGGCCGCCTCGTCACCTTTGACGAAATCGCCCAACAACTTTTCGTCGGTGGCCATCAGGCTCTACCTTCATTACGCCGCGGAATTCGCAGGGTTCATAATAAACCCCCAATTAAGTATCGATGCAGCAGAAACGATTTTCCAGTCAATATTTTTATACCCAACAAAAATTCACCCTCACGTTAATTTGATCCACATGCAGATATTTTTGCCTATTATTATAAGCTAAAAACTAAAAATCAGCTTAAATAGCGGCATTATGTTGGTAATTTATCGAACCGTGAAAAACGGGCTTCATGAAACATTAACACACTATTTAGATAGTCCGAATAATTCGGTGTCATACTTCTTTTGCCTTCCGTCGTGGAGGGAGGCAAAGTACGCAAAGCGAAAGCACCGGATTCTGTGGGCAGTTAGTTAGATAGCCACTTCCGGTCAGCGGTGAGTAAGAGGTTTAGTTTAGTAAGTTGTTGCCTGTACGCTGTGTGGTGTGCTGGCCTTGATCGGGTGAGAAAGAACCGGTCTTTGGAATTATAGATTTCTCCTTTGTGATACTTGTGATACTAAAAAGAAAGGGAGTCACATGAAAACGAAACTGATGTCTTCACTAGTTGCGGCTGCGGCATCTGCCGCAGGAATTGGGGTTGGAGCCTTGGCCTCGGCGCCCGCCTACGGCGTAACAATTGATTATGCAGAAAGTAACTACGGCCAAGGCGAGACGAGTGGTGTCACGCTTGGTGATCAGAGTAATCTGGTTGTTACCTCTATACTCTCACAGCCCGGTACGTTTAATGGTAAGAGTTATACTAAATGGGCTTATTTTGCCAATGATGGTACAGGATCAGCAGATATCTATGGAACAATGCCAGACAGCTATACGCCAACTGTCGGAGACCAGCTTCAGATGACGGGTGACTGGTACCCTGATGACCAGATTCCAGAGGAGGAGAGCCTTTCCTCCGTTACCGTGGATTCTCAAAACAATGCAATTCCAACGATTACTTCAGCGACAGTTACGCAGGTGAATACTACTACGCTGCCTGTTGGCGCTCCGCCAATAAATTACTATGCCAACAGCGGAAGCGCTGTAGCTGGATATTTGTTTTGGTTTAATGGTGTCACAATTTCCGCAGGCGCTAATACCCTGCCCTCTACTTGGGGTATCACAAACGAGACTCTTACAGTTACAGACGCTACCGGCTCCATGGTTCTGTTCTACTGGCCTACTTCCTATTCGGTCCCCAATGTGAATCTATATGGGACCAATATAGGGCTTACCGGTTCTCCTGTAGGCATTTTGGGCTTTGTGGATGTATTTGGTTCCGGGGCCAGTGCCGAGGCAGAGTTGATTCCCATTGATATAACGCCCGAACCAGGACCACTTGCCCTTATGGCCGTGGGCGGGATGTTGGCCCTTTGCCGCCGGCGACGCTGGCGCAGCGGTTAGGCACACAAAAGCTTATAAGATTTTAATTTTCCAGATCAGCCGCCCCGGATGGGCGGCTGATTTTTTACCTATGCCCGTCCCTTTAACTCGCCTGGCACGATAGAAGGTTCTGAAAGATCAGGCGTGATTCTTAATCCAAAGTGACAAGGCGTGGACCACTCGTTTGATGACGCCGTCCCAATCCCCCCTGATGCCTTGGCGGAATAATCGCATCGTAGGATACCAGGGGCTATCTTCCCGGCCTAACATCCAGCGCCAGTCAGGGATAAATGGGAGCAGCGTCCAAACTCGCTTGCCCATCGCCCCGGCCAGATGTGCCACGGCTGTGTCCACGGTAATGACCAGATCCAGATTGGCGATTAACGCCGCGGTGTCGGCAAAATCCTTTAACTCGTCGGTCCAATCGACAAGCTCGAGACCAGCCGGCGGAGTTCTGGCCTGGGCAGCCGCCTCGCCTTTCTGCAAGCTAAAGAAATGTACGCCAGATACCTGCCCCAACAGAGCCAGACTCGACAATTTCATCGAACGGTTGCGATCATTCTTGTGGGTTGAGTTTCCCGCCCAGACTAAGCCCACTTTCAAGCCCGGAGAATGCTCGTTCACCCGGTCTTGCCACCTTTTGGCTTCCTGCACATCGGTATGTAGATAGGGAACAGTTTGGGGAATATTCTCCAGCGTCGTGCCGAAAACCAGCGGCAGGCTGAGCAGAGGACAATACAGATCAAAGGCCGGCAGGGATTCGCCTTTAGCCACGATTTGGCATTTCCCAGACATAGTCCGGAACAGCCGTTGGAGTGCAGCCTGACATTCGATGATGATTTTCCCGCCGCGTTGGACCACCAGGGGCAAGTAACGGATGAATTGAACGGCGTCACCAAAGCCCTGCTCGGTGTGTAAGAGAAGCGTGCGCGTCTCCAGGGCGCTGCCGTCCCACTGCGGTTGAGTGAAGTTTCGCCGAAGGGAGAGAAAATTCGCGCATCTCGATCGCCATTGATACCTTTCCCAGCCCTGTTGAAAGTCCCCTCGCAGCAGCAGCAATAAAGAAAGATTGTAATTGGCCTCGGCATCATTGGGCTTCAGCACGATCGCCTGGCTGCAGGTAGTGATGGCTTCATCCAGTTGTCCCTTGTCTCTGAGGGCATTGCCGAGATTGTTGTGGGCCTCGGCGTAATCAGGTTTCAGAGCAATGGCCCGCCGATATGCGCTAATAGCCTCATCCAATTGTCCCTTGTCTTTGAGGGCATTGCCGAGATTGTTGTGGGCCTCGGCGTAGTTGGGTTTCAGAGCAATGGCCCGCTGATAAGCGGCAATAGCCTCATCCAGTTGCCCCTTGTTTCTGAGGGCATTGCCGAGATTGCTACGGGCTTCGGCGTAATTGGGATTCAGTTCGATGGCCCGACGATACGCGGCAATAGCCTTATCCACTTGTCTCTTGTCTCTTAGGACATTGCCTAGATTGTTGTGCGCTTCAGCGTAATCGGGCTTCCGGGTGATGGCCTGACGATAGGCGTCGATGGCATCATCGAATTGTCCCTTGGCCTGCAGAGCAATGCCGAGATTAAAGTAGGCTGCGGCATGGCTCGGCCTAAGCGCGATGGCCTGACGGATCAAACCCACTGCAAGGTCGTTGTGTCCCGTCTGGTACGCGATCACACCCAGGAGATGCCGTGCGTCGGCATTGTTGGGCTGGTGGGCAAGCACTTGCCGGTAAAGTTGCTCGGCTTCGGAGAGCCGGCCGGCCTGGTGATGCCGCATCGCCAGTTCGAAGGCCTGTTGCAGCGGCATCACGGTACTTTTGGGATCGTTGGCGGCCATGGCATATTAGGGTACAGGGAACAGGGCACTGATTATAGTGTCCCGTGCCCTATTTTCTACTTTCAACTTTCTATTTTCTCGCCGCCGCCGCCGCACCACTTGCGCCACATATCGCGATAGGCCGCCTCGACGTTCCGGGCGAAGCGCGGGGCGTCCATTAATGGCGATTGTTCCATCTGCCGGCGCAGCGTTAGGCGAAGTTCTCTGAGTTTCGGTAAATCGCCGGCGAGTTGCACGACTATTTCCACGTACTTCTGAGGTGTTTGGGCTATGAGTTCCAGTAAGCCCACGTTCGAAAGGAGGCTTACGCCCACCCGGCTCATGTGCATTTGACCGGCTAATGTTACCACCGGAACCCCCATCCAAAGCGCCTCGCAAGTGGTGGTCGTGCCGTTATAGGGGAACGTATCCAGTGCTATATCGATTTGGCTGTATCGTTGGAGGTGTTCGATCGTTGAAGGAATGTGACCGCGTAAATCCAGCCGCTTCGGATCGATGCCGCGGGCGGCGAACTCTTCCTGGAGCCTCCGGCGGGCGTCCGCATCCGACAATCCCCTATTTTTGACCTGCAGTTTAGATTCCGGATGCTGCCGCATGATCTGCGCCCAACAATCCACCACATCCCGGTTGATCTTGGCCAAGGCGTTGAAACAGCCGAAGGTGATGTATCTCGTGTCTGATGCCGGCGTGGGCGCGCATGGCGGCGCTGCTTCCGGCGGGCGATAACACAGAAACGTCGGCGCCAATCGTACCAGTTGCTCGGTATAAAACTCTTCTGACGCGCCCGGGGGATCGGCATAGGCGTCGGTGAAGCGGTAATCCATGACGCTCAGGCCGGTGGTGTTCAGATAACCCAGCCAGGTCACCTGCACTGGAGCGGGCTTGCGAGCCAAAACCAGAAGCCGGTTCCCGCCAGTATGACCGGCCAGATCGACCAAAATATCGATCCCATCGTTACGGATCATATCCGCAATCTGCTGATCCGAGCAGCCTGTGATCCGGCGCCAATGACCAAGCTTGATATAGTTGGATTCCAGACGCCTGCTGACCTGATCGGGATTGGCCAACTCGGCATAGCAGAATATTTCCACCTGATCCGGGTCATGCGACGCCAGGAGATTTTCGATGAAGTATGAGACGGAATGTTCCCGAAAATCGGGCGAGATATAGCCGATTTTTAAACGGCGATCCGGGTCACGGTCATTGGCGTGCTGCTGAATAAATTGTTTCAGCGGCGCGGCGTACAGTCGATCCCACCGGATGTGTTCCTCGTAAATCGCCCCGGCGTCATAGCCGGGATGAAAGTGCAAACAATAAAGAAGGTTGCAGTAAGTGAACACGTAATTGGGCTTAAGCGCCAGCGTTGTGCGATAAGCCGCGATGGCTTCATCGAATTGTCCCTTGTCTTTGAGCGCATTTCCGAGATTGCTGTGGGCTTCGACGTTGTCAGGCTTGAGCGCGATGGCCTGGCGATAGGCGGCGACGGCTTGGTCGAGTTGTCCCTTGTCTTTGAGGACATTGCCAAGATTATTGTGGACTTCGACATTGTCGGGATTAAGCGCAATGGCCTGGCGATAGGCGGCGACGGCCTCATCCAGTTGTCCCTTGTCTTTGAGAGCATTGCCGAGATTGTAGTGGGCTTGGACGAAGTTGGGCTTAAGTTCGATGGCCTGGCGAAAGGTGGTAATGGCCTGGTCGAGTTGTCCCTTGTTTGCCAGAGCAATGCCGAGGTTGCAATATGCGGTGGCGTAGTTAGGCCGCAGCATGATGGCCTGGCGACAGGCGGCGATGGCCTGGTCGAGTTGTCCCTTGTCTTTGAGGGCATTGCCGAGATTGTTGTGCGCTTCGGCGTAGTTAGGTCGCAGCATGATGGCCTGGCGATAGGCGACGATGGCCTCATCAAGCTGTCCCACGTCGTTCAGGGCAATGCCAAAATTATAGTGGGCTTCGGGCCAGTTCGGGGCTAAGGTGAGGACGCGACGAAGCAAATCCACGGCGATGTCATTGCGTCCGGCCTGATGGGCAAGCATTCCCAGATGATGCATCGCGTGGATGTGTTTTGGCTCTTGGGTCAGGATTTGCCGGTAAAGCTGCTCGGCCTCGTGCAACCGCCCGGCCTGGTGGTGCTGAATCGCCAACTCGAAGGTCTGTTGGGTCGTGAGTTGAGTCATGAGCGAGGCAATCCTATATTGCCAATCGCCTCAAGTTCAACAGTGTTCTACCGCGATATTTGGCGAAAACACTGTGGCAGTGGTTGATAGATTCAGGCGTTCTTTTTTGTGCGGCGCAGTAACAATCCAACTGCACCAAAAGCAATAAGACCCAACGATGTTGGCTCCGGAACAACATCGGTGTAATCCGCCACCACAGCAAAATGATCGCTGGCCTTTGGTATATTGGTGATGACTGTAGAGCTTTCGGAAGAGGTCAAACCCGGCAAAGACGTCTCATTTGCGACAGTTCCCTCAGGGTCTTGGGTTCCATTATTTCCAAATGTTTGATACGTACCGTTTACATATCCCAGTCCCCCAGCTTGATCGTCCAGCACGTTCTGCGTCATAAGTTGAAGGTCATCCCGGTAACGAATATCTGTATCGGATTCGGTAAGAATGCTATTGCCATTCCCTTGATCATTCGAATTTTCATCCCAGTCTTCCGTACTGGCCGTGTCAGCCGTCGTTGCGATCGGATCAAAAGCTCCTCCCTGTGTAGGGCCTGTCGGAGGACTGGCGTTCGTCAGGGTTGCAAACCAGGAATCGGTGGCGCTATCGCCATTAAAATCTCCGGTATAAAGCACACGAGCTGTGGATGGAAGATTTGCCGCTTCATAATTTCTGATAATCTGAGCTTCATCATTACGATCAGTTTCATCTGTTGTTTCGCTTCCGCTTGAACTTGATTTCATATGACTTACAAAAACATAAAAGTCGCTCGATGCCAGGCCACCTATGGGTTGAAATTCATATAACCCAATCTGCCGGTCTAAACCAGCATTAAGACCCGACCCTCCAGGCGATCCAACTCCGGTATAAGAGATAAGATTTAATACACTGGAGTTATAGATTATGTCATTGGGACCATTGCCGTCGTCGACAACACCACCCGACGTCGATAGCTCGAAGTTGGAGGGTGTGGTGGCATAGACATCTGCAGAACCGTAGAAATTATTGAGATCAGTTATAATCGGGTCTATTGTGTCCGTTTTGCTGGTGGTTTCCTCCAAGGCGAGTATGTCGACGGGTTGTGCCGCATCGCTCCCGATCGTTTCCTCTCCAATTCCCTCCAACACAGGGAGTAGTCCCGGAAGCGGACCGGTATCGTTGTCAATATCAGCTTCAATGTTGTAAGTAGCTATTCTGAGATTTACTGTTGAGGCATGTGCGGTGGTTGGGCAAGAAACCATCACAGCGGTCGCAGCGGCAGCAGAAACAACGGCAAGTAAGGCGGAGCGGCACTGAAGTTTCTTCATGCGTGTAATCCTCTTTCCCTCGTGTATCAACAATAAAAATTTGCTTTGCAATGATAGCAGTGCAAAGAATATAAGACATGATTATTTATAAATCAGGTAGGTTGTGTTAAGAAAATGTAAAGTTGTCCCCAGGGTTGGGCGTAAAATGGATTTCTTTATAAATTATTAATCTTAAGGCCTTTTATTCTTATATGCGACAAAGGTTTGCATTTAATTTCGAATACAAAGGTGGTCTGCTCATGATATTTAGTCTCTTAGGTATCATTTTTAACAGGATTCAACCCTGCGGCTGATTTGTTCAGCCAGTGCTATTAAACGCAAAACTACGGGTTCACAGGCGGGATCAATTGGACGAATGGAACGCAAAACATCCATCTGCTGCCATAATCCAAGAGATTCGATTTTTTCCGGAATTTCTTTGAGTGCCAGGGCTTCCCACGCCAATAAAAGCGATTCGCGCGCCACGGTATGCGCTGGATTACCGGGTTGATAGCTGCCAAGCCAGGGAAGCGGAACAATAAGTTTTTCGGGACTTGCCGGCTCAATCAAATGGGAAAAATCGCGCGACCAAAGAACCGGCAAACCTGCGGCGTAGTGCGGCGCGCCAAGGCTGTATATTCTTGTCTCCGCGCTTGTTTGCCCGAGCAGCAAAGTTTCGATCGATAGCCCGTTTTGTCTGGCTATCAACATCAATCGAGAGCAAACCTGCATTGCTGTGCGTCCAGAACAAATCAGCGTTCCCTGACCGGCATCAAGCAATGGCTGAATGAATCGTTTTGATGGTTGATCGAGTTCGGCGATAACGATCAGAGCGCCAGACGCCTGCTGACGAATCTGTCGGCAGGCCTCCAGAAGCGGCAGATAGATTCGGGACAACAAAACAGCATCGCGGCGGCGCCAAGCCTGTTGCTCGGCCGCTTCGAGTTCTCTTCGTGCCGCCATATATTGCCCGGCGATCAGCAACCGTTGGCCGGAATCCCATAACCGTTGTGAAAAATCGTAAGAATCTTCGTTTTTTTTCATTCTCCCAATCATGTGTCCATCAAACGCTATTGTCAAAATTGATCATAGATGTATTGGAACAAGAGACGATATTGTTATGATGGTTACAATTGTGTGGTCTTGATTTGAGGTTAATGCGGTAAATTCATGGGATATAGCGAAAAAAATTGGCTTAGAGAACCGCCATTACAACCTGCGCAGCGAAAGCGGCGTAGCATATCCGTTTTACCCACGTTGCTTACGCTGGGCAATCTGTTGTGCGGTTTTGCCGCGTTGGTTTACACCTCCGCGGACGTTCCTGCCGGAGCACTTGGTGTTTTACCATTTAATTTTTCACTGGCCGCGTATCTGATTTTTGCGGCTATGGTCTGTGACATGCTGGATGGAAGCCTGGCCAGGCTGGCGCGATCGACCAGCGATTTTGGCGCCGAATTGGATTCTCTGGCCGACGTGGTTAGCTTTGGAATTGTGCCGGCATTTTTGAGTTTAAAAGTCATTTTTTATCTTCTTTCCGCGGGCGATACCGGCATGCCGGCAATAGTCGGGCCGATGGCGGAAAATCTGGAAGGAAGATTTTGCTGGGTTGCCGCGGCTATTTACGTGGCTTGCACGGCGTTGCGGTTGGCGAGGTTTAATACTTCAAATACCCATGACCCCGATTCACACATGATTTTTCTTGGATTGCCTTCACCAGGCGCCGCCGGCGTCCTCGCTGCCAGCGTTATTTTCTTTGGAGCGATTCAGGCCGGATCTCCGCACGTATTACCATTTAACGTGCCGCCAGGCGTAGTCATGTTTTGTAAAAGCGTGTTTCCCTATGCCTTACCGCTGATTACCCTGCTGCTTTCCGCGCTTATGGTCAGCCGGATCAGTTACGATCACGTTATTAATCAATACCTCAGACGGTACCGGCCGTTTGCCCACGTGGTGAGGCTTGTTGTTTTCCTGCTGCTGGCGCTCTGGTTGGTGCTTTGGCAGCCGCAATTAATGGTGCTGGTGGTCATTTATCTATACGCATTTTTCCCGCCGGTTCGGGCGTTGTGGCGAAAGCTGTGGCATAAGGAACCGATGGAAGAGCCGGAAATTGAGCAACTCGATGATTCACCGTAAAATAGACGTTTGGCGGAAAATCATTTTCTAAATTGTTTGTATTCGGAACCTTCGTTGTGAAATTAAAACCCGTCCCTTTGAGTCTGATTTTATTTACTTTGTTTCTCGGCTCAATTATTGCGACGCCGTCGATGGCCCAACAAACTCAGCCGTCAATGGTAAAAATCCTGCTTATTTCCCCGTTGAATCTCGAGGTTTTTCAAAGGCAAACTCTGACACAAGGTTCCATTCTGATCGCCGGGCAGGTGGCAGGAAATTTTAAGGGTCACTTGGCTTACCTGTTCTCCGGCAAACCCCTTCAGGGTGCGTTAGCTGCGAATTGGCGGCCGATTGCCGTGGATTCATTCACACACGCCTTCCGTGAGAAAATCCAGGCGCCCGCCGGTGGATGGTACCGGTTGGATATTCAGGCGCAATTGCCGGATGAAACCGTCGAATCATCGGTAACTGTTGCACAAGTTGGCGTAGGGGAGGTGTTTGTTATTTCCGGTCAATCCAATTCGACCAATTACGGGCAGTTCCCTCAGAAATCCGTCTCTGGTCTGGTTTCATCTTTCGATGGTCGCACCTGGGTTCCGGCTAACGATCCGCAACCCGGGGTGCAGGATCGCAGCAAAAAAGGAAGCTTCATTCCGGCTTTTGGAGATGCTCTGGCGGAAAAATACCACGTTCCCATCGGCATTGCTTCAACTGGTTGCGGCGCTACAAGCGTACGGCAGTGGCTGCCGCAGGGACAAACTTTCGATATTGCACCTGCTACCATGCGCTCATGCCGGCAGATTGGTCCGCACGAATATGAATCGACGGGCGAATTATTTAACGGTCTTATGGAGCGCATCAAGGAACTTGGTCCGCATGGGTTCCGCGCTGTATTGTGGCACCAGGGAGAATCCGATGCCAATCAGCAGCCGCAATCCATAACCCCTCAGCAATACACCAACTTTATGACCGAAATTATTCACGATTCGCAGCAGCAGGCAGGTTGGACTTTTCCGTGGTTTGTCGCACTGGCAACCTATCATAGCCCGAGTGATCCATCCAATGCACCAATTCGCAGCGCTCAAAAAGCACTTTGGGATTCCGGGGTTGCTTTGCCCGGCCCGGATACCGACACGCTGGGGTCCGCTTACCGGCACGGCGTACATATGAACGCAAAGGGATTGCAGGCACATGGTTTACTTTGGGCTCAAAAAGTTGAAGTTTATCTGGACAAGGTATTATCGGAGCCTGCACGCAAAATATAAAAGTGCGCTGGTGCAGGCAGAATTTTTATTGTGAAGAATGATGAAACGTTGATAATAAAAATAAGTGTTGTTTTGGGAAATTGTGCGTATGCCGACCTTTATTGCCGTTGTTAACGATCAGATTCGCCGTCTTGCCAGACGTGAAATCAATGCTTTAACCAGGAAAACCAGGCGCCTTACGGCCCAACATCGCCGGGATATTGCCGCTTTAAAACGCCAACTCGCCAGCGCCATGAAAACGGTGGCGTTTCTTGAAAAGCAGGAAAAAAAACGAGTTGGAATTGCTCCGGAGGTTTCAAAAATAGCCGGCGCCAGATTTCGCGCGGATGGGCTGCGTACACATCGTAAAAAACTCGGCCTTTCCGCGGGCGATTATGGCAAACTCATAGGCGTATCGGGGCCGACAATTTACCTGTGGGAATCGGGAAAAACATGGCCGAGAAAAGCCCAGCTTGCCAAGTACCTTGTTGTGCGTGGTATCAGAAAATTTGAAGCGAAAAAGCGGCTGGAGTTGCTGGGAAAGCGATAAAAGCCGATGGTCGGATTCGAACCGACAACCTACGGTTTACAAAACCGTTGCTCTGCCGTTGAGCTACATCGGCGTATAAGCCTGTTTTCGGCTGACGATCTCGCCAGGAGACATTAATTTACTCCAATCTACACTCAGGACAAAACTGGTCAACGTTCGTTGACTGCGGGTGCGGATGTTGAAGGAAGGCCAATAATAAGACTCGCACCTTTATAGCGCGGGTCTAGTGATACCGCGTTAAGATAACATTCGAGAGCTTGTGTATGATGCCCTGTCAATTCATACAATCGAGCCAGACTGATCCAGCCCGGGGCATAATCCTTGTTGTAGTATAAACCCAACTGCAAAACCTCGATTGCCCTGGAATATTCGTGCTGGGCAAGTAAACACTCTACAGCTCCGTCCAAATTGTATGTCGTGTAAGGATCCTCTCGCATGGCGAGAAGAAAATAATTCTCGGCCAGAGCATATTTTTTAACATCCAGATATGCCATGCCCAGGGCTGATTCTGTCGCGCGATAACCCGGCCGCATTTGATTGGCCAACTGCAATTCCTCAAGAGCCGGCCCTATGAATCCTGCATCCAATAACGACGCTCCGTAAATGCTGGTAACGTAAAATGAATGGTTATTGTTGTCATGTGCATATTGCCAGAAAGCCAGGGGAGACTGATACAGCAGGCTTTGGCCGAAGGTCAATGATCCAAGAGCAAGAATAACCACACCTGAGACCAGAGAATATAATTCGCCAGCCCGCGCAGGAACCTGAAGTGACATATACCAAATTAATTCCGTGGTTGGAACGATCAAGCCAATGCACGCGAGATATTGAAAGTGATCGGCGACAAAAGAAAACAGCATCGTATAGTAGGGTATGAATCCAAGTACTGGTAAAAGCGTAATTCCAAAAAACGCGAGGGCGGTAAATGGACCGCGGCCGATTTTTTTTTGGAGCAACCACAAGCTGGCCGCAACCGCCGCAAACGAGATGGGGAAAATCCATTCCCAACCGCCAAGCTGTTCAACGGGCCAGCGTGGATATATAGGCAAGAGTGTGCTGGGCCAGAAAAATTTTGACGCGTAAAACCAGAGTGCTTTGCCCGCGATGACAATCTTCTGGCTGAACGTGAACTGCCAATCCGGGCCCTGTATGCCGGTTGTGGTATGCTCGATATGAATGGTTACAAGAGCCAGGACTGCGCCAAGAACAAACATCGGAACTGTCCAGAGGAAGTCCTGTGCCGACCAGCGCTCACGTTTCCACCATATTAAAAGCAAAACAATCGCGGGAAGTGTGCACGTGTCAGTTTTGGAAAACAAAGCCAATATATAAAGCACAAGAGCCAGCACATAAAGCGGATAATTCCGATAAACCGGAGGTTTTTTTTTAAGAGTAGGTTTATCGGTAAGGCCGGCAAAACGAAGATAGGTCAGGAGCGTAAGAAAATAAAAAAAGGCCGAGAGAAGATTTTTCATCTCCACCACCCAACCGACGGTTTCCACCTGAACGGGATGAATAGCAAAAATGACGGCGGCCAGCCATGCGGATTTAAAACCCAGCCTGCCCAGCAATATCCACAACAGAAGTGCATTAGCCGCTTGGAATAGAACATTCATAAAATGATAGCCCAGGGCGGTAAGATCCCAGAGGTGATATGCCAGGTCAAACACGACAAAGACCATTGGGTAATATTGGGTTAAATCGATATGGCGCACCCAGACATAAACCAAACCAGACCACGAACGAATCAGAGGATTTCCCACTAACCAAACATAGTCATCATATAAATATCCGGCCAGACGAAGAGGGTAATAAGCTGCAAGGGTAATTAGGACAATAGTGGCGGCGCCCAGTATGGTCCGCCATGGTCCAGAGTGCAGCGCCGATTCGGCAACTTCCGACTTTTGCTGTTTATTGAATTTATAACTCTTTTTTTCAGCCATCGTTTTCTTTTATCGTCAACATCATGGATTGCGTAATAAGGGAGATATCGGCATAGGTTTAGTTGGTACTGGAAAACCAAGTCGCTGTATCATCGTTCGTTCCTGCATCGCCTCCGCTGTTAACTTTAATGCATCGTACGCCTGGGCCTGTACGACCAGAGCTTTGGCTTCCAAAACCGGAACTTTTTCCTCTTGAGCTACCGTTATCGCTTTTTGCAGTTCCTCCACGGCTTCATTCGCCTGGCCCCGTGCCAATAAAAAGCGGCCATAATCGTAATGCCCAAGACCGAAATTTGGGGATAGTTCCAAGGCTCGCTGGTAATAATCTTGAGCCTCCCGTGTTTTATTCAGGTGTTCCATCAATAACGCCAGGTTATACATTCCCAACACATTGTCCGGCTCATATTCAATGACCTGTTTAAATTCTTCAGCGGCGTCTGCATAATACCCCCCAATCCATAGCAGATAACCCCATTCAAAATGCAATGTGGCAGACTTGGGATATTCCTTCAGACCCTTTTGTAAATCCACAGCAGCCTGCTGCAAATTTCCCAACACTTCATAACAATGCACAAGTTTGACGATTACTCCTGGTTGGTAGGGGTCATCTTCCAGCGCTTGACTGTAATAATTCACTGCTATAGTCGGATTGCGATTGAATTGGTCCGAGTACAAATCGCCCAGATTGACATCAACTGATGGCTCATGACCATCCGTCATGTCATAAGCATTACGGAAATAAATATATGCGTTTTTATCATCGCCGATTCCATAGTAATACGCGCCGGCCTGTTCGGGTGCAATCCAGCAGGCCGGATTGTATTTGATTACATTCAACCAGATACCCACAGGCGGACTATATATACTACTCTGGGCATAGGTCGTGATTCCCAGGGGAATAAGCAACACTACAGAAAAGACCGTCGTTGCAACAACGGTACGGCCCGTTGGATGAAACCCCTTGTTAAATTGAATGGCCGCTGCAGTTCTTTGTTGCGTTATTCGATTCAAAAGCCGAACAAAGGGTTCAACAACAAGAAGAGTCAATCCAATGATTGGCAGATAAAAATAATGATCCGCTACAAAGGTCATTGTGCTGCCATAAAAAGCCAGAAATCCCAGAGCTGGGGAAAGAGTGACCATGTAGTAGGCAACGGCGGCAGCCGGCCCACGGCCGATTTTATCGCGCATGGACCAGAGTACCACAGGTGCCGCCAAAGCTGCTACCGGATATATCCAATCCATCATTGAGAAGTGGGCCGTGTCCCAGCGCGAATAAATTTCCAAAAGAGGATGTGGCCATATAAATTTCAGTACATAGAACCACAGATCCTTTCCCATGATGATCATGTGTTGGGCAAAGCTGAATTCAAACGCCGTGCCAGTTGCCCTTTCCATCGCGTTGGTTAAAGGGGCGATGAGTAAAGCAGCCAGAAACCATGGCACAAGCGGCAGAATATCTCGTCGCAAAATATATCCGGTTTTCCACCAGGCGATGATCAATAGCGCGGCAGGCAGCGTGCAGACAAATGACTTAGCCAAAATTGCCAGCAAAAACAGCACTGTGGCGAGGATATAAAATCTCCACAATGGCCGGGGAGCAATGGTTTGTACGCTGGATGTCCCGCTGTCAAAATCGCGGAATCGCAGCCAGGATAATGCGGCGCAAAAATATAACGCTCCAGAAATTAAATTTTTCTGTTCCACCACCCAACCTACAGTATCCACTTGCATGGGATGAATGGCGAAAATCACAGCAGCTAACCAGGCGCTCCGCAACTTCAAAACATACAACAAACGCCAGAGAAGAATAGCATTGAGGATTTGCAGTGCGATGTTAAGCAGATGATATGGTTCCGCGGCGAGCGCCCAGATTTTATATTCGAGTAGAAAAAACGTACTGGTGAGAGGGTAATATTGAACGGAAGATTCTGGAACCAGCCAAATATCCCAAAGTCCGCTCCAGTGGTGCACAATGTCGTTGTTGGTCAACCATAGATCGTCATCCCATATAAAACCGGCTCCGTGCAAAGGCCAATATGCCGCAAAGCACAAGACGATCAGGACGAATATTCCAATGATATTTTTCAAATTGGACCGTTCCATCACTGTTCGGGTGACAATGGCGAAATCGGCATGGGTAACGTCGTCACTGGAAATCCAAGCTGCTGTACCATCGTTTGTGCCTGCATCGCCTCCGCTGTTAACTTTAATGCATCGTACGCCTGGGCCTGTACGACCAGTGCCTTAGCTTCCAAAACCGGAACTTTTTCCTCTTGAGCTACCGTTATCGCTTTTTGCAGTTCCTCCACGGCCTCACTCGCCTGGCCTTGCGCTAACAAAAAGCGGCCATAATCGTAATGCCCAAGACCGAAATTTGGGGATAGTTCCAAGGCGCGCTGGTAATAATCTTGAGCCTCCTGTGTTTTATTCAGGCGTTCCATCAATAACGCCAGGTTATACATTCCCAACACATTGTCCGGCTCATATTCAACGACCTGTTTAAATTCTTCGGCGGCGTCGCCATAATAACCCCCGATCCAGAGCAGATAACCCCATTCAAAATGCAATGCAGCGGACTGGGGATATTCCTTTAGACCTTTTTGTAAATCCACAGCAGCCTGTTGGAAGTTTTTCAATTCTTCATAACAGTGTACAAGCTTGATAATCACCGAAGGTTCGTGACGTGGTTCAGCGTTCAATGCCTCACGATAATAGAACGCTGCGGCGGCTAAATCCGGGTGAAGCCCTTCGAAAGATAAATCTCCCATATCTTCATCGACAACATATTCGCTGCCATGAGTTAAGTTGTAAGCCTGCGTGCAATAACGCAGCGCTTCAGCAGAGTCGCCGGCATCATGATAACAGGCGCCAATTTCTTCCATGGCAAGCCAGGAATCGGGCTCGTGATTTAAAACGTTGAACCACACATTTATCGGTGGGCTGTAAATTTTGCTCTGGGCATAAGTGATATTTCCCAGAACCGCGAGAGCCACAGCGCAAAAAAACATCGCAGGACCATAAACAACCGCTTGCTGGACCATTGGCGACAATATTTTTAGCGTCATTTTCGACGCCCGGGAACTTAGAAAACGCGCAATTGGCTCGATCACTAAGACAATTAAACCAATACATGGAATGTACTGATAATGGTCGGCTACAAATGTGTATTTCATGGTATAGAACGAAATAAAACCCAAAAGCGGGGAAAGCGTTATGACATAAAAAGCTGCCGCCGTAAACGACCCGCGTCCTATTTGTTTTCTGAGCAGAAAAAGCGTAAAGAGAACACCAAGTGCGGAAAGCGGATAGATGTAATCCCAACCGGAAATGTTTCCGACATCCCACCGGGGATAAACTTCCAGCAAGGGATGCGGCCAGAAGAGTTTGGTCGGGTAAAACCAGATATCTTTACCGGCGATGATCAGCCGCTGCGCAAATGAAAAAGTAAAATTTTCTCCATTGGCGCCCGCTTGTCCATGCTCGACAAAAATCGTCATGCACGCTGCCACGAGTCCCAATATCAACCACGGGATTGCAGCCAAAATTTCCCGCTTCGTTATCGAATGATGTTTCCACCACAGAATAAGCAAAAGTACGACTGGAAATGTACAAACATCTGTTTTAGCCAACAGAGCCAAAACATAAAAAAGTGTTGCAGCAACATATATTTTCCGTTTACTTTTTATTGACGCATTGCTCGATGGACCTACGCCGGCCCACTGAAGCCATAACATGGCGGCAAGAAAGCCTAAACCGGCGGAGAGCAATGTTTTTTGTTCGGCAACCCAACCAACGGTTTCCACCTGCACGGGATGGATGGCAAAAATAGCCGCCGCCATCCATGCGCATTTGAGATCCAGGCGGCGCAGTAAACGCCACAAAATAATCGCATTGCATGCCTGCATAGCGATGTTGGCAAAGTGAAATGGTTCCGCAGCCAGGCCCCAAAGCTTATATTCAAGCAAAAACACTGTGAAGGTCACCGGATAATATTGAATGCTGGCGCGCGGATCGAACCAGATGTACCACAGGCCGCTCCAGTGGTAGATAAAATCGTTATTGAGCACCCAGCCGTAATCATCCCAAATATAGCCGGCATGGCGCAGTGGCCAGTAAAAAATAAAGCATAAGATTGCCAATCCCAATGCACCAGTTAATGCTAAAAATAAAGAGTATTTATACGGTGAATTCAACGAAGCGACGCTGTTTGATTGATCATGTGCGGGGCTTCGATCGGCAAGCGTACCTGGCATATTCCCTTATTTGACCATACTTGATCGACGAACGAAACTCTTCTAAAGATCAGGCGGGTTGACGCCGGCGGGTCAGCCCTATGAAATAGCTTCTACAACCTGGGAGGGTGGTTGCGGCGTCATTGTAAATCGCTTTAATTTACCCTCGTCCACAGGCAGGAGAAAGAATATGGAACGTACGCTTATCATACTTAAACCCGATTCGATCCAACGCGGATTAATCGGAGCGATTATCAGCCGTTTTGAAAATAAGGGTTTGCAGATTGTAGGGCTCAAATTCGCGGTTATCTCCAAGCAAACAGCCCAGGAACATTATGGCATACATAAGGGTAAACCATTCTACGACAACCTGGTGCGTTTTATGGCTAGTTCACCGGTGGTGCTTATCGTGCTCCAGGCTAACAACGCTGTTGATGTTGCCAGAAAAATGATGGGTGCCACGTCCGGCTTTAAGGCCGAGCCTGGCACCATCCGGGGCGATTTTGGTCTTTCAAGCAGTTATAACCTGATTCATGGCAGTGATTCACCGGAAAACGCCCAGGCGGAAATCGCCCGCTTTTTTTCTGACGGCGAACTGTTCGACTATCCAGCAGCACTGGGAAGCTGGATCTACGATCAGACCAGCGGCAAACCTCAATAGGAGGCGTACATGATTGTTAAATCTATTCAAAGCGTTCCTGTTAATCTGGTAACCATGCCCGGCGCCCAGCAGGCCATGATGCAGATGCTTTTGGGGCCTGAGGAACAATGCCCCAACTTTGCAATGCGGAAATTCATTGTGGCGCCAGGTGGATGTACACCGCATCATCAACATGATTATGAACACGAGATATTGATTCTTTCCGGCGAAGGAACAGCCATAAGCACGCAAGGGCCGCGGACGCTGAAAGCCGGCGACGTGGTTTATGTTCCGGCTAACGAAATGCATCAGTTTCAAAACACTGGGAAAACGAACTTTGAATTTATTTGTCTGGTCCCTGCTCGCGTTCATCAGCCTGCACCATGTGCCGGTTAGGCGAGGTGAAGAAACTGCGGCGGCGGAGTGCGCTGTGGAAAAAGGTCGGCCCATTGAAGACCGCGATGAACGTTCAGAAAAACCGGCGGTAGTGGAGCGCCTCCAAGTCGCCGGATGCACCTTGGAATTGTTCACAGAAGCACCTTCTTTATTTTCGACCATGCTCCAGGATATTAACGCGGCGCGATCCCGCATCTGGCTCGAAACATATATTTTTGCTGATGACGCCAGCGGCGATTCAATCGCCGAGGCACTGATGCGCCGCGCCGTTGAGGGGCTGGACGTGCGCGTTCTTTACGACGCCATAGGGTCGCAAAAAACATCGCCGGCATTTTTCCATGATTTAGCCGCTGCCGGCGTCAAGGTGCACGCCTACCACAATTTCCGTGAAGCGCTGCGGAACATCCTGGTATTAATTATTTTAAACCGCCGAAATCATCGCAAGCTTATGGTCGTCGACGACCGTTGCGCTTATTTCGGTGGAATGAACATCATCGACTACGGACGCGATTTTCGGTATCTCCACGTAGATGACACGGAGGAATCTCATTTGGGCAGGCGCGATTTGCATGTGCGTTTGTGTGGACCGCAGCAAGTCCAGGTGGCAGAGAGTTTCGAACGCTCATGGCGCCACGCCCTGCGGTTGCCGATTGTGCGACGGCCAAAAGCCTATCGCCGCGTCACGCTCAGTGACCAGGACGATTCCATCCATTTTTTTGACAGCGGACCGGGCTTCAAATTCAGCCGCGCAACGCGTGTGTATCGAACGTTATTGAATACCGGGCGAGGGAACGTGATCATCGCCATGGCTTATTTTATTCCTTATGGAAAAGTCTTAAAGGCAATTCTGGCCGCGAGACGGCGCGGCGTACGCGTTGACGTGGTGGTACCAGCGCTCAGCGACAGTAAAATCGCGCAACACGCCGCATGGTATTTATATAACAGACTGCTCAAGCGCGGCGTGCGCATCTATGAGCGCAAAGATCGGATGCTTCACAGCAAGGTGGCGGTGATCGACCGGCAATGGACGGTTGTAGGTTCGGCCAATATGGATCCGCGGAGTTTACGAATCAACCTGGAATTTCTGGCTGTCATTCGTTCGCATCGATTTGCCGAAGCGGTGCGGCGGATTTGCCGTTATGAAATTCGTCGCAGCCGGCGCGTGCGACCAGAAGAAGTGAACCATCGTACGCTTATAGAAAAATTTTTAAATCGTATCTGTTTTGCGTTGCGCTGGTGGCTCTAGCCTAACGAGCTGCTTGAGAAACGCCGGATTTCTCTTCTGATGAGAACATTGCGGAAGAGGGTGCAATGTTCTCTTTCAGAGACGCTTTTTCCAACAAACCTGTTGTTTGCAAATTGTATTTTTCCAGTCGCATTCGTTGTACAAGAGACGTCCAGGCCTTTTTCGGGCCACGGGTTAACAGCCATTGCAGCGATTCCCAAAGGCCCAGATTGTTATTTGCGCCATACCAGGCGTAAAAAATCCACAAATCGCGTCTTTTATGTGGATGCATTATCCAGGAATGAGTGCGATAAAACTCCGGCATTTCAGTGCAATAACGAGCATA
>DATJSN010000057.1:0-30676 GCA_035504095.1 Phycisphaerae bacterium | reverse complement strand
GATTATGCCGACCGAGGCTCAGAGGCAACTGGCGAATGAATCGAGCCAGCGATTGGCGCAATACGCTAAGCGCGACTTAAAAATTCAGATTGCCAACGGTCATGGGAAAACCATTACTCTTCCGGCTTTGGCGGTGCGGCTGTTGGTGCGATTGCTTGCGGAAATGGCCGCGGGCCACGCTGTGACGCTTGTTCCCATTCATGCGGAATTGACAACGCAACAGGCCGCCGACGCGCTGGGTGTATCCAGGCCTTTTTTGGTCCGGCTGCTCGATGAAGGAAAGATTCCATCCCGTAAAGTGGGCACCCATCGCCGCGTGTTATTCAGGGATCTGATGGCCTACCGTCAGAAATTTGATCGCCAACGGCTTAAGGCGCTGGATGAACTGGCCGCGCAAGCCCAGGAACTTAAACTAGGCTATTAAACAAAGGCGCGTCCATGGCCGGTTTTACTGCCCTTTACGACGCCTGCGTTCTATATCCAGCCCCATTACGCGACTTGCTGATGCATCTGGCAATGACGGACCTTTTCCGCGCACGGTGGACGGACCGGATTCATGATGAATGGATACGCAATGTTTTGACCAAGCGGCCCGATCTCAAACAAGAACAACTCGAACGGACCCGCAGGTTGATGAACGCTCATGTTCTGGATTGTCTTGTTACCGGATACGAAAGCCTGATCGATGGATTAACATTGCCTGATCCCAACGATCGCCATGTATTGGCCGCGGCCATCCGTGTCGGCGCCGATGTAATCGTGACATACAACCTTGACGATTTTCCAGATAAAATTCTTGATCCACTGGGAATCGAGCCGCAACATCCGGACATTTTCGTGACGCATCTGCTTGATCTGGATGTCCCCGCAGTTTGCGCTGCGGCGCGGCGGCATCGCCAAAGTTTAAAAAAGCCCCCGAAAACAGTGGATGAATTTTTTGGAGATTCTCGCCCATCAGTAATTATCACAAACCGTTGCCAGGCTACGGGAATTTGCGGTGCTTTTGTAGTCTATGCCCTGTGGCCGGTCATATAAATACTATCCGTGTCATCCGCGCAATCCGTGGTTAAAATTCTCTGTGTCCTCTATGGCCAAACTTGGTAACATAAATCCCCCGGGCGGTTGATTTTGTCGACGCAAACCGCCGAAAAATAAATTGGAGGTAATTATGCCGGCGCTTAACCTTTTGTTTTTTACGCTAACCGAGAAGGAAATTGACAAGAATTTCAAAAGAAGAGCCCCCGGAAATTACATACTTGGAAATTTTGACTCTGAGGGGGATTTTAAGGTGACTTATGTGGGCCGGTCGGATGACGACTTGATCCAACGTTTGCGCGGCCACATTGGAAGCTATGAAATTTTCAAGGCGTATTATGCGGATAGCGCCAACCAGGCATTTGAAAATGAATGCGTCGATTATCACGAAATTAACCCTGCCGACAACAAGGCGCATCCCGCCCGTCCCGCCGGATCGGACTTGAAATGCCCCTGTTGTAAACACTTTGGTTAGGCTTCAGGATCGAACGCCTCCATATACTATGTTTTGAGATAGATTCTTTCCCTGCTAACGCTATCATCCATTCATGCCCGATTTGACCATTCAACAGGCGTTTGATCTGGCCTTGCGTTACCATCAGGCTGGAAAACTTGCTGAAGCTGAAGCTATCTACCGTCAGTTGGTCGCTCAGCAGCCCGATAATGCCGATGCCCTGCATCTGCTGGGCGCTGTTGCCCATCAAATGGGAAACAATCAGCTTGCCTTGGAACTCATGGAGCGGTCGATTGCCATTAATCCCTCGGCGTCATTTTTTCACAACAATCTGGGGTTGGTTCTTAAAAGTCTGGGCCATTTGGAACGCGCCCAAAAATCTTTTTGCACCGCCATCGATTTGAAACCGGATTACGCCGAAGCCCATTGCAATCTGGGTACCGTATTTAAACAGCAGGAACGGATTAAAGAGGCCGTCGCTGAATATCGTCTGGCCATCAAAATCAAGCCCGATTATGCGCCGGCGCATAACCACCTGGGTCTGGCCTTTTTTGAGAAGCGCCGGTTCGATCTCGCCGCCGGCGCCTTTCGCACCGCTATACAGCACAACCCCGCATATTTCGAAGCTTTTAACAATCTTGGCCTGGCTCTGGCGGCCCAAAGACTTTTTGATCAGGCCGTTGATGAATATCTTAAGGCTTTAAAACTTAATCCCAACGACGCCGAAGTCCGTAATAATCTCGGAGAGGCGCTCCTGCAAACCGGGCGGTTCGATGAGGCCGTTGCGGAACTCCGCGCGTCCATCCGGCTTAAACCCGATCTGGCAGAAGCCCATAACAATCTGGGAAACGCAATGATGGCGCAAATGAATATGGAGGCGGCTATAAATGCCTGCCGAAGGGCCATTGAACTTAAACCAACCTTTGCCGATGCACACTACAACCTGGGGATTGCTCTGGCCAACAGCGGACAACTGACCGCGGCCATCGACGCTTACCGCGCGGCGGTGCGTTGTGATCCCGACAACAGCCGGCTGCACAGCTATCTCATTTATACATTAAATTTCCATCCCGACTTTGACGATCGGTCCGTTCAGGAAGAACACAAACGCTGGAATGCCAGACACACCGAAGAGCTCAGGAAATTTATTAAACCGCATGCCAATGATCCCGATCCCGAACGCCGTCTGCGTATCGGCTATGTTTCCCCGGATTTTTTTTCCCATGCGGAATCATTCTTTATTACGCCGTTGCTGGAAACGCACGATCATCAACAATTCAAAATCTACTGTTATTCCAGCGTGACGCGCCCGGACTTTATCACAGACCACCTGCGGCGCTCGGCGGATGTCTGGTACGACGTTCATAACCAGAGCAATGAAAAACTCGCCGAGCAAATTCGCCACGATCAAATCGACATCCTTATCGATCTGACCATGCACATGGCCAACAACCGGCTGCTGCTTTTTGCGCAAAAGCCCGCACCGGTGCAGGTAACATGGCTGGCCTATCCCGGCAGCACAGGGTTGCAGACCATTGATTATCGCTTCAGCGACCCATATTTGGATCCACCGAATACCGACCTGAGTGTTTACAGCGAACAGACGATGCGCCTGCCCGAGAGCTTTTGGTGTTACAACCCGCTTTTTGACGGACCACCTCGGCCGGCGCAACAGGACGGACCGATCTGTTTTGGATCGCTCAATCATCCGTGCAAGATTAACGACCGGGTTCTGGATCTCTGGAGCGAGATACTAAAAGCGACGCCGCATTCCAGACTTCTGATCCTCACTTTCAGCATTGAACATCAGAATTATATTCGCAGGTATTTAGGAGATGTGGGCATCGGTCCGGAGCGGTTGAATTTCGTGAGACGATCGCCGCGTCCGGAATATCTCCGTCTTTACGACCGCATCGACATTGTCCTGGACACTTTCACTTGCAACGGCCATACCACAACAATGGATTCACTTTGGATGGGTGTGCCGGTGGTAAGCCTGGCGGGAAACACAATTGTGGGACGGGGAGGCAAAAGTATTCTGACTAATGTCGGGTTGCCGGAGTTGGTTGCCAATACATCGGAAGAATATGTCGACATTGCCGTCAAGCTCGCCGGCGATCTGCCGCGCCTCAAAGAACTTCGCACCACGCTCCGGCAGCGCATGGAAAACTCGCCGTTAATGGACGCCAAACGATTTACGAGTAACGTCGAAGCGGCGTATCGGAATATGTGGAAAAAATGGTGCAATGACGCGGCATCCCGCGCGGATATCAGGTAATCGGAAGAACCGTTATTTTGTTTTTTGTCTTTTGCCTGTTTACTTCATCGCAATCCATGGTTCACATCCATTTTTAACTTTCTATTTCGTCTGTCTATAATTATTTACATGGCATGGAGAGTTCTTAGCGCTGTCCTGGTTCTCGCCGGCATTTGCGGCTGCACCAGCGCTCCTGTATCCCCGTCCGCGAATTATCCCATGGCCCGCCAGCACAACGAGGGCTACAGCCTTCTTTATAAACTTATGAGCGATGAAAGCAATGTCGGACAAATCTTCATTCTCCAGAGCGCCAATGACTCACTCGTCAACCTTGTCCGCAACATCGGCGCCACTTGCCAGGCCGCCAAAAATCGCATGGACGACTTTGCCAGGGCCGATCCGAGCCTCCAATATGATGTCCCCGATCTGCCTTATCTTGAAGAGATGGGCCGCAATCTGCAGACCAGCGACGACACGAATGCCCTGCTTTTTTCCAGCGGCGAGGAGTTTGAGGTCCGCCTGATTTTCACCCAGGCCGAAGCGATGAACTACGCCACGCAATTGTGCCGGGCGCTGGGCAAAGAAGAAACAGATCCCACGCGTAAAACTTTCCTGACCAACCTGGCCCACCAATGCGCCAATTACCATGATCAGTTGATGCAAATGCTCGCTTTTTGCCCACCCCATTAAATCGCGCCCACGGTGCAGCTCTTTTGCCTTATTGCTTTATCAACCCCTGAACCTGATGCAGCCACAGTTCTTTTCCCGTATACTTCGTCGAAATGTTCATCCCACGGCATTACATATTATTTGCAGCGCTCATCTGCGGCATGCTGATGCTGCCGGCCTGCACCAATCTTTCCGGTGTACCCGGCATGTCCTGGGCGGCGCCTCCGCCTCCGCCGTCCCCCGGCCCGATTTCGCCCACCTCGTCCTGGGTGCTTAAAAACGGCGTTTGGGTGCCCGTGGTGGTTGCCAATCCTTATACGCCCGAAGGCCAGGTGGCCACGATGATCTGGGATTTAAACCACCAGCAGTACGAACGTGTGATCAAAGAATCCAAGGAATGGCTCAAAGTCCATCAACATGATCCACTCGTGCCGCAGGTCCTGCTGCTGCGTGGAGATGCCCTTGACGCCAGCGGCGATAAATATGGCGCTTTGTATCCCTATGAAGATCTTTTGAACAATTTCCCCAACAGCCCGCTTTACGGCCCATGTCTGACGCGGGAATACGACATCGCTATTGCACTGCTTAACGGTTACAAGCGCAAATTTCTGGGCATGCAGATACTCACAGCCAAAGACGACGCGGTCCGCCTTCTGGAGCGCATCCAGGACCGCCAGCGTGGTTCGCCGCTTGCGGAACTCGCGGGTATTCAAATCGCCGATTACCAATACCGCTCCGGCGATTTTTCCAGCGCGCTGGAGTCCTATCAGGACTTTGTCAACCGGTATCCGTACAGCCAGTTTGTCGCCAAGGCGAACTTGCGGCAGATTGAATGTTTGCTCGGCGAGTTCAGGGGGGTAAAATTTGATCTTACGCCGCTGCAAAACGCCCAGGCCATGCTACAGACGTTTCAACAGAATTATCCCGAGCTCGCCAGCGAGATACAGGTTACCTCGCTTCAGGAGCGCATCTATCAGCTCGAAGGCGAAAACGAACTGCTGATCGCCGAATTTTACTGGCGTTTCAGCCAGCCCTCGGCCAGCGAGTTTTATTATCAACGCGTGATCAATGGCTGGCCGGATACCATATGGGCCCAGCAGGCCGAGGATGAATTGACACAGCATTTTGGAAAAAGAGGAAGCTGATGTTCAGTCGGACCTCTGGTTTTTGCTTACGCAGGGCGCTACCCACGCTGTTTTTGGCCGCGCTGTTTAGTTTGGCGGGTTGCGGCTATCAAAGTGAAGGGCTTTACCCAACGGGCATCGACACGATATCCGTCCCCATGTGGAATAATCACAGCTACTATCGCGATCTGGAATTTCAATTGACGGAGGCCATAGACAAAAACATTGAATCGCGCACGCCGTACCGGCTGGCTTCTGAAGACGAAGCGGACACGGAATTAACCGGGACAATCACCGGCGTTCAACAAAACGTACTCAGCTACAATTTCGAGACGAACCTGCCGCAGGAAACGCAGGTGACGATCGTTGTGGATTTTACCTGGCGCGATTTAAGGAGTGGAAAAATTATTTTACAACGGGCGTCTTTCGCCCGTTCGAGCACGTATATTCCCTCCATCGCCTCGCAATTGCCCGACGCGGAAAATGAAGCGATCGACAACCTGGCCCGGGCAATCGTCATGGAGATGGCCAACGATCAGTTTTAACCGGGGCAATGGGCCACGGGCACTCGAGTCATAACAGGGCTGTAAATGAGCCTGTATGCTTTTAGACAATAACCTTGGGCTGTAAATACCGGGAAAAAAGCTTTATTTTGTTCGAGGCTCTTATACGACTATAATATTTCATGTGCACGGGGTTGCGGTATATTGACCGTTCACCGGGCATTTGAAACAGAGGTATACATGCCAGACAGCCAACAGAACCCCTCCGGCGGCAAACAAGCACCGGAAAACGGTTCCTCCAATTCGCCGCGCGGCTCTAAACCCGGCCGCGACAACAACAACATGCAGTTCAGCCGCAGCATGATGACCTGGCTGTTTTTTCTCGGCTTGATCGTGGTTGGTTTGCTGGTGTTGCACCCGCCGGGCGGTTCGCCGCAGCGGGTCGATTACAGCGACTATCAACGCCAGCTGGAACAGACCAACGTCAACAAAGTGACATTCAACCCCAGCGGCGACATTAACTTTACCACCATAAAACCGTTGCCGGGAGACCCCGCCAATACTTCCACGGATTTGGTTACCTCGCAGCCGCCAAACGCCCTTACCGGCGACGGGTGGGCGTTGCTGACGCAAGAGATGGAAAAGTATGGCGTGCATTCCTGGAGTTACAACGACAACGACGAAAGTTATTTCTGGAACATACTCTTCCAGGTCGCCATCTGGGTTGGCGTGATTCTGGTGATTTATTTCCTGATGTTCCGGCAGATCAAATCGGCCGGCGGCGGCATCGGCATGCTCGGCAGTTTCGGCCGCTCGCGTCACCGGCTTTTGTCCAAGGAACATACCAATATCACGTTTAACGACGTTGCCGGTATTGATGAAGCCAAGGAGGAATTGTCGGAGATCGTCGAATTCCTCAAAAATCCACGCAAGTTTCAGCGCCTCGGCGGACGCATTCCCCGCGGCGTGCTGCTGATAGGCGCGCCGGGCGTCGGCAAAACTCTGCTGGCCAAGGCCATCGCCGGTGAAGCGGATGTCCCGTTCTTTTCCATCAGCGGTTCGGATTTCGTGGAAATGTTCGTCGGCGTGGGCGCGTCGCGCGTGCGCGACTTGTTTAAAACCGCCAAGGAAAGTTCCCCGTGCATCGTATTCCTCGATGAAATTGACGCGGTGGGGCGCCGCCGGGGCAACGGATTTTCCAGCGGCGGCCACGATGAACGCGAACAAACGCTCAACGCCATCCTCGTGGAAATGGATGGTTTCGACACCAACGACCAGGTCATCGTCGTCGCGGCCACCAACCGCTCGGACATCCTCGACCCCGCGCTGACGCGCCCGGGCCGTTTCGACCGGCAGGTCACTGTGCCGCTGCCGGACATCAAGGGACGTTATGAAATACTCAAAGTCCACGCGCGCAAGGTGAAATTAGCGCCGGATGTGGACATGCTGCGGCTGGCGCGGCAGACGCCGATGTTCAGCGGCGCCGATCTGGCGGCGATTATCAATGAATCGGCGCTGATTGCCACGATGCTCAACCGCGAAGCGATTGAAATGTCCGATCTGGAAGAAGCTCGGGATAAGATCCGTTTCGGCAAAGCCCGGCGGAGCAGGGCCGTCGACGAAGAAGAAAAGCTGCTTACCGCCTGGCACGAAGCCGGCCACGCGGTGGTGCAGTTCTTCTCGCCCAGCGCCGATCCGATTCATAAGGTCACCATTATTCCGCGCGGTCCTTACGGCGGCGCGACTTTTTCCCTGCCTGAAAAAGACCGGCTCACGTACAGCCGCAAGTATCTGCTGGCTGAATTGCGGACGCTTTTCGGCGGGCGCGTGGCAGAGGAGCTTTATCTGGGAGAAATTTCCAGCGGCGCCAGCATGGATATCAAACAGGCCAGCGTAATCGCCCGGGAAATGGTCTGCAATTACGGCATGAGTGAAGCGCTCGGCCCGATCCGTTTCGGTCATGAGGAAAATGCGCCGTGGTTTGAAGGTCAGCGCGAATACAGCGAAAAAACCGCCGAGCTTATTGACAGCGAAGTTCACAGGCTTATTTCCACCGCCTACACCGAAGCGCGAAATATTCTTATTGAGAAAAAGCAGGAGTTGGCCACCCTCAAGGATGCGCTGCTCAAATATGAAACGCTCGACATCGAAGACGTCAAACGCATTATGTCCGGTCAGGCGCTCACCAAGCCGACCGTAGGCGACATCCTCGCCGCCGAACAACGACGTACGCCTGAAATACGTCCGGGGCCGCAACCTCATACCGAAGGTCCGACGATCAGTCCATTTCCGCAACCAGGATGATGCAATTCAATATTATCGGCTGTGCGTTGCGGGTCGGTGCACAGAAAATTAAAAATAAAAACTTTGCATTATTGGACAGGCCATCACGCATTAACCATTTGTTAACGCTACACTTACAGTTGCATAACTCTTTGTTGTTACAACAGTTACATGGATATGTTACGCCAATATCGCCAGAAGCTCGCGCCGCCGGCCAATGGCGATGCTGCAGCAACTGAAGCGGTCAATGGTACCAGCGGCCCTTTAAGCCGCTGGGCTCCGCGCCGGCCGGATCCGGATAACCAGTCGAACGATGACGAAAGATTACCGCTCTTTGATCATCGTTCGATGGAACTCGACGCGGTCATCATTTCTGATATTCATCTGGGGTGCGAAAACTGCCAGGCGAAACTACTGAGTACTTTTCTGGAAGGCATGCTTTCCGGCAAGCTCAAAAGCCGGCGTCTGATCATCAACGGCGACGTTTTTGATTCAATCGATTTCCGGCGGCTCAAAAAAACACACTGGAAAGTGCTTTCCATGATCCGGCATCTTTCCGACAAAATCGAAGTAATCTGGACCTGCGGCAATCACGACGGGCCGGCGGAAATTGTTTCCCATCTCCTGGGCGTCGAGGTTCACGATGAATATACATTCGTCAGCGGAGAGAGGAATTTTCTCGTGATGCACGGGCACGTGTTTGACGATTTCATCGATGATCACCCGATCATGACCTGGTTCGGGGACTTGTTATACAACACGCTGCAAAAACTCGACCGGCGGCATTATGTGGCCCGTCTGGCCAAGGCGCGTTCGAAAATATTTTTACACTGCGTTGAAAAGGTCAAGGACAAGTCCATCGCCCAGGCGCATCGCCGGCAATGCGACGTGGTGATCTGCGGGCATACACATCAGTCCGGATCGGCCAATGAGCAAGGCGTCGAATATTTTAACAGCGGCTGCTGGACCGAACTGCCGGCGACCTGGCTGGCAGTCAGAAACGGCGCCGTGCGTCTGTGTAAATTCCACGCGGCAAGTCTTACCGTCGATTCCCAGCCTAAAAAAGCAGACGCGGTGGCTACATAGATTCGGCTCTTTACATCTTTTGTTCGGCGCCGAGCGTTTTGATGATTTCCTTCATCAGCCGGTCGATCTTGAACGGCTTGAAGAGCACGGCCGCCAGCCCTTCCTGCGACGCGCGCACGATGCTGTGATTCTGGTCGTAACCGAATCCCGTCATCAGGATCACCGGCGGATGGTGCCCGAGTTTCTGTGCCGCGCAAAATATTTCATAGCCGCTTTTATGAGGCATCTTGATGTCTGAAATAACCAGGTCATAACGCGGTTCCGACGCGAGTTTGGCACAGGCCTGGGCGCCGTCTTCGGCCAGGTCGATCGCGCACCCGCAGCGGCTCAAAACGTCATGGAGCGTCCGGCGGATGTGATACTCATCATCAGCCACGAGAATCCGTTTGCCTTTCAGCACGGCGCGCTCTTCCGGCAATGGCTGATCGTCCCTGACCCCAAGGATCATCTGCGGCCCTTCGCAGACCGCTTTGACCGAACGGCGGATGTTTTCAATGTTGGCCACAATGTCCGTCAGCCGCCGCTGTGTGTCATGGTCGTCCATGTGCTGTTCATTGATCGCGACGGCGTCGGTGAGAATGTCATTAAGCGGTCCGGCGATTTCGCCGGCCAGATTGCGCACCAGGTCGCCGCCGGAGGTGGAGCGTTCCACGCGCAAAAGGTCCAGTATGTTCAGCGCCAAAGCGACGTAGCGCCCGAAAATTTCGGCGAACTGCCGGTCGTCCTCGGTGAAAAAAGCGTATTGGTCGGATTCGATGTTAAATACGCCGATGGTCTGATCGCGGAGCATCAGCGGCACGGTCAGACTGCTCTTGGCCCTGTCCAGCCCGGGAAGGTAGCGCGAATCACGGGCGACGTCAGGCGAAATATACGAACGCCCCGTCGCCGCCACATAGCCGGATATCCCGTTGCCTTCGGTGCTGCAGAACAATTCGATTTGCGCCGCCTCCGGCGGCATGCCTACGCTGATGACCGGCTCGAGCTTATTGGTGGCCCGGTCCACAAGACGGATATTGAAATGGTCGAATTGCATGAGCTGGCGGCAAAACTTGATGATCTTCTCCTCCAGTAATGCCAGCCGTTCAATCACGTTGAGTTTGGTGATCGCGGCGCTTTCCAAACGGACGAGTTCATTTCCGGCCTGATCAATCGCGTCGAGTTTCTTTTGCAGCCGCCGTATGTGCGTGGCATCCCAGCAAATGGCCGCCACCTGGCAGACTTTGCCGCCCAGGTCCAATACGGGCGAGCATACGAGTTCAAAAAAACGGTTGTCGTCGGTGTTGATGGAAAATTTTCTGGAACGCAGGGAAATATCCGGAGTTGATTCTTTGCCGGCTTCACCGGCGGTCGGTGCGGAGAAAACTTTAAAAGCCTCGTAACACACCTGACGGATTCGTTCGATGATGTCGCTGGTCCAAAGTCGCATTCGTTTATTCGCCCACAGAATGCGCCCGGCCGGACTGACCATGCAGACGCCTTCTCCAAGCGTATCCAGAACCAGGCTCGATTGCAGCGAAGCCGCGGAGCGCTCCAGCGGAAGAAAATCACTGCACTGGGCGAGAATGGCGTCAAAACCGCCGCCGCGCAGCGCGTTAATCGCGTCATCGATGGTCTGAACCATCACGACTTCGTTGTTCAGTTTGAGTTGTTCGATCGTTTCACTGCTGGAGAGGGTCGGAGCGCCCAAAGCAAGTATGCGCTGCAGTTTGATTGCAGTTTCCATCTTTAGCCCGAGAATAACCCCCCGGCTCCGTCGCGAACTCACCTGCCTCCGCCGGTCCGATGACGAAACCTAAAATCATCATAACGATATTTTTTCGTCAAACAACAGAAATTTTCCGCTTCCGGTTCCACTCCGGCGGCAATTTGCCGCTCCCGATGACCGCTCGTACAATCATCATGGACCTTGGGAGCGTTCATGCAGTTATCTAAGCGTACACAATATGGAATACGCGCCCTGATCTGTTTGTCTGAATCCTATGCACGGGGCTATCTGCAGACGCGCCAAATCGCCTCGCGTGAAGGAATTCCATCCAAATTTCTCGAATCGATCCTTTCGGCGCTGGCCCGGGGGAAATTTCTGGTTTCCAAAATCGGCGCCATGGGCGGATACCGTTTATCGCGGCATCCTCGGGAAATTCTCATCGGTGACGTGATCGCCCGGCTGGAAGGTAAAAAACTTGCCCAGGAAGACAATGAACCTCTCGATGATCCCAGGCCCGGCGAACTGGCGGTGGAAATGCTGCACCATGCGCTTTCCGCCGCTCTGACGGAAATATTGACGACGACCACCCTGGCGGCGCTGGTGGAGCAGGTAAGTCAAAAGAGCCGCGGAGGCCAGATGTACTATATATGACCGATATCGATGCCCAAAATTCCGCTCCGTCGATTTCTCCTTCCGCCGCTCCTGCGACGAAGGCCAAATCCGGCGGCTTTTCCGCGCACCTCAAATCGGTGTTTATCGGCGGCCTGATCGCGCTGGTGCCGTTTCTGATCACCATATGGATCATCAATATCTTCTTCGGAATCGCCGAGTCGATTTCCGGCCAGGCGGCGAGCCTCCTGGTGAGCTTCAAATTTATTCAGGATTTTACGCATTTAAATAATCATATAGCACAAACGTACGTGGCGCCGGTGTTGGCCGTGATCATGACCGTCGTATTTGTTTATCTGGTTGGCGTGCTGACCACGCTGGTGCTCGGGCGCAAACTGCTCGATGCGGTGGATCATTTCGTCGAACACCTGCCGCTGCTCAAGGGCATTTATGGAACCACCAAACAGGTGATCAGCGTATTCCGGCAGGGTGGCGGCGGCGCCGGCTTTCAAAGGGTCGTTCTGGTGGCCTTCCCCGGGCCGGGCATGTGGACGATAGCGTTTGTTACCAATGAAATCACCGATAGTTCCTGCGCGCATCGTTATGTATCGGTCTTTATTCCCATGACTCCCAACCCTACATGCGGTTTTTTCCAGTTGATCCCGGAGGAGCAGGTCCGCAACACGGATTGGACCGTGGATCAGGCGATTAAAATTGTCCTCAGCGGCGGTTTGCTGGCGCCGTCACATCTGAATTTTGGCGAAAAAACGACGGCGGATCAGGCCGCCCCGGACGGTGCTGGGCGCGGGATTTAAATGCCGATAAAGTCCAACAGAGCTTAGATTCTCTGGTCTTACAGGGTCAGCAGAGCGCGCCTGAATCCCAATGGAGTTCTGCACGATATGAGCAATCTTTGCCTGGGTCTGGACCTGGGTGGAACCAACATCAAGGCCGGCGTGATTGCTGGAAATTCAAAACTGATCGGCAAAGTGTCCGTCAGTACCGGCGTCGGTCCGGATGCGGTCATTGCCAACATGATCCAGGCGGCCAAAGAAGCGGTAAAAACCGCTCGGGTAGCCATGGACGCAATCGCCGCCGTGGGAATTGCTTCGCCCGGCCCGCTTTCCTCCAAACGCGGCGTGGTGTTTCGCAGCGCCAATCTGCCGGGCTGGCTCAATGTACCGCTGCGCGAACGGATCAGCGGCGCTTTGAGCAAACCCGCGATTCTCGAAAACGACGCCAAAGCCGCGGCCTACGGCGAATACCGCGCCGGCGCCGGACGGGACCGAGCGATTAATGATTTTGTCATGATCACCCTGGGCACAGGTGTCGGCGGCGGAGTCGTGCAGGACGGCAAACTTGTTCACGGATCTTTTGATTCCGCAGGCGAATTTGGTCACATGATTATGGTTCCCGGCGGCGACCTGTGCGGCTGCGGCCAGCACGGATGCCTGGAGGTTTATGCCGCCGCCAGCCGCACTGGCCAGCATGCGATGCGGATGCTCAGAGAGCACCCGGAGCGCCCATCGAGCCTGCGCCAGGTTATGCAAACGGTTGGTCAGGTTACAGCTCGCGATGTGGAACAGAGCGCCCAGGCGGGGGATTCGGTCGCTTTGGAGATTTGGGAAAAAACGTGCGAGTTTCTCGGTCTCGCGTGCGTCAATATCGTCCACGCGTATGACCCGCAGATGATCGTTCTGGCCGGCGGCATGGCGGCCGCGGGTGATTTTTTGCTTACGCGCGTTCGTCAGGCGTTTATGGAACAGTTCTGGAAAATGGACGCGCCGCATGTGGAAATCGGCCTGGCGGAACTCGGCAACGATGCGGGTATGATCGGCGCCGCGGAACTGGCGCGGGAAGCGTTCATTCATTGATTTGTTAGAGGCTCTTAGGAAGGGTTTTTACATGCAGGAATCCGGCAAAGTGCTTGCGGTGCTCTCGGTTCAGGGGCGCGATCAAAAGGGCGTCGTGGCGCGTTTCGCCACCTACGTTGCCGAGCATGGCATCAACATCGAAGACACGGAACAACGTGTTGTTCAGGGCGTATTCGTCATGGATATGCTCGTGGACCTTAAGGAAATGACCCTCTCACTGGATCAGTTGATCACGGGTTTGTTGGATCAGGGCCGGCAGATCGGCATGGAAGTCCGGATCACGCTGCAAAAGTCGCGCAAGCCGAAAAAAATCGTTCTCCTGACCAGCCGCGAACCGCACTGCCTGCGTAAACTCATCGAATTATCCAATCACGGCGAGTTGTCCGGCGTCTTCACCGCAGTGCTCTCCAACCATCCCACGCTTGAACCTGAAGCGCGAACGGCGGGGCTTCATTTTGAATATAAACCCTCCGGTCCCGGCGAAACGGAAAAAGCTGCTCACATGAACTGGCTCTTCGAGCGTTTGCGCGCCCTGGAGCCGGATTTGATCGTCCTGGCTCGATACATGCAGATTCTTTCCTCGCCAATCGTCCAAAAATGGCGGTGGAAAATCATCAATATTCATCCATCGCTGTTGCCGCATTTTCCTGGGGCCAGTCCTTATCGTCAGGCTTTTGAAAGCGGCGTGCGCGTAACCGGCTGCACCGCTCATTTTGTAACCGAAGAACTCGACCAGGGGCCGATCATCCTGCAGGACGTGTTTCACATCAATGTGGGCGTCGATCAGGCTCAGGACGTCCGCGAACGCGGGCTCGAACTCGAAGCCGTTACGCTCGGCAAAGCGGTCAAATTTTTCCTCAATGAAGAACTGGTCGTCGTTGAAGATAAGGTGGTCTTTAAACCGGGAATCAGCAGCTTCGCCCGTCCCATCGGCGGGTGATCTGAAATAATTTTCCAGGCGGGCTTCTACTGACCCGCCGCGGCCGGCTGCTCCTGCGGCATCTGGTAAGTGATTCCATAATCGTGCATGGGAAAGCGCAGCGAATCGATCCATTGAATCATCTGTTCAACATTAAAAACTTGCTGCTGCGGCCCCGTTTTTCCGGGATGTGCATATATGGCCGTGTCCGGCGGAAGCATATATTGAAGGATCAGTGAATGACGCGGATTGTTTCGATCGATCAGGTGCATTCCGTTAAAGGTATACGTTGAGAGAATATAAAAATTAGTATAGGTCTCGGCTCTGTCCGGTGAGCCGCCATCGGCAAAAAGTGTGAACCCTTTAAAGGTCTGATCGCGATGGCAGCCGACCGTCGCGCAACTTTGCAATATAAACGGCTGAATGGAAGAGCGAAAAGTAATCATCACTTGCGGGTCGTTGTCGATTTGAATTTTGTCCCAGTAGCTTGGATCGCCGAATTCCAGCATTAAACGCACCTGGTTGACAAGATTATTGGGGCTGATGAATGATTCGTAATCCTGTTGCGTCAGGTCCATATTTTGATAATCAGGGTTTTTTAGTATCACCGAGGTCCAGAATTGATGCAGTGTTTGCTCGCGGTCCAGAATCGTTCCCTGTAGCGGCGTCGAATCCGGAAAAGTCATTTCCCACAACCGGATTTTACTGATGTCGCTCGGACTCAATACGTCACTTTGCGGTTGTGGCGAAGGAGTTGCCTGTTGGGCGCTGGTCAAAGAAACGCGGCCGGTCATCAGCACCGCGGCCAAAACCATACATGCGGTCGGTATGACCAGCCAGCTCGATTTGCCCAACCGCGATATCGGCATCATCGTGAGTCCTTTCAGGCGGTAAACACGTACTCCGCCGAAGCACTATAATGCTTTAACTTCAGGTTCACGGCAAGGAAAAAAGATGCGGCGATCTGATGCCAGTATATCCACTGTATCCACGTCACAGGGAACCCACCCGCTGGAAAGCCTCTGCGGCAGGGTGGTCATTCTGGACACGCCTGGTCCGCTCATCTACATCGGTACGCTCAAGTCTGTGCATGTGGACGTTCTGGTCCTCGAAGAAGCGGACGTACACGATACCAACGACAGCCGTTCCACCAAGGATTATTACATTTCCCAGACGCGCGACCTGGGCGTGCGCGCCAACCGTTCGATGGTAATGGTTCACCGTGGTTATGTTATATCCGTAAGTTTGCTGGAAGACGTTTTGACTTAAATTTATCCACTGCGTTCATGAATGAGCGGCACAAACCGGCACGATATTAATTTTTCCGAATGAAATTGATCACCGCGTCTTTCAATCACCGTTAGCATCTGCAGGTCGCTTTGGCCAAGCGGAATGATCAGTTTGCCGCCGTCCGAGAGTTGATCCAGCAACGATTGCGGTGCCTTGGCCGAAGCCGCGGTAACCAGAATGCGATCAAAAGGCGCATGTTCCGGCCATCCGGATGTACCATCGCCGATGCGATAAAAGATATTGGTAAAACCCAACCCGGTCAGAACGGACTGAGCGCCTTTGGACAATTCTTCGATTCGTTCGACAGTATATACCTCATGGGCCAATAAAGCCAGTATCGCCGTCTGGTAGCCGCTGCCGGTCCCGATTTCCAGAACCCGATGCTGCGGTTTTATGTCTGCCTGGTCGGACATCAGCGCCACGATGTACGGCTGGCTGATGGTTTGCTGATGCTCTATCGGCAGGGCCTGGTCCTGATAGGCTTCGGCGCGCTGGTCGGGATTAACAAATAAATGCCGCGGAACTCGGGACATCGCGCCCAGAACGCGCGGGTTTCGGATCGATCGGGCGACGATCTGCTGCTGGATCATCTGTTCGCGCCGTCTGTGATCTTCCGGCGTGTCGTCGATATGGGCAAACGGCGGATAAATCGCATCGCGGTGGGGTGCTGGTGTGGATTTGTCAGGGCCGAAATGCAACATACTTTGATTATAATCCACCGCTGCCTGAACCGGGTGTCGTCAAAATCAGAAACGGAGAAATATGGGGAACAACCCATCCACCGAGGAACTTCTTGAATGGGATCGCCAATATATCTGGCATCCATTTACGCCAATGAAGGCCTGGATGGCCAAACAAGACGTTCCGGTGATCACCCATGGACAGGATGAATTTCTCTTCGACACCGAAGGCCGCCGCTACATCGACGGCGTTTCGTCTCTGTGGTGTAACATCCACGGCCATCGCGTACCGGAAATTGACGAGGCGGTAAAAAAACAGCTTGAGCAAATTGCTCACTCGACTCTGCTGGGTTTGTGTAATGTCCCAAGCATTATTCTTGCCAAACGTCTTGTTCAAATCATGCCGCCGGGTTTAACACGCGTATTTTATTCCGACGATGGCTCGACCGCGGTGGAAGCCGCCTGCAAATTGGCCTGCCAGTTCTGGGCCAATCAGGGAAAACCCCAGCGCAGCCGGTTTATTTGTTTCGATGAAGCCTATCACGGCGACACCGTCGGCGCGGTCTCGCTTGGCGGAATCCCCATGTTTCATGAAGCCTACCGGCGGCTCTGTTTTCCGGTGGACCGCGTCAAGCCGCCGCTCTTGCCGGCGTTCGCCCCATTGGATGCCGCGGTTACGCCGCCGGCGCCCGCCGCCGTTCGGGATTTAAACTGGATTGCTTCAATCGAAAAGCTATTAGTGGAAAATCCGGACCAATACGCCGGTATTTTTATTGAACCCGTTGTTCAGGGCGCCGGCGGAATGTTGATGCATCCGCCCGGAACGCTTCGCGCGCTGCGCGAATTGGCTGATCGGCATGATTTGCTTCTTATTTTTGACGAAGTCATGACCGGTTTTGGCCGCACCGGACGCATGTTCGCCTGTGAGCACGAAAAGGTCTCGCCGGATTTGCTTTGTCTCTCCAAAGGTCTTACCGCAGGCTATATGCCGTTGGGCGCCACACTGGTTAATGATCGCGTATTCAATGCGTTTTATGCCGACCCGCGCGAAGGAAAAACCTTTTATCACGGTCATACATTCACCGGTCATCCGCTGGCCTGCGCCGCGGCGATTGCCTCGCTGGATTTATTTGATAGCCGCCGTTTGCTTGAGCACGTCGCGGCGCTCAAAACAATTCTGGCCGCGGAACTTGCCCCGCTGCGCCGTCATCCCAATGTCGGCGACGTGCGCCAGGTTGGACTGATCGCCGCCGTCGACATTGTCCAAGACAGAACAACCGGTGAGAAATTTGATTATCAGCGCCGCGTCGGCGGCGCCTTGTGCACCATGATGCGCTCGCGCGGCGTTTTTTTGCGTCCATTGGGCGACGTGCTGGTTGTAATGCCGCCTCTGGCAACCAGACCGGATAACATTCGAATTCTCGCTCAGGCCGTGGTAAAGTCGCTTGAGGATGATTTGCCGGTTGTTCTTCGAAATTAACAATGGGAGAACCTGATCGGCATGAACCGCAAAAAAACACAACCTCAGGCATCCTTTGATCCTCGAAAACTGCTTCGTGCTTATCGCAAGCCGGGTTTGTTCGTTGTGGGAATTAACACCGACATCGGTAAAACCACGGTAACCGCCGCTCTCGCCGCGGCCTTCAGCCGTCTGGGCATTCACGTCGGCATCTGCAAACCTGTTGCTTCTGGTTGTCCTAAGCGTCCGGATCGGGGCGAACCGGAAGGATTGACTGATGACGACATGCTTTCGCCCGACGCCGCACGAGTTATGAATATGATCGGTCTGGATCCGGCGGATTCAGAGCTTCTCAAATTTACCAGTCCGATTCGTTTTGCCGCTCCCGTGTCACCGCATCTGGCGGCCCGAATTGAACGGCGCAGATTGGATTGGCGCCGGGTTACGGCGGCCATGGATTACTGGCGAAAGCATTGTGATTTTTTGCTCGTCGAATCCGCCGGCGGATGGATGACTCCGCTCGACGATCAACCAGGCCTGTTTACAGTTGCGGATTTGGCGGCGATTTTAAAATTGCCTGTTGTGATTGTTACGGGAACCTATCTGGGGGCTTTCGCCCATACGCTTATTGTGATCGAGTCCATTCGCGCGCGAAAATTACCGCTTGCCGGAATGGTGGTTAATCGAGTCGGCGCCTCGCGTGATTTGGCTGAGGTTACCGCGCTGGAAGAATTGCCCCGGATTACCGGCTTACCTGTTATCGCCGCGCTGCCGCAAAGAGAACAGCTTATCGAAAGCAGAATCCCGGAAGAATTTGTCGAAAAAATGACGCCATTTGCTAAGTATTATTACGGAACGCTTTTTTCCAGTAGTCGCCGTCGCGGCTCTGGCAGATTGTAAAGCAGGTTTTATGCGCATCATTGCCGGCACATTTCGCGGTCGATTACTGCTTTCACCGGTTTCAAATACCACCCGTCCCATAACCGACCGTGCCAAACAATCCCTCTTTGATGCACTGACTGTAAACACTGAAATTCCAGATAGTTATGTTCTGGATTGCTTCTGTGGCACCGGCTCAATGGGGCTTGAAACCCTCTCACGCGGGGCTGCGGGCGTGGTTTTTGTCGAACGCGACCGAGGCGCTTTGGAAAATTTACGCAACAATATAGCCCGTTTAAGCGTGGTACACCTATGCCGGGTGGTTGCGGCAGACGCATATAGAATGGCAGGGAGTCCGGCGGGGTTCCTCGCAACGCAACAGCGATTTCGCATAGCGTTCGTGGACCCGCCGTACAGCCATTTCGATAATCCCCAGGGCCGTGACAAAATAGATAACCTTGTTTTATCCATTGCCCAGTCTTCCATGGAGCCGGAGGGGATTATCGTTTTGCGCCATCCCGAAAGCACTTCCCTGGATTCCATGCAGCTTGCTTCCCGTGTTGTCCGTAAGTTTAAATATGGTTCGATGGCCATTACCTGGTTGGCCACGGCAGTGGAGTCGTCCTGATGCGTACGAGCCAGTATCGATTTTTCAAACCTTCACACGCCGCCCAGTTGCGCCGCATGGAACTGACCGTTCGCGGCGTAGTCGAAGGCGTCTTTGCCGGTCTGCATAAAAGCCCGCACAAAGGTTTTTCCATCGAATTCGCCGAGCACCGTGAATATGTCCCCGGCGATGAAATTAAACACCTCGACTGGACCGTCCTTGCCCGCACCGATCGCTATTACATCAAACAATATGAACAGGAGACCAATCTTCGCGCCACTATTTGTCTGGATGTTTCCGGTTCCATGCGTTTCGGCACCGCCCTGGCGCCTGATTCAAAAAGTTCCAGTCCGCGAACCATCAGCAAGTTTGAATACGGTGCGGTACTCGCGGCGTCTCTGGCTTTCATGCTTTCCAATCAGCAGGACATGGTTGGACTCATGGCGTTCGACAACGGCATTCGCCTGGAAATTCCGCAGGGAAACGGCCCTTCGCACATGGACCAGATTTTTATCAACCTCGAAAAACTTACCCCCGGACGCGACACCGATATTTCCGGCACGCTGCATCTATTGGCCAATAAACTTCCGCGCCGCGGACTGGTCATCGTGATTAGCGATTTGTTTGACGAACCTGAAAAACTCATCAGCGCTCTGGAACATCTGCGCCACGCCCGCCATCATCTATTGCTCATTCAGGTGCTGGATCGCGGCGAAATCGAACTGGGTTACAATCGCCCCGTGACCTTTGAAGACATGGAGGATGGTTCGCGGTTGCAAATCGATCCTAAACTGATTCGCGAACAATACCGCCGGGAAGTGCAGGCATTCCTGGATTTAATTAAGAAAAATTGCGGCCAATCGCGAATTGACTATGTCACCGCGTTTACCGATGTGCCCTGGGATATGCAGATAAGGGAAATACTCTCCCGGACTTCCCGGCGCTAGAGCATTTCCACTCCAGATATGGCATCTGCGTTGGTGTAGACGGGGTTGGCCGCAAGGAAGAGCGACAAGGCGGGTTTGCAAAACCCCGTCGCTCAGCGATGACGCAGCGGACGACCCTGTCTGTGCCAACCCGAAGGGTCGCTTCAAGCGACGCAGACGCTATAGCTGGAGTGGAACTGCTCTAAAGGTTTAAAAATGGATGGTCAATCCTTAAATCTATTCCCTGTCACCTATCACCTATCCCCTGCATCATTTATGCCTTTGGCCGCTCTTACCTTCGCCGCTCCGCTCATGCTCATCGGCTTATTGGCCGCGGGCATTCCGGTGCTGCTGCATTTACTTAACCGCATCCGTTCGCCGATTGTCCAGTTTCCCACGTTGCGGTTTTTACGCATCACCGCGCAGAAAACATCGCGACGCCGGCAGCTCCAGCAATTCCTGCTTTTGCTTATGCGCATGGCGGTCTTTGCCGTTCTGGCCATGGCCATCGCCGGCCCGCTGATTCATGGCGGCCGGCCCGCCCTGGCTTATGGTATGTTTTTTATGTTCCTCGCGGGCATTGCAATCGTGGCGATTGGCGCGGTTGTTTTCGCCAACAGCATCGATCAAATGAAAAGCACGCCTGCGCAGTCGCCTAAAGATGATCTATCAACTCGTTCGGTCGCCGCGGAGCAAAAGCTAAAGCAGCGCCGTCCGGGAATTTTGCTTCCCGCGTTCGTGCTGCTGGCCGGCCTTATCGCCGCAGGTGTGGCCTTGTTTGGTCTGGGAAACGATACCTGGTTCCCCGGCTCCGGCGGTCAGTTTGACGGCTCTCGGGTGGCCTGCGCTATCATTTTGGACAATTCACAATCCATGCTCGTCCACGACGGTTCGGAAACACGCCTTGATGCTTCAGTGCAACTCGCCCGCGAATTGCTCACCGATACGCTCCAGCCGGCGCAATCGATGGTGCTGCTAACCAACCCCAGCGCCAGTCAGGTGCAGAGCCGCCTTGATCCCAATCGCGTTGCGGTGCTCGGTTCACTCGATAGCGTCACCAGCCAGGGGCGCGCCGTACCGATGCGGCAACTAATTGCGCATGCCGCGTCACTTTTGGAAAATTCCGACCTGCCCAATCGCATGCTCATCGTCATTTCCGATTTTGCCGGTCCCGCATCGTCCGATGCCGATATGTTTCAGCCACTGGAACAAAATCCGGGAATTCAATTGGTGCTGATGCCTCAGTCCGCAGCCAATCAGCCCGATGATGTGGGTATCGCTTCGTTCGACATTACCGCCGGACAGGCCGTAATCGGAAGCAATGTGACTTTCAAGGCCGCCGTTATTAACAACGGTCAGACCGCCGTTGTTCCGCGCTTCGGTTTGGCCATCGACGACCAGCGCGCCCTTGGCGTGGAAAATCAGGTCCAGCTCGGCCCGGCCGGAACCGGCCAAAGCCGCGGCTCACTGGAACTTCACTACCAGCTTCCGTCAGCGGGTTATCATTTATTTACTCTTCAGGAACTCCAGTCCAGTCAGGCCATGCCCTGGGCCGATCAGCGCAGCCTTGTGCTTAACATTGCCAAGGAAATTCCCGTCTTGGTCGTGGGCAATCAACCCGCGCTCGGCGGCGATTCCGCCGCGTTTTATGTCGATGCCGCGCTCGAACCGTTCAGCGGTGGTGTGGGCGCCGGCAATCAGCAGATCTGGAGCATTTCCACTTCGTATCGCGGCTATACCAATCTGGCTGATATTCAGCCCGGTGATTACGACGCCATCTTCATGTGCGATGTCCCGCGGGTAAGCGCGGACTTTGCCGATCGCCTGGAAAATTTCGTCAAGCAGGGCGGGCGTTTGTGCTGGCTTCTTGGCCCGTCGGTCGATCCGCAGGCGTACAACGCAATTCTGGCGGGGAACCGGCAACTTCTCCCTGGTACTATTTCCGGGCCGATTACCACGCTAAACGGCAGCCCGGTCGATTGGGTGGACCTTCAGAGTAATGTCTTCGCCGATCTTTTTGAATCTCAGGACCCGTTCCGCCGTATCGTCGTGGTGGGGCGGTGGGCTTTTTCCGGCAATTCCCCCGGCATAGGTAACACTCTTTCCCGCCTGCAGGATGAATCACTTTTTCTGGTGCAGCATAGTCTCGGCGGCGAAAACGGCTCCAGCGGCTCCATCTATACCTTTCTCACCGCGCCCAGCGGCGGCTGGACCAACATGGCCGACACTTCCGCATTCCTGCCCATGATCGTTCGCATCGCCATGGGCGACGTCGCCGCGCTTACCGGCGCAACCAGCTTTGAACCCGGCCAGCCCGTGAACGTCAAAATTCCCGGAGCCAATTCAGGCGAAAATCTCGAAGTCGATCCGCCCGGCAATCAGCTCCCGATCAACGTCGTTCCCACAAGCGATTCATCCGGGCGGCCAATATGGACTTTTTATGATGCTGCCCAGAGCGGCGTATACCACTGGCATACTACAGACGGGCGTTTTGACGGCATGTTTGTGGTTAATCCGCCCGCCGAAGAGGTCGATCTGTATTCGACCGAGCCTGCGGTTCTTTCCGCGGAGCTTCCCAAAAATCAGCCGGTCTGGTTCGCATCCACCGCCGATCAGCTTTTTGCGCTTCTGCTCAAGAGTTCTCAGGGCAATTCGCTTATGCCCGGCATACTGTCGCTGGTTTTAATTATGGCGGTTCTCGAAGCGCTTTTGGCCAACCGCCATCGGCCCACGCCTGACGAATCGCGCCAGATTTCTCGCCCCAGCGACCGGCGCGAAACCACCCGCTCCGCGGCGTAACTCTTGTAAATCTGCAGATAATAAAACTTGGTGACCGCAAGCTTTTGTGGTTAAATGCATCTTTCTCCGCATTCAGTTCTGAGGACAGAAACTAATTCATGCAAAAAATCTTAGCTATCTTCGCAGGTATGGCGGCAATAGTTTTAGCACTATTCTTCATTTTTCTGCTCCTTGGCATCATAAAAATCAGCTCGACTTCGCCACCTGTTGAGACACAAAATACCGCTGCCAATTCCTCATCTGCGTCTTCAGTCGCGTCGCCGCTCTATACCCAGCCGTTTACGGTCGGCATTAATGCCGCATGGGAAAAGGCCGGCGCTGATTCCAGCTGGATGACCCTGACGCCACGTATTTTTATGATGTTCGGGCTCAGTCCGTTCGACGAAAGATATGTTATGCCATGGAATAGATTCGTATACGGTCGGCAAGGAGATATTCCAGCGTTTGCCATATGGGGATGGAGACCGTGGAAGTCCGGTGTAATCTCACGATTACCTGCGCCGAATCAGGGTTTTGGTTTGGATCTAATGTTTTCAGCTATAACCGATTCTAGTCTTGAGGAATTATCCAAGTTCACACAATTGCAGGCATTGAACCTCGCCGGCACCAGGGTGACTGATGCGGGCCTGAAGGAATTATCCGCTCTAACGCAACTTCGGGTGCTGGATCTCAGCAACACTCAAATAACGGACGCAGGTTTGCAGGAACTGGCGAGCCTCAGGCAGTTACAGGCCTTAAACTTGGCTGGTACTAAGATAACGGATGTAGGCCTGAAGACTCTGGCGGGCTATACGCAGTTGCAGACGCTGGATATTAGCTGGACGCACGTGACGGACGCGGGTTTGAAGCAAATGTCGGATCTCACGCAGTGGCAGGCGTTGAATCTCGAAGGCGTTCAGATAACGGATGCAGGTATGCAGGAATTAACGAGTATGACACAATTGCAGGCACTTGGCTTAAGCAACACCCGTATAACAGATGTGGGCTTGAAGCAATTAGCCAATCTCACTCAATTGCAATCATTGGACCTCAGTAATGTCTGGCTGACAAAAAAGAGTTTGAAAGCATTGGGCGCCCTCACGCAGTTAAGAACGCTGAATCTCTGGAATACTCCCGTGACGGACGCGGGCCTGAAAGAATTGGCTGGTCTTACGGAGTTACGGGAACTGGACCTCGGCGGAGGTCCCTCCGTGACGGACGCAGGTTTGCGGGTAGTGGCGGGTTTCACGCATTTGCATGATCTGGATCTCTGGAATACAGACGTAACAGATGCAGGCCTGTCGGAATTGGCCGGTCTGACGCAGTTGCAGTATCTGAATCTTGAAAACACCAAAGTAACGGATGCTGGGCTAAAGACTCTGGCGGGCTTCACGCAATTGCGGGGTCTAGATGTTGAACGTACCCAGGTGACGGATGAGGGCATGCAGCAGTTGGGACAAGTGCTGCGGAATACGGATATTAGGTAATAATCACCCGAAATAAAATATTAAAAACTATCCGCGTTCTCTGCGCTGCCTTTGCATAATCCCCGTTAAAAAACGTTGTGTCGTCGTCTCGTCGTGGTAAAAATTAATTAATATCTTTGCGTCCTTTGTGCCTTCGCGGTAAAAAAAATTAAAAGTTTCTCTGCGTCCTCTGCGTTAAAAACCGTTGTGCCGTCGTGGTAAAATCTTCGCACCGCTCATCAGCTTCCCGCATGTGCCGCTTCCACCGTTAGCTTCAATCCAATGGCGTGCATTACCGCCACGAGCGTCGAGAGCCGCGGATTGCCGCGAGCCGACAGTGCACGGTGCAGGCTTTCACGTTCAATCCCCGCCGCCTTGGCTACCTTCGTGAAACCACCCCTCGCCGCGGTGATGCGCCGCAGCGCGATCAGCAACACTTTCGGCTCCTCCGTATCTTCCAGGGCTGCCCTAAGATACTCGGCGGCAAATTCCGGATCTTCACGAAGATGCCGAATGACCGCTTCGTCGTGTGAAATGCTTGGTTTGTGTTTCATGGCTTTTCCATCCTTCGTTTGTAATCTCTCCAATAACTGACTGCACGGTCGATGTCCGCTGCCTGTTTGCGTTTATCACCGCCGCACAACAACAGCACGCATGTTCGTCCTGCCATGGCATAGTAGACGCGATAGCCGGGTCCATAGTCGATCCGCAATTCACACACGCCTTCGCGCAAGGGTTGCCAATCGCCGAAGTTTCCTTCAGCCAGCCGATCCATGCGTATAACAATCCTGGCTGCCGCGCGGCGATCGCGCAGTTCGTCAAGCCAATGCCGCACCATATCCCGGCCTGACTCGTTGACATAGTGCAGCACTTCGATCATTGGTATATAGTAACTTATAAATCACTGTTAGTCAAGTTTCTTTTTTTAATCTGTGGCCTGTTCCCTGTCACCTATGCCCTTCTCTGTGCATCCTTCGTGTCCCCTGTGTACTCTATGGTGCATAGGTGGTAAAAATCATCGTTATGTCTAAGAAAAACTCCTCTCGCCCGTCTCCTGACTCCCGTCTCCCTACTCGGTCCAGCCGCCACTCCCGTCTCCCGTCTCCCGTCTCCCGACGCGGCACCCATGGTGCCGGCCCCGACCCCCGTCTCGGCGGCGGTGCCGCCGCCGCCGACTGGTCCCACGTCGCCGACTGGTACGACGAGCTTATTGGCGAACAGGGTTCCTCCCATCAGCAAAAGACCATTATCCCCGGCGTACTGCGCGTCCTTGACCTCAAGCCCGGCCAAAAAGTCCTCGATATCGCCTGCGGCCAAGGCGTCCTGTGCCGGGCCTTAGCTCAGAAAGGAATTTCAACTGTCGGCATAGATCTGGCCGGCACGCTCATTGATGCCGCCCGTCAGCGGCAAACCAATCCGACGCTTGAGCAATACCACGTCGCCGACGCCCGCAAACTCCAGACCTATCAATTCATTTCTCCCGGCTCCTTCGATGCCGCCGTCTGCATATTGGCCATACAGAACATGACGCCGCTCTCACCCATCTGGCAAGGCGTCCGCCACGCGCTAAAACCGTCTGGTTCGCTGGTCATCGTGATGATGCATCCCTGTTTCCGCATTCCGCAAAAAAGCTCCTGGCAATGGGACAATGTGTCGCAGAGCCAGTACCGGCGTATCGATTCCTATTTAAGCTCGGAAAAAATTCCCATCGCCATGCATCCAGGCAGCAACCCCGATCAGACTACGCTAACTTTTCATCGCCCGCTTCAGGCGTACATCAATACCCTTGGCTCCGCCGGTCTATGGATCGATCACGTTGAGGAATGGATCAGCCATAAGCAGCCGCCTGAAGGAAAGAAATTTGCAGCATTGGAAAAAACCCGGCGTGAAATTCCGTTGTTCTTGGCTTTGCGGACCAAAACGACTACGCCGAGATAAATTTTTACCACAAAGTTCGCGAAGAGCTCGAAGATAGGGATAAGAACAGGGCGGAAATTGGCGACGATTCCTAACTGTTTATATTTTAAGCTAGGGATTGGAAACTAAGGGAAGCCACCCAGTACGTTCGAATTTTCCTCGGATATTTTCATAGTGGTAGCCAGTCTCAATCTTGTAGGTGCGTTTTGCAGTCTTGATAAGAGACCACTGCCATCTTGCAATATGGACCTCTTTTACTGCTGCGCGGGGGATAACTATGACATCTTGGTCCGCAGAAATATCACGCATAGACTCATGCTGCTGAATTTCCTGCGGGAGGTCTTTGAATGGGATTTTGTTTTCCTTCCGCGTGTTTATATTTCCTATTATTGCATTCATTTTTAAAATCAATACGGTTCCGAATGCTATCACTAGAAATGTCAGGGTAGATATAGCAAAGAAGTAGTGGGCGATAAAGAAGGCTACCAATGCTCCAAACAACATTCCAAAGTACAGCCGCTTGTTATTTCTAGTAGGGGGTTCCAAGAAAATAGCATCTGGCGTGAGCAATGCCGCCCCCGTGAAAGCCGCCATACCAATTGTATAACTGACTGACAAAAATTCGACATCCAGTTTAGGCCTATCAGTAACGCTATGAAACTCGTCGCCGCACTTTTGTTTTTGATCTGTTTCAGTATTCATTTGTGTTTGATCTTCATAATCTCAGTGCCGAAAGTATCTTGCAAGCGAGGCGAATAACAGCAGGAAAGCTAATCCCCAGAAGGGCAGGGCAAACAAAGGCTGAGGGTAGATTTGATGAACGCCCTTAAACGTCACTGGATGGATCCATTGCAAGTAAACCGCAACAATGCCGAAAGCAATCCCCAGTGACGCCGCAACCCATGGCCACTCGAGAATAAAATCTAATATTTCCTCAAAAATGTCCGAATCTCTTTGTCCCACGCCACAATTCCCGTAAATCGTATATCTATAAATAGTATAACGGATGAGTGAAACGCTACCCCGGCGGCAACCTCTGCGTTAAAACGTCGTGTCGTTGTGGTGAAAAATTTCTCTCTGAGTCCTATTTGGAGGGGTTAGAGCCTATTGTGTTGATGATTTTCTGTGCCTTAAGGTCAACGACGGCAATACTCAGGTCCTTATTCAGAACATAGGCGATGGCGCCATGCTGTCCGAAAACAATCGCCTGTCGTGGTTCATTGAAGCCGGTGATCGTCCCAATCGGCTTGTTGTCGCTGGTATCAATGATGGTGAGTGAGTTATCGAGTTTGTTGCCGGAATAGACCCGGCTGCCATCGGGACTCAGGGCCGCCCCATAGGGATCATTTCCAACGGGCACAAACGTGCGAATCGTGTAGGTTTTAAGATCAACCACGGCGATTGAATTTGTGTCGCTGCTGGCGGCGTACAAAGTGTTGCCGTCAGCGGTGATGGAAATGGCGCGTATACCTTTGATACCGATGATTTCGTGGACAGGCATGAGGGTCGCAGTGTCGATGACCACGATCTTGTCGCCGGCGAAATTGGTGACGAAAAGCAGATTTCCCGCTGGGTTGAGCTTCACTCCCTGGCGAGGCTGAGAGAAACCCGTAAGCACAGCAATGGTCTGCCGGCTGGCAAGGTCAACGACGGTAACCGTATCTGCGGCTTCGTTGTTGACGTAGAGACGTTTGCCCTGAACATCGAGTGCAGTCCCGAACGCGCCGGCGCCGATGGGAATTGTGGCCACGTCCTTGAACGTTTTCGCGTCCACGATGACCACAACGCCGCAGGTGGAATCGGATATGAGAATCTGTTTGCCGTCGGGGGTGAAGAGAATATTCCGGGGAGTGATGAAGCCGGAGAGCGTCGTCACGAGGCTTCCGTCCTGTAAGTTGTACACCTTGACGCCGGGATCTGGGCTGTAACTTGCGACGGCGAGGCGTTCATCGGGACTCACCGCAAGAGAGTTGTTCTCAATGTTAGCATCGAATTTATATGGCGCAGTCGCAACCGGCTGATCATTGATGTGGGTGGCATAGACGAAAGACGCTGTAAAAGACACTGCGATAGTAAATGCGGTCGTAACAAATATTAATCTCATCGTCGATACCTCTTCAAATAACGATTTAGGGTATTCCTAAGCCAGAAAGTCGCGTTGATCGGTTAATTGCCACAATTTAGCTAAATACCGAAAAGCACGAAAACGTCTTGAACTGCCGGAATATTGTGTCGCGCCCGATAGATTTTTGTCAACGGTAAATTTTCTGGAGTGCCGTAGTGCTCGGCCAATAACGGCGCATTCTGTGTTAAGAAAGTAGAGAGAAGAGAAGGGAGTGAAACGGGGACGCAGTTAGTAAATCTCGCTTGATCGCAAAATTGCGAATGCTCGGTCTGGGGTATGAAGAAATAGGTGGCTGTCATTAGCCATTTTAACTCTAGTACCGCGCGAGAGGGATGGCTAATAAAAATTCTGTGAACTTTCACTCGATGTATTCCAATGTAAAAGTTATGGCATCATTAAACTACCGCAAGGTTAGATTCGATAGATTGAACCCTCTAAACATCAATGCTCCACCTTATATATTCATTTTGGCAGTCCATCGATTCCATAAAGCGAGAAAACTGATTCATCTATAAGTTTCTCATGTGCATCAACGGCGGCCTCGAACTGGTTCTTTTCTCGATCGGACAGTTTTGAGGCGCAGAGAGCAACCTTGGCATCAATGATGGTGCGAGCGCTTGCGGTAATCTGCATAGCAAACTTTCTTTCCTCGGAGTTAGTGGGAATCTTGATAGGAAGATTGCGAATGAATCTGATTTCGCAATTCAAATAACCCCGCCAATCGCGATACGCGCTCCATTCTCACAGAAAAGGGGAGATGAAAAGTCTATTAAGGGTAGGTGGCGGCGTTGCCGCGCCGTGGGGGGTTGATTGTCCTATTCAGTATTTAGGACAGGTCGGTTGCGGAAAAACTGTCCCCTGTAATCTGTCACCTATAACCTATGGTGCTCTATGAGCAATATTTTTACTCTCAAAGCCGTACAAATCAGCCGCCAGTCGTGGGCCGTAATCCTGCGCCATGATGAGACTAGTTTTATTCATCAAATTAATCTGCGCGATGCTAAGGCGCGTGAGGATTATATAAACCGCATCAAAATCAAGTTCCTGCATATCCCACGTGACGAATTGTCCGTACAATTAAATAAGCTCGCCGTTGAACTCTCATTGCCGGAAATTCCAATTAAACCCATCCCCATTGCCAATATCCCCGGCAAAAGCCTTGATCTGCCCGCGCCTGAACCGTGGCCGGAACCTGTGAACAGTGCGGATATTATCAACGAAATATCCCAGACGATGTCTCAATTTGTGGCGCTGCCGAACGGCGCCGCTGACGCGATTGCCCTCTGGACGGCGCACACGCACTGTTTCCAGGCCTTTTCTCATACGCCAAGACTCCATATAACCTCTCCCCAAAAGCAATGTGGAAAGACCACCTTGCTGAATATCCTGGGGTGTTTGGTTCCCAAATCGCTTCGCGTTGAGAATGTCAGCCTTGAGGCGCTTTTTTGCGTTATTGATAAATGGTGCCCTGTTATTTTAATAGATCAGGACGACTCTATTTTCTTCAATAACGACGATCTGTGTAGCGTTCTGATCGCCGGACATGAGCACGGCAGGCGTATGATCCGCGATGGTGGTGATGAAAACGAACTTCGGGCATTTGACGTTTTTACCCCGGCGGTTATCTCAAGCATCAGCGCCATTCCTGGCACATTACAGGATCGGTCTATTCCTGTTCGACTTTTCCGCGCCAAACCCGGCGAGCTGCGCCAAAGGTTCGATTCAATGCAAACGGAGCATGAAGAAAACCTGCGGCGAAAACTCTCACGCTTCGCGGCGGATAATTTTCAGCGGATTAAAGATTGCGCCCCGACCTTGCCGCCCGGCGCTTACAACCGTTTAGCCGACAATTGGCGGCCGCTTTTTGCTATTGCTGAAATTGCCGGCGGGGACTGGCCGGACCGCGCCCGAGCCGCATTCACGGCATTGGCCGATCAACGTGATCAGGATGCACAAGATATCGGCGTTATGCTGCTAACGGATATTCGCCGGATTTTCACCGAGCAGCGCATCGAACGGATTTTATCCACA
>DATJSN010000056.1:0-52728 GCA_035504095.1 Phycisphaerae bacterium | reverse complement strand
TCAATGGCATCCGCTATTTTTCGACGATATCTTCGCCAAAGCCAATGCGGGCGGCGCTTCGCATATTTCGGTCGCGGGTATAAACCTGGTTTTCCAGTGTTTTCAGGAGCCGGAATGGAAAACGGTCGCGCTGCTTTCACCTGATCAGACGCCAACGGCGTATTCACTCACGTTCGCTTGGTATGCCCAGCATCCGGAGGAATTTGGGCAAACGAAACACTGATCAGGTCCATCTAGCATGCTTCGCTACTGATATTGGAACTCAGTTTGTTAGAGTTAAGGGCGGTCAAATTTTATTTTAATCGATTTTGTATATATTCAATAAGTTGTTGTATCCGACTTTCAATAGCTGCTTTTGCTTCTTCTTCACTTTTAAAACCGATTGGAAATGACGAGGGGAGCGACGGAACATGATATCCAATTATTTTTCCTTTATTCTTTAATACTACGATTGGATAACTTTTATATGTTTTTGCTTCATAACCCATATCAAACCCCTTATCAAAACCGCGCTCCCCTAACTCTGACTTTGTGTAGGTTTGTCAGAGTTAAGGGCGTTTAAATCTTTTTCCATTGATATGATTGCTTTTCTTAATAATTCTTTTGCTTCATTATTCACATATACCCAATCTGTTATATCTTTGAAGTTACGAATTAAAAAATTTCAGAAATTGGCGGTGTATCTCTTTCTCATCCACACCCTTTTTTTCAAAATCCATGTTATCCCCTGTCTCAAAATCGCCGTTATCCATGCGGCCAGAATTTCCTTTTCACTTGATCAATTATTATATCAATAATTTTATCTCCGATTGCCTTGGCTGTTTCTTTTCCAGTTTTTCCAATCAGATGATTAATACGTTTGATTATTGCTTTTGTTTTTGGGGGAACCTTAGATATTTCGTGCACGCTTTGTGCAAATTTCTGTTTTTCTTCTTCACTTAATCTTTGTGAATTTGCTAATAAATCTATTGCGGCTTGTATTTTCGCCCGTTCCTGTCTTTTCTTTCTTCTTCTTATTCTTCTCCGTTTCTTCGCCATGTTATCCCTTTTTCAAAAGTTGACTTTCGCGCTGTTTTAAAAATCCAACCAGTCTTAGGATTTCATCATCATAGTATGCGGTCCCAACTGAATCGAATAGTTTACGTATAACATCATCTCGTAAGTTGAGAATTGTTATTTTAATATTATGCCGTTGCTTAAACTTTTCCAAAAAATCTTCAACTACTACGCTATGGTGTGGAATCCAACAAGCAAATACACGTTGTATCTTGCTCGGACTTAAACCGTATGCCCTATATGTTTCCAATATATTCTTTTTGTAGTTTATACGCCGTCGCCCTGCTTTTTTAGGAACGCCCAAGAATTTGTATTCAAATACGTCTTTTAACTGCTCTTCTTTCGGTGCCCAGTTTAAATCGTGCGTAACGCTGCATTCAATATGGTATTGATCCTTTGTTTTGGGATTGATAGCAAGTATGTCAAGTTGCCGATTGACTCCCCCTAACACCTTTACGTCATTTATCGTAAAGCACTTTTTTACGAAGCGGTAATAGCAATCGACAATATGTTCTGCCGCATCCATGTTTTACCCCTTTATCTAAGCCGCCCAAACGCTTATGTTTTTGGCGGAATCATTGGCAGTCTAAGTTCTTTTCTCACTCTGTTTGTTACCAAAGAAATAGTTTTATTGAGTTCTTCAGAGAAGATTGCCATATTTTTTTTATCTGTCTTAGCTGCCTCAAGTGCCTTTGCGAAGTTATCGTACTGTTTAATTTCCTCTGGGTAGAAATATAACATCACATTGGGTATCAATTCCTGTACATTTTCTTGTACCTTTACATTATCCGTACGGTTTTCAATGATTGCATAAGATAATAGTAAAAGTGATTTCACAGTGTCACAACGATACTTTCTACGCTCTTTTTCAATTTCGTGCCGCCTGTTTAGCTTGGCGATTACGAACCACCCCACTATCACAATTGTTATTGTCAATAAATTCCAAATTGGTGTTTGCATGATTAATCCTTTAGAATTCATCCTACCCTTGCTTTTTTATCCACGCCAGCACGCCACAGCCGCCGCCAGAGCGCACGGCTATTAACAATCAGCCCTACAAGGCTGTCGACATATTTACGGACTCAGGTTGGAGAGCCTGAGATATAATTCTTGGGTCTTTTTAGCCTCATCTGGCAAAGCACATCCCATTTGGTATATCATGCGTTGACATTGGAGAGATGGCCGAGTGGCTGAAGGCGTCGGTTTGCTAAACCGATATACGGGCTTAAACCTGTATCGCGGGTTCGAATCCCGCTCTCTCCGTTTTCATCTACAATATTAGATATTTCGCTTGTTTTAGGCGGTTTCGTCGCATCTTGGCCTTGTTGTTCGCGCTCAGCCTTCACTTCGCCAGACTTCGCAGAATTTCGCCGATTTGTGCCGTTTCGCGCCAAGCAAAGCGCCAAGCAGTCATCGCCGGTTTTTTGCGGCCCGGCCTCGGCGGCGGCGGGCGGCAGGTCATCCGTGCCCGTCCGCAACGCTACGGCGGCCTCTGGTTCACTTTGCGGCGGCTCCCAGCCCGGCAGATTGTCCAAGGCCGCGCCGGTGTCGGCAAGCCCTACGTGCGAGTAAACGCCAAGGGTTAATTTCGGGTCGCTATGCCGCGCCAATTCTTGGCAAACCTTTACGCTTGCGTTGCTCTTAACCAACCGGGTTATGAACGTATGGCGTAGCGCGTGAAAATCGGCGAAGCGCCCGGCGTCATCCTCGTATTTGCAGAATCCCGATTTTTCGCGCTCGCTCCGTTCGGCGTCTGTTGCCGCAGCTTTGATATATGCGGTCCGGGCGCTGTCAAGGTCGGCTTTCATCAGGCGATACGTCCTCGGCGTCAAACTAAACACCGGCTCACGCGCCGGTAGGCCGCGCAGATAAGCCCGCAGCGTGTCGGCAAGGTCTTGGCGGATCGGTTGCACGTCATCGCGGCGATGCTTGCTATAACCAGCATTAACCGTGATTGTCGGCGGCTCGCCGTCAAGGTTGAATGATTCCGGCGTCAGGCTTGCAAGCTCGGCCTTGCGAAAGCCCGTCCCGATTGCCAGCCGGTACAGCATGGCCCGCGCTTTCCCGTCAATGCCAAGCTTTGTCGGTCCCCTCTCGGCGGCTTGAATCAATGCGGCAATTTCTTCATCGCTCAAAGCCCGGCGATCATGGCGGCGATCCGTTCGGGCGTTAAATTTCGTCAGGTGGGCCAGCGGATCGGCGGCTAGTCGCCCGTCGCTGCATAACCAGCGCGTGAACGCCTTGGCCGCCGTGGTTATGTGATTGCATGTTTGAAGCGAAAGCCCCCGGATAACATCTTGAACCTTGCCCGGCTCACTCCCGGCGGCGGCAGGTTTTGGTTTGTCCTTGCGCAACTCGGCAAGCGCCGCCTGTACTTTGCCCGCGTTAATCTGCGAAACAAAAGTTATCTTGCAAGCCTTAAATATTCTCTCGGCGTTGTGCGATACCATACCGGCATGTTTGGCGGTTACGCCCTTGGCCAGCAACGCGGCCCGCCAATCGGCTATATGTTCGGCCAGCGCCTTGCCAGCGGCTAACCTGTGGGCCGCCAGCAAGCCCCAGCGGGCGAGAATCTCGGCGGTTCGGTTCGGCAGCGCTTCCAGCCACTTCGCAAGATCGCCGCCCGGCAATTCGTGGTTTGCTTGGCAGTTAATCAGGCTTTGCACGTTCTCGCCCAGCTTGGCGGTCATGCGCTCGCTGGGAAAGCCCGGCAATCGCCGGACAATTCCGTTATGGTCGCGCAGTTCAACATACCACTTGGCGGCCTCTTTTCTCTGGCCCCGGCTAGTATAGGTTGTTCGGAAAATACGCATGGTTCACCTGCCTTTACTTTTTGTTGTCGGCGGCTTTTGCCGCAATTCCAGGCGAAGATACTTCGCCAGTTTTTCAATGCTCACAAGGTCCAAGCCCCGCACGCCGGACATAAAACGGCTTATCGCGGCGCGGCTAATCCCCGTACCTATCGCAATGCGGTTCTGATTTAAGCCGCTCTGCCGGATGTACCTTTTTAGTTGTTCGCCTATGCTCATAAATCGTATCCTATCAAGATTGTTACCTTATGTCAACACGCGGTTTTCATCGTCCCACAAGTCAAACCGGCCCCCGGTGTTGCCTCTATGGCGTTCTAATTGCGCCGGTTTTTACGGGAAACGGTGAAAACTGCATAATCGGCCTCTTTTTACGGCTTGCCCCCCGGCGGAAGCTCTCGCCCGCCAGCAAGTTGTTTTAGATTTTTTCATAATCTGTTTTTTCTGCTTCTAGCGCGGCGGCCACATGCTCAACATCTTCTTTAAGTCTTTCTTTATTTTGCCGTTCTAAAAGTATATCTTTTCCCCAGTCAGCTTTTTCGTCGTCGCTCTTCACAAGTTTGGCCTGTATGCGCTCAGTAAGCTTTTTAACAATTCTCACATGGTAAGATTCGGGCGGATCGGTAGACACTTCTTGTGTCAGTGGATCGGCGGGCAATCCTTGTGTCATACGCAAAACTTCAAAGCAAAATTTTTCGGCACAATCGGCGGCGCTTTTGCCTTCAATGCCCAGAATTGTTTGTTTCCCCAACGTTGGCCAATCCTCGACTCTCTTTTTCTCAATTAAACTAATGCAAGCCTTTAACTCCGCTTGCGATTTCAAAAGGTGATATTGTGATACTATTTTCGCTTCATCGTTCGCGGGAACGGGGTCCCACAACAAAATGATTATTTGGTGTGCGACTGGAAGTTCGTAGTGTAAAACGTTGTAGAGCAGTGCCGCTAAACTGCCAGTAGCGCCTTCGATCAGCCTTTTTGCAAAATCTTGGGCGCTCTTATCCACTTCACTTTTAATGGCGTTCCAGTCATTCTTGTTTGGATAGAGAATGATGCGGCTTTTGTCTCCTGCTTCCACGAACCTGCCAATAATCTTAATTTCTTGCGGCTTTCCGGGTTTGTTTTCTTCCGCTCCGTCTGGTTGGTTCGTCATGGTGTCATATCCCCGAAACTTTAGTCTGGCAAAACCGGCATATAGCTTGAAATATGAATGGCCCCATCCCTGTCGGGCTTCCATACAATATCATTTTTCATGCCAGCAAAGCGCTTGTGGTTTTTCTGAATAAGTTGCACCGTGTTGGAATCAATTTCCGAGGCATAAAGGTTTCTTACGGCCATAAAAACACTTCTTCGATTGAATTCTTGAACGCCAGCAGGATCAAGGGTGTAACGCCCGGCTTGCTCCTTTGACCAATCAAGTTTGATAAGACAGTTAGATGATAGCGGTATAGTGAGTTCAGTAATACTGTCGGCCAGACCAGCGGGGGTTATCTTGTCGCTGGTTTGTGGTTGATACAAGGCAACGGGCTGGTCGCATGTAACTAGACCAAAACCGTCCGGTGCATCCCATATTGTAAGTCTCATTCCGTTCAAGACAGACAATATTCGGCTACTAAATGCTATTGCAAACATATGTTGCAACAGGTGTGCGTTCGTTACTTTGGGAACCCATCCCGCCTCAATCCTCCTGCGCATTTTGTCAAAAAAAGGTGTCCGCGCTGCTTCTGGTATATCTTTATATATTTTAATATTATACATCTCTCCCATTTCCTCAAGCCGTTTTCCTTTGGCAAGCATTGCGAGCATGATTTTGGCGGTAGACACAATTTGATTCTCAACAGCTTTTTTGAATGACGGCACACGATACTGCATTAAACTGACGAATCTGGAAATGCTCACGCGATCACTTGTGAGAGGCGGTTCTTTCCGCAAGATTCGCAAGATAGTAGCCCCTTGGTTCGTTTCCTCTTTCGATAGTTCCTGTTCGATAGTTGAGCTATCCCTTTCGCCGCCCGGTAGTTCAATGGTGTGAAAATGTTTTTCAGCGCCAGCTTTTTCGATGCTTACGGGATAGTGTCGAGCTTCTTTCGTTTTCTCAATACACCATGTTTGGGCTAGGTTAGATTTTTTGGCAAACCCCCGCAAATAAAACTGCGGTAGATAGTGATGCGTTTTTGTTATGCCCATGCGGCCCATTTTATCATTAGCTCGCCAGTGAGTATCGTCATCGGGTGCTTTGCCCGCAATATCAAAACGGCCCGTTTCCTGAAGATCCAAAAAAGCCCGGCCAGCCGTTAAACTTCTCTGAGGTGCGGTATGATTTGCTTTACCGATCATCTAAGCCCCCGCACCGGCTGGGCCACAACGGGCTTAAAACTGATCCCATTGCTCGAATCGAAAATCTTCACGTCGCCTTTAACATCATCAAGCATGCGCCCAGCCAGATAACCGGCGGCGTAAAGGCGGCGCGAAAGTTCAATCACGGACGATTCATTGTTATTCAAAACAATGTCCGCCAGTTCTTGCCCGGTGTAAATCATTCGCTTGCGTTGCTTTCGCGGCATCCCGGCAGTTAAAAAGTTAATTCGCGCCCCGTCGCCGTGCGTCCAAAAGCGGAAATACCCGCCAGCGCTCGGGATGTTTAGGCGGTGTGCATACGTGTGAACCGCGCGAACACCGGAAAACAAAATCGCCACGTCATGCAAGATAATTCCGGTTCCGAAAAACTTTGTTTTTCCATTGCCCGGTGAATCTTGAGATATTCTGGCCCAAAAAACTTTCGCGCGTAAGCTCCACGCGGCGACACAATGCCCGGCTTCGTGCAGGCTCGCGGTGCGTTGTTTAATTTCGGTTTTGGCCGACATAATTAGACTCTTAAAAGTGGGCCAGCCGGGCGGCGTCCTGCCGCCACGGCCAGCCCCGATCAGGACAACAAAAAAACGGGCTGGCGGGCGCTGGGCCGTCAAGCCGACACGTCCAGCCAGCCCCGGAGTCAGCCAGCCGGGGGACACGCTCCCTGCGGCCAGCCCTGAATGTGTTATGCAACGGCGGCGCTCTTGCTCTCACCGTTGCCGCCGCTCTCGCCGCCGTATGCAATCGCTTGATAAAATTCGTCTCTCCATGAATCTATTTTCGCGGCAATTTCAGCCTCGCTTTTGCCCGTCAACTCGTAACTTCGGCTGCTCAATGTGTCCCAGGCGGCGCGAAAAGCCCGGACAACTTCCGCGCGTTTTTCGGCGACAAGTTCCGCCGGTACAAGAGAGCCTTTAAGTTGCGCCAGTTGAATTTCGTAAGTTTCGGCCAGCGCATTTTCTTTTCGGCGTCGTGCTTCGAGAATGCTTTGATCTCTTTCCTCTGGGCGGCCCTGTTTGCCCCGCTGGTTCTTTTGCAGCCATAGGGCAACTTCGCCAGCGTTGAACATCAGCCTGTTTTTTATTTTGGAACGTCGGCAGGGGCAGCCAGCCTTTACCCACACGGCGGGCGTTTGCGAATTGACGCTAAAAATATCGGCAATCTCTTGCACGTCTTTATCGTGCTTTCCTATTGTGTTTTGTTGCGTTGTCATCGGTTGTCCTCTTGTATTAGGTTTAGTTTGAATGCGAAATATTTATCCATATAACGTGATTGCCAATCGGTAGCTTGTTCCCTTGCGTACCAGGACCCGCCCTGTTTTCCCCGCATGGTCTTATAGTCATATTGTTTTGTGTCCACGTCATACGTCTACTCTTTCGATACGTTTAACAAAGTCCGCAAGCGCTTCGCCGTCCAATTCGCCGTGAGCGCTCAAGTAAGTTGCCGCGAGAACCAAAACGCGGCGGTTAACTTCCAAGGCGCGCCGTGTCCAAAAGTCCGCAAGGCTAAAAAGCGTGTCAGCGTTCGAGCGATCCTGAAGTCTCTGCATAATGTGGTCCCGATCATTGTGGCTTCGCCGTTCGCTCGGTGAGAGCATCGGGACAAGTAAGCTCATGCGACGGCGTTTCCGGTTTGTGGGTGGCGGGATAGGCGAAGCGTCTGCAAGCGATTCAACTGGCGGCGTTGGCTCTGGCAATAAGTCAACGACTTCGGAAAACAAGTTCGTTGCGAATATCCCGCCAAGGCTAATTGCGGTTGCCCGGACTATTCCCGCCCTTGCTCCATCATGTAGACATTCGCCCGAAATTTTCCGCGCGCTGATTCTCTCAACCGTTACGCTCTTGACGCCAACGCCAAGACCAAGCGCGGTTATCGCGTGTCCGGTTTCATGCAAGCAAACCGTTTTCCATCGGGCAATCATTTTTACCGGATCGTACTTCACGATTGAACCCCGTTAACAATTGCCGCCGGTTGCGCGGCGGGTTCCGAAAATTCTTTTGCCAACGCCCGTACATCAACGCCAAGCGGTGCAAACTGTGATTCAAAAGTCTGCGCTCGGTATCGCGCCAACGTCGCACGCTCGACTGCCGCCGCCGTTTGTACAACGTTGCCATGCCGTCGCAAATATTCAGAACTAAAATCGAGCGATTTTCGTGCGGACGTGGATTGCGATAGGCGATTGAATTCACGATATGCGGCCAGATAGTTTTTCCTGGCTTCGTCATATTTGAGCGCGAGCTTGTAATTCTCTAAGTAATCCCGCGTTGTGGCCGCGTCAATTTCGGCATTTTTTCGCGTTGTATTGAGCTTGCCCATCGCATCGGCAAGCGATCCGCGTTGCCCTGCGGTCAATTCTCGCCCGGCGGCCAAAGTGACAACGGCCCGCCAATAAACAGTTAATTCCGCGATTGTTTCTTCGGGAGTTAGATAAATTTGTAAGCGCTGGCCCCGTTGTAAAGCCTCGGCCTGTTTTGGCGATAGTTTCGGTTCGGGAACCGGCGACGGTTTATTCACCGCGATTGAAACTGGATAGTCTGACATGGTAATCCTTTCTAATGTAAATTAATACACAAATTAATATTGCTGGTTCGTGGCGTCCGGTCCGTCCGGGCCGCCAGTTATCAGCCGTTCAAGATTTTCTTTTGTCATCGCGGCTTGTCCGCGTGCGCTACGGTCGCGCTCATAAGATTCTGTGCGTGCGGCAAGCGACTGATAATGTGGTGACTGTTTGGCAACAAAGTCGGCGTGTTCTTTTTCCAGCCGCGCCTTCTCAGCGTCGATTTGCTTTTTTTCTTCGGGCAAGTTCCGATGTTCAATTCTGGCCAATTCGCTATTCGCGTGATGCAGAGTAACCATGCGTTGCGCGTCCGTTCGGAGAAATTCGACGCGGCCAATAACCTTCGCTGCTTGCATAAGTCGTTCGCGACGTTTGGCGTCAATCTCGACGCCTTTGGCTATGTCCTTCAAATCCGCCCAGTAGGATGCCCACGCATCATCGCGCCGTTGATTTTCCTCGGCTTGCGCCGCGGACAAAACTTCATCAATATTTCCCATACTCAAAACTCCTGCCGGTCATCCGGCGTAAATAAATCTGCGCGACTGTTAAGGCCGTCGCACGTCGCCTGTTTCAATTCGCTCCCGAAAACTAAATCCGGTAAATCTTGGCTCGCCATCCGGCCCGCGATCTGCAATTCAATACCAGATTGATGGAAACGCCGCAGCAAATCACCGGCTATAACGGTTGTCATACCATGCCCTCCCACCCAACGCGGTTTTGTTCATCGGGTTCTTTTGGTTTTGGCGCGGCCTTGGCAATGTCTCTGTCTCCATAATCCCCATTTTCAATAGCGCCAGGCGGGGTTTCGTAGACGGAGACGGCTTGCGACTCGGCGGCGTCCCGTTCTCTCAATTCAAGCGGCATGGCATCCGGGTCTGATTCATCCATCGCCGGGGCTATGCCGTCGCCGTTCATTTTCGACACACGTTGAGCGGTATCGGCATCGAAACTATGATTTTCTTCGGGTTTCACGCGGGTTTCGATACCGTTGCCGGGTTCCGATGATGCTTTATTCGGTCGGTAGGCGATCCGTGGGCGTCCCGTGGTCCCAGTGCAATTCGCGTATTTGCCATAACCCGCTTTCGCCAGCGCGGATAGGTCCGCATCCGCCGCATCGGAATTTTCATAGCGCCTGTGACGTGCAATTTTCAGGTCGCGCGCCGTGATCCCGACAGCGTTGTTCCTTTGAATCCAGCGGATAATCCAACTGTTTAATTCTTCTAATCGTTGCGGTTCGCTGTCGCCGCTCAACATTATGTAAACGCGCCGGGTTTCGGCACAGAGCCATTGAACCAGCCGGATAGCATCCGCCATACTCTGAAAATCTACTTCGCTCGCGCCGGGATTTTGTACTAGCGCAAAAATTAACGCGATACGCGCGGCATAAGCTTCGATTTTTGCCCAGGCGGCAGCACCAGCATCGGGCAGGGTCTCTGTTTCGGCGGCGTGTTGATTGTAAAACGTGATCCATATTTTTTTGGCGTCATAAGATAATGGGAGCATTAACGGGCGCGGCAATCCATCCTCGCCCACTTCGAATTTGAGCGCCAACAGTTGATTAAATGTTTCACGCATCGCGCTTATAGTCCGATCCGATGGCGATGCTTCGGACCATTCTTTCGCCGGTGGCGTGGGCATCGTTAAAATCAAACGGGCTGGCAGTCCGCAATCAAAATATTCCGGCGTGAGTATCCGCCGCAAAGTTTCCGGTTGGATCGTACCGCATATGCAAACATGCGCGCTAGGGACGTGAATCGTCCGCTTTCCAGTTTTCCGGTCTACCGTAATCGGTCCCGCGCGGTGCATCGAAAGCCATGCCGGAACATCGCCGCCCACGTGCGCCGCGTAACGGTCGAACGATCCAAACCATCCGGCCAACTCGTCGCGTTCGAGCATTACGCCGCGCAGATTGTTTTCAAGAATGTCAGCGAGCGCCTCGACCGTGGCGTCGCTGGTATCGTGTCGCGTGCATATCGGCTTTTCCGGCGGCGTGGGCGGGTCGTCCGGAGCATCTTTATCGCGCCGCCACGCGGCCACTGCTTTTTCGTAAACCGCAAAAGACCGCTCATAATCGGCCAACGATTCCTTGTGCTCGGCGAAAGCCTTGTTTTGTGCTTCACGCAGGAAACGTACGGCGGCGTCATGCGCTGGAGATTTTAGCGTGCCGCTGCGCATGATAACGACGCACCAAATTACCGTGGGTTCAGACCAATTGCGCTTTAACATGACACGCCGCGTGTTTCCAACGGATGATCCAAGCGCCGCCAACAGCGCTAAAGCGATGGCCTCTGGCGGACAAGGAAGCGCGGCGGAAACTTCGGCAATGTAATCGCGCAACGGCGCGGGGAAAACATTCAGCGGAAACGATGGATGATCCAGCCTCATATCAGCAATCCTTGGCCATGTCGCGGTTTCGGCGCATCCGGTCGCCGCATATCGCGTGTGAATTCGTCCCATAGTTCATGCGGCAGCGGATCGCCGCGCGTAAGTTTTCGGTATCGGGCATAGTGGCCACGTGCAGCGCGTAAGTGCCTCTGGGCGCGAATGCGCCGGTCGAAAAAAGCGCGAACAAGCCGGGCCTCGTAAAGACAGTTAAGCCCGGAAAAATGCGCGTGATAAAGTTCACCCAGGGCCGCTTCCGTGAACCGTGCACAAAGGCGAGACATAATAAAAACCCTGAGCTGCGCGCCGGTCTGGATTCTATCGGCGGCAATTTCGGCGTACCCGTCGCGTAGTGCCGCATAAAGCGCCGCAAGCCCGCGATGACAGAACGCATGCCCGCCAAGTAGAACACGGTCGATTACCGCTGGGTCATCGTGACCAGGTGCACCGGCGACGTGGTAGAAAAAACCGGCGATGAATTGGCGCTCTATTCGTCGCTCGGCGGTCATTGAGTTTTTTGGGTCTTGAAGTAAAATAAATGTGCCTCAAATTTTCTCGACGATGCCCGGTTCGCGCCGGGCGTCGTCGTTTAATTGCCCTTTTTCATAGCGCGCCACTTATCCGCAGTCGGCGCTCCGGCGGCGATCCATGCCTTTAAATCTTCAACGGCCCAAAGTCGCCGCCGTCCAAGTCTAAAACCCGCAGGTATTCGTCCGCCCGAAAGTTGCATCCAGAAATGAGTTTGCGAGATTCCAATTAGCTTCGCGGCTCCGGGTGCATCGACGGTCAAAGGCGCGAGAGGCTCGGTGGGCGCGGCAGGTGGCGCAGCGACGTTCACGCGCGGCCCTCCATCAAACCGATTTTGGGGTTTAAGATTTTCGCGGCCCTGTCCGCCTCAGTGCGCAGGTCCAATTCACGACGAATGATTTTTGCCGTTACAGATTCGCGCCCAAATGAGCGCACGGCGCGACGCAAATACGCCCGCAGCTGTTTATCGGTAAGGTCGCTGATTTTCATGCCGCCATGATATGAAACGGTAACGGCGGGCGGCTTTCATTGGACAAAAAGAATATAAAAAATGTTTAAAATCACCTAGTAAATGGGCTTAATAATTTTTTAACTCGAAGTTCGTTGGACATATTTGTCCGGCGAGTTTGTGAGGAGATCATATCCTCGATAATGAGTTTTACCCAAGGTTCGTCAACGTCATATAAGAATTGCGGCTCCCTTTGCGATGATCGGGCCTCGTTCTCAATCCACCCTTTATGGTCTTTAGCTCGGTGTCGCTCTAACCGTTTTCGGACGCGATCGGGCGGCAACTTGTGTAACTCGGCAATCTGGGCGGGTGAACAATAGCCCGTGATTTTTTTGTTCTGCTTGGGCGCGGCATCTTCAACGCTTTTGGCCAACCCGTTTAACCATTTTTCAACTTCGTCAGTTTTGCTTTTTAGTTCTTCAAAATCGTCCAAAAGATTGCGGCCCCAAACATGGCGCGGCTCAATCGTCTTATTGTTTTGTTGTAGTTCCAAAACTGAACCACTGGTTTTTCTCTCCGCTGTTTCCATCCGCTGCGCCCAGTCACGCCAGCATGACGGCATTTTCCCCGTTCGACGGCCAAAGCCGGCGGCGTCATCAATGCGCCCCAGGGCGATCAAGCCTTGGTTAATAACATCATCCAGACAATGGCCGTCATAAAACTTGGGCAGTCCAGCCCGGTTGATATAACGGACAAAATCTTCGGGGTTAGAATTGAATTTTAATTCCCATCCACTTACCAGCTTCAAAGCCCCCGCATAAGTCCGTAGGGCATTGGCGACAATCGAGTGCTTATCACTATCGGGGAATTGAATCAAGCCTATCTCGATGGTTGGTTTGGTCTCACTTGGCTTGAGCTTCCGGCGGGTTAGGGTTTTCATAAATCACCTGTCAGTTTGTCGGGTCGGCCAGCCGCCGCAGCGTCAGGTGAGAACGCCACGGCGGCCAGCCGATTCAGCCGCTTGCAAGGCGGCCTGCCCGAAAGTTATTTTACTATTTCGTTCTCATGCCTCATAATCTTTTTACCTGCGGCGGCCTCGACCATGCCCGCTACGGCGTCCTTCATTGGTTCAGTCAGGTTCGGCCAAGCGTCGATCATGGCGGCCAGCCGGGGGTCGATAGGAGCGCCGGAAGCGCCAAGCAAAGCGCCAAGCGGATTTATACCCGGTGTCGATTTGCCTTGTTTTACGGCGTTTCGTGCGGAGCGACTTCGGTTTGCTAAACCGATGTACGGGCTTAAACCTGTACCGCGGGTTCGAATCCCGCTCTCTCCGTTTTGGCCGATGGACTAAACAGAGCCGTGAAGCCGTGTTACGGCGCCACGGTGGTCTACTGTTCAACTGTTCCACTTCAAAGGTTTTTCCAAATGAGCGAAATGCCTACCGCTGCGCCAAACGCTTCAAACCAGCCCCCCCATTTTTCCCGCACAGTTGGTTTAATTCCCGCCATTGCCATCAACATGACGCAAATTTGTGGCATCGGGCCGTTTATCACGATTCCGCTGATCGTCGGCGCCATGGGCGGTCCGCAGGCCATTATTGGCTGGATCCTCGGCGCCATTCTTGCCATCTGCGATGGCCTGGTCTGGGCGGAACTGGGCGCCGCCATGCCCGGCGCGGGCGGTACATACATCTACCTGCGCGAAGCGTTCCAATACCGCACTGGCCGGCTCATGCCCTTTCTTTTTGTCTGGACCGCGATGATCTTTATTCCGCTGACCATGGCCACGGGCGTCATCGGTCTGATGGATTACCTGGGCTACTATTTCCCCAACATGCCCTGGTGGTTATATCACGGCGTTTCACTGGCCATCGTGGGCGTGGTGATATTTGCGTTATATCGAAACATTACCACGATTGCCCGAATCACCATGGTGCTCTGGATCATCATGTTTCTGGCTATGGGAACCTTGATTGCGGCCTGTTTTACTCATTTTCATCCGCAATTGGCATTTAGTTATCCGCCGGGGGCATTCAAATTCGGTTCCGCCTTTTTCCTCGGGCTGGGTCAGGGTCTTATTTATTCGGCCTACGACTACATGGGATATAACACCACGGCATACATGGCCGAGGAAATGCGCAATCCCGGACGAATTCTTCCTCGATCGATCATTTATTCAATCCTTGGCATGATGGTGCTTTACCTGGTGATGAACGTTGGGGTTCTGGGCGTGTTGCCGTGGAAACAGGTGGCGGCATCCGACCACATCGGCTCAATCATTTTAGAGCAGACCTGGGGCAAACCGGCGGCGCTGATTTTTACGGGGCTTATTATCATCACCGCACTGGCGTCGGTTTATACGGGTTTGTTGGGCGGATCGCGCGTGCCGTTTAACGCCGCCAGGGATAAAGTTTTTCTGCCGATCTTCGGCCGGCTGCACCCCAGACTGAATTTTCCGCACCTAGCCCTGGTAACGATGGGTATCGTCACCGCGATCGGCACATTTTTTCCCCTGGACACGGTGATTAATGCGCTTACCGCGGTAATGATTATCGTGCAGTCTTTAGGTCAGATCGTAGCTCTTGTTGTACTGCGCCGCCGGCGGCCCGATCTCAAACGCCCTTATAAAATGTTCTGGTATCCTCTGCCGGGCATTATTGCGATCGTCGGCTGGATTTATTTGTACTATTCATCGGGAACCCAACCGATATTGCTTTCCCTGATCTGGCTGGCGCTGGGCGTGGGCGCATTTTTAATCTGGGCAATACTGGAAAAACAGTGGCCCTTTGGGCCAAAGGAAATCCGGGAGGATTACTAAATGCGTTTGCGGCGTGGATTCAAGACCAATTTTGGGGTATAATTTTTTATTCTGCCTGCAAAGACCAGAGGCATAAGTGGTGGTGGATGAGCAGATTGCGACGCGAACATTATCCGTTATTAACATCTTTTTTGACTATCCTTTTGCTCCTTGCGGGCTGTCAAAAGCAACAGCAAACGCAGATTCCCCCAGCCCTGGTCAACGTTGCTACGGCAACCACGCAGGACATTCCGGTGCTGCTGAGCAACATCGGAACGGTGCAGGCTGTTTCATCAGTAACACTTCAATCACGTGTCGATGGTCAGATCGCTCAAGTCGATATAAAACCCGGTGAAGTGGTAAAAAAAGGGGACGTTCTATTTGTCCTGGATAAGCAACCCTACCAGGCAGCGTTATTACAGGCCCAGGCGACATTGGAAAAGGATCAGGCAACCGCGCTTGACGATCATGTCGTCGAAGATCAGGAACAACAACTCTTAAAAGCCGGCGCTGCTTCACCAACTGAATTTCTTGTTGCCAAATACCTCGCTTCATCCGCCGATGGACAGGTTTTAGCTGATAAGGGGGCAGTACAAACGGCGCAATTAAATTTAAATTATTGCACAATCACGGCGCCTTTTGACGGCAAAATAGGAAATCTTTTGGCCTTCGTGGGAACCAATGTATTGACGACGACAACTAATCTTGCTGTGCTCAACCAGATTGAACCAATCTATGTGGCTTTCGCTTTGGATCAGCAGAACCTTTCACAAATCAAACAGGCGTTTGACGCCGGTGAAAAACTTACCGTAATCGCAGCGATACCCGGCGATGCCGGCCCTCCGCCGACGGGAGTTTTAACTTTTATAGACAATCAGATTTCCAGCATCGGCACAATCCTGCTGATGGGGACATTCCAGAATCAGGATCAAAAGCTTTGGCCGGGTCAGCAGGTCAATGCCACGCTGCAGTTGAGCGTATTAAAAAACGCCGTCGTTGTGCCGTCGTCCGCCGTGCAAGATGGACCGAACGGCACATTTGTATTTGTGGCCCAGCCGGACAACACGGCGAAAATGGTGTCCGTTGATGAGGGAGTTACTTACAACGGCATGAGTGTGATTAATAAAGGCATCCAGGCCGGCCAAATTGTGATTACCGATGGCCAACTGAATGTCGTACCTGATGGAAAAATTCAGATTGTGCGCAACGGTCTGATTGCCGGCTCGAGTTCAACGACAGAACCCGCGGATCAGGGGAACGTAACACAAGCGGCAAATTAGCGTCTCTTTGGATAAAGAACTTTAAAAGTGATGCACAGAGCATGAATATTTCTGAATTTTTTATCCGCCGCCCGGTTGCTACAACGCTTCTTATGGCCACGGTGGCCATTTTTGGAATCATGGCTTATTTAAGACTACCGATCAGCGATCTGCCTTCGGTGGATTTTCCGACGATCAATGTTCAGGCGGGTTTACCGGGCGCCACGCCTGATGAAATGGCCAGCGCTGTGGCTACCCCGCTGGAAAAACAATTCACGGAGATCGCCGGCCTATTATCCATGTCGTCGCAAAGCTCGCAGGGGTCAACCAGCATTACGCTTCAGTTTGATCTCAGCCGCAATATCGACGATGCGGCGCAGGATGTAAATGCGGCGATTTCCCGCGCTGCGGGTTCTTTGCCGCACAATATGCCCAGCCCGCCTTCATATCAGAAAGTGAATCCGGCGGCGTCGCCAGTGTATATATTAGCAGTCACTTCCGATTCACTTCCGATTTATACGGTCGACAATTACGCCGAAAATCTGTTGGGCGATTCTATTTCGGAAATCAGCGGCGTTGCCGAAGTAAGCGTATTCGGATCGACGCCGTATGCTGTTCGCATTCAGGCGGATCCCCAGGCACTGGCGGCCCGGGGCATCGGAATCGACCAGCTTGTCAATACGATACAGAACGGCAATCCCAATCTGCCCACGGGCATACTCAATTACGGCAAACATACCGCTTACAACATTTATACCAACGGGCAGCTTTCCGATGCCGCTGAATATCGTAAGCTGATTGTGGCTTATCAAAATGGGGTACCCGTTCATCTGGATGAAGTGGCCAATGTCCTCGACAGCGTCGAGGATAACCAACTCGCTGCCTGGTGTGTGACCAAACCCGCGGTGGTGCTGGCCATTGAACTTCAACCGGGCGCCAACACTGTAGCGACGGTTGACGCAATCAAGGCCCTGGTGCCCAAACTGGCCTTGAGCATTCCGCACTCCATCCAATTGACCCCTATTTTCGATCATTCGGTGGACATCCGATACGGCGTCCAGCAGGTCAAATTCACCCTTTTGATGGCCTTAATTCTGGTCGTCATCGTTATTTTCGGATTTTTAAGAACCCTGCGCGCCACGATCATTCCCAGCATCGCCATGCCGTTCGCCATCGTCGGCACATTCGCCATGATGTACGAACTTAATTACACCATCGACTATTTTTCCCTTCTGGCGCTGACTCTGTCGGTCGGATTCATCATCGATGATGCGGTCGTGATGCTGGAAAACTGCTATCGCCATATCGAAATGGGTCAGCCGCCGATGGAGGCGACGCTGCAGGCGTCGCGGGAAATCGGTTTTACCATCATATCCATGACGCTTTCGCTGGCGGCGATTTTTATTCCCATTCTGTTTTTATCCGGAATCATCGGGCGTCTGCTGCAGGAATTCGCGATGACTCTGGCCATCGCCATTCTTTTTTCCGGCGTTATTTCCCTGACGCTCACGCCTATGATGTGCAGCCGGTTTTTAAAGCCGCCCGGAAAGAAACACAACTTTTTATATAAGCTGATGGAGCATTTTTTTGAGGCAAGCTTGCGCATTTACCAGAAGATGCTGCGGTTCTCTCTGCGAATGCGGCTATTTGTTCTGATCGGATCTTTTTTTACCCTGCTGCTGACGCTTTATTTACTGGTAACAATTCCGGAAAGTTTTATCCCCGCCGGAGACAGCGGACGCATCAGAATTACCACGCAGGCTTCCCAGAGCATTTCCTTTGACGACATGGTGCGGCATCAACTGGCGGCCGCGACGATCGTGGCCGCTGACCCCAATGTAGAAACCTTCATGTCGTTTTGCAGCGGAAATAGCGGCCGGCTTCTGGTCACGCTCAAGCCCAACGGCCCGCGAAAATTGACCACCAACCAGGTTCTTTACGAATTACGCAATAAGCTGAGCAAAATCGTCGGCATAAACTGCTATTTACAGAATATGTTGCCGGTGAACATTAACGGCCGTTATACCAACGGTGAATTTCAATTCGTGCTGCTAAGTCCGGATGAAGACGACTTATACAAATATAGTCCAATCCTTCTGGATAAATTATCTAAAGTCAAAGGCATTGTGGACGTCAACAGCGATTTGGAAATTCAGGCGGACAAAGTCACCGTCCAGGTCGACCGGCAAAGAGCCGAATCTCTGGGCGTCTCCGCCGACGCCGTTGAAGAGGCGCTTTCTTATGCTTACGGCGCTACGCAAATATCCACGATCTACGATCCGGAAGCGGAATACGAAGTGATTATGGAGCTGTTGCCCAAAGATCAGCAGAACCCACAGGATCTTTCGCAGCTTTATATTACTTCCAGTTCCGGCACACTTGTGCCGCTCAGCGCTGTATCAAATGTGGTTAAAGGCGTTGGCCCTCTGCAGATCAACCATACCGGCGAATTGTCATCCGTAACCATATCCTTCGATTTAGGCCCGGGGATGACGCTCAGCCAGGCCGTGGCCGATGTTCAAAGCCTGGCCAAAGCCACACTGCCGGACACCATTGTCCCTTCGTTCTCAGGCGAGGCACAGCAGTTTCAGGCCGCAGTTGTCAACATGGGCGAGCTATTGCTGGTTTCCGTTGTGGTGATTTATATCATTCTGGGCATGCTTTATGAAAGCTTTATCCATCCCATCACTATTCTTACCGCGCTGCCTTTTGCCGGTCTCGGAGCGCTGCTTGCCCTAATGTTATTCGGTAAGGAACTGGATCTATATGCCTTTGTTGGATTGATCATGCTTGTCGGATTGGTGAAAAAGAACGGCATTATCATGGTCGATTTCGCCATCGATGCCCAACGGCATCAGGGGCTGGCGCCTGAAGAGGCGATTTTTCAGGCCTGCTCAATCCGTTTTCGCCCGATTATGATGACCACCATGGCTGCTCTTCTGGGCACCCTGCCGATAGCGCTTTCGAGCGCTGGCGAAGCTGGTACGCGCCAGCCATTGGGCATTGCCGTGGTTGGTGGTCTATTATTTTCTCAGTTTCTTACGCTGTTTGTCACACCAGTGTTTTATATTTATATGGATAAGGTCGGCGGATTTTTTATCCGCAATCGCAAAGAATCCGGCGGAAACGGCAATGGCGACGTTAACGGCAACGAAACCGTCGCCAACGAAAAATTTCCCCTGGCAGTTCATACTTAATACGCCGGTTGCAACTGACCTGAATTTAACTTATATTTACTTGTAACCGGCTGGAAAGTCGCATTCGACTTTCGCATCGCGAGATACCGGTATTCCCAGTGCAAGGCGTTGGTCGCGATGAAAACCCGGGGAAAGCTGTAAGTAAAAAGAAAATTTGAACACGCTTATGCCACCATTGGGGCTCACTGGCGGAAAATTGGCAATTTTTTTGGCGAACAAAAGGAGGCCGTGATATGCATGACGAAACGACAAAAACCGAAGAAAAGAGCGCGGAAAATCGCACAGACTTGAAAGGCGCAGTGACTGTGGAAGAAATCAGTCCTGTCTCCAAGCGCATTAAGGTTTCGATCGCCGAAGACAAGGTTAAGGAAAAATACGAGGGCGTTCTGAAGGAACTCTCGAAAGATGCCGCCGTTCCCGGCTTCCGCAAAGGGCGTGTTCCGGCTCGAATACTGGAAAAGCGTTTTGGAACAAACATCAAAGAGACTGTGACAGGTCAGGTGATTCAGGACGTACTTGAATATGCGCTGGAGGAATACAAAATCAGCCCGTTGGGCGACCCTCAATTTGAACCTGCCAAACCGGAACTACCTGACACGGGTCCGATGCAATTCAGCGTGGAAGTGGAAGTGGCGCCGGAATTCCCATTGCCGGAACTGACCAACATTGAAATTAAGCGCCCGCGTCTGGAAGCAACCGATGAGCGGTTTAATCTGGCCATATCGCATCTGCGCCAGAGCCTTGGAACCTGGGCGACCGTTCCCGAAGCCAATCAGCCTGATGATCGGATTCACGCCGAAATTGAATATACTCATGAGAATGGTACGGTATTGGGCAGAGAAGACCATCGGGATTTGTACCTCAAACCCACTGCATTAGGCGGGATCCATTTTGACGATCTTGCCGAACGCTTGAGAGGCTCCAAACCGGGAGCCAAAATTGAACTCACCGGCGAAGTGCCGATGGATTCTGCACAAGAGAATCTGCGCGGTAAAAAACTGACCATTACCATACACGTCAAGCACATTGACCGGCTGCACGTTCCGGAACTCACTGATGAACTGGCGCGAGAGAACGGCTTTGACGGACTGGAAGATTTGAACAAGTCCATGCGCGAAGCTTTGGAAGATCGTCTGAAGATTCAAACCAATCAGATTATGCGCGACCAGGTGGCCGAGAAGTTGCTAAGCACCGTGGCTATTGAACTTCCGCCGCGTTTAACGGAAAGGCAGACCAAGGTGGTGATGCGCCGCCGGGCCATGCAGCTGATGCAACGGGGTGTTCCGGCGCAGGCCATTGACAGGCATATCACAGATTTGCTCACGGTTTCAGAAAAGGAAGCGAATGTATTGCTTAAAGCGCATTTTGTCTTCGGACGTCTGGCCGAACAATTCGATATTTCCGTCAATGAAGCTGAAGTAAACCAGGAAATAGTACAGATTGCCGAGATGAACGGACGCAGGCCGGAACGTTTGCGCGATGAAATGGTCAAAAATGGGCAACTTGAAGAGTTGTTTCAGACGATTCGTGATAACAAGGTGCTTGACCAGATCATCACCGGCTGCAAAATTGAAGACGTGGACGAAGAAACATGGAAGCAGGAGGTTGAGGCCCGGCGACAACAGGCGGGTGCAACAGGCGCAACCTGATGATTCAACGCCGTTTCCAAACAACTGGCAGGAAGAAGCTTTTCCGCCATCAGGATAAAAGCTGAGCGTTCTCAAGCTCCCAAACAATGAGCCGGCGGGCCGGGCATGACGGAATCAGAACAAATCGAATCCGGTCTTTTACCGGAATTACGCCACCGCAATAAACTGCGCGATTTTCAGCAATCTAACTACGCATCCATTCGTAAAAACAGCCGCCGGTATCGTTACTTTTACCGGTATCTGCAACGCTTATTCTCCAGACTGGTTTTGCCGGGACAAAGTGTCCTTGATGTCGGCTGTGGCGACGGCCAGATGCTTGCCGCCCTTACACCATCTCGCGGCGTGGGCATTGACGTAATGGCTGCGGCAATCGATCAGGCAAAAACTGCGTTTCCCACCCTGCATTTTGAAAACATCGCCGTGGAAGACATTGGATCACTGCAACTTGGACAGTTCGATTATGTAATTCTGTGCGGCGTGCTTCAGCAACTTTATGATTTGTATACAGCGCTTAATGCCCTTCGTGACGTGTGTCATAACCGGACAAGGCTCGTTTTTTGCACATACAGCCGTCTTTGGCATCCGGTAATCATGCTTGCTGAAAAACTCGGCCTTAAATCGCGCGTACCGGACGAAAACTGGCTCCCCAGCGATGAAATTGTAAACATACTCAACCAGGGAAATTTTCAGGTCATTCAACAAAGATCGTGCATTTTGTTTCCGATCGGTATTCCGCTCTTGAGCAATTTTATTAATCGCTGGATAGCTCCTTTACCGGGAATCCGGCATCTCTGCCTGTGCACGCTGACCATTGCCCGACCGGTGGAACTGGTGGAATCGTCGTCACCGCGGACTTCCCAAGAGTCCGTCAGCGTTGTTGTGCCGGTCCGCAACGAAGCCGGCAATATCGCCCTACTGCTTTCCCGCATGCCCATCATGGCTGAAAATCAGGAGGTCGTATTTGTTGAGGGCAACAGTACGGATGAAACGTGGGAAACGATTCAAAAAACTATAAACGAATATCACGGGCCAATGAAACTTAAGGCTTTACAGCAAACGGGACAGGGCAAAGGCGACGCCGTCAGAACCGGTTTTGCGGCGGCTACAGGGGACATTTTTTTGATTTTGGATGGAGATTTGTCTGTTTCTCCGGAGGAATTGCCCCGTTTCGTGGAACTCATACGCCATAATCAATGCGAACTGGCCAATGGCTCCAGACTGGTATATCCGATGGAAAAACAGGCTATGCAATTTTTAAATATGATAGCCAATAAATTCTTTGGTTGGACGTTTACCTATTTATTGGGTCAGCGGCTGCGCGATACGCTGTGCGGCACAAAAGTGCTGCGCCGGGTTGATTATCAGCAGATTAACGCCAACAGCAGCTATTTCGGAAATTTTGATCCATTCGGCGACTTTGATTTGCTGTTTGGAGCAGCGCGGCTGAATTTGAAAATTATGGACGTGCCCGTGCATTACAAACAGCGGACTTATGGTTCAACGAAGATCTCGCGGTTCCGGCACGGTTTGATTTTGCTGCGAATGTGTGCATTTGCAGCGCAAAAAATTAAATTCATTTAGTAACACATGCTTACTAACCAGGATCGTCGACCTTTTTATGGAGGTATTCATGCGTAAAATCTTAACCCTTGCTGTCGCGGTCGCCGGCGTTGCCGCAGCCGGTTTATGCGGATTCCAGCACGCCATCGCTGATACAACTGCCGCACAATCGACTCCCATGGTCATAACCATATCGCCGAATGCCACACCGGAAACAGCGTCCACTTTTGGTGAACTTGGACCCAATATGCCGCCATTCGCTGTGCGTCCCGGTTATCGCGTTTCGCTGGCCGCGACACATATCGCTGACGCCCGCTTTTTATGTTTTGATGATCATGGCACGTTGTTTGTCAGCGAGCCGAAACGGGGCATTATACTCGCGTTGCGCGATCAGGATTCCGACGGGGTATACAAGACACAAATGACATACATCACCGGCATGGACCACGTACAGGCCATGTGCTATGTCAATGGCTGGCTCTGGTTTGCCACTTCTTCAGGACCTGTCGGGTTTAAGGGCGGGGTATATAAAACCCAGGATATTGACGGCATGAAACATGGTCCGATTGTCACCATTTTGTCGGGATTGCCGTCCGGAGGCTCACACTGGTTTCGCAGTTTACTGGTAACGCCGACGGGATTTTTTACCAGCGTCGGCGATCAGAAGAATTTCTCCCCCGACATTGACCCGCGCACTGACCAAAGCGATCGGGAGAAAATCTGGTTTTATAGTTTAGATGGTAAAACAAAGACGCTTTTTTGCACGGGCATCCGCAACACCGAACGGCTGCTTTACCGCCCGGGAACCACTGAATTGTGGGGATGTGATGAAGGGAGCGACAACATTGGCGCACCGTTGGGAAATGTTACCCCCAACGCGATTACAAACGCCACTCCGCCGGAGAGATTTAACCACTATGTACAGGGTAATTTTTATGGTCACCCGTATATCAATGGCAACGGCATGCCGCGATACGAGTTTGTTCAGCAATATTTACAGAATGGTTCGCCGGACCTGGTGGCTATAGCCAACCAAACCACACTTCCCGCCTGGAACTTCGGCCCTCATTGGTCCACCATTAGTTATCGTTTTCTGACCACCGATTATTTTCCAGGCCAGAAGGGCAATGCGATTATCTGCTGCCATGGATCTTGGGATAGTTCGTTTCTTGTAGGTTATAGGCTGGAAATGGTCCTTTTCGATCCCTGGAACGGAGAACCCTATGGTAATCAATTGATTGTTTCCACGCTTTCCGCCGATGGCACGGAACCGCTGGCGCGGCCTGTCGATTGTGTTGAAGCGCCGGACGGATCAATCTATTTCAGTTCTGATTATGGCAGTCACGGCGCTGATGGATCTAATTTAGGCAATTGCATTTTCCACCTGACGTGGGTGGGAACAGGCGGCTCAGAAAGTCATTGAAACGAAATCTAGTGCCGAAAATGTCTGCGCCCTGTAAAAACCAGGGCAACATTGCGGGTATTGCATAATTGAATGGTTTCGTCATCCTTTTTTGAACCGCCGGGTTGAATAATCGCCTTTACGCCGGCATTAATAAGTATTTCGGGGCCATCTGGAAATGGGAAAAAAGCATCGGACGCAGCGACCGCCCCGGCGAGTTTTTCAGCGTGGCCGTTGAGTTGAGCCAGTTCAACCGCCAGGCGGCAGCTTGTCACGCGGCTCATCTGCCCGGCCCCGGCGGCAAGCAATTGACCATTGGAGCAAATGGTAATCGCGTTGCTTTTGACGTATTTACAAACCGAAGCGGCGAATTTTAAATCCTCCCGTTCCTGCGGAGTCGGCTGGCGGCCGGAAACGACTTTACATTCCGATTGATCAAATCCATCGCGATCAGCTTGTTCAACGAGCATTCCACCGGCAATGCTGCGAAAATCCAAAGCCTCGTTATTGTCATCCCTGGTAACAGAGAGAATCCGGCATTCCATCCAACGATCGCGCAACAATTGCAGGGCCCGTGGCTCATAGTCAGGAGCAAGTATGACTTCGATAAATCGTTTCCCACTGACGATTTTTTCTGCCGTGGTCCCGTCAATGGGTCTGTTCACGGCAAGAATGCCGCCAAAGGCTGCCGCCGGATCACCTGCGTACGCAAGTTCAAAGGCTGCGGACAGCGCATCGGCAACCGCACAACCGCACGGATTTGCATGTTTAATAATGGCCGCAGCCGGAGATTCAAACTCATTTACCAGGGCCATGGCGGCATCCGCATCCAATAAATTCAAATAGGACAGCGCTTTACCATGAAGTTGCCGTGCCGCACAAAGTCCTGAAGGTACGGTGGAACTTGAATATAGCGCGGCGGATTGATGTGGATTTTCTCCATACCGCAGGACTTGTTGCCGTCGCAGTGATAAGTTGAGGATTTGAGCAAAAGTTTCATTAGTCGATTGGTGATCCAACGCCGGTCGTTGCTGTATGACTCGGTCGGATAGATAACGCGCAATGGCCGAGTCATAGCGAGCCGTACGATCAAAAGCGGCGGCAGCCATCTGAAAACGGAAATCCATATCCGTTGAACCGTTGTTTTTCCGAAGGTTTTTAAGCAACTGTTCGTACCCAGAAGGATCGGTAATCGCTGTTACGTAGCAATGATTTTTCGCTGCTGAGCGGATCATTGCCGGACCGCCGATGTCAATATTTTCTATGGCTTGTTCCAGACTGCAATCTGATTTGGAGATTGTTTCCTCGAACGGATAGAGATTGATAACAACCAAATCGATCGGTTCAATGCCCTGCGCCTGCATTGCCGCCCGGTGTTCGGGGTTATCGCGCACGGCCAGCAGACCGCCATGAATTTTGGGATGAAGTGTTTTGACGCGACCGTCCATCATTTCAGGAAAACCGGTCAGATCAGCGACGTCGCGAACACTTAAACCGGCATTTTGCAACCAGCGTGCCGTGCCGCCTGTGGAAATTAGTTTTACAGCGAATTCCCTCACCAGGGCGCCGGCAAAATCCGCAAGGCCTGTTTTATCTGAAACGGAAATTAAGGCGCGGCGTAAAGGAATGAGATTAACTTGTTCCATAAGCAATGTACTTTCCAGGACTACCCTGACGAAAAATCCGGCCACGCCAAGGTAGATGGATTTTTATAGTCCCGCAAGAGGCCGGAGCATGATTGTAACGACGATAAATGAAGCGATCACGGGATATTATTGGGAGTTAAAGCAGCCACTCGACCGTCTTCTGAGGCGACATAGAAAACATTACCGGAAGTTTCAGGTGCAAAGACCATTGTGCCATTCAAAGCAGCAGTGGCTGTCACTGTTCCACTTTTGAGATTGATAATTTTGATATCATTATCCGTTGTACCTGCATATACCGTCGAACCGATAACGGCCAGCACCTTATCGACATGTTCCACCGGCCCCCAGGTGATAATTCCGCTCTCGGCATCAAGGCAAAAAAGCCCTTCGCCGCCGGTCGGAACCAGCACCTGGTTATCATCTACTGCGGCGGGTCGTAGGTTTAAATCACCGGGCAGTCGCGTCGCCCAGGAAACGATGCCTGAAGCGGCTTCGACCGCATATACTTTGCCATCCATACATGGATAATAAACATTTTCATCAGTAGCTGCGGGCGAAGCAATAATTGCGCCGCCAAGCTGCCGACCCCATCCTCCCTGGCCGTCTTCGGCGGGTTTACCCCATAGCATTCCCGATCGAGAACCAAAAATCAGCATGTCTTCTACCAGGACGGGATCGCTGGTGAATGAATCACCTGTCGCCAATTGAAACCAGATGTTGTAAAGAGGAAAATCGTTTGACAAAGCATACATGCTGTCGTTTAGGCCGCCAATAAAGATATGCCCGTCACCAACCAATGGATTAGTGCCGGGAGCAAAGCTCAATGTTTGGGATTGTCCCGGTACAACTTTTCCTGTCCGGGAATCGAGGATCAAAACCTGCCCTTGACTGACAATAAGAATTTCGTTGGTGGCAAAATCAACCGGCCGGGAAGTGATTACTCCTGCGCTTGGAAGCTGTATTCTCCAACGAGTAGTACCGGCGTTTTTATCAATGTTGATTAGAAAACCCTCGCTGGTTAAAACGTAAACCGCGTCATCGAGGGGAGTTATGGCAATAATGCGATTTTGATTGGGGTCGACCACGAGCGGCAACTGCCAAATTTCGTGCAGGCCCGCGGCGGCGCTCTGGTCTGGAGTAAGAATCTGTTGAAATTGAATTGGGGTTTGCGCTTCCAGTGGCGTACTGATTCCCATGATCCAGAGCGGCAGAACCAAAATAGAAATGATGCTTAAAAGGTTCTTGCAGAAGGTCCGAATCATCCATTACTCCTCATGAGGCCGCTTCAATTATGGATTTATACCTCTCGCCCAAATGATCCAACCCATCCGGCACAATCATAAACTCACCGACCAGGCCGGATTCCGTTACCTGCTACACATCTTACTACCCATTAAGACTCGGTCAACATAATTTATGCAAAGAACCCTTTTACGCTCATTTTACGTTCATTATTCAAACGTTCCGGCGATGGCTGGAGTATGATGATTTGCGGTTTATTGATTAGCGCAACGGAATAAACAAGGTTGATTGTTATGGCCCAGGATTCAATGACGCCGGCCAAAGAAGCCGTGACCGTTAAACATACAATGGCCATGCTTTTGACCTCGCGTCAGCCGGCGGCAATTGCGGTTCTCGGTGTTTTTGGAATGGATGCCGCGACTGCCATAAGTGCTGTTTGCTCCAACATCTCGGTCATCGACATTCCAATCGGGAATGTAGTATTAACTCTCCTTTCGCATGACGGCATGATTTTTGATCGGGGACTGCTTATTAAACGCTCGGAAACCTGTTTTGAGCTTCATCTGCACGGCGGAATGGCGGTTGTTGATCAAGCTTTATTGCATCTAAGAGATATTGGCGTACAAATCTTGAGCGGCGAAGCAGCCGGCGAGAATTATCGTTTTTATATCACCAATACGACGGGAGAGAAAAATTGGATTCTAGCCGAAGCGATGGAAGAGTTTGGCCGAATGGAAAGTTTATCAGGCGTCAGGCTGCTTACCGAACAAATATCCGGTGGCCTGAATGGATGGATCAAGCGGTGTATAACCCGGCTTTCAGAACGATCTGAAAACAAATCCAATGAAACGCTCCGGGCAATTCAGAATCAGGCACAGTGGATTCTTGCCCGCTGGAACGTCTATAAACATCTGTTTGAAAAGCCGCGCATTGTACTGATTGGCTCGGTCAATGCCGGTAAATCCACGCTGGCCAATAGCCTCCAGGGTCGGCCTGGCAGCATCGGTAGTCCGGAGGCGGGCACCACACGCGACTGGCTCGATACAACCATTACCATTGCTCACGCCGACATGAGTATTCTCGCGACGATTGTGGATACAGCAGGAATTCGCGAGACGGATGATAACCTTGAACGCGAATCCATATTGCGGACGCGCGAACAGATGCGAACGGGGGATTTATTGCTGGTTGTTGTGGATGTGCAACATATTGATTGTCGAAATTACGAGGGTTTTTTAAAAGCGTGTTGTTCGTCATTGGGCATCAAAGAAAATGAATTGAGGCCGATTGTGGTGGCCATTAATAAAATAGATTTATCGCCATGGAGCGGCAAGCTGCAGAATTGGACAGTTCCAATTAGCGCATTAAGGGAAAACGGAATGGATAATTTGTCCTCGGTAATTTGGGAAGCGCTGGGCCTGAGTGATCTGGATTTACGCACGCCAATGGCCTGGACGCGGCGACAACGAGGGCTGTTGGAGCAATTGGTGTCTGCTCATGATGTATCCTGTGCACGACGCATCTTCGAAACAATAGTTAACGGTTGACGTAACAGGCGTATTTTGACAATTATTTATTCGTCCAGACCGGAGGCGGTTGGATGGTATCTACGGGTCGTGCGCCGGCGTCTTTGCGACCACTTCCGGCGAGCCTGCTGATGGCACGAAGGGTCATATCGTGATCGCAGATAATCTGGCAACTGAGCCTTAACCCATGCTGCTGTGATAAACCTTTTGCCGCCAGCACGTCTTTTTCTGCCTGAGTCATTTTTTCCGGCTCACCGGAAACAAACTGCACCCGGCAAGTCGTACACCTGGCATTACCGCCGCAGGCATGCAATTGATCCACCTTGGCTTCGTCCACCAATGCATTCACGAGCCGTTTGTCTGCAGGGACATCAAACGAACCAACGCCTTCGACTGTTAGTTTGGGCATAAAAACTCCAGTTAAACTACTTCAGCCGCCAAAGTATCAGCGGGGACATTGGCGATTGCAAGACAGATATGGCAGGCGTTTTTGTTTGTCTAATCGGTCGTATAATTACTGCGGCAACAATATTTAACGGGAGTTATTTTATGCCCGAAGAACAACCTTATGACTTGAAACCGGCGGCAGCGCCACAGCCGGAGCATCCACTCGCCTCGGCGGTAAAACAGGCGCAAGACGAGCGGGAGGCTCCAAAGACGGAAAATTCTCCAGAGCAAAATTCAGATGAACAATTAGAAGACATTCGCCGGAATCGCGGCATCGCGGCACTGGCGTACGTCGGGCCGATGGTGTTCGTGCCATTGGTCTGGGCCAGAGAATCCTGTTTTGCGCGACATCACACCAATCAGGGTCTGATTTTATTTCTGATCGAAGCCTGTGTTTGGGGATGTTTTCAGGCGATCGGGCGGTTATTTCTTCCCTTGCTGAGCATCAGAGTATTCTTCTGGCCGGCGTGTTTTATCAGCGGCTGTTTATGGGGATTGTTTGTATTGCTCTCGGTGTTTGGAATATTGCATGCGGTCAGCGGATCATACGCCAAACTCCCCGCCATCGGCCAATACAACATAGTTGAGGAATGAACGCTCCGGTCCCGACAAAAGAATTGCTCGAATTGCATGCATACATTATCCAAACTTTACTGGTTTGACGCTCATTTGGACCTTGCCTATCTGGCCGTTCAGGGGCGGAACATGCTGGCGGATGAAACCGCCCTGGCCAAACTTGATGAGCCGGGTGCAATTTCCTTGCATTCACTGGCCAATGGACAAGTTCGCAGAGCCGCAGCAACAATATTTGTCCAGCCGCGTGGCATAGATGACGTCGGTCGTATGGTGGATGGCCCATGGTGTTACGGCAACGCCGATGAGGCTTATGACGCTTCAATTGTCCAACTGGATTGGTATCGTCAGGCACATGAAAAAGGATTGCTGGAAATCATAGATCGTTCCGGTCTTCAGATGACGCAACAGTCGCCAATGCAGATCATGCTTCTCTTAGAAGGCGCTGCGGGAGTCAGGCGTTCAGATGATTTGGACGAATTTTATCGTCGCGGCGTGCGCATACTGGCCGCCACGTGGGCAACCGGCACCCAGTGGGCCGGCGGTGATAAATCAGGCGGGGACATTACGCCTCAGGGTCGTGAATTGCTGCAACACGCCGATCGATTGAAAATGGTCCACGATGTGTCGCACTTGTCGGAAAAAGCTTTTTGGACACTTTTGGAATGTACCAACGGACCAAAAATTTCTTCGCATAGCAATTGCCGGTCTTTGCTTCCGGGAAAATACCGGCCTGAACGCCATCTTTCAGACGATCAAATTAAGGCGCTGGCCGGTGTCGATGCGGTTATGGGAATTAATCTTTACGCGCACTTTTTGGTTTCCAGCGGACCGGCAAAGGTTGATGATGTCGTTCGCCACATTGAACACATTTTAAACCTGACCGGACGATCTGATTTAATTGCACTCGGGTCCGATATGGATGGAGGATTTTCTTCGGAATTTCTGCCGGAGGGCATACATTTTCCAAAAGATTTGTGGAAACTGTCCGAGGCATTATCACAAAAAGGCTTTACCAACGAACAAATTGAACAGTTCGCATGGCGAAATTGGAATCGTTTTTTTGAGCAAGCCGGTTTAATTTGAAAGCAATCGGCGTTCCCATTGACTCAGTTGCTCTTGGAGTTGTTTACTACCGCCGGCGCCGTGCGATGCATATTGTTTTGCTACATTAACAGATCCAAGTACCTCAAAAACATCTGAAGCAAATTGTGGGCAATATTCCTGCATTTCCTTAAGGCTTAAATCCGCAAGTTTTTTAATACCTCGATTTTCACATAGTGCCACCAGCCTCCCGACAATTTGATGTGCGGTTCGGAAAGCGACGCCGCGTTTTACTAGATATTCAGCCATTGCCGTGGCATCGAGAAAACCCTCATTCAAACGGCTGGCAATCGATGCCACATTAGGCCGGGTGTTTTGCACAATGGCTGTGGCCATGGACAATGAAGAATCCACGGCGTCAAAGGCGACAAAAACCCAGCGTTTGTCTTCCTGCATATCGCGGTTGTAGGCCAATGGTTGCCCTTTCAGCATGGTCAGGAGTGCAACAAGTTGACCATAGATTCCACCGGTTTTTCCACGAATGAGTTCGAGCATATCGGGATTTCGCTTCTGGGGCATCATGCTGCTGCCGGTTGTGAACTGATCGGCAATGCGGATAAAGTCGAACTCTGTTGTCGAATAGATGATCCATTGTTCCGCCCAGCGCGACAAATGCATGGCGATCAAAGAAAGACAAAAAACAAACTCCACGGCAAAATCGCGGTCACTTGTCGAATCCAGCGAATTATTCGTAATAGAATCCAGCCCCAGCGCTTTGGCGGCCGCTGCACGGTCAATGGGCAATGTGGAACCCGCAACCGCCCCGCCACCGAGCGGCGATATTGCCGTACGGCGACGACAATCACCAAGTCTTTCAAAGTCGCGCTGCAACATTTCAACATAAGCCAGCAGTTCATGGCCAAAATGAATCGGTTGGGCGCGCTGTAGGTGGGTATATGCGGGCATAATGACATCGTCGTGTTCACGTGCTAAAGCGACAAATGCTTTTTGAAGGTCGATGATTTCCTGCAAAACCGCGTCAATTGCGGCCAGACACCAGAGCCGCAAATCCAACGCAACCTGGTCGTTGCGCGAACGCGCCGTATGGAGTTTTTTTCCCGGTTCGCCAATTCGCTCAATGAGCGCGGCTTCCACTGCCATGTGGATGTCTTCCTGACTAAGATCGTATTGAAATTCACCCGATTCGATCTGGTCAAGAATTTGTTTGAGTCCCTCTTCAATCGCCTCTCGTTCCGCCGGTGTAATCAGATCCATTTGCAGCAGCATCGCGGCATGGGCCAAAGAACCACGAATGTCATGGGCAGCCAGACGATGATCAAAGGACAAAGATTCAACAAACTTTTCAGCGAGTTTGTTTGTAGCTGTTCCAATGCGTGCTTGCCATGATTTCGTGGTTTTTTCCTTTCTCCCATCTCTGGTGACTTTTTTTGTCCTCTTTTTTTTCATTAAAAAAGATTCCATTTAAGGTTACTTGAAAATTCAAATTGCCCGGCACAAGGCCAATTATGAGTTTACCCCCGGACCCATCGTTTCACCCGAATCTCCAGCCTTACTGGTATAAAGCGGAAGCAAAATGCGAAATGTCGTACCGCCGCCCACTTTGGAAGTTGCCTGAATTTGCCCGCCATGCTCTTCAATAATCTTTTTGGTAACCGCGAGCCCTAATCCAGTCCCCTTTTGTCCTTTTGTCGAATAAAACGGTTGAAAGATCCTGTTTAAATCATCAGGCTTGATTCCGATGCCGTTGTCCTGAACCTCGACAACCGCCCGTTGGTTCATTGCATCGACATCGCTTGTAAGAGTAATAACACCGCGTCCGGATTCCACGGCGTCTAGGGCGTTTGTCAGCAGATTCAATACTGCCTGATGCAGGCCATCCGCATCCACGGGCACAGGAGGCTGATCTTTGTTGATTTCCATCAGAAGAGTAACTTTTTTATCTTCCGCCAATGAACGTATCAATTCCATACATTCACCAAGCACATAGGGAATATTGGTCAATTCAAAATTTGGGCTTCTCGGCTTGCTGTAGGCAAGCATGTTCATGGTAAGGGCTTGCACCTTGTCCAGATTACGCTGCAGAATAGACCAGCCCATTTTCATCTGGCTCACGTCATTGTTTTTGAGCCCCATGTCCACAACGTCGGCCCCGCCGCGCATGCCCTGAAGAATGTTTTTTATGGAGTGCGAAAGAGACGCAACAGTCTGGCCTGTCGCAGCTAGACGTTCCTGTCGCACGCTTTCCTGATACAACCGGGCTATTTCTATGGCCAGGCCGGTTTGCAAACCTATCGCGGTAAGCAAGCGCAATTGATCCGGAGTATAGGAATAATTCGCCACGCTGGAATCGATATGGAGCACGCCCAGATTTTTATCTCGCCCCTTTATAGGCACGCATATTGCACTGCGGATCGTAAGATTATGAACTGATTTACCCTTAAGAAAGCGCTGATCCGTCATTGCATTGCTTGAAAGCACACCTTCATTTTTGGCCAATACATGCTGAATAATCGTCTGGCTGACGGCAATCTTTCCCACCTGTTCTTCTTCCCTGTATCGAACTACAACGGGAACAACCTTGGCGGTTGCCTCATCCAGAAGGCCAATAAAGCCACGATCGGCTCGTAACTGCTCAAATACCAGGTCCATGACTTTGTTTAGAAGCTGCTGCTGGTCAAAAACGCTGGCTATAGCAGTGGAAATCTGCAACAGCACCCGAAAATGCGCCATGGCCACCTGTGATGGTTCGGGCGCGGCCAGAATAACGGAATCATCGTTGCTCGGTACCGTACTGATAATTGACGAGTCGCCTGGCCCGGCACTGCCCTGAGGTGAGACAGCGTCGCTTTCCGCCAGACTTACACTGTGCACCGGCGCGCCAAATACCAGCAAAGAAGAGCCGAGCCGAATCTGGTCCCCCACCTTGAGTTTTGTGGGTTTGGATATCTTTAGCCCGTTGATAAATACGCCATTGGCCCCGCCCTCATCCGCAATAACCCAGCCATTTGTGGCCCATTCAAGTTTTGCATGGCGGCGTGAAACCGTCAGATCGGTCAGTGGTACTTGTTCGCTGGCCCGACCCAGCGGTACAGAATCGTTGCTGGTAAAGTCATACTGCCGGCCTTTATCGGGACCTTGCAGAACATATAAAAATAATTGTGGCACGCCTGATTATCCGTTCGACGAATTCATTAATCATTGTCCGCTATTGCGGACCAATTTCAAAACCCTATATCAAATGCTGTTCTATGGACATACCCGTATTATGACAACGGGCATGACTTGAACCGCAGATTACCGCATCCATAGTCTAGACATTCTATGATCGGAAATGGTTTCTTGATAGGGCTTAAGCATAAAATTCTATTCAAGCGTACGGCAGCCCGCTGACGACGAAGGACCGGATAGCGAAGACTGGCCGAGAAAGCGGCTAGCCATTACTATGACGCGGTTTTGTAGGACTATGTAAAACTGTTAAGTGGAGTGGATCAAAAATGCCTGACAATCAACAAATGGCCACCGTCGGAATGATCGGACTGGCGGTGATGGGAAAAAACCTGGCGCTGAATATCGCCGATCATGGATTCAATATTGCGGTTTATAATCGCACCACAAACGTGATGCAGGAATTTATCGCAGAAAACCCCCATACGCCGGGCAAGCTCGTCGGCACAGACACTCTTGAAACATTCCTCGCCAAAATCAAAAAACCTCGTGTCATCATTATTTTGGTTAAAGCCGGACCGGCAATTGATGCTGTGGTAGAACAATTAATTCAAGCGGGCATAGATGCCAATGACATCGTGATCGACGCCGGCAACAGCTTATGGACGGATACAATTCGTCGCGAAAACCAATATGCCAGCAAGCTTAAATTCTTCGGTTCTGGTGTTTCAGGAGGTGAACTTGGCGCGCGTTTTGGACCATCACTGATGCCCGGAGGCGCACCGGAATCCTGGCAACACCTAAAGCCAATATGGGAAGCCATTGCCGCCAAAGTCGATGCGGTAACAGGCAAACCATTAACCGGTGCGGAACCGGGTAAACCCATCGTCGGCGGCGTACCTTGCACCGCATACATCGGACCTAATGGCGCCGGCCATTACGTTAAAATGATTCACAATGGCATTGAATATGTCGACATGCAGTTAATTTCCGAAGCCTATTTTTTACTGCGTAATCTTCTAAAACTGACTCCTAAGCAATTATCCGCCATTTTTACTGAATGGAATAAGACGGAACTGGATTCCTATTTAATTGAAATCACGGCGGACATTCTTCAGCAGCATGATCCGGTTAAGCCTAAAAAATTTCTGGTTGACAGCATCCTGGACGCCGCTGGTCAGAAAGGCACCGGTAAATGGACGGCGGGAAATGCCCTGGACATGGGCATACCAGCCAATTCCATTGCGGAAGCGGTCTATGCCCGCTGCATGAGCGCCATCAAAGAAGAGCGCGTCAGCGCTTCAAAAGTGTTGCGCGGGCCCAAGATTAAGGCGCGAAAATCGGCAAAATCTTTGATTGAAGCCATCCGTCAGGCGCTTTACTGTTCAAAAATTTGTGCTTATGCCCAAGGCTTCCAACTGATGCGCGAAGCACAAAAAGAATACAACTGGAAATTTGACTTTGGCAGTATTGCCGGCATCTGGCGCGGTGGTTGCATCATTCGTGCCCGTTTTCTTCAGAAAATTACCGATGCTTACCGGCAAAATCCCGATCTGGTCAATCTTCTTCTCGACCCATATTTTCGCAAGCAGATTCAGACCGGACAGGATCAATGGAGAAAAGTCATCGCTTTGGCGGTGGAAAATGGCATTTCTGTTCCCGCGTTTAGTTCGGGATTATCTTATTACGATGCCTATCGATGCGCCATATTGCCGGCGAATCTTATACAAGCACAAAGGGATTATTTTGGCGCCCATACGTATGAGCGCGTCGATGCGCCACGCGGCAAATTCTTCCATGTTGACTGGCCGGCGCCGAATCGACCGCAATTGGACGTTTAGTCGATCCAAACCTCTGGGGACCCTGCTATGTGGATTTTCCCGGCGTTATTGAAACATTGTAAACAACCGAACTGTTCGTTGAACAATCGCAATAAGGAAATCAATTAATGAGTTCACCTGTTTTCACCGCTGTTCACGTTCCGGAAAATGGCCAACCCATCACTATGGGATCCGGCGGTAAATTACGCGTACCGGATAATCCGATCATCCCGTTTATTGAAGGCGACGGAACCGGTCCTGATATATGGAGGGCCAGCGTACGCGTTTTTGATGCCGCGGTGGACAAGGCTTATCAAGGCAAACGAAAAATTGCCTGGATGGAAGTCTATGCCGGTGAAAAATCATTTTTGAAATTCAAGACCGGAACGCCCGAAGGTGACGCCAAGGCCTGGCTACCCGATGATACCGTCGCGGCATTTCGTCGCTTTCTTGTCGGAATCAAAGGCCCTTTGACCACACCGGTCGGCGGCGGCATTCGTTCACTCAATGTTGCTTTGCGGCAATTACTCGATTTGTATGTATGTCTGCGGCCGGTGCGATATTTCCAGGGGGTTCCAAGTCCTGTCAAACGGCCTGAAGCCGTTGACATGGTGATTTTCCGTGAAAACACGGAAGACATATATGCCGGTATCGAATATGCCGCCGGTACGCCCGACGCACAAAAAGTATTGGATTTTATCGCACAGAACTTCCCGAAACAGTTTGAAAAAATTCGTTTTGGCACAAAAGCAAAGGCGGAAGATTTCTGGAAAATGGTGGGTGCGACTAATTTTCCCAGTGATGTTATGGTGGGCATCGGCATTAAACCCGTCAGTTACAGTGGCAGCGTCCGGTTAATTCACACCGCAATTGGTTATGCCATCAAATTCAAACGAAAAAGCGTCACGTTTGTCCACAAGGGCAATATCATGAAAAACACCGAAGGTGCGTTTCGTGATTGGGGATATAAAGTTGCAAAAGAATTTTTTGGAGCCGTGGAAATTGATGCTGGACCCTGGTGTAAAATTCCCGATGGCAAGCCCGGCGCCGGTTTAGTTATTAAAGACAGCATTGCAGATATCACTCTTCAACAGGTGCTCACTCGCCCGGAAGATTTTGATGTGATTGCGACTTTAAATTTAAATGGTGATTACCTGAGTGACGCTTTGGCCGCCCAAGTCGGTGGAATCGGTATTGCACCGGGCGGCAATATCAATTACATCACAGGTCATGCGGTTTTTGAAGCTACGCACGGAACGGCGCCAAAATATGCCAACCAGGATAAGGTAAATCCCGGCAGTGTCATTCTTTCGGGCGTGATGATGCTGGAGTATATGGGTTGGCAGGAGGCGGCGAATTCAATTATCAAGGGCCTGGAACGGTCCATCGCCAACAAAACGGTTACTTACGATTTTGCCCGATTAATGACCGGCGCCAAAGAGATAAAATGCAGTGAATTTGCAGATGAAGTTATCCGAAACCTGGGGTAAACTGAAAATGCTTAAATGCAAAGCGGTAATGGGCGCTTTAATTTTCGGTACTTTTGTCATTGATCGGCCCTATGACGTATACCATTTACCATTCGGAATGATATAATCGAACACGATGAAAAAGCTTACTGGATACACTGACCTAAGCGATCCTCAATTGAGGGGTGCGTATTATGTCTGAACAATTTAAAGATAAAAAAATACTGGTTGTCGATGATGATGCCGACGTACTTTCCACTATCACCGCAGCCCTGTCGTCAACAGGAGCAATTATTCTTTCCGCTGCGGATGGCAATACGGCGGTAGACATTGCCGAAAAAGAACAGCCTGATTTGATTGTTTTGGATATGATGCTCCCTAAGCGCAGCGGATTTCTCGTACTCGAACGCATTAAAGCGCGCAAACCGAGGGGAAGCAAACCTTTTATCATCATGATTACCGGCAATCTCGGTACGCGGCATAAAACGTATGCCGAATCCCTGGGTGTGGATGACTATCTGAACAAACCCTTTCGAATTGATCGTCTCCTGGGATCGATGAGTCGTCTTTTGAATCCCCCAAAAGTCGAAGCATAATAATTCCTGAAATGGGCGCTTGTGTCTTGCATACCGTTGAATCCGGCTTTTATTGGTATTCCTGATGCCTGAATTGCCCGAAGTGGAGGAAGTCCGTCGCACGCTTGAGTCTTTTATCAAGGGATCGGCCATTCAACGCATCCAGTTGCTGCGAGCGGATTATCTTCGTCACGCCTCATTTAATTTAAACCGTCTGCTGAACCATTGTGTGCAAAAAGTTCATCGTCATGGCAAGACAATCTTCTGTCAATTCGATGATCAGCAAACGTTGGTATTTCACCTTGGTATGACCGGCAGACTGATTTGTCTGCCGAGAAATATTCAACCCGCGCCCCACACACATATTATTTTCGAATTATCCTCCGGGCATGATCTGCATGTGACCGACCCACGCCGCTTCGGTGGAGTATGGCATTATGCCAATGCCCAGGAGGCCTTATTTGAGCATATAGATAAAAACCGCGGAGTCGATGCACTGCAATTAAACGCAAAACATCTTGCTGGATGGTCTGGACGCAAAATTGGCCTTAAAGCCGAACTTCTTTCTCAGCGAAGCGTGGCTGGCCTTGGTAATATTTATGTCGATGAAGCCCTTTGGCGAGCACGGTTGCATCCCATGATGCGAATCGGCAACATATCCGCCACACAACTAAAAAGACTTATTTCCGCCATTCAAAAAGTTTTACTCGCTTCAATTCACTTAGGCGGCACCACCTTGCGCGATTACCGCAACGTAAACCAGCAGAAAGGCGCGTTTGCCGCCCGGCTTCGTGTTTATGGACACTCTGGTCGCACCTGCCGTCGCTGCAAACACAAATTAAAAACAATAACAATATCCGGGCGTACGACTGTTTTTTGCCCCCGGTGTCAACATATGTGACAACGCTTATGGCATTGGCTCATCGTCGCTCCTCGTATACACTTAATTCCACAATAGCGTACTTGAAACAGCCGGAGGCGTAATTGCATTTGAAGCATTTTGATCAACAAATCCTGGCCAATGCCGCGACGTTCGGCGGAAGCAATGGGGTTATCCTTTGCCTTGTCGCGGGTTTATCTATTATCGTCGTTGCCTCGGCACTATGGCTGATTTTTTCACGCAGCGCCGGTGCCGGCTCGTTGGCCATTGTCTTCGTTGCAACGTCAACATCGGCTATTATTGCTCTCCAGTGCGGTCTTTTGCCGGCGGGAATCGATCTGTTTTGCATTGGACTTTTATGCTCGGCCATTGTCTTTTTGTCTGACCGTGCGCTTGTCGGCCATGTTAAACAACGGAATATTTTTCGCATCAGACCGCTGTTAGCCGCCGGTTCTTTGGCCATTGTTTTTTCAGCAGGTCTGACCGTTATTCTCGGTAAAGCGGCCCAAGGTGTTGCTCTGTTCCAAACAAAATACTCCTTTACGGATTTCTCCGCTTTTTTAGTCAACAATTATGATGGGATGATTTTATTTCAGGTCATGGGGCTTTTATTGTTGTGTATTTCAGCAGGCATAATGCAATCATTTATTCAAAGTGATCGGGAACTTTAGTTTGTCAGGTGAACACATGTCATCGGAATATTGGCTTTTGATGATGCTGTCCGGCGTTCTTGCCGGACTGGCGATATTCGCTGTCCTGATTCGTCGCGATTTTTTGGGAACTGCAGGGGGAATGCTGTTGTTCATAGCGGGAGGTTTGTTGAACATTGCCATCGCTGATTCGATTCAACCTGTAAATGTAGGCGACTCCGGAATTGCGTTGGCCATCACAACCACGATGCTCGCTTCATGGCAACTGGCGGTGCTCATGCTTGTGTTTCGTTGTTTAAGCCGCAAGCCTCGGGATTCCAGTCCAGAGCGCATCTCGTCTCTGTGATTGAAACGCCAATATCAAAAGCCCTGAGTTCTTATTGCGGAAATGCAGATTTTTATGCACGATTTTCAAGCATTAATCCCGGCTGCCGTGGTTCCTTTTATAATTTCTATCTGCATCATTTTAATCAGGGGATTTCGGTCCGCTAAAGCCGCGCTATACATTTCCCTTTCAGCGCGTCTCTTAAGTCTGGTGATAGTCGTCTATTCGATCGCCCACCATCTAAGCAATGCGGAAAACGGCGCGGCGGTGAACGCCGGAACGGTTCAATTTCACTGGCTTCCTCTTTGGTTCTCAGGACCACATTCGACAGAAGTCTGGCTGAACATTGGGGCATTTACTGATACACGCGGATTCGGCATGTTTCTGTGTATATTGGCGATTAGCACCATTGGACACATCTATCTATTATCTTCCGTCAAAAACCCTGTATTTTCTCCGTTATATTTTATTTTCTGTGATGTAATGGTCATCGGACTGTTGCTGACCGTTATTTCACCTGATCTGCTGCAAATGTACGTATGTCTGGCCATCTCTTCGGCAGGCGCATGGTTCATGCTGAATACCGTATGGCGAACGTCTCAAGAACATGCCACCTGGAAATGGATGGTGCCTATATGTTGCTCCGATGCCTTGTTGCTTTTGGGCATAGTCATAAGCTGTCTGCATTTTGGCGTTGTGGTCTCCTCTCTGATACCAGGTTATTCGCCGGTTTTCAGCACGGGCGCCGTGTTAGAATCGAAACCGCTCAGCGATAATCTTGACTGGTACGATTATATGGGATTTTGTCTTGTTGCCGGAGCTTTAGGGCGCGCCGCACAGTTTCCCTTTCATACCTGGTTGGCGCGTCTTAATCCCGCAGCTTCACCAGCCATCGCCGCTTTTGCTCCCGGTATGGTAATTGCAACCAGTTCTCTTTTATTGTTTCGAATACTGCCGTTTTTAAGCGACAACGTCAAACTTATTGTAATGTTATGTGGTACGGCAACGGTCCTGATTGGATCACTGACGGCTGTTGTACAAACCAACATCAAACAATTGGTTCTTTCCATTATCATCGCCCAGTCCGGTCTCTGTTTTGCGCTGCTGGGCTGCGGCGCCACCGACGTTGCTCTGGCGGCTGCAATCGTATTGTCACTCGCCGCGTCGGGCATATTGCTGACTACGGGTACTGTTCTTGCTGCCACGAACGGTTTGGATGATCTGCATACTTTGGGAGGATTGTGGCGAAAACTGCCGATAACTGCATTAACCAGCCTTATGTTGATATTTTTGAGCACTTGGGTTGGCGGCCCTGGACCATCGCACATACTTGTCAGCGGATTACAGGTTTTTCAGCATAATTTATTACATGTAGGCGGTTATCAGCGATTTCTATTTTGGGGATTGGTTTTGGGTTGTTATATCATGGCGCTGGCCATATGCCGCTGGTGGTGGTTGATTTTCCTCGGTTCATCTCGCAGTCCAGAAATCCCATTCCAACGCGAAACGCCCGCACAAACGTTGGCATTATTACTGATTCTTCTGATGGCATTCATCGCCGGACAACCGTTTATAAGCCTGGATAATTTACTCTCGGGGACATTAACTGTGGAAAACACCGTCGTATTAAATGATCAAGCGGAATCGCTATCTTCCATGGTATGCAATCACCTTCAGTGGTCGGGCCTGACGGCAATGTTGATTGTTATGTTAATGTACTTTTCAGGTATGGGATTTGCCGACCGCATTAGAAGATTCCCAGGTTTAAACTTGCTTTTTCGCTGGCTTAATGGCGGCTTTTTTTTCTCAGACCTTTATTCGACTTTCATTGGACGCCCCATTCGTCTGCTTTCGTATATTACAGCCTTTCTGGACCGTTGGGTTATCACCTGGGTTTTATTAACAGCTGCTTTGAGTATACGTGGCGCCGCCATGATTGTCGGTTCATTGGAATGGAATATTTCATCGCGCATCTGGGACTTTCTTACGGGCGATATGCTCCTTTTGAATCATTTTTTCCGCTTTTTAAGAAACAGACGAATTAGTGTTTATATTATTTTTTTATTTATTGTCCTGGTATTTGCAGGCGGCGCATTGGGAATAATGGCTTTTTTATTTGGAAAATCGTGATGCTGCGCTAGTCTAATCCCGCGGATTGCATTCGTAAGCAAGGAAATCGTTTGAAAATATACGCTTATAGTTCGATCTTAACATGCCTCATAGCGCTGCCTGGAATCGGCTCAATTATTCTGGCAATGCTTCCCTCTGGTCGCATTCGTTTGATTCGTGGCAGTGCATTGGCATTGTTTACCGGCATGCTGGTCATTACTGTCGTCGCCGCCTGTTTACTGAATTGGAAAGTCGTGGGCTCTGACCCTGGTTTGCAACAATTGCAACAGGATCTGATCTGGATACCCAGCCTGAACATTCATTATCAGGTCTGCGCTGATCCCCTGTCTATGATTTTCATGCTGGCGATTTGTATCCTTGCGATACTTGCCTGTATAGCCAGTTATTCTGTGGATCAGCGCGCTAAAATATACTACATCCTGCTTGCGCTTTTGTCCGGGAGTTTTCTTGGCGCGGTGGCCTCGGAAGATTTGTTTGTATTTTATCTGTTTCTAACATTGGCGATTTTCCCGGCTTATGGTCTGGTCGGGCTATGGGGAGGTTCACGCCGTGAACCGGCTGCAATGAAAATGGCGCTTTTTGCCATGGTCGGGTCCATGAGCATGCTTACAGCGTGCATTATTCTTTCCTGGGCCAGTTGCGGTATTTCTCATTACCCGGATGGGACGTTGGACATTATTGCGCTTACCCATGAAGTTCCTTTGCGCCAACTCTGGGGCGCGACACCCGGTCTTCATATAGCGGGTCTTGTTTTTTGGCTCATGCTTGTTGGTATAGCCATTCGCCTGGGAATTCCGTCCATGCATATGTGGCTTCCGGATGTCATTGCCGAATCTTCGGCGCCCACCGGCATGCTTATTATTGGCGGAAACGTACTCGTAAGTGGATACGCTCTGCTGAGAATTCTCTGCCCCATTATGTCGGAGCAAAGCCATCAGGTCCGTCTGTTTTTGATTCTGTTAGGTTCATTTGGTTCTCTTTACGCCGCCTTGTGCGGTCTGGCGCAAAGTGATCTCCGTCGCATGATCTCCTATTGGCTGATCTGTATGAGTGGAATCATGCTGACCGGCAGCGCTTTGATGGATATGAATGGAATCAGCGGCATCCTGCTGCTTATTCTGGCCTGTCCCGTGGTTTTTTCCTCGTTTCTCTGGATGAGCCATATAATAGAGAAAAGAGCGTATCATCACGATATCAATCGCCTCGGCGGGTTGGCCCAGGTCATGCCTGATTTGCTGGGCTTTTCATCTTTTGGACTGCTTTCCGCAATAGGGTTGCCGGGATTATGCCTTTTTGCAGGGGAGTTCCTTGTTCTTAGCGGGATTTTTGATGCTGCAATTTCACAAAACAACGTCCAGGCACACTGGTTGATTATCTGCGGTATTGTGCTCCTGGCCGCATTAGTTCTTACAACGGCTTATTTGCTTTGGGCCGCGGAACGAATATTTTTCGGCCACATCCAGCCTGAGTACCATCATTTTCAGAAATTATCCGTCATGGAAAAAGCGATTTTTCTTCCATTAATTATCCTCGCCGTGGCACTTGGATTATTTATGGTTGCACTTGTTCTCGCACCCGTGCAGCCGATTCTTCTGGATATGGTTACTTTGTTTGGAAAATAACCATAACTTCTCCATATCCAATGGAGCACCATTTAAATGATAAATGTCGCGGCAACCATTGACTGGAACGGCTTTTCTCCTGTTTATCCCATGTTATTTATTGTTGGAACGATTTTTGTTTTACTCACCCTCCCCATTATTCAGGGCAAACGGCAGGGAACCTACTATAATTTAATTGCCTTTTCCGGTTTGACTCTTTCTTTATTGTCTGTTCTTCAACAGGCAGGCGCCGACCAAAATGAAGCTCTGATAAAACCAGATTCATCCGGAGCACTGGGCTCCGGACTTTTGCTGGATCCAATGAACTGGTTGTTGGGACTGCTTATTATCTGTTGTGCCCTTTTCTCCGTTATGCTCACATCATTAACCGGACAAAATAAATCCAGAACCGATCTGCCGGAGCACTTTATATTTATTCTTGTAAGCGCCATCGGCTGGCGATTAGCGATCTCCAGCAACAATTTTCTAATGTTGTTTGTCGGTATCAACACCGGCGCCCTGCCTTTATTTTTACTTATTGCACAACGATCCAATCGTCTTGGAAGACAAGCGGTTTTAAATATGTGTGTTCGGGGACTTGTATGCCTGGCGATTATTTTTTACGGAACGAGTCTTTATTATTTTGGATTTCACACGACTTCGTTTAACCCTGCTTCTGTTTCGACTACACCGTTCAATGTGCGGGTTCTGATCACCCTTGGATTGCTGCTGGTTTTGTCAGGATATTTATATTTTTCAGGTTGTTTTCCCGCTCATTTGTGGATGGCTGATATTCAGGAAGCCTGTGACCCCGGCGTGGCGTTTTTCTCGGCCACCGCGCCGGTGCTCGCCTGTTTTGCATTTATATTGCGGATTATTCCGCTGATGGAGCAAATCGGCGGTTCGTTTACGAATAAATTTAATGTCTTTGCCGTCTATTTCATTGTCTGTGGTGTCCTAACCTGTATTTCGGCAAACATCGCGGCTTTGGCTGAACGGAATCTTTTGCGAATGCTCGGACGTCTGACTAATGGGCTGGTGGGTGGACTTTTGCTGTCTATTGGTGCTGTTTTCATGATTTCAAAAATGTTTACCAATACGGGCCGCGCTGCCATTGCCGGTAACGTCATTTTATATGTTCTGACCATTGGCCTGTCCTTTCCCGGGATTCTTGTTCTGGTTCAAAATGAACGCGTCGTCGAGTTTTCTGATTTACCCGCGGCAGCTTCGCGGAAGCCTTTGGCGGCTTTTTGCGCCGTTATAGCCGTTGGTTCCATGGTCGGTTTTCCACTTACGAGTGGATTTGTTTTTAAACTTCGGCTGGCGGCTTTACTCACCAGTCACATCAATTGGAGCACGTTATTTGCTATTGCTGGATTTGCCGTCGGCACTTTGCTGAGCATAATAGTGTGGCTGCGATTAAGTGCCTGGATTTATATCAGAGGAATGGTTGTTGAACGCATAAAGACCGGCTCTGCAATGCTGGTTCTCGCCGTCGCTTTGGCTCTGCCCAACGCTGCCTTGGCCGTAGTCTATGATCCTTTGAATCGGCTGGTCGACGCCTTTACTCCACTGACGCCTGCGAATCAAAACACCATGCCCTCAATGCCGCCGATTCGACAGGAATAATACGACCGGCGTCAATATGAAATCATTTGTTTCGACGATTCATTCCGTCTCGGGTGCTGGAAGATTCTGAACAAATTCCGTCAGTTGCTCCAGCGTTGGACTTTGCGCTGTCCTGACATAATACCCGCTGATTGCTGTTCCAGTGCATAATGCCTCAATGAGATTGAACCCCAATAGCTGTCCGAATATAAATCCGGCATTGAAGTGATCGCCGGCGCCGGTGCTGATTAACGGCTGGCCAATAAATGGTCCGCTGAAGTAAGCCGAATTTTGAGCATTTGCCGCGGCGGCGGCGGCACGCGGGTGAATGACTACTGTGCTGATGGCGAGTTTATTACGAATTTCAACGGCCATCGTTTCTATTCGGCGCTCGGGATCATTTCCAACTTCCAGACCGAGTACCATACACACTTGAACCGCTTCCTTTAAATTTAATCCCAACACGACCTGTAGATATGTTTCAAAGCGGCTAAGTTTCTTTAACCCTGTTAATAAATCATCTTTTGTACGCTTTTCCGGATCGGCCAAATCAACGAAAAGCAGTCTGGGCGATTTACTTACATATGGCAGAACATCCGTAAGCAGATGATCCCAGATATCATTCATGAATGGCAACATGGTCCAGTTCACTGTGCCAATCAGCCTTGCTCCATCAACCATCTTTGTTAATTCAGCAATGCCCATGCGGTGTTTGATGTTTTCCCAATTAATTTCCGCGGTGCAGGAAAGTTTACCCAGCATCAATTTGCCGTCCAAAAATTCCAGGGCATCGGTATGGCACGGCGCTGCAATGCTGAAGACCCGGCTTTTGTCCGCCATTTCTTTGAAGACAGGATGCAGATCCGGATATCCCAGATTACCAATATATGTCACAGCCAGTCCCAATGTTGATAGCGCATTGGCCATAATCGGGCCATTGCCGCCCAGTTTTTGTGTTTTCACGACCAGTTCCAGATTGCTGCTGCATCCTCCCGCTTCATCAACTCGTCTGGCAAAATCACGAATATTTTCCAGCCGGTCGAATTTTTCCGCGCTGTGTCTTTTGTCCACAACATGGATGATTTCATCAACAAAACCATCCATACCAATAACGGCTTGAACGCCTTGGATCTTTGCTTGCTTGAGTTTCGAATAAGCCGACTGGCACACCGCCCCGCGTCCTTCACCCGTCATACCCATTCTCCATGATTCATGCGATGCCGAAAGATATGCTTACCAAGCATAATCCGCACCTTGGATCTCCGCCAATAAATTAACCTATCGGAATTGGCCGGACTAACTTGCTCTATTTGCAATTTAATATACGAATCGCTAGCTTTTGCCCACAGTGAGTCAATGAACAATGAACTGATCAATCTCACCGATAAGTTTACACGTGCCACACGCTATGCCGTTCAAATTCGCCGTCAATTGCATCAAATGCCTGAACTTGGATACCAGGAGCGTGATACATGTAAATTAATTGCCCATGAATTGCGAAATTTGAACATTCCTTTCCAGACGGGCTTAGCCGGCGGAACAGGTATTGCCGCGCTCATCAAGGGGCGTTCTGAAACTTGTGTTGCCCTTCGGGCGGAAATGGATGCCCTGCCGGTTACCGAAACCACTGGTGCCCGCTGGGAAAGCAGACGTCCCGGCATGATGCATGCATGTGGTCATGATGGGCACATGTCCGTTGTACTCGGAGCCGCGGCGGTTCTGCAAGCCATCCGCCAGTCACTGCCGGGAACTGTAAAACTTATTTTTCAACCCGCTGAAGAAGGGTTTAATGGCGCATATGAAATGCGTAAAGACGGCGTATTGGACCACCCCAGAGTAAAAGCCATCTTTGGTTTACATGGTTGGCCGGAACTTCCCGTCGGATCAGTAGGGTCCAAAGCGGGAGTATTTCTCGCCGCGGTGGATTCTGTGGAAATTCGCGTTCGTGGCAAGGGTACCCATGCAGCTTACCCACACAAGGGCATTGATCCAATACTTTGTGCTGCTACCCTGGTAAAGGCTCTTTCTGAAGCCTTTGCCGGCTTATTTGGCAGGTCGCAAACCGTGGTATTGACCCTTGGTACTTTCCACGCCGGCACCGCCTCCAATATTGTTCCTGATATTGCCCACCTTACCGGCACCTTAAGAACTTTCGAAGAAACGAAACGTAAAAATGCTATGAACCTGATCCATAAAACCTGCAAAACAGTTGGGGATGCACATGGTTGTACCATCAGTTATAAATTTGTTTCGGGAACTCCGGCCACGATTAACACCCCCACCGTTGCAGATTTTTTTTGGAAAACAACCTCTGCCGAACTTGGTTCAAAGAAGGTTAAATACCTGAATCATCCGTTTCTCTGGAGCGAAGATTTTGCCTGGTATCTTCAAAAAGTACCCGGCTGTTTTTTTGTACTGGGAACTCGTCCAAATGGCCACAGGACATATCCTATGCTGCATAATTCTAATTACGATTTTCCGGATACCGCCCTTTCGATCGGTATTCGCACGATGAGCAGACTGGCAATAGACGCGCTCGTCAGGCGTCCCTGGCTGAATTAAATAAAGTTATTATTCAAAATTGTGGGACGGCTGGCGCGATAATGAACCTGACTGATTTTAAATTCCTTTTTAACTGTACGCTTATAGTGATGGTGTCGACGGTAATCTGCTGTTATTCTGCAAAGTTGTCCGCGCTCACGCCCGATCAGGTTGCCGTCGTTGTAAATAAAAATGACGAAGGCTCCTGGAAAGTCGCCCAATATTACATGCGTGTGCGGCAGATTCCCGACCGAAACCTCATTGTTCTCGACCTGCCCGTTAATACCGATACCATTACGCGCGGATTTTATAACGTTCATATTGCACAAGCCATACACAATGATTTGACGCAATTCTCAAACGCCTACGACATTCGTTGCCTGGCCATCATGTATGGCGTGCCATTGCGCGTTGGAGCAGACAATCCATCACCGGATCAGTTGGCGGAACTCTCGAATCTCAAGGCTCAACTGGTGGATTCTGAACAACAGATAGAGCAGGGTATTCAGCAATTGCAGTCCCCGGATTTTATTCTAACGCCCGAAAGTCAACCTTCTGCCGGCGGTTCACCATCCCCGGTTTATGAACCCACTTCCGCCGCGGTCGAGACATTCATGACGGAGTTTCAAACTGCTGTTCGTGGCGCCATCGCTCGTATTAATCAGACTCCACTGGATCAACGAGATGAACTTTCCAGGAATTTTATTGACTTAATGACCAAATATATCGGCGTCGGCGGCATGACTCAGATGCTTCATGGAAATGGCAATTCTGCAGCCGACGACGTGATGCAACAGGAACGTCTGGAAGTTCAGACCGCGGTGGAAGAATACAACAAATTGAGTCTGCGCAGCGATCTTCCTGACAACCGCCGGCAAATGCGGCATATTCAGGAATCCTATTTCGGGGTTTTAGGATTGACGAAGGAACTGACATCGGAAATTCTTTTCTTAAGTCAGCAAAATGGTCCTTCGGCGGTAGACAGCGATTTAATGACTTTACTTTATCCCGGCAATAACCAAATGCCCTGGATTCCCAATCCTATGCTCATTGATACCTGGAGCAATGCCGCAAACAGTTCTCAAAGAACATTAATGGTCAGCAGGCTTGATGCACCCACGCCGGACATGGTCATTAGAATGATCCAGTCGTCGATGAATGTTCAAGCCAAAGGACTCTCCGGTACGGCATATTTTGATGCCCGCGGATTAACCACTACCGATGCTTATGGCAATATGGACCAGGATATTCGCAACGCCGCTCATCTGATTCAGACCAATACCGGCATGAAAGTGGTTTTGGACAATACACCGGCGCTGCTTCAGGCGGTTAACTGTCCGGATGCCGCCATCTATTGTGGATGGTATTCCGTGCATCATTATGTCGATTCATGCCAATGGCTGCCGGGATGTGTAGCCTATCATATAGCCAGTTATGAACTTTCCACGCTTCATAATCCATTTGATTCCGGATGGTGTGTCAATTTAATCGAGCGTGGCGTGACCGGTACTCTCGGAGCAGTGGATGAACCTTACCTGTTCGCGTTTCCCAGGCCATCAGAATTCTTTCCTTTGTTGCTTTGCGGTCGATTTACCCAGGCAGAAGTTTACTATCTGACGACGCCGGTCGTTGGCTGGAGAATCGTCTATGTTGGTGATCCGCTGTACAATCCCTTCAAAAATAATCCCGTTTATCCGGTTAAGTTAATCCAACAAGACCCAATCCTGGCAAACGCTTTTCTGGAATTGCCTGATGCCCTGCATTCCGGCCAATTTACCTCTCATTCCGACAAGGCGGAACCTTAAAATTCTTGCTTAATTTTATTAGAAAGCCTTAGTTGCCTAATGCATTTTGCAGGTCGATCGTTGATACCTGCTGATAAACCCCATTGTGTTCATCGGCAATTTGCGCCAAAACCGTTGAAGGCGTATTGACTGAAATCGCATCGATTCGCACATGAATTTGCAAATCATCAACTTGTTTGATCAATTGATCGGTGAGATCTTCGCGAGCTGTAATCACAATAACCTGATCAACCGGATTAATTTTAGTGCACCGCAAAATCATTTGTAACGGATCGCTCTCACCAGCCGGAACATAATCCGTTAATGGTTTCCATACAGTGCTGTTACTCGATCTTCGTGCCCATCCACGGTTGGGCACGGAAACGCCATTATCGTTGTTCCAGATCAGTGCTCGGTAATGTTGCGACGATATACCGTGTTTGACGGCATATTCTATATTCTCAGCCACCAGAGTAAACGTATCGCTATTGGCTGCGGAACCGTCGATCGCAAATAGAACGTGCGTGCCGACCATGGGAATACCAAGAAATTTCGGGACATTAGATACTACATTGTTGTTTGGAGTAACCGGCAAACGTGGAGCAATGATTTGCGTGCTTTTGGGCGAAAGTTCATGAACGATGACAAGTACCGCGACACAAAAAATCGCGCCGACAATAAAAACAAACAACAACAGTAAAGGTTGTTTGGATTTTAAAGAAGAGCCATTTTGATCGCCGCCGGCGGCTCCCATTTGAGCGCCGCCGCGCCCGGAAGACACGCCGGGTTGAGGTATCGCCGGTGCTCTCGGTCGCGGCGAACGGGAAAATGCCCCGCTGCTTACCGGTGTATCTCCCGTGCGGCTGTGGGCACTCCCCGATCGAAACCCCCCGCTGGAAATACCCGGATCAGACGCCGACCTTGGCCGCGGCTGAGGCATAGCCGGGTTGCGCGGACCACCAGGCGCTCCGGCGGCGCCCACATCTTTAGGAACTTTCAGAAGGGTCCCACAATTGCTGCAGCGCGCCACGCCTCCCCGAAATCCGTCATCAAGCTCAAGAACACTACTGCACTGGAAGCACTGGACAACGATCGCCATATCTTCGTTTGCTCCTATGCCATAAATTATACCGTGTAATCTCCCAAACAGAACAATGATGGCGTATTAAGGACATCAACCACGCCTGGGCATGCGCTCTTGATTAAAAACACAGGTTGTCAATTTGATAATGTTGTTGTGATGGTAACTTTGTCGAGAGTGGCGGCGCAGCTTTGAGTTTTACTGTGGGCCACAAGCATCATTCCAACACAAATAGAGTTGTTCATATGGACGGTTAATGTCTCAATTTGCGTCCAGGTCGTTCCATCTTTGGAATAATATCCCGTGAATTTATCCCCTTGTCTTTGAATCATGACATAAACCGGCAAGGTAATGCCGGGAATCTGATGGTTTGAGGAAGAACCGCCGCGGTTGGCTCTTGCCTGCATGGCAATGCCTTCCTGTTCCGGCGTGCCAAAAACGTCGACGTAAGGAGAATTGGCATCCGCGCTCTCACGAAACATGACGCCGGCTTTGGCCCAATCGAAGGTATCAGCTATGCTTATGACTCTGGCGCTGATTTGCCCATCGCCGGTCCAGTTTTTATATACAAAACTAAACTGATCATTTTTTCCATAAACATCGTGCCCCATGCCTTCAATGGTCCACGTATCCGTATTTTGGTCATAGCCTGCTTTACTTGGTTCAAGAATTGGCACGCCAATGTCCTCTAAATTCCAGTCGCTTGGTAATGTTCCGGAAACGATTGGCGGTTCCTGAACAATAGGTGCAGGCTCTGGCGGTTCAGGCGCCGGCTCCGGTTGATTAGGATAATAACTTATTGGAGGAGTAGTGTTTTGCTGTGGTGTATGTGAACTAAACAGTTGCCATATAGCCACACAGGCAATCGTAAGAACAATCGCGCCAAAAAACACCCCTACGATTAGCGGTTTACTTAAAAAGTTTGTCTGGTCCCCTTTTTGTCCCCGGGTTCGTGGTAAAGCCCCCGACCCGCCGCTTTGCCGAATCGCTGGAGAGGGAATAGGCGGGCTTTGTGGACGCGGGGAGCGGCTAAAGGCTCCGCTGCTGACCGTCGGATCACCGGGACGGCGTTGCAAACCTGAACCACGCATACCGCCGCTGGAAATGCCCGGATCAGAGGCCGCCTTGGGAAGTGGTTGCGGCCTGCTTGGGGCACGTGGACGCCCGGCAACTTCGGTAGTGGCAACATCCTTGGGAACACGCAGCAGCGCCCCGCAATTGCTGCACCGGGCTACACCACCTCGAAATCCATCATCGAGTTCCAGAATCGTGCTGCATTGAAAGCATTGGACCACTATGGCCATCGCCGCCTCCGGTACACTTTATTATAGCAAAAATCTACTTGGAAAAGACTCCTAAGACCGAAATTCCCAGGCGCCTGTGCCCCGTCTTGTTTCGTTAGAGTCCCTAAGGCGCCACTTCCACATGCGAAAAATTAATATTTAATAATCGTACCAATTCGGACGCATCTTCAGTGTTCATGGCCACGTCCGTCGAATTTTTTGGCGGACCGGCAATGGTTAGACGCATCCGCAAATCACCCGAGACCGGCTCAATAACCAGTTCTCCACCGGTTATAGCCCTTTTTCCGGACAATTCACTGTCTCCCAAACGACTCAAAACAATATTATATTCCCCCGGCGAAGGAAGTATGGGCGAAGTAAATTCAACGTTATAGGAAAGAATGAACGTCGCCTGATCATATATCTCAAGTCGTGCGGCATGAAGAATCAGGCGTGCATCAAACGGTCCTGATATAATTTTTAATGACGTTCCCGCTGGCATTTTGTTGGGATTGATCTGCGGATTTAACCATAAGAGTTCGGCGGGGGAAATACGGTAAAGATTGGCCAGATAATCAATGGTATCCCCCTGCCCGACTGTTATCAGTCCGGCCAGCGGATCATTGGGTAATAATCCGCTTGAGAGCAAAGTGCTCCTGTTCATTTGCGTAAGTTCCCGGCGAATGTCATCGGCCTCAGGAATGTCGAAATCCGCGATTTGATCCAGCGCGTTATTAAGGGTTTTGCGCGCCGCCGGGATGTCCCCCTGGTCAATAAATTGATGCGCCAATGTTATTTTGCCATCGGTAGCCGCAATTAATCCGGGATCAATTACTTCTAATGCGCCCGAATGATTCGAATGATCCGGGCCCTGTGCCTCGGACGGATCCGCCTGTTGGGCGGACAAGTAGACTGCCTGCGTTATGACTGGTGGCGAGGGTTCATCTTGCTGGGCTTCCTGAATACTTTGTTCATTAACATTTGATTCGTGCAATATGGTATGGACGTTTGATTCCAGCCGCAGAGCCTGGCTTACGCCCCATATCACAAGTAATGCCACAATTGTCCAAAGCAGCCAATCCCGTGATCGAAATAATCTCGAACCCCTGCTTTTTGCCATTTTTAGAACCTGATTTGTAGCTGGCACGATCCATCGTGCCGTCAATGTAGAATAGCCTCTCTAGCCTGAGTTTTAAATCTCAAATTTTAAATCCGCGTTAATCTGCGCCATCTGCGGATTCGTTGTGTCGTTGTGTCAAATATCCCTTTGAAATCTGAACTATGAAATCTCAAATCGCGGCTACGCTGTTGTGTCAAATCTCCCTTT
>DATJSN010000055.1:0-53456 GCA_035504095.1 Phycisphaerae bacterium | reverse complement strand
TTTCTGGCTGTCATTCGTTCGCATCGATTTGCCGAAGCGGTGCGGCGGATTTGCCGTTATGAAATTCGTCGCAGCCGGCGCGTGCGACCAGAAGAAGTGAACCATCGTACGCTTATAGAAAAATTTTTAAATCGTATTTGTTTTGCGCTGCGTTGGTGGCTCTAGCCTAACGAGCTGCCTAGGAAACACTGGATTTTTGTTCGAATGAAAAGACCGGCGAAACCGGTTCAACAATCTTTTTCTCTGGTGTATTTTCCATTGAACAGATTGTGTGAAAACCATTTGCTTGCTTTTCCGGCAAATTTCGCTGATGAGATTTTATGTTTTTTAGCCGATTGATTACCCATGTTCCAAGGGCATCTTTCAAACCAATATGGCGAGCTTTATACCATGCATAAATAAGCCATTTCTCCCGGCTTTGTCGGCTATTCAATAGCCAGGGATATGCACGGCAATATTCTGGCATTTCGACGCGGTAGCGGGCATATAGCGGTTCCCAACGCTGGAGGAAGGTTTTTTCATCAATTTGATCCGAAGCACGGCGGCAAAGTAGATCATAAAAATCAAAGACAAGCGGCAATTCGGGGCAGTGTTTTTTCAGAGAAGCGGCCTCGAACTGTGTGTGGTTAAGATCACAATCAATAAACCGTTCGCTATAAAATTCCAACTCCTTTTGATTAATTCGTTCACTAATCCCGAGTTCACGCCCAATTCGCTGCACCTGTAAAACTGGATCCTCAAGCAAATCTTCATAGGCGACAACTACACGTGGCTTGCCGAAGGTGTCTTGTACGGCGCGAACCGTGTGCTCCAGCCATAACGCGTATCCCAGAAGACGACGCACCTGCATAAAAGCTCGAAGTGAATGCACAACACTGCGTGGATTGCGCACTGCAATAATATAGCGATCACGAGCGCCGACCCGACGTATCACATCCTGCCAAAAAAATAGATACAGTGCACACCGTGGATTTTTAATTCCAACGTCATCCGACGTCCGAAACCCGCTGTTTAACTCTTCCACGGCACGGGAAAGCAATTCCGGGTAAAAGCTTTTTTTGCTTAATTCTTCGGGATTTATCGAACCTGAAGATATGTCTTCCACACCGGAAAGGGCCATTAGTTGTTCATTGATTTTATGCACATCTATATTTTCCCAATGACCGCGATTGTTGGTTTGGCTGGGGCCCATTAATTGTCCGAAAAGATTGGCACCAAAAACCGGCAAGCATCGGGTTATAGCGCTGGTCCCGCTTCTGGGACAACCCAATACAAGAAAAACGCTCTTAGAACTGGAGGACGAATTTTCCAATATGCATTGCTCTGACATAGTGCCCTCACACCCTTATGGCTTTGTTAGATGCAGAGAGTAGGTTTTGCGTTTGAAAATTAACTCAACTGTCCCAAGTCTAATTAACAAAAGGTTTCCAAACAATAGGTACTAATACTTAGTTAAAAATTAAGTCTTGCTTAGTTAGTATTGTTGGAACATTTTGGATGGATGACACGCTTTATTTGGGATTTTTTGAGAAAAGGATATCCGATGTAATTAGCCTTTGATCTATTTTCACAGTGCCTATATAAGTGCATTTACTTGCGTTAAAAATAACTTGCCTCAATCGGTTGCACCATCATTTTGAAGCATTGTTATGGTAAGGTACATATGCAGCGCTTCCGCTAATTTCAGCGGTGTATAGCCCTTGTCGTCTCTGGGATCTTTGTCAGCTCCATATTGCAGCAAAAGTGGAATAATTCTGACCGATTCATCAGATGCGGCTTTATGCAATGGCGTTTGCCCCTCGAAATTGCGGATGTTTGGATTTGCTCCCGCTTGTAGAAGCAGTTTTTCAATCTCAACATAATTATCATCCGCATGCCAATATAAGGGCGTTCCGGCATATGCGTCGATATCGACCTTCGTGTGGTGTTGTAAAAGAAATTCCACTGTCCACGGGGTATCCGCCTGTTCGAGAGGAATATGTCCCCAATCCCCATTGCCGTTAACATCGGCGCCGGCGGCGACGATCTGTCCCGCGAGATCCTGCCAAAACTGCAATTCTTGCTGGAGGGATTTATTCATCTGGACGCCAGCCAGAATAATCTCATCGATATTCTTGAGTACAATCAGAAGGGAAGAATATCCATTTGCCGGGTCAACCAGATTCAGGTCCGGCTGGGCCTGTAAGGCTTTGCTCGCGGCGGCAACGTCGGCATTCTCCAATGCCGCGATAAATGCTTGATCGACGCGATTGAGCGTTGGAACACTATTTTGCGGGGAAGTTTTTTCTTCCGTGCCTTTTAAAAGCATACTTGAAAAATAAATCAACGCAATGGTGGCGGAAACGACAACCAGACCGATTACAAAAGTTACTATTTTTCCTGCCATGGGATTATTCTACAGGCCGCAGGGCATAGGCCATAGGGCAGAGATTTTTAACGCCGAAGACGGCGCGGTTGGCACCACTCTGCATCTTGTAAACCCCCTATTATGCTTAATTGACCGTCAGCACCACAGTCAATTTTTTGATTTCCAGACCATTGGTAATCGTGACGATTGCCGAATAGGTGCCCGCTGATAGTCCATTGGTATTAAAGACCAGCGACGCGACGCTGGAACTTTCGTTAAGTACACTGCCGCTTGGCGACAGGAACGTCAGCCACGAGGCGTTTGTCGATCCGGTCCAGTTTAAACTTGCAGCGCCATCATTCTGGAGCACAATCGACGTCTGTACGGTTGTCCCGGAAGCCAACGTCTGAGAGTAAACTTCCTGAGGCAATTCCAGCATGCCTCCGGGAATGGCGCCGGAATAAATCTGACTGGCGCTGTAATTCAGATACGTATTGTTCTGTAAAAGAGCGGTTGCAGTTGAGTCACCAAACCAGACTGCCGGCGAAGTGTTTCCAGACGTTCCGCCGTTGATTGTATTTTCATAAATAAGCACATTTGGGTCAGTAAAAATGGCAATGCCGGACGCTTTATTGAATGCGTTATTATAGCTATATGCTCCTGAGCCGGGAAACGCGACTATAGGCGAAATCGTGTTGAACTCCACTATGCTCAATGTAGCCGTTCCCGTGGCATATTGTGGCCCAATGCTATTGGCCGCCCATGTCGGTTCAGGTAGGACTAATGCAATGCCCTCCGGAGTTCCAGATATATTGTTATTCCTCAGTGTTACACCGATGAAATTTGGATCTGTGTCTGTTTGAAAGGTTGAATTACCCAGGTTTTGCGTCGGTGTGGGCGACAATCCTATCCCATAATACTGTGTATTTTCAATATTGTTGTTGATTGTCTCAACGAAGTATACGGGATTTTCAACCCCTGCGCTCCAGAGGTTTATTCCGTTGTTCAGATTGCTGATGGTGTTACTATCAATGATCAGCCCATAGGCGCCTTCAAAAACTTCAACTCCGGCCGCAGCTTCATCGGCCGTGGCTCCGTTTGGACCAGTTTGGTCTTGCAGGTTATTGTTGTAAATAACATCATTGTATGCGGTCGAATACACATCGATTTTGCTGGTTAAGTTGGGGGTTACCGTCCATGGACTGTTGAGCGTAAGTATCGCCGAGGTAATCGCGCCTTGTTTATTATAGGTGAAAGCGACGTTTGTCACGGTCCGCATTTGACCCACGCCGGCGCCATTGGTCACAATTACGTTCATCCCGACTTTAAAAGCAGAAGCTGCTGCATAAGAGGTGTTGTTGTCCGGATTAAAGGTGGATGAAGCAAAAGTCACGGTGTTCGTTGTAATAGACGACGGTGCGCCATAAGCACTATCCACCGTAGGACCCTCATAAAGAATTTGTTCACCCGTGTTTTGGCCTTGGCCATTGGGTGTAAGGGAAAGCAGCGTTCCCAGATAAGTCGTGTTATTGGCGATGTATTCGTTATAGATTGGGCCCCAGGCCAGATTGTTCTCAAGGAAGCGGCCTTGGCCCCAGCCGGAACTGTTGCTCTCTGATATCTGGTTGTCATCATTGCCGGTGTATTGATAGGCATTCTCTATCTGATTATTTGTGATACTAATATTGTATCCACCCCAGACGTCGATGGCTTCCTCGGCATAGTATCCTTCATAAAAGCTGTTGTTGTTAATCGAGACGTTATTGGCGCCCAGCAATAGCGTGCTCTGACCTAGAATGGTGGAATTCTCCAGCGTCAACTGACTGGAATCTTCCCAATCTATCGGCGTGAGATCATTAGCCAGAAGAGTAACATTATCGAAGGTAAAGTTGGTTCCACCCGTTTCATAAACCAGCGCAGGTGTTCCATCTACGGGATATGTTTCAGGTCCTGCGTATTCAAGCGTCAGCGAGTCAAATTCCACATTGCTTTGCCCCGGCGCTCCTATTTCAAAGTTGGCACCCCACCATTTTGGCACAGATCCTTGAAATTCAATAATCGTTTGTCCCTCGCTTGCTCCTTCCACTCGCACGTCACTGGGAAGTATGAACATATTGTTGTCGTATTCGCCACCTTGTAGATCTGCATTATTAACAATATAAGTTCCATTTGGGAAATAGAGTGTGTCACCCGGTTGCAAGGCCGCTATTGCCGCCAAAATCGCGTCCCCATCGTCTGTCGTGTCATTCCCGATCGCGCCGTAATTTTGCACATTTACCGTCAAGGCGGAATTCCAGGTCTTCGCTCCCTGAACGGTCAGCAAAGTCGACGCTTGCGACCAACTGTAATTGCCGCCCAGGCCGTTGTTAACCCAGACCTGGTAAGTTCCATTGGTCAGCGAAGTTGGAACAACGAAATTAACCTGATAGGGATTCACCGCCGTTACCGTCGCCCATTGTCCCTGTCCGCCTGTGGTGGGTTGCAGATAAACCCATGACTGCGGCGTAGAAGCGCCGTTGGAAAGATTTTTGCCGTAAACTGATATCGTTTGCCCCGGCGACGCATTTCCGGCGTTGGAAACCCACCACGCTTGGGTGTCATTGATGGCGATCGGCGTGCTGACGCCTGAACTATTTTGCGCCCATATCAGGTACATCGAATTCGCCGGCTCAGTCGAACCAATGGTAACAATTACGCCATCAGCCGAGGTGTCCTGTATTTGGGCATTGGTCAGCGCGCCGTTTGTTGAACTGGTTTGACCATAAACAAGAAATTGTGTATCCGAATACGCCGCTGAACCGGTGTAACTGGTGAATTGTGCCCCGGTGAGCGTGATGCTGTCGTTCGGACTGGCAATAGTGTCCGAAGCATCGATGATCGGCGCGCCGCTGTTTGTTGTGCCGCCAACAGGCGGGCTGAATGGATCGATACCTGACGGCAATGAAGGGGCGGAAGAAGGCGCTGAATAGGTGAAACTCGGCAACTGAGCCGACGATTGTTCTGTCTGTTCTGTCTGAGTCTGAACGATGGTCGTGGAATCACTGCCGCTGACCGATCCGCTTGTCGCTTTTATTGTTACTGTGCCCGCGGAAGTTGGTGCGGTGTAAACGCCGGAACTATTGATTGAGCCGCCTCTCGACACTGACCATTTAAACGTCGGCTGGGTCGCCAGCGCATCGCCGAATTGATCCAGCGCCGTCGCCGAAAATTGGATGATTGAATCGTAGCCTGCCGATGGGATGGACGGTGAAACGCTGATGCTTTTAAGCGTCTGTTCCACCGTTACGTTCACGCTGCTGGTGGTGGACTCTCCTTCGCTGTCGGTAATGGTCGCCAGGAAAGTATAAATCCCCGCCTGGAAGAACGTGGCTGTGGTATTCTTCGCCGCATCGGTCCCGTTGGCACTGAAGGTGGGCGTTGTGGACCCGCTTGGTTGGGACGTTACCGACCAGGTGTAAATGAGTGTACTATCGCTTTGACCATCAGTATCTTTGCCTGATACGCTCAATTTCGTCGTTGTTCCGGTTACCGTGCTGGGGCTTGCCGCTGCAGGTGCGTCGGTAGGGGGTGTATTGGTGACGGTTATTTCGTCGCTACCGCTTATTGATCCCTTCGCAGCTTTTATGGTCGCAGTGCTGTCGGTGGCTGGAGCAGTATATTTTCCCGAACTTTTAATCGAGCCGCAGCCAGTCACGGACCAACTGAATGTCGGCTGATTTGCCATCTTGTTGCCGAATTGATCGTACGCTACGGCGGATAATTTTGTAGTTGAATCCCAGCCTACCGACGGGGTGGAAGGTGAAAGATTGATGCTTGTAAGTGTCTGATTTACCGTTACCGACACACTGCTGGTCGCCGATACGCCGTCAGAGTCGGTAATCGTCGCCAGGAATGTGTATTTGCCGGCTTGGCTAAACGTAACAATGGTATTGGATGCGGCGTTGGTTCCATTGGCGCTGAAGGTGGGTGTCGCAGCCCCACTTGGTTGGGATGTTACCGACCAGGTATAAGTCAGTGTGCCGGCGCTTTGGCCATCGGTATCTTCACCTGACACGCTCAAATTAGCGGTAGTATCGGTGACAGTACTGGAACTCGCCGCCGCTGGCGCTGTTACTATCGGCGCGGTATTCGTGGAAAAACCACTGAAGTTCACGGAATCCGTTTGTGTAGCACTGCTGGAAGTAACGGCCAATCCCGCCAGATTTGTGGAATTCTTGAAGGTTATATTGATCGGGGTGGTATTGATCGCCGTCCAGTTTACGTCGTTCGAACTATAGTAGGCTGTGAACTGTTCGCCGCCGTTTTTCTGGGTTTCAACAAGTTCCAGCCAAATCGGACCTGAAACGGTTCCTCCAGTGACGGTGGACATTTTACCGCCGGTGCTCGTGCGATATTCAAAAGTCACCTGATTATTTGCATTGACCAGTACGGCGGCAAATATGGCGCCGGAACTGCTGGAATCGCGGATCATCAGGCCGGCCTGGGCGCCGGATCCCGTGTTACCCACCGCCCCGACATTGGCAACGAGCACCCCAGCGCCTGTCCAATTTTCGTAAGCAAAATTAAATTGATCTGCCGACGAGGAAATTCCTTTTCCCACTCCGCTCACCGACCATTGATTATTGGACAGTGTGTATTCCGCGGCACCGGAAACCTGCGGATTGCCGATATTAGCGTCGACGTATCCGGCCGGAAGCGCACCGGCCAATACGCTCAGCAGCAAACGCGGCTCCAATGGTTCCATAACAGCGCGCACCTCCGAGAGGCATTTTATGCGACGTAACCCCGTTCGGCGATGCGAATCATTTATTCGTTGGATAAGGGACCGGAAATACCGGCCTGAGGAAGGAAACATCGACACCTCTAAAGCAGCAAGATGCCTCGACTCTCTTCCTCAACGGCATTTATATCGGCTGTTATCGAAACCTCCATGGGCTTGGTTTATGTTCGGCGTGGTTATAGGGAGAGGGGAAGGGTAAAAAATATCGCCGGAAAACTTTCCAGCATAAATGTATTTGGGGACAGGTCATATAGCAAGAAAAAGCTTAAAAAATTTTGGGACGCGGAACAATGCAAAAAAATATCGCGACAAATTTTTCGCTTTTTCGGATGGCGCAGGGCATTAACTCTGCGCGCCGCATGCATATTCTTCCATCTCCCGTCTCCCGACGCAGAACTCGGCGGCACCGCCGCCGTGGCCTATCCCCTATTTGTGCGGCAAAAATCGGTAAAGAAGATGAATAGTGTGCGAAAGCAATTCCTTCATTATCGGGCGGCATACCAGCCATGCCAGTGCTAAATAGATGAGGCTGAAAACTCCGCAGATCACAATGATGACCACGATGTTGTTTTTACTCAATATCGGGAGACTATTCATGACAATCAGCACCACCACCCCTGCCACCGCACCACAGAAAAGCGATCCCCAAAACACCTTAAGCGGACTTAACCAGTCCGGCTTGCCGGCACCGCCTGCCACCAGCGCCACGCCCAATGGAGCCACGACAGCCGCCTGCACCAGAGTGGCAGTCGCCACGCCGGCCACACCATATCGCCATGAACCAAGGTATAGTAACGGAATAAGCGCCAATGGAGGAAGTATATTGTACCATAAATACAACCGGTAACGTTCTTGCGCCATTATGATGCTGTTGATCGGCGATCCGACTACACCAAAGACGGTCGCTAGTGAAAATATTTGCAACGGAACAACGGCGGCAAGCCATTTTGTGCCGAACAATAGCTCCAACCCCGGATAGGCCGTTAGCGCTTCAAGTATACAAGCGAAAGTTGTGATTAATACCAGTGCTTGTGCGGCTCGCATAAATCCCGCTTTCTGGCGCTCAGGTTTGTTTTTGATTTTGCTCAAGGTCGGAAAGAGCGTCATGGTGAGGTTGTTTGCCAGTAGCTGAATGATCTGGTTAGATAAATTCCACGCAAAAAACCACAATCCTACAGTTTCTATTGTATGAAATTTGCGCAGCGCCGCCGGATAAGCCATATACGTTATCGTCGGTCCTAAAGAGGCGAGCATTAACACAGAACTATCCTTTGCCAGCTTACGCCACCGCAGCAAATTGATTTCCCATCGAATCGGCGGTAAGTCGTTGTGTACAAGCCACCACATGGCAAATACCTTTATGGCGTTTCCGATTGGCACCGGAATAATAAAACTGTATGCGCCGAAATGACAAAATGCGAGAATCACGCTTAATCCAGATTGAAAAATATTCACATATAGATTAACTAAAGAAATATTGCGAAACTGAAGTTGAATCAGTGTGGCGGCATTAGATAATACGCCCAGGGAGTTAATGCCCGCCGCAACCGCAATAATTAGCGTCGTGTAAAGAAGCTCTGGGGCCTTAAATACCGTCGCCGCGATCGGGGCTGCAATACACATCCCCACCGATGAAACCATTCCCAGCGCAATTTCAAACCAGAAGGCATGCACAGCCCAACGACGAAATTGTTTTTGCTTTGCCACCAATATCTGCGAAACACCTGTCATTCGGAAAACATTGGGCAATGCAGCTGCCGCATATGTGGCGGCCACCAGCCCCCAGTCGCTGTGTGATAACAATCGTGCCAGAAAAATTTGTGCGACGACCCCCGCCGCTTTTGAACCAAGTGTCTGGACCAATGTCCATACCATTCCCCGGACGGTATGTTGTGCCAGTCCTGTTTCCTCTATGTTCAGCTCGTCGTTCATTTGCGTCATTATGCGCCGCCCGATTGATCAACCCCATTCGGTTGAACTGCGATACTATAGACGTGCAAGAAAAAAGGTAAAGCTCAGTTTTAAGCGTGGAAACGAATGGTTTTTCATGAAGATATCTATCCATTATATATTATTTGCCGCTTGCATTAAGACTCGGTATGATGCTTTGGCGATGGTTTACGATGGGTATGGGGTAAGATCGCTGCGCCTATGATCGCGCTCTGGCCGTTGGTGTTCACTCGTTTCGAAATGCGTTCTTAAAAGCTTTCCCGCGAACCATGTGAAGGGAGCACAATTAATGGAAGCCCGCAATGCCGTTCTATCTGAGGAGCAACTACAGCCCGCTTTTATAACGTGTTAATATGTTTTAAATAATGGCAATTGTGACACAAATTTCTACTTCGTTTGTTCGACAAGTCAAAGACTATGCATCAACAACAAACAATGCATTTCAAAAATATAAAACAGCCAACGCCGCCTTTTGTGGAGCGGATTTTAAGTTTAGTTTGGAAGTTTTCTCCGCGGAAAGGACCCGTCTTGGATGCACTGTTATCCCGCCGCCTGTCATATTTAAAACATCTTCCTGAACGGAACCCCAACGAGTGCATTCCATTATTTGACACAACATGCGTAGTGATTCAGCAGTGCCCGCTTGGAGCTTGGTCTACTCCGCTTGTTGACGTGGTCGTATTGGCCAAGTGCGCCATAGGATTTGAATCTGCACGAATTTTAGAGTTAGGAAGTTATCTTGGCCACACAGCTAAATTACTGGCGGAAAATACGAAACCGAACGTGAAAATTACCACGCTGGATGAATACGCGGATCATGGAACTGCCTACCGAGGGACGTCGTTGGAAAATAAAATCGATCGCCGCATTGGAAAAGTATCTTTGGAACATTTCAACACCGACGAAAAATATGATTTGATTTTTGTTGATGCCAATCACCATTTTAACCCGGTTCTTAATGACACAGAGGTGGCCTTCAGGCTTTTGTCGGAACGCGGGGTTGTTGTCTGGCATGATTATCAACAAACCAACCACTTTGGAAAATCCAATCAAGTACCGGAAGCATTGAAGGTTTTATCATCTTATGTTCCAATTATTTCGATAGCCGGCACCTGGCTTGCCATGCATTCGCGACATCCCGGATGGGAGACAGCAGTATTGTTAAAGAGGACAATACCTCAAATATCTGATGATCCATGGAACGACAAAGCGCTACGTGGATAACGGCCGATTCTCCTCAGGGATGTCGGTTTTAAGTCGGGCGCTGCAAATAAATCCGGTGCTGCAGTTTATCAAAGGATACTAAAACTAAGCAGGACGAGTACTATCCGTGCTGTAAACAAGATTCTTGATAGGAAAACCTTGGGGACGAAAAGACAATCGGGATATGAGAAACAAACGCCCTCCACTGACCCATTACATCTGGGAAGGAAAATTATTCCCGAATTAGATGGATTGCGGGGTTTGGCCATCCTTTTGGTATTGGTTCTCCATTTCAGCCATTTTTGGCCTCAGGATACACGGTTTTCCATTTACCTTGGTCGTACCCTAAGCACGTGTGGCTCGGGGGTTCAATTATTTTTCGTACTATCCGGGTTTCTAATCACGGGTATACTCCTGGATTCAAAAGGCACTGCTCCGCGCTATTTCCGAAACTTTTATATGCGGCGCTTCCTGCGGATCTTTCCAATTTATTACGCTGCTATAGGATTGTTCAGTATCTATGCATTAACTACGGCCTTTGGTTCGGCGAGTCTCGGACGAATATTAGGGCTGCATAAGAATACAGACTTGGCTGCAACCGTGTTCGTTTCATATTTACCATGGCTTTGGACATATACCTGCAACTTCTGGTCTGTACTTCACAATCAATATATGCTCATTGTGGCGCCTTATTGGAGTCTGGCTATCGAAGAACAATTTTACTTGGTTTGGCCGGTATTGGTGTTCTGCCTGCCCCGTAGAGGTATATTTTGGTCAAGCGTTGCCTTGATATTGGTTTCGGTTTTATGGCGGTGCATCGCAACCGCGGCCGGGATGGGTGATATCGCGATTTTCACCGCAACACTGGCTCAGGTCAACGCGCTTGGCATTGGAGCCGTGATGGCCGTTTTGGTGCGCGATAAGCAAATGCGTAGTTTAATGGCCAAGGTTTCTTTACCCGCACTAGAGATTTTGGGGCTCGCTATGGGCTTCGCTGTGGCTGCAATCTGGTTGTTCAATTTCGAATGGTTGGCGGTGCGCCCTGGGGTGACTTTGTTGGAGATTCCCTCAGGCAACACAATTGAGATTCCCCAGTGGTCGAATGCCGTCTTGAATTCTCTGCTATGGACAGTAGTTGCACTGTTTTATGGTGCTTTGCTTAGTTTGGCCCTTTTTTCTGGGGAAAAACGCGGCCTCTTGGGACAATTAATGTCCTCTTATCTTATGACTTGGTGCGGTCGTTACAGTTACGGAATATATATAATACATATGCCTGTGATGTTCGTCGTCTCGGATCTGATCAGTTTCGTTGGACGCACTCCACGGCTGTCCTGGGTGACGAATGTGCCATCGGTGCCCATGATGATCTCAGCCGTTTTGACGTTTGGGATAGCATATTTAAGCTACAACCTTTTCGAGAAGAAATTTTTAGCTCTGAAACATTTTTTTCCTGACTGAGTTTTGGTTAAGTAATCAGAATCCTGTTCACTCGTTTGCGAAAGGCTTTCCAAAGACCTCGTTTCGTTGCATATCAGAACAACCGTCGACTCAAGATGACTGGGACAGCTATGCACTTTACTCCATTTAATGGTTGATCAAAATGCCGGACATCCGCAGGAGCTATAGCCAGCACGTCTTGAAATTCTGCCGTGGCCTGTTATTCTCACTTTTGTCGACCTTTGACCAATTTTCATGAACACTTCGGGGCATGAATGATCTCGGTTCTGATTATTACATATAACGAGGAAATAAACATTGCTCGTTGTCTTGATTCATTAAAGTGGTCTGATGATATTTTGGTTTTAGATTCCTTCAGCACAGATCGCACCGTGGAGATAGCAACCGCCAAAGGCGCCCGTATATTGAAAAATCGTTTTGTAAATTTCGCTCAGCAACGTAATTTTGGTCTTATCAATGGAAATTTAAAGCACGATTGGATTTTACATTTGGATGCCGATGAAGTAGTTACACCGGAATTGCAGCGCGAACTTCAGGAGAATGCAACAGGCGGAAAAAAAGACGCCTATCGTCTTGCTTCAAAAATGATTTTTCAGGGGCGCTGGCTCAAACATTCCGGACTTTATCCCTCTTATCAGGTGCGTTTTGGAAAACGCGACCGTCTGAATTTCATCCAGGCCGGGCATGGACAACGCGAGTCTTTGCCTCCGGAAACCATTGGCACGCTTCGTGAACCGTTGTTGCACTATTCATTTTCGAAAGGAATACAGGATTGGCTTGAACGCCATAATCGTTATTCGACCACCGAGGCGGAAAAATTTTTAGAAAACACCGGCGTTCAGAAAGTGGACTGGGCAGGGCTCTTTTCAGATGCACCGCGCCGGCGCCGAGCATTGAAAGATATTTCAGGATTTCTGCCATGCCGATCAGCGCTGCGTTTTATTTATATGTACTTTCTGCGCCTTGGCTTTCTCGATGGTCGCGCTGGGTTTACATATTGTCGGTTGTTGGCGATTTATGAGTATTTTATCGTTTTAAAAATTCGTGAGTTTCTGCGAAAAAAAGATGGATTACCATTATGAAAAAAATTCAATAAATCCATTATTTCTACACCGGCTTGCGAGTGCTACAGATTTATTGATTGCCTTACCGCTTGCTGAAGAATTATATCTCATTGAAGTGTGTGCATTAGCGCTGATCGCTTCCCAGGTCCAACAGACTGTAGGTAACATATGTGATGAGTGTAACTGATGGCTGAGAAACACTAACTTGTATACAAGGCCAATTGATATTCATTATAAAAAAACAGTTGGCGCAACATTATATTTGACCGTCGATCAACGCACTTATCGAGGCATGAATGTTCATAAATTTTATCAAAAGGGAACGACATCTTTACGCTTCCAATTGGTATTTTTTTCTTCGAATCTACGATAAGGTTCTTCAGCGCTGCAGACATATACCACTACCTTTCAGATATAGTGTTCAGAAAATACGTCTGCGAAATATACTTGGCGTATTTTGTTTTCGATTTGGAACCGGGCACATTGATACGTTGTTAGAAATTTTCGTGGAAAATGAATATGGTTTGCTATTTTCCGATCAAATTGGTTCGATTTCAACAGTTCTTGATTTAGGCGGCAATGCCGGCTATTCGGTCCGGCTTTGGGAGCAGAAATATCCCGACTGCCGGATCACCGTTGTGGAGCCAGATTCCGCAAATGCCAAAGTATGTCGAAACAATATTCAAATCGTACAGGCTGAATCAAGAATTATCCTCCTTCAAGCATGCGCCTTGGGAACGTCCCGCAATGTTTGGCTTGACCGTTCCCAACCTGAATGGGGATATAAGGCTACCAACAAAGCCAGTCCGAACGAAGCGCCGATTAGAGGCATGACGCTTAATGAAATACTCGTTTCGTCCAATCTTCCTGATAAAATTGATTTGCTAAAGTGCGACATTGAGGGCGCCGAACTAGAACTCTTTCGTGATTGTTCTGATTGGATCAGTAAATTCCGTTTTTTTGCCATCGAAACGCACACGCCTTATACCCCCGAGCAACTTGTCCAAGACATGCAAAAGAACGGATGTTGTGTTGAGGTGTTACAGATTAACAATAAAATCGATGATGTTCTTGCGACTGTTTTTGCCAAAGCAATTTGAGTAGATTTAAGTAAGTTGGGTTGAGGTTAGATTGTTTTCTTCAAAGAAATATTTCCATCATGGCTTGCGGAAGAACTAAATCCCATTGCCCCAAGTGCTTTGGCGCCGATTGCCTCCCAGGTAAAATCGGCGGCGCGTATGCGGCCGGCCGCGGTGAGTTTGTCCCTGTAAGTTGAAGACGCAAGCAGTGATTCCACAGCTTTGAGCATGGATTGCGTATCGCGAGGATCGACAACAATACCCGCATCACTTGCCAACTCTTTTAGTGGTCCCCAATGGGAAATAATTATTGGTGTACCTGCCGCCATCGCTTCAATTACCGGAATGCCGAACCCCTCATAACGCGAGGGAAACAGAACGGCCAGCGCGTTATGGGTTAAATCGGCAAGCTCAGTTACGCTGGTATATCCAAGCAATTTGACAACAGGTGAAAGTTCTTCCGCAGCAGCTAAATACTCGGGTTCACTTTTTCCGGCGATTCGCATTTCGACGGAAAGTTTTTTACTTTTTATATCTCGTGCAAGATTCAAAACATATTCAGCACCTTTTCTCGTTGTAAGACCACCGATAACCAGGAGATATTCAGGAGACGCGGGAACACGCGGTTTTTTCGCCGCATCATAAAACGGTTGTTCGACGCCATTGCCCAACACGACAAGTTTTTCATGTTTGACGTCGAAAAAATCGCACATGCGCTGTTTAATGAATTCTGAAATGACAAATACTATGTCCGATTGATCTAGGATCGGGCGAAGGCCCAGCCGCCATCTGATCCTGCGAACATGCACCGACATTCCTTTCAACCAGGGTAAATCACGTTCAAACCACTCCAGATGATGGCAAGTGACCGCCAGTTTAGCCCCACGGGAAGGAACATACTGTTCTGATGGAACATAAATCCACTCGGCTCCGTCTATGAATTTATCAATGACTGGTCCTCCAGTAAGATTCCAGCGCCACTCTCTTTTTTTACGTTCCCAGGGCAGCGACCGAACGGCGAAATCAGCAAGTTCGGAATTCGCGGGTATTTTGCCTTCTGCATCGAGCAAGTCGCGCGGACTCAGGAGCGACAGATCAATCCCCGGCGTTGATCCAATGACTTTAAACATATTGATGATGTGCTTTCCGAGTCCTGAAAGCGGAGGAATGGTCCCATGTATGTGGGCATATCCTGCAATTTTCACTGCACTTACTCCAAAACCAAAGCAGCTCGATTTTATTGATTATTTACATCATGTGCGACAGTTTTGCTTCCCATTTATTGGAGTTTGATTTTTAATTCATCCGCTGGTCGTAAAGCATCCTCCGCAAACGCTTGAAATGCCGTTAGTTGTTCTGTGGTAAATCGTTTTTCCGTCAGACAGCGGACATTGGCGATCAAATGTTCTAAACGTGTCGTGGCAAAAAGAGTAATGCCTTCGGAATTGCTCTGAACCGCATAGCTTAATAGAAGCCCGGCAATTGTGGAGGAATTTGTCAGATCAATTTCTGTCAGCCTGTATTTTTGCCTCAACTTGGGATTTTGACGCGCCAATGCGGCCAGTTGTGTCGCACCGTTCATAACGCTGTGCGTAATAAGGGTTTTATCTGCACGATTACGCAGCTTCGATACATGTTGCGTCGTTACACCGCTGTCGAACTGCAGGACAGAGCAGGCTGGCGGCAATAAGGCGGCATCGTCTTGAAATATTGAATATGGCGTGGCGCACCCATAAGAACGTATTTTCCCCCCTTTTTTCTGCTCGTCCAGAAAAGCCAGCAAATCTTCGCGCCGAGCATCCTCCAAAGTGCATTCATGCATAAGAAATATATCTATGTAGTCCGTTCCCAGTTTGCGCAAAGATTTCTCAAGACTCAGGGCGGATGCCTGTGGATCAAATACGCCTCGCTGCACCGCCTGACCGGCGTATTTACGTGCCATAGCCATAACCACGTCAGAGCGATGCGCCAGCCATCGGGCCAAACTGATCAGTCGGCGACTTTTGGCGAGGTTTTCGTAAGGCTGCAAACCAAACTTTGTTGCTACAGTCGCTTTATCACGCCGTCCTTTGAGAAATTCCCCAAGGATGCTTTCCGCATGGCCAAAACCATACAGCGGCGCCACGTCGTAATGCGTAATGCCCAGGTCCAGAGCCTGTTCCAACAACCGAACGGCGTCCGATTTTCGATCGTGCATGGTCAGACTCACACAACCGAAGCCTATGGCGGAAGTTTGAATTGAGGCGTCCTGTAGCGTGATTTGCCGCAGCAAATTATTCATGGTATCGCCTTACAATCGAATCATGGGTTTATACCTTATAGTTTCGTTCTATCACTCATGTAACAACTTCCGTCAGGCTTTGACTGTACCGCAAGCCATTGTGAATTACCGTCACGCGCATATCGCTTATCATCTCCATCACAGGGTACATGGCACGGCATATCTGGTAAAGCGCGCCGGCACCCGCTTGCTTTGGAAGCGCTTTTTGTGTGTACTGGTATTTTTCCGAAATGCCCGCATGTTGGATCAGAAAGCATGATTTACACTTCGTATACTGTTAAAACGACGCGTCTGGAAGGTTTTTTTTACTTAATTTGTACTGTGATGATAAAAATCAATGCTCAGGATGGATTGGCGCTGCGTGCAAACCACAAACTCAAATAGCTTTAAATTTGTCTGCTATGAAGACCGCATCACGGATACGATTGGGCTGAAGTTATTGATATTGTCGTTGCAGCGCTTTGGGCCGTTGGCGCCGCTTATATGTTATTGCCCGACGCATTTCACTGCGTTCAGACGGTGGGCTGCCGATCGGTCTAACGTTCAAATCCGCGACAATGATGCTTTAAGTATAAGAGGGTGGGAAGTCAAGCCGACGATTCTTCTCAAGGTCCTTAGTGAAGACGCAGGGCCCGTGGTTTGGCTTGACTCTGACCTGATGTTTACGCGACAAACCTCAGCCGAATTTTTTTATTTTAAACCCGATGCTCTTCTTACAACCCAGGAAAATACCGCCGTCTTTGGCTGGAACGCAGACCGTGCGACATTGATGGGCATGAAATCAGTCCGCAGGCTCGCGGGTCCGGTGAATTCATGTGTTATTGGCGTAACAACAGTTCATCGCTCGCTTTTGGAGGCCTGGGCTGATCGTATGAAACGGCGGGATTTTCAAGATGCGCAAAAATTATCATATTTCGACCGACCATTGCATTTGATGAGCGATCAGGACGTTCTCGACGCACTTCTTTGTTCCGAGCTCTTTGCGCATATACCAGTGCGTCAGTTTCGTGCCGGATATGACGTGGCCCAATGTTGGTCTCACGCAGGCTTTGCCGCTCGCCACCGATTGTTGGCGATGATTCGTGGGTTTCCACCGCTGGTACATTGCCCGGGAACCAAGCCTTGGCGGGTTGCCGGCGGAATGCGGGATACCGTGGCCTTGGAATTATCTCCCTATTCATATTTTGCCCGCCAATACGTTTCGGAATTAGACGATGATCTGCGATGGACGAAGCCGAGTTCCACCTTGGGTAAATTGCTTTACACATTGAGCGGCAGAGACAGCGTCATTGCTGGATTGCTCTTGCAACTCTTGGTTGATGTTTATCGTCCGTTCGTATTGTTGCGGAAATTGTTGAAACATCATCGTGGCGAAGTCGCGCCGGGTACCGGAAAAATCGGAACAGGAGAACAGAGAAGTGACGATTGACCTGCCATATGCGATATCGTTATTCTGTGCTCAGTTTTTAAAATCTCGTTGTTTTCTGCTGTCCGATATCAGCATGTTTGCCGCAATTGAATTATCGAAAGTTTATTTATGTGCTTTTACGACCCGCTGTGTTTTTGATGAATCTGGTATCATCGGATCGAGCCGATACTTCCACGAATGCAATAGTCTAGCAAATTTTCTTTTCAAAAAGCTGTGTAGCAAGATCCGCCAGGCTGCGGCTATACCATTCAATGTTAAAATTCAAAACGCGCTGACGTGCTGCACGACCCATCGATAATCGCAACTCGGCATCCAGGGATAGTTTTTCAATTGCCGTAGCCAAACCGTCAATATCGTCAATACCCCGGATGTATCCTTCAATTCCGTCGCGCGCTACCGTTCCGCTGTTTGTGGTTGTCACCACCGGCAGGCCGGTCGCCATAGCTTCCATAAGGGCTCCGGCAGAGCCTTCAGATCGTGAAGCCAGCAGAAAGATATCAAACTTGCCCAGCCATTCGGGAATCTGCGATCGCGGCACTGGTCCGATTAAATCCACAAATTTCCGTAATTCATCGGTGCGCTGGGGGGACAACGTGGGAATTCCCACCCAAACGAAGCGAAGTTTTTCTGTGGAAAACCTTTTTGCGATTTGGAGAACCACAGGTGCACCTTTGCGGAGATTCACAGTTCCAACAATCCCGACTGTAACCGGCCCGGTGCGGCCGGAGCGATCCACAAATGGGAATGGGGTAGCATCCAGCGGGTAGGGCACAACGCTGATTTTTTTCGGGTTGACTTCCAGATTCATCAAAGATTTTTTCACGTAATCGGAAGCACAGGTGATATGATCGGCCCACAAAGAGGTTTGTAATTCATGAAGAATCTGCGGGCCTTCATCATGGCTCGCCGCTAAAGCCTCCTCCCACCCTGGCCAGTAGTGTGTGTCATGAATCCGCTGTGAAGACATTTCCCGTGTAGATGCCAATGGTTGGTCGACAATCAGAAGACAACCTTTATTTTTTATCCATTGCATATCTGCGATATCCAGAAGGTTGGAAAACGCAAAAACCAAGTCAATTTTCCCGTCGGCAATCGGTCCAAGTCGGCGCTCTCTGGAACGAATTTGTTTTATGGACCATTGAGAAATCGCGCTGCGAATTCTTCCGGGCTTGCGGGCCAGGTAGATTCCGTGAAACAGCAGCGGATAATCATATATAGGTACATTGTCAAATTGATCTACTCGCCTTTGTTGCATTCGGTCGGCATTGGAAGCCGATATCAGGCGAGCCAGGCTGATGCTGAGCTTGGTGAATAGGGTTCGACGGTTATACCAGTCCGTATATAATGCGTTGAGCATGCCGGCATGCTGGAACGCAAGGGGAACGGCATAGTGCAAACGCGCGCCATCCTGAATGACGGCAACTTTAATTTCGCTCATGGTGTCTAAATATAGTCTTGCAATTGCTTTCCCGCGACATTAAATATTATTGTACTAGTGACAATTTATTTTTACCACCAGGGCACAAAGAAGCGATGGAATTTAAACTTTCATTCCCATTTTAAAGCGGCATGCGCCTCGCACAAACAAAATCTAATCCTGGCTCTGGTTAGCTTTGTCCGTTCCTGAACCAGTCAGGTGATCGACGAGTCTTGTCGCGAACGCCATCGCCGTGAACGTCGGGTTGGCATTACTCGATGTCCGGAATATGCTTGCGCCTCCAACGTAGAAATTCGTTGTCCCGAAAACGCGCAGGTTCTTATCCACTACGCCGTGTTGCTCCGAGAACCCCATCACCGTTCCGCCTATCTGGTGGTAGTTGTCTCTCAGATTGGAAAGGAACTTCGGGTTCCGATTTAGCAAATCTTCGTCGATCTCCAGACGACCAATCCCTGCGGATTGCATCGCGTCCCGTATCTGAATCGCGAATTCTCGGATCGATTCGAGATCATGCTCGTTAATGCGCCAATCCAGAACCACCCGCGGCAATCCATACACATCTAGCGAGCTTCCATCGATCGTGATACGACTATCCGCACATGGCGCCTGTTCTGCCTGGATGCCCAGCCCTATATTCGCCGAACCAGGCACAAATATCCGATGGTCCTTCACGTACCTCCACATCAGCGGCACGAGGAACCGAATTGAACCGATAAAATTGCGGAACAGGTCGCCGGTGCCGGAGAGCTTCCGGCTGAAAATAGCGGCCTTCAAGAATTGCTTGAGGTATACCAGGTGCTCTGATACCTTGCCCTCGAACATGAAAAATCCCTGAACGTTGAGGATTCTCCGCTGCGCCAAAACCTCATTGCGAAAACGAATTTTCGGCTGAAATTTATATCCCTTCAGTACGATGGTGCTGAACATGTTGAAGAATGTCCGCTTGTCGGTCGGCTCCACGACTCCGATCTTGCAAACAGGATGGTCCTGAAAAAATTGGCCGATTGTTTTATTTGCTCGCCATGGACATTCCCATTGAGGGTCTTGCGCTGTATGAAGCAGCAGCCGAGAGTTTTCAATCGTTCCCGCCGCAAGAATAAATACGTCTCCGTCAATCCAGTGTGATTTGCCCGTTTTTTCCAACACCTTCACCGCTTGAATTCTCCCTCCTTCGCCGCGGAAGCCCACGGCCGTGCAACCTGTGAACACGCACATTTTTTTATCGCTTTCGATCTGCCTGGCAAACATCACGGCGGTGCCGGGCGTCCGCAGCCAACGAGTCAAAAATACTTCAAAATCGTTTCCGAGCTGCGGACAATCAGAGGAAATTCCCCGCCAGACGCCTTCGTCATGCTGCATCGCCGCCGGAATCGCCAGATTTTCGTACGTTCTCGCATAGTATGGCGCGATCTCATCATAACCGACCGGCCACTTGGATCCCGGCAGCCAATCGCGGCCGTTAAAATCAATCGGCTGAAACTCAACCAATTGTCCACCCCAAAGATTGGTGGTGCCCCCCAGGCTCCGGCTGCGCCCCAGCGAAATACCGCGGTGCGGCCGACCGACCGAAACATATGATTCGGCCGCGAAGGTCCCCAGGTGCCGATCTCCCGATTCAATCACCAGCACGTTGCGTCCGCGCATCGCCAACAAACTGGCGGCATACAACCCGATCGCCCCGGAACCGATGATAACGATCCGCGATGAGGCTGATGCTCCATTAGGCAAACTGCTCACTTCTGAGACGAGCAAGACCACGCTCCTTAGGTAATTTCCGTACGTACTTCAATCTCTCAAAACACCGACTGGTAAATTTCCACTGCTAAGTCCTTCACCTTTTGCCTAACCACCGAGTCCCGATAAGGTTCGATCTTTACCATCAATCCATTCCTTAAACTATGGCCTGTGGTCTGTACCTTACTTTTGCAACCTGTAAACAATAATTTGCATGCAAGCTGGCACACGGCAACCGAGAAGATGATCATATAAGTGCGGAGCCCACCGCAGGAGGGGCGGAAAATAGCAATCCCACTGAACTGAAGGAAAACGATAAAAGTCAACCTTGGCGAACCCGCTTTTTTGTGCCAGTTTCCTTATTTGGGCGATCGAATTGAGTCGGTAATAAGAAGAGTAACGATTCATCCCTTTGTAATTATCGGCAGCGGCGTCTTTGAGTCCAATCGATTCAATGCCACGGGAAAGCCAACAGAATGGATGTCGGGCGTGTGGCGTGAGCGCTAGAAAAACGCCGCTGGGTTTGAGAATCACCGCCAAACGCGCTACGAAACGCTCTGGGTTTATAATGTGTTCAACGACGTTAAATGAAACAGCCAGGTCGTAAGCATGTTCGGGCAGCGGGGCGGTTTCAAATTCTCCCTGCCAGCGATTTTCCAGCGCCGGGTGCTCCAGCACCGCCGGAGTCGGGTCAACGCCGTCCAAATGATCGCACCAGGACGGAAAATCAGTCAAGGACTTGTTCGTGATTCCCTTGCCGCAACCGATATCCAATACACGGCCCTTTAACCCGGGTTCTTGGCGCAGTAGCCTGGAAAACACTTTTCCCGAGCCATTGCGATCAGCCCAGGGATTCTGGAATTCTTCAAAATCTCGATGACTGATAATTCGTACACTTAAGGACATAAAAATTTATCCCAATTGCTGTGCGCCCCGTTGCAGAAACAGTACATCAATACATGTGTGGACGCCATCAAAGTCATCTGATAATATAATGGACATTTTGGCCGGTTGGGAGAATGTTCAGCAAGAGAGACGCATCAAAAAGATCAATCTCCTTTTGGTTTTTCAAATCGCGCGGGTCTTGGACCGGCACTTATCAAATAGGTCGATTGTCTTGCATCAAACATATTCTACGAGTGCGGTTTATTATTTTTCGCAAACTTCAGCCGTCGTCGCCCGCTTTTTCCAGACCAGGTTGCATATGATTCCTATCAACTTTGGAAAATGTTCTTCTGCTGTTAATTGTTGCTCAAAGTGGTAACGAGCGTTTATTCCCATCTTTCGACATGAATTTCTGTCTGAAACAAACTGCTCTATCGCCGTTTTTAAGGCGGTTTTATCGTTCGGTGCAATGAGTAACCCGGTCCGGCCGCTTTCTACGATTTCAGGTATGGCCCCGATTTTTGTTGATATGGACGGCAGACCCGCAGCACAGGCTTCTATGAGCACGATCGGCAACATGTCCATGGTGGTTGGCAGGACAAAAACATCCGCCGCCTCAAATAATTTTATTAAAGTGGGTGAATCGTGGTTTAAACCATGATGAACCCTTATATATTTAGACGAATATTTGACCTCGTCTTTTGTGACGACATCAAGCTCGCAAACGGTATCAAGTCCTTTTTCCATCAGTTCGACGAGCATGGGCCCGCCTTTTCGTTTGAAGTCGCCGCCGACAAAAAGTAAACGAAGTTTCTCCGTGTCTTTCTTTTCTCCCGCGGCGTACTTGATATTTTTCATGGCGATTGCCGGCGGCACGATGACAACCTTTTCTTTCGGCACTTTATAATCATCCACAAGGGATTGGGCCGCCCATTTGCTCCAGCTCACCATTAAGTCTGCTCTTCTTAAGACCCTTTTCTCAAGATAATCCGTGGATTTTCTATAAAACCAGCGAAGCAATCGGCGAAAAATACTGATTCGATCCGTGGTAGCAAACATACGACGTGTTAGTAGAGAGGTGCTGTCAAGACCCACAATTAATATTTTTTGTCGGCCTAAGCGCGGCAGAAACAATCCACGATCATAGGTATGGACAAAATAGGCGTCAAATTTATTTTGTATTCTCAACAATTCTTTAACCCGCCGGCGCACGAGCAAACTATATGCCAGGTGCGCCGGCAGCCAACGGCCGACTTTTTCCCAGAAATATCGAGCTTCCGAAAACGGATTAATGTAGAGCCACCTGGCTTCAATTCGTTCATCAGTTTCCGCGAATTCTCGCAACCGGGCTGTAAATGTTGCATGGCCAAGCTCAGCTAAAGTCACAAATAAGATTCGTGGAACGGTCAGTTTCTTCATATATTCCTGACTGATTTAATTATGGATGGGCGGCCGCTTCGATGGCATTCGCGCAGGCTTCCAGCGTGAATTTTGCCGCCTTAGCTGGGGCATTCCGCGAAAGCTCTGATATGAGCTTTCGGTCCTGATCAAGTTTTGCAATGGCTCCTGCCAACATTGCAGAGTCACCAAATGGGATAATCAGGCCATCGACGCCGTCAGTAACCACCTTGCCGCAGCGCAGCGTAGCAATAACCGGGAGGCCATGTGCCATTGCTTCCAGTTGCGTCAGGGCAAAGCCGTCTGAAATGGTCGGCAGGACAAAAACGTCCGCATCGGAATATAGTTTGTGTGCTTGGGCGCGATTGACCCTCCCGATGAACTGCGTGTTTTTCGGCGCGGTCTTCAACATATTTTCATTCACGAAGACCGGGCCTGCAACGGTAAATCGCACTGACGGAAGTAATTTGGCGGCCTCAATGAGATACGGAATTCCCTTGCGTAAATTGACTTGCCCAATCCAAAGTATATTCAACGGACGATCGACATTTTCACATACGTGCGCCGTCACTCCAGGCTCCGGCTCATATGCAAGAGGAACAACAACAATTTTTTCAGCAGGAACACTATCGCCGACCAATGCTTGTTTAGACCATTCGGAATTTACGACGATTAGATTCGCTTTCGACCATTCCGCCCTTGAGTGTTCCGTCTTTAATCGCTCAAAGTTGGTTTTGCAAATATGCTCCAAAGGCGTTTCCCACCCCGGCCATTTTAGCCGTTCTTGCGCAACGATTTCCAGTTCAACCATGGACAGATCAATTTGATTCAAAACCGAGAAATAACCAGCTTCTTTGGCGTATTCCAGCAGTTCCAAAGCGCCGTAAGAGTACGCATAAAGCGCGTATGGGCCGGGGCCGTCGAGTTTATGTCGCCGCAAATGGTTGCAAATATCCGAGCCAAACTTGCGTAATACTCGTGCCCAATAAAGATAAAACACATCAGGATCGGATTTAATTCGAACAGAGAGTTTGGCGCGTACCTCGGCCAAAACAGCGCTGGCATTAAAACTGTTAACCAGATTATTCGGTAACTCCGGATGATAACGCCGTGAAACACCTCGAAAAGGCTCTCCCAACAGACCGGAAAAATACCGCAGCCAGTTTGATTTGGCCCAGAAATCCGTGTACAACCTGGCTAACCGTTCGCGCCGGTAAAAAGCCCGTGGCACCGCGTATAGTTCACGGGCGCCTGTCTGCGTGCATATCCACCGATAGTATGCCATTAGAAACAGAACTCCGGTATGTATTTGCCTTTTGCTATATGCTCCATGACCGTGTTTTAACTTTAAATCGTATAAAATAATAGTGGAGTATTCCTACTGTAGATATATGTGTGGGTGAAGTATTTGAATTAGAATCTATGCATCGGGCCGTTCCCGATTGAATTGTTTGGAGATCAATGACAGTGAATTCTGGTGATACTGCTTTTCAAAAGGGTTATAGTTTTAAATCGTCGGAATTATCTTGTGCTCATGATTATCTACTCCCGGCCTTGACGCAGCTTGTTGAGCAGGAGCGACAAAAACGGGCGGTGAAAACGCTGCCATTGTTTGATCTGGGCTGCGGCAACGGTTCGGTGGCCAATTATCTCGCTCAACTGGGCTATCAGGTTACAGGCGTGGATCCTTCGGAAGACGGAATTAATATGGCCAAAACAGCCTATCCAGAACTGAATCTTCAGCCTGGATCAACTGACGAAAATCTCGCCGGCCGCTTTGGGCAATTTCCCGTGGTTTACAGTCTGGAGGTCATTGAGCACGTCTATTCGGCGCGAAAATTCGCCGCTTGCACGTTCAATCTGCTTGAGCCAGGTGGAACGGCGATTGTTTCCACCCCTTATCATGGCTATTTCAAAAATCTGGCCATTGCCCTGGTCAACGGTTTTGACGAACATTTCAAGGCAATCTGGGATCATGGACACATTAAATTCTGGTCGATGCGCACTCTTTCAACGCTGCTGAGCCAGGCCGGTTTTGTGAATGTGCGTTTTGTTCGCGTGGGACGAATTCCGCCTCTGGCGCGATCCATGATAGCGGTGGCGGAAAAACCCGGTCAGGTTTAAACACGACGAATCCGCAGATGACGCCAATGATCGCAGATTAACCAAGTGTTCTTGATTTTGTCATTCATGATCTTTACTTTTTTCTGCGGAAATCTGTGTCATCTGTGGATAAAGCTTAAGATATTTCTGAATTTCAGGCGCCGACATCGCGGCCTCGAGGAATCATGAGACAGAGTCTACTGATCTTTTTTGCCGCACTGGCAATTCAGTTGTACTGGATCGCCGCCACGGCCTATCCCGCGGGCATAACTCTGCATCAACAGGGTGAATATTCCGAACGAGCCTGGTCTTTTCGGCATGGTCAGGGGATGATCCGAGCGCCTAAGCCCGCTGAATTTACTCCGCAGAGCGACTTTCCTGCCACATTTGATTACCGCCTGACGTTCCGCAGACCATTACCGATTTTTCTGGTAGCTGCTGATCAGATCGTTTTTGGTGACCAAAATCCCAATTTACAACGCATTCCTCAGGCGGTTCTTGGAGCTTTGGCGGTCACGTGTCTTTACCAGGCCGCGTTTTTATGGTGGGGATTTTGGCCGGCGCTGCTTATGGCAATCGCCTACATGTTCTATCCCTACAACGTGTCAAAAAATGTCCAACTGGAATTTTGCGACAGCACGCTGACCAACATTTGTGTTTGCGGTCTGCTTCTTATGCTGGCGCTCTGGCAACGCAAATCTGACTGGCGAATTTCGCTGTCGATGGGAATTATCACCGGCCTCTTTGCGCTGGTGCGCTACGACGGCGGGGCGGTAATAGTCCTCGCACCTTTGTACATGTTGTGGTGGATGAAATGGAATTTTAAGCCGTGGATAAAACACTTGGCTTGGTTTCTTGCCCCCGTTGTTTTATGCATGATTCCGTGGATTTTTTATGTTCATCAGATTGACGGCGTCTGGGGAACCGGGTCGGGTAGCGGATTCGGCTTGTGGGAAGTCTATAACGACGGCGTTTATGAGTATTATCCGCATCAATCCATCGACGTGGGGATCGAAGCGTATTGGCAACAAATTCCTTGGTCACAGCGACAAGCTTTGCTGGAGAGTCAAAATGGCTACACCATGGACCGCCAAATGACGCAAATGGCGCTTCACTGGATTGGTCAAAATCCTTATAAGGCGCTGGAACTGATACCGCGCAAGATCTGGGCGGGCTTTTCTCCGTTTCTTTCACCAACTGTTGAAGGAGGCAGAACCAACGCCCAGACGGAGCGATTGCTCTATTTCGTCTGGTTCGCGCCTGTATTGGCGGGTTGTCTGATTGGAATGATCCGGCAAAGACTTGCCTGGTCCATATGGATCGCAGCAGCTATTCCCATAGCGGGCTTTATTGTGGTAACGATCGTGATTTTCGCCCACACCCGGCACCGTACGCCTTATGATGGGGTAATTTTTCTTCTCGCAGCAGGCGCTTTGGCTGGACGCAATTGTCCGGCCGTATTATTGGAAATGGAAAATAGGTTAAGACTGTCAAAAGCGCAGAGTTAAAATTATATTTTTGGCGCCAAAGCATCGAAATTGCGGCGATTTCTGTAAGGAACGCCGTTTAACTTGAGAACAAACGTTTAATTTACTTGAATATTAAAATCGAACGTTGAAAAGTCGGACAGTTTTATGTTAAAAAACCAGTAATCGGAAAAGTTGTACGAGGTCCGATATCTGGTCAAAAGTTGTCGATCAGCCGGCACTCGAGTATATTTAAGGGCCGAGCGTATTCCAAAAGGATGATACGAGAACATCATTTTCAAAGCGGTTATTTATGCAGGTAAAACAAATTGTCGGGAAACTGAAGAACCATGATGGGTTAGCCTACACCTTTGGTCGTTTTCGGCCGGTCCGCGGGATGTATGCTTCTGCGATGCGATGCAAGCAAATGTTCAGCGCACAATCCCCTATCGGTACCCAGGAAACCATATTTCCTTCTGTGAACACCAAGGCTGCTCTTGCAGAATTACGCCGCGATGCGGTCTGCTTTGGATTCGATCTTACACCTGAAGCCGCCAAGATCATTTACGACTATTCATGTTCTCAGCCGCTGAGTCATAACAGCATTGCTGGTACGTTCAATTATTCCCAGGTCACTGGCGGCAAGTTGCCTGATGGTCGTATGGTGGCGATGGGTTATGTGGACAAACCACTGGATTGTCCTGTGGTGCGGGCGACCGTCGAAGATCCGAAGATGCAATGGGTTTGCCGCCGCTATTTAGGTTATGTTCCTCTACATGTGGATGTGAATTTATACTGGAGTTTCGCCGCCAAATTGAATTTGGAGGAACGTCGCAAATTTAACCAGACGGTGGAATACCATTTCGATGTTCATGACTTCAACTTCTGCTACGCTCATTTTTATATCACCGATTGCGACGAAAATTCCGGTGCCCATGTCATGGTACGCGGGTCACATCGACACAAAAAACTTTCATGGCTGTTGGGATCGGCGCGAAAGGGGGATGCGGAAGTGAACGCGGCCTATCCTGCCAAGGATATTCTCGTCATTAAAGGCCGTGCCGGTACCGGATTCATAGAAGATACCTCCTGCTATCACAAAGCGATCGCGCCAGTAGAACGAGACCGCCTGCTGTTTCAAATACGTTACCATTGATCACTTGGTTAAACTGAATGCAATATCGGAATTTGTCTGGTACAGACCTAAGGGCCTCTATCATCGGTTTTGGATGCGCTAGCGTTTTGGGTGCCGTAGGAGCGGGCAAGTCACGACGGGCGATGGAAATAGCTTTCGACGAGGGGATCAACTATTTCGATATAGCCCGCTCCTATGGCTTTGGGGCGGCGGAATCTTTTCTGGGAAAATTTCTTAGAGGTAAGCGCGATAAAATCTGTTTGGCCAGCAAATTTGGCATTCTACCACCGAAACGAAACGCATTAATTGATCGATTACGCCCGATAATCAGGCCGGCGGTAAAGGCCATTCGCCGACTCGCCCCTGCAGTTCACCAAAATCTGAGGCAACAGGTTGGCAATTTGGTTTCACATCATCAGTTTAGCCTTCAAATCGCTCGCCAAAGTTTGGAACAAAGCCTCCGTGATCTTCAGACGGATCACTTGGACATTTGGTTCCTGCATGAATGCGCTGCGGATCTTGCCAATAGTGATGAGCTGTTTGATTTCATCAATCAATGTGTCGCAAGTGGAAAGGTGCGCTATTACGGTGTTGCATCCGGTATAAATCAAGTCACCGCCATTCTGCGCGCCCGGCCCGCTGTGCGGATCGCTCAATTCGCGAGCAATCTCGCTGATGATTCTATCCATCGATTCGAAAACCCCCGTGGCGTTGCCGTCAACACGCACTCACCTTTTGGCAGAGGATCCTTGCGCAAGTCACTGTCTACATTTTTCGCCGCCGACCCGCAGTCCGCCCGGCGATGGTCGGCCATGTTGGATCTGGATTTGCTTTCTTTTCCAGGAGTCAACGAATTTTTTTTACGTTATTCGATCATATCCAATCGTCTGGGGACCGTCATCTGCGGGATGTATAGCCCGGAACATATTCGCGCCAATGCTGCCGCGGCAGACCGGGCCGTTCATTCACGAAATGTCGAGGAGGTTGCCGCAGAATTGCGACAAAAGAACGCATTCGCGGTCTGACTACTGCATCAATTAAATCCCTTCAGTCGCAGCTAATCGTCAAATATTCTAAAGTGTCTGGGAATTCTCGGTGTATTAAGAATCCATTGGATAGATCTATTCTTGTTGCGACGGCGGTGGTTGTAACAAAAAAGCTGCTTCTCATATTAAATAGTTAATCATTATGTATTTTTCGTCTGGAAAATAATTTGAACATGTAGAGCCGATACAAGTGTCGTAAATAGCTGAATTGCTCCCTCAGATCGAGCTTGCTCTGGCCGAGTTTGCGATCCCGAAAGTGGATGGGAACCTCGGAGATATGGCTGATTCGTGCCTTACAGATTATTTCCAGAAGGATTTTATATCCTATTGGGTTCAACTTCGCCGCGCGCTGTAACGTTGCACGGTGCAGCATGAAAAAGCCGGCCATTGGATCAGTGACCCCGGCGCACAGCGGCCACGCCAGCAAGGTTGCGACCTTGCTGTTAAGCCTGCGAAACAAACTCCATTCTACGTCAGTAGATCCGCCCTTAATGTATCGGCTTCCGATGATTAGCTCTGTGTTCGATTCTTCCAACAGACGGAGCATTTTGGGAAGTGCTGCAGCCGGATGGCTCAAATCCGCGTCCATCACCGTCAATACCTCGCCGTTGGCCTCATTCAGGCCGCGTATCACCGCCGAAGCAAGCCCGCGCTCCGTTTTGCGGACAATTAACCGGATTGGATGGCCTTCTTTTAGCAGCTTGGTGCATAGTTCCTCAGTGCCGTCGCGGGAGTTGTCGTCCACCAAAATAAGTTCATATCGGATATTGGATGCGCCCAGCGTTTTGCGCAATTCATCGGCTAACAGCGGTAGGTTCAACACCTCGTGATAGGTCGGTACGACCACGCTTAATTGAGCCATCATTGTTAGAACCTGTCTATGAGCCTCTAAGCCCTGCTTCATTTCGATGACGCGCGGCATTGTGTGGTAAATGTAGAGCAGCCTTTCAGGCTGCTCAATCGGAGAACAGGCTGGAGAGCCTGTTCTACACTATGGCCTATGGGCTGTAATTATTCTCTATTTTCTCGGCGTAGCCATACCTTTCTGCTTCGAGTTGGGCTTTTGGTTTTCTATAACGGAAAATTTGATAAATCAGATATAGAGGAAACAGGTTAAAAACGACTTCACGTATACTGGCATAAAGATCCTGCGCGATTAAAAACAGTAAGACGATGATAAAAATGACCAAACATCCTTGCAGGTCCAGCCGGGCTCTATATACCGCGCCGGTGTGCAGTGATCGCATCCAGTAACCTAGTAAAAACCAGACAAGTGGAAACAGCCATCCGAATTCAACGTAAACATTGGCGAATCCCGTCGGCGCTGCCCCGACAGGCGTGTTCACAGCCAGATTGTCACGGATGATCTGCAGATAATTAGTGGTGTACCAATCAGTATAATAATCGTCCTTATATGGAAAATACTCCTTTGGAAGAAGCAATACGCCTATATTCCAGAGGAACGCTCCATCATCAAAGTTATGAAGTTTATCAACCACGGCAACCGTGTCGGCGCCAACGATAAATTCATATCCCGCGCCGTAATCGTTACTTTTTCCTGTCACAAGATTTTCTCCCGCCCTATAAATATTGGTTACGCGCCCCATCAAACTGCGGCTGTTGGGCATAGAGCGGGTTTCCGCCAGCGTTCCAAGTATGATGGCGAACAGGGCACCGAAGAGCACCACGTATAGTTTAGGTGGTCTTTTTTGCCAAAGCAGGTAGGCAACGCATACCAACACCAATAGAGACGCCGTATCGGCGCGCCCGCCATAACTGATGAAAAACAATAAGCTCGGGATGGCGGCGACGATGACGCATAAAATGGCTGATCTCAGCAGCCGGCGATCCAGAATCGCCGATTGAATCGCCAGTACCGCTCCGGGAAAACGCAGGTTGGTCAACCAGGTCACATAGCCGGAAATATGCGAACGATCGCCCACCAGAAACCAGATCGGTACGGCAATAGCCGTGAGAAGCCAGCCGGCTAAAAACAGGTGCGGGACTGAATATTGCGAGCGGTAGAGCGCTTCGGCCTGTGCGCCGGTCATCAATGGCTGCTTGGGCAGCGAGTTTCTAAATCGCCAGGCAAGCCACCCCGCATAGAGAAATAAAAGAGAAATGGATACGATATTTTCATACTCGATCAGAGCGTAATCTGGAGCATATTCAAGCGCAGGACCGGGATTATGCGATAGTGTCCATACGCACGTGCCGAAAGTCACACCCGAAATGATCAGCAGGGGATTAAACGGATCTCTGATCAGGCCGATCAAATATAACACGAGTGGCGCCAGACAAATGATCGCCGCCATGGTTGTTGCTTCGCTTAAATTCATTCGCTCACTTTGTCTCCTCCGGCGTGGTCCGGAACATAATTCCGGGCTCTGTTAACGGTGCGCGGGAATTCCTATAGCCGCAGTCGGTTGCGTTTGCTTTGATGGTACACGGCACAGCTTATATACAAAATAAATAGGGATCAGATTAAAAATAATTTCGCGCAAGTACGCGTAAATGTCCTGTGCGATCAGAAAAAGCAAAGCAATAATTAAAATGACAAAGCACCCCTGTAGGTCCAATCGGGCGCTATAAACGGACTTGCTATATAAAGACCTGAGCCAGTAGCCCAATGCGAACCAAACCAAGGGAAAAAGCCAGCCAAATTCCACCAGGACGTTGGCGAATCCCGTTGGCGCCGCTCCAACGAGCTGGGGCACATCCAGATTATCGTTGATGATCTGCAGATAGTTGGTGGTATACCATTGGCTGTAATAATTATCTTTGTTTGGGTAATATTCCTTGGGTAAAAGCAGCACGCCCATGTTCCATAGGAATTTTCCGTCGTCCCAGTTATGACGTTTATCGAGCACTGCAATCTGATCAGCGCCGACGACAAATTCAGCACCGGAGTCGTATTCAATTTTTCTGTTGGTGACAAAATTCTTTCCCACCGTATAGAGCGCATCAATGCGGCCGGTGATCGTATCGCTATTCGGCAGTGCGCGGCTGTCGGCAATAGTTCCCAGCACAATCGCGAATAAGATGCCGAAGATAAGGATATAGCCTTTCCAGGGGCGTTTTTGCCACATCAGATAGGCGACACAAATTAAAACCACAAGCTGCGCCGTGTCCGCCCGTCCGCCGTAGGTGAAGAAAAACACAATATTTGGCACGCTCGCCAGGATGACGCAAATGACACAAGGAGCCAGATACCGGCGATTCAGAACTGCCGATTGAATCACCAGGATAGCGCCCGGAAAACGCAGGTCTGCCATCCAGGTCAGGTAGCCGGTGGCCGTAGTAGATCTTGGACCAAGAAGAAACCAGGTCGGCACCGCAATCACCGTCAGGATCCAGCCGATGATCAAAAAATGGTGGGCAAAATATTGACGGCGATAAAGCGCCAAGGCTTGCGAAGCATCCAGGACCGGTATCCTGGGTTGGTGGTTTCTCAGCCGCCAGGCGAGCCAGCCCGCGTATAATGCCAGCAGTGAAACTGCAACCAGTTCTTCAATTTGAATCAGCGCATATTCGGGCACATAAGCAAGTGCGGGAGCGGGATTTGTCAGTGGTTTCAATACGCAGTCCCCGAAGGCGATGCCTGCGATGACTAAAAGCGGGTTAAACGGATCCTTAATGAATCCGAAAATATACAATATAATTGGCGCCAGACTCACCAGAGTCGCAAAACTACATGCCTGACTTAAATTCATTCGCCGATTCCACCCGCGATGGTGAGCAATACCGCCCTAATTTTCCAGTGGTCTATGAAGAATCCGTATCATATATTACGGTTCTGCCCGCGGGCGAAAAACAAAAAAATCGTTCCTTCCGTGTAACTTAAATGCCAAGTATAACGGTTGTTCCCGAACCGACAAAGCATGGGGATTACTTTACTTTTGGAAAGTACAACTTGCCTGGGCTGATAAAATAAGGTAACAAAAATTAGGCGATATGACGAATTATTCCTCCGATAACGTTGGACGGTTGATAATCAATCAACCAACCAACAGCTTTAAATCCACTTGTCTGTACCAATGCAGACCATTCCACACTGGCCACAGCTCCGTCTGAAATCGCAGATTTTACGAGGACTGATGCTGTCCTGTTTCAAGCCATAATCGTCTTTCTGCTGGATTTTCAGCCTTTATTGAATAAGAGATTCACGGTCGCCGTTGCGCTGTTGACGCTAATTTGGAAATACCAAATAATGCCGAGTCTCTTGGAGATTCTTCATGAACAATTCGATTTTCGTCCGGTTGTTGGGATATCGGGCGACGTTTTTGCACGGCGATTTTTTAGTTTATGACCGTTGGCGCTGGCTTAAAAAGCGTTTGCCGAAAACCCGAAATGAAGAATCGCTTATCGACATTGGATGCGGCAGCGGCGCATTTACCATTGTCGCGGCCCTGCGCGGATACATGTCGATCGGGCTTTCCTGGGACAAACGCAATCAGGACATTGCCGCGCTTCGCGCCAAACTGTGTAAGGCTCAGGCCGATTTCCCCATTGTCGATGTGCGTTTTCTTCACGAAAAGACGGAATTCATCGGGCGTTTTAATGTGGCTATCTGTTTTGAGAATATCGAACACATTCAGGATGACCGAAAACTGATGCGCGACATGTACGCCTGTCTACGCCCCGGAGGCATGTTGTTGCTGAGCACACCGAGTTATTTTTATCGTGCAATTACGGCAAAGGACTACGGTCCGTTCAGTAAAACCGAAGACGGCTGGCACGTGCGGCGCGGCTACACCAAAGCGATGCTGCACGAACTTTGCGAACAGTCCGGTTTTATGGTCGAGGAAATCTCCTCATGCAGTGGTTTTTTTTCTCAAAAGGGCACGACCCTCATGAGAAGTTTGTGTAATCTGTCTTTTCCACTGGGATGGCTATTGACTCTTCCCTTGCGCGTTTTACCTCCGATTTTTGACCGCTTTATGGCCTGGGCGACGCACTGGCCGGATTACACCATCTGTCTTGTGGCCTATAAACCCCGTTACCAGAACGGTGGAAAAAATTCTCCTGATGGATGTTGAGTTCGATCAGAATTGTTGCAGCCATTTTGTAGAGCAACATTAGAGATTTTTCTTTTTTGCTTCACTGACGCGGCGCCGGCGATGCATCACAAACCACCGCCCGTATTGTCGAATCCGGCTTACCGAGTCCATAACTCTGTTCAACGACCAGTCTTATCCAAACTCATCTCCCTTGAACGTATGGCCCAGGTACGTCTTGCGCACCAGCGGATTGTTGATCAATTCCTTCGGCGTGCCCATCGCCTGCACGACGCCTTCCGAAATAATCAGCGCCCGGTCGCACACTTCCAGTGTACGCTGCACATTATGATCGGTAATCAAAATCGCTTTGTCCATTTTCTCGCGAAGCTGGCGGATCTCCTTCTGCAATTCCTCCACCGCGATCGGGTCCACCCCGCTGAACGGTTCATCCAGCAGAATCAGCGAAGGGTTGGTGATTAGCGTCCGTGCGATTTCCAGTTTTCTGCGTTCGCCGCCGGAAAGCGTATAAGCCTTTTGTCGGCGGGTGTGCATCAGGCCGAATTCGCTCAGCAGTTCCGCGGCCTTCTGCAGGCGCTGCGGCCGGCTTAAGCGCAGAAATTCCAGGATGCTCAGCAGATTTTCTTCCACGCTCATCCGGAGAAAAACCGACGGCTCCTGCGATAAATACCCCATGCCGCTGCGCGCCCGCTGATACATGGGCATGTGCGTGATGTCCACACCGTCAAAAAGTACTTCCCCTTCGTCGGGGCGAATCATACCGATGACCATGCGAAAGGTGGTGGTTTTGCCGGCGCCGTTTCGCCCCAGCAACCCAACGACTTCGCGATGGCCCACTTCGAACGTCACACGATTGACCACCGTGCGTCCGCCATAAGTCTTCATCAGATTCCGTGCGTTAAGCAGGATCATTAGGCTCCCGAGATATTAAGAGACAGAGCCCGATATTTACGCTGGAAAAGGACCAAAAAACACCTCTATTCCATGCGGTAAATCCGGGAAACCGCCAAGCCTTGTATTGTCATTGCTTGCTCACCCACTGGCAAGCGCGGATTCACATTTGCTTCTTCTTCCGCTTTCAACCGTGCCCTATGGCTGTAACCCATGTCCTGATATGCACGATCTTCTTTTCCCTACTAGAATACTCATACACGGCCAGGTATGTATGCCGCACCCCGGTTAACCCAAGGAACCACTATGCCCGGCGCATTTAAACTCTTTAAAATCTTCGGCATCACCGTTTATCTGCACTGGAGCTGGTTTCTTATTTTTCTTTATGAAGTGCAGTTGCGTTCCGGCGAATACCAGAACGCGACTTGGAATGCGGTTGAAGTTATTTCTTTGTTTGCCATTGTGTTGATGCATGAATTCGGCCACGCCTTGGCCTGCCGTTCGGTCGGAGGAAAGGCCGAACGGATAGTTCTCTGGCCTTTTGGCGGCATTGCCTTTGTTCAGCCGCCTTGGCGGCCCGGTGCCATGCTCTGGAGCATCGTCGCCGGACCGTTGGTCAATGTTCTGCTCATCCCCGTCACCATTGGTTTGTATGCTGCGGAAGTTCATGCTTTACCCCTGTCATGGATAATGTCCGACCCGGCCCGTTTTTTGCCACGGCTCAATTTTTTTCTTTTTGAAACGCCAATTACTTCGGATTTCATGATGTATTTAAGGGCGCTTGTGTTCATTAACCTGGCCCTTTTAATCTTTAATATCCTGCCGATTTATCCGCTCGACGGCGGTAAAATCGTCTGGTCCATCCTCTGGTTTTTCCTTGGCGATGCCACGGCGCTCAGGGTCGCAGCCATATTCGGTCTGGTTGGCTCGATCTCGCTGATTGGATTTTTATTACTCCAATCCGGCGGCAGTGGTTTTAATAACATTTATCTGATCATGTTGGGCGCCTTTTTGGTCATGCAGGCGTGGCGGGGAGTTCAACAGTCCCGAAAACTCGCCGCCTCTGCCAAAATGCCGCGCCACCCGGAATGTTTATGCCCTGCCTGCCGCCGCCCCGCCCCCGCCGGAGATTTCTGGCAGTGCGGCCATTGCCAGTCTCGTTTTGACATGTTCGCCAACCGTGGGCGCTGCCCATCCTGCGGTGCCGATTATCAGAACCTTCAGGTTCGCTGCCCTGATTGCGGCAATCCCTCTCGCGTTTCCGACTGGTTCACCGCGGCCACGGTTAATCCGCTAAACTCCGGCACGACAAAATCGTCAACCGCTCTGTGAATAACTGCGGATATTCCCGCGTCTTTTCGTGATGTTCGTGGTTAGGCTCTGTCTGATAATGGGTAGCGCCGGCGTGCCCGCCAGCCGCGGCAAGCGGAAGTGCGGGGCGCCGGCGCTCCAGGAAAAAAGTCGCCTCGGTCATATAAACTTGGGTTTATAATTATTTCTGCAAGTCTTCATGGCATGATCTTTCGACCGGGCGACTTTTTGATCATGTTTGCTATTGATTTCCCTGCTTATTCCGACCTTCCGGAATTCAGGGATCTGTGCCTGATGCACAAATAGCCTTTTTGTCATCGGCAATTCATTCAACCGGATTCAATGAAATGGATTTTCTGCGCTGTCTGATAAGCCCGGCGTGCGAAGGCGGCGATGATCAAAGTTATTGGCTTTGTTGCTGCTGGTTGATCTGCCCCAGCGCCCGATAATAGGAATCGACTTGCTGCTGATAATCCGGCAGCGCCTCGCTATGTTCGGCGTTGAGTATCAAATTACGCGCCGCAGGCGGCAGGTTTCCCCATTGCTGGCGCTGCGAATCCATCGGTTGCTCGCCACCGGCCGGTAATGCCCCGCCGGCGGGAATAAATGAATTTGTTGCGGCCTGGCTCGGAGACATTGATTGTCGGTTCGATGGATTCATCTGCAATTGCATGGACTGTTTCTGGCCGTTCTTCTGTCCCGGATTGGAACATGATCCGGACATCTGAGCCACCAGTTGAATCAATTCATTAAGCGAATCGACGACCTTTTGCTGGCACTGCTGGGTTTGTACGCCGGGGTCGCCCGCCTGCAGCCGCTGGCCGCTGGCAAGCATGTTGTCCATCATCGACTTCGTATCCACCCCGGCCTCTTGTTGCGCTTCTTCTTGCGCGTCGGCATCTGGATTATCCAATTGGCTTGTTCCAGCCGGCCATGCGTGCATACGGAATAGCCACGCCGGCTCAGGCGTTTGGCTCGGCTGATTTTGTGACTGAGCCCTGCATGGCAAAACCGATAAGCCCGCCGCGCATCCTAAGGCAATCAATCCCGCGACAATGATATGCGCCCGATCGCTGGATTTGTTGCAATTTCTGCTATCGGATTTCATGACAGGCATTATAACATGTTCATACCCTGCAAAGCATATGGTGCCGAACTGTTTTGACCCGTTGCGAATCACGCTGGATATACGTAAATTAACATTTTAGAAGAGAGAAAAGTGGCCAATAAATAAATTGTGCAGAACATTACTGGCATAGTGTGACAATGTCTGATCCTAACCAACTTCTGGATGCGCTTCGTCAAGCTGTTGCTTTAACGCCGGATAATCATTCTCTCCGGTTGCACTTGGCTGAAACTCTGGGCAACTATGGCTATTGGTCGGAGGCCGAAGTCGAATATAAAAAGCTTCTTGCCGCTGAACCGCGTAACGAAAATGTCAAACTTGGTCTGGCAAACGCTTTTCTCCAACAGGATAAAAATGCCGCCGCTCTTGTTGTCGTCGAAGAGATTCTTAAGAAAAGTGCGGGAAGTGCCCCGCCCAGAACATACGTACTTCACGCCAAGCTCTTGGCCAAAACTGGGGAGATTGAGTATGCAATTCGGCAATACAAAAAGGGCGTGGAGCTTGATCGAACAGTGGCCGATGAGTCTTTTGCCAGCCGCTACAATATTCTTCCACCCAGTCGTTCTTCTGACGATAAAGACGAAGTTGTCGATGGCAAAATTCGGTCATCCGCTGGCGACGGTTCCGATGAACCATTGTGTGAAATAGAGCGCCCGCGCATCAAGTTTGCCGATGTTGGAGGACTTGATAGTGTTAAAGAAGAAATCAGGCTAAAAATAATTCACCCATTATCTCATCCGGAACTTTATAAGGCATATGGCAAACCCATTGGCGGCGGCATTCTTATGTATGGTCCTCCGGGTTGTGGGAAAACTTATCTTGCAAGAGCTACTGCAGGTGAAATTAATGCGGCCTTTTTGGCCATCGGCATAAACGATGTGTTGGACATGTGGCTTGGCAATTCGGAAAAAAATCTTCATCAAGTTTTTGAAAGGGCGCGGCGAAATCGGCCTTGTGTATTGTTCTTTGATGAAGTCGACGCGCTGGCTGCCTCACGCGCCGATATGCGCAAATCCGCCGGGCGGCATCTGATCAACCAGTTTCTCGCGGAAATGGATGGCGTGAAGTCCTCTAATGATGGGGTTTTAATTCTCGCAGCGTCCAATGCACCTTGGCATGTTGACTCGGCTTTTCGTCGTCCGGGTCGTTTTGATCGGGTGCTGTTTATTCCTCCGCCAGACCTTGCATCCCGAATTGCGACATTACGCATACTTATGCAGGGTAAACCGGCGGATAATCTGGATTTTGAATCTATTGCACAAAAAGCTATTGATTTTACCGGTGCGGATCTTAAAGCAGTGGTGGACCTGGCCGTCGAAGCAAAATTGCAACAAGCGATCAAGCAAGGTGTTCCAAAACCGCTAACCACTAAGGACCTTATTGCAGCCGCAGGTCAGTTGAAACCTTCATCACGCGATTGGTTTGCCACAGCGCGAAACTATGCATTGTATTCCAATCAGGGCGGCCAATACGACGATATCGTAAAATATCTGAGGCTTTAACCAACTTGCAAAATCAGCGTTATCAAAGAGCTGAGCTTTTATACCGTCAATCCAGATACGATCAGGCGATAGCTGAGCTTCGCCAGAATTTGATCGATGAGCCTTCGGATCCTGATAGTCATGCGTTGCTTGCTATATGTCTTACACACTTTAAGGATTTTAATTCAGCCGAAAATGAGGCGGCACAGGCGGTTCAATTCGCACCGGATAATGCCTTTGCCCATTATTCCATGGCCTGGGTGCTATCGCGCCGTAAACACTGGGAACGTGCCGAAGTCGCTATTCGTGAGGCACTGCGTCTGGCTCCGCAGAATGCTTCCTATTTTGCGCAATTGGCCGAGATACAATTCAATCTGGAACGATTCCAAGATGCTCTTACGTCAGCCGAACAGGGCATGGCCATACAACCTGATAACGCCTCTTGCCGTAACCTCCGAAGCATGGCTCTTATCAAACTGAATCGTAAGCAGGAAGCCATCTGGACCACAGAAGGCACGCTGCAATCGCATCCAAATGATGCGCTCACGCACGCCAATCAGGGGTGGGCTTACCTGCATCAGAAAAACTATCGTCAAGCGATGGAGCATTTTCGCGAAGCGTTACGTATTAATCCCAATCTCGAGTGGGCGCGGCAGGGAATGCTCACGGCTCTTAAGGCGAAATACTTCATCTATCGTTGGATGCTTTCTTATCTTCTGTTTATGAGCCGCTTGAACCGCCGCTCTCGTTGGCTTGTGGTTATTGGGATTTGGTTCAGTGTGCAGGTTATCGGCCGTACTGCATCATTAGTCAATCTGCCTGTGAGCCTCTTAATTGCAGCCTATTTTGCCTTTGTGTTTCTCTCTTGGACAGCAGACCCTATATTCAATCTGCTTATTTATTTCAATCGCTATGGAAAATACCTGCTTACCACAAATCAACGCCAAGGCGCTATGGTATCGCTGGCGTTGTTAATTGCTGCACCAATATTTCTTGTCATCGGAATTGTTATTTCATCGCGATCACTTCTATTCCTTGCCGCAGCAACTGCCTTATTATTGATTCCAACAAGCGCCGTCTTTCGATTATCAGGCGGTTGGCAACGCATTGTTATGGCGGTTGTAACAATTTTTCTTGCAATATTGATCGTCGCCTTTGCTATTACCCCAGGGGGCGCACCACCCAACGCGTGGATTCCTCTTTTAGTAGTAATCGCGATGTCGACATTAATCGCCAATATTATCGGTTCAATCCGCAAGCGATATTGAGTATCTCATTATGATTGCGCTGGAAGAATATTATCTTTATATTAGAAACCATTTTTGTTCTCACGACCCGCCGCTCATCGACTGAATCACCTTTATGGCTTCCTGCCGAAGCTGACCCTGAATAACGCCCAAATCGTGAATATTCTGCTGTATCTGCAGGCGCTGGTCTGGGTCTGTCGTTTGTTTATACATCGTATTGAGCAATTCAGTTTTAGCGTTGATCTGCATTTGGAGGGTCCTAAGTAGTACAAGCTGCGCCGTAGGCGGCACCAACGGCCCGCCGCCACCGCCTCCGCCGCCGCTGCCGCCATGTTTGGCCGCGTCGATCTGCTCGTCAAGTGCGTCAATAATCGCCTGAATCATCTGGATGGCGTATTGCTCATCGCCGATCATCAGTTGATCCGCCGCCGTCTGATCCATCTGACCTTTGGCCCCGGTAATCGCCTGGATAATCCCCTGGTTCATCCACACCAGAAGCGGCGCCGCCGTCGTCAGTCGCTGGCTGATCGCATTCAAACTATCGATAAGCTGCGCCTCCGTCGCCGACATCGTCTGCAACTGCAGCAATTGCCGTCGCGACAGTTCGCCGTTCGCCTGCACTTGCGTCACGATATCCTGGCTTTGATCGAGCAAATTTTTCTGCTGCTCTTCAATCGCTCTGTACATGGCCTCGATCCCCTGCAGCGTTTGCAACCGCTGCTGCTGCAGAACAGCATTCAGGGCCTTTTGTAAATCCGCCAGCGCCTTATTGAGATTATCCAGCGCTGCTTTTTGGTCCGGCGTTGCCTGTGGCTTTTGCCCGCGCAAAAGATCGCCCGTCGCACTTCCCATGGCGTCTGAAGCATCATGAAGATCGCCCGACGACGGACCTGCCGGATCGGCCTGCCGCGCCTGATTCGCCGCCGTCACGGTGTCGAGTTGTAAATGGCTCTGCTGGTCCGCCAGCGGCGATAATGCCGCGGTCGGCGCATTAGCCGGCAGCGCCTGCGTCGTGTGCATCAAAGAGGTTTGTCGCGCGATAAGCTTTTTGACCAGTTGAATCAGGTTTTCCAGTTGCTGCTGCCGTTCATCCAGCGATCGCTGGTCATACTTATTCATTTCATCCAGCATCGCTTGCAGGCCTTTGGCGGCCTGACCCTGCTGGTCACTGGCGGATTCAACCTGATTCGCATTAATCGACTGGCCCGCCAACGTCATGTTCTGGCTCACCATCATTGTTTGGGCGATGGTCGCGGTATTGTTAAGCGTCTGGGCCATCGCCGGGTTCGTATCCTGCACCTGCTGGGCTGTAGTATGTAAATCATTTACCAACTGCTCGGTGCTTTGCGAGAGCGCCTGCTGCCTTTGCGCCAGATCATGAAGCTTGGCCACCACGTCCGGCGGAAGGTCATTGATGTTCTGCCCCACTGTCTGGCCGGCCAGTGCTTTCAATTGCGCCTGCAGCAGCGCCTGTTGCTGGATCAACTGCACCAAACGCGCCTTAAGCGTCGCGAACTGCCCTTGCTGGCCCAATTCGTCGAGTATCTGCTGAAGAATTTGTATCGCAGTTTGTTGCTGTGGATGCGCCTGGCTCAGTGCTGCGCCCGCCTGGTTAACCGTCCCGGGATTTTGCGCCAGTTGCGAACTCTGGTTCAGATTCACAGCCGCCGGCGCCATATTCTGCCGGCTCGCCTGGTTCATCAAATCCCCGGCTTGCGCCGCGAGCTTGCCTTCCGGCGAATCTTCCAGGCCGTTTCTCTGGGCAATTTCTCCAATTTGCCCCAGCGTCTCTCTGATCGCATCCGCACGGGCTGCCTCACTTGACTGTGCTGCGGCCAAGTCCGCCAGCGTCGCAATCTGCGCTGGCGTTGCTTTTCCCGTCTCTGCAATCGAACGTTGAATGGCCAGAGTGGCATCCGCCGTCTGCTGCTGCGCCGCCAAAAGCATTTCAATGGAATGCCGCACCGCTTCCAGATCGCTTCGCAGGGCCTGCTGAATTTCTTCCCTGCTGCGAATGTTCACCAGCACCCCGGTCGACCAGACGAGCGGATGCGTCAGCGTCTGGCCCGCTGCTGTTTGAACGCGGTAATTATCTCCCACAACCGCCTGTAAAATGACGCTATCTCCTACGCCTAGGTAACTATCCGCCGGCGACCATGTCGTCTGCGCCTGGCCCTGGAAACTCCGCATCGCCGAATCGTAAACCAGTTTGTTCCATGTCAAAGACGTCTGAAACAGCGGCGGCTGATTCGGCTTGGCGTCAACCTTATGCCCCGCAAGGTAAATTGTGGTAAGCCCCAGGTCATCCTGCGCCTGTATCTGCACCTGCAAATGCCCGTCCGGCGTTAAATCGATCGAGTGCGATGGATCGACAATCTGCACCATTGGCAACGCATCCGGCACCACGTCCACCTGGAACACGCCGCCTTCCCGATTTTGCAGGCCCTGAATGTCCCTTACATAAAGCGCTGCGGAAAAAGTTTGTCGCGCTAAAAACGATGCCGAACCCTCCTCGGGACCCGTAATCTTCACTTTCGGCGGCGCTGCAAATGCCGCCGCCAGGCTCGCATCCAATGGCGCAAGCTCTATCGCTCCCTGCGACAAACTCACCGGCTGATCGCACTGAAAATCCACCGTCACCCGCGAACCCTGGATCACATGCAAGCCGCCTTGGGAAAGGTCCACGCTGTATACCGGCACATTGGTCGCATAAGCCGGAGCCGCAACCTGGCCGCGCAATAAAACGAAACGCGGTCGCGGAGCAATTTTGATTTCAACCCATGGCTCCTGGTTGTCATCCCCTGCCCGCACTTTTACATCAAGGTTATCCCCTTGAGGCAGCAGAATTTTTTCAAACAGCGTTCCGTGGTCTTTCCCCTGCCACGTCATCAAAACGGGTGCTATGTCCTGCCCGTCCTGCCGGCAGTAAAGCCACACCTGCATTTCCGGATCAAAACCTTTGACTACCGTCGCCTGCAAAGTCAGCGGCTCGCCGCGCGGCCAAAGCGACGGCGGCCCGCTCGTTGGCGTGTTCCAAACCAGTTGCACCTGGCAATACAGTGGCCATTCATGATGCCCCAGCGGATCGGTCCAGCGAAGATAAGCGATCTTCGCCCGATCCGAATGCATCAACGCGCCCACCGCCCCTGCAATAACTAATAGCAGCGCGGCAAACCACCAATGATTCACTGATCGCCATGTCGTCGCCCGCGCCGGATTGAGTGTTTGCGAAACCTGCGTCGCCTGGTCGACGGTTTTCGCGGCAAGGATATTTTTTTCCAAAGTGCGGTTTTCAAGAAATTCAACCGCGGTCAGCAGCTCTTCATGGGATAATCCCGCGGCATCTTCCAGCTTTGATGCTAAAAATCGATTCGACAACGGCAGAAAAGCCGGCAAAACAACCCAGCGAATCAACAAAACGATCCATGAAAAAATCACCGCGACCGACAAAGCCAGCCGGAGCCACCCCGGGAAATGCAGCATGTAATCCAGAAAAATCAGCCCCAGCACCGCGCCGATCAGCGCCGCGGCACACCGCGCCGCGCCGTGCAGCACCAGCATGATGCGCAAACGCCGCCGCAACAGCGCCAAGCGCTGCATCAGCGGAGTCGGACTGCCGAGCATGGTCATGGGTTGGAGCCTCTAAATTAATCCGGCGCGTTTGCGCAGCACCCATTCTACCGTCAAAAGCAGCACCAGAACCCCCAGCGCCAGCGGCTTATTCCACAGTTCCGTAGATTGCTGCTGAATGGTTTCCACACTGCGGTCGGCGATCAGTGTTTGCAGCACCGGCATCTGCGGCGGCTGGATAACCCGTCCGCCCGTACCGGCGGTTAAATTTTCCAATGCCGCCACGTCGGTGCGCGGATCATCAAACTCCCAATTTGGCAAAACCGCCGAAACACTCACCGGCTGCACCTGCCCGGGAAGGCTCCCCGCCTCCGGTGCAATCGTATATCGGCCGGTTTGCCATAATGTCAGATCGCCTTGGTACTCGGTCCGATCCGCACCCTGTGGGGCCAGTTCCGTCGTTTGTTCACCACCCGGCCCCTGAATTTGTACCTGTACTGTCTCGGGCATCTGGTTGGCCAGTGTTGGGTCATGCAACCGCAAAAATAATTGAATGTCCTGTCCCACCTGCACCTGATCCGCCGACGCCTGCAATTCCAGTCCCGTGCCCGCTCCGAACACGCGCGAGCGCGCCAGCAGCCGGATCATCTCCAGCCAGTAACTCTGAAACAGTGGATCGCCGTGGTAATAGCGCCATCGCCATGTGTCGTCGATCGCCGAAAACATCGTCTGTCCCTCTCCATATCTGCCAAACACAATCAGTGGCGCCGGTTCGCCGTTGATGTTGTGGCTGGGCAAATCGGCCAGAACTTCCGCACTCGGCTGCAGGCCCAGCACCGGGGCAAACCAGTACATCGGCGGCATCTCGGAAATTTGCCGCAGGTTCTCATCCTCGTCGTCAAAAAAATGAAATAGCATGCTCGCCTTGCCCGCCGGCGTCAGGTGCAATACAAACGGTTGATTCCCAGACGGCGCCAACGCCGGATTATTCTGATCGCCGGCCAGCACCGGCAATAACGCCGCCAAAGGCGTATGTGCGTACGCCCATGGCGAAAAATTCTGCCCCGCGATCATGCCGAATCCGCCGCCGTATTGACCGACAAAATTGACGATCAAATTGATCTGTGCGTCGGAAAAATAATTCGGGTCCACGTCCCCCAGAATCAGTACGTCATAGCGGTTCATTTCATCCTGCGTCTCGGGAAAACGCGCGATCGGCAGCGTTCCTTCCTGAGCGAATTCGTCATCCGCCGAAAGCAATAAACAGCTCAGCAGCACCGTCTTCTCGCGCACCAGGTCATTTTTTACATACCGATATTCCCACCGCGGATAACCATCCACGTATAAAACCTTCACCGGCGTATCCACTACGTGCGTCGAAATTCCGTTAACCTGGTTGCCCGCGTCTGTAAGCTGACCTGCTATCGGATCAACTTTCACTGCCAGTCGGTAATCGCCCGGCGCATCCGGCCGAAACAATAGATGAACGTCATACATGTCTTGACTGGGCGTAATATCGATCGGTTGATCGGCGATGGAATTGCCCAGGCTCCCGTCGGCGTTTTGCTTATACAGATGGACGATTGTGTGCAGTGTTTTAGTCGCACCGGTTACGTGCAACTCACCCGTCACTGCCAGTGGATCCTGTACAAACGCGTTGTGCGGCGCTGCGATTTGTTCCAGCGCCAGGTTAAACGGCTCCGTCGCCATGCCAATCGGCGTGGCGAATAGTGGCGTGACGTTAACTCGCGCCAATGCCCTGGCCGCATCCGCGCTGCTGCCCGTCGTGCTGCGCCCATCTGTAAGTAAAATCACCGCGCTAATCGGCCGGCCTTGTAAATTCTGAAAAATACCCGCCACCACCGCGGGTACGTCTGTGGAAATTCCATCCGGCTGAATCGCCGAGAGCCGATCCAATAGCCCGCTAAGTTCCGTCGCATTGTTCGCAATCCCTACAAGTTGCGCCTGCGTCGAACCGGTAAACAACGCCACCTGCTGCCTTTGTGCCAGCGCCTCCAGCCATCCGAGTTGTGCCTGGTTAAGCAGCGACCGCGCCAGATCAAACCGCGTCGGGCGCGCTTCCATGTCGCTGGAATGTTCCACATCATTCGACGCCTGCATAGCCAGCCTGATCATCGGCGCAACGTTGTATTGATCGCGCAGCGTCATGGAAAGCGATGTATCCACCCACACCGCGATAACTGAAGGATCGCGCACCGTGTCCTGCCGCACCAGTGCCGGCTCGCCCAGAAGCAGCGCCACAACCGCCAACGCCACAACTCTCGTCAACCCCATAGCCTTGCGGATATTTTTCCCCGCGCTTTGCTTACGGTATGACCACCATCCCATCACCGCGACGGCAATCAAAAGCGTCCAGATCAGCCATGGGTGCGGCGCGCCAAGCATCCAGTGATAACTGGTCTGCACCGGCATGGCCGCGCCGATCAGTATGAAATTGCTTACGGGAGAATCCATCTTAAGCCTGTACAAGTTTTGCCCGTGACTTTTCTTTTGTTTCATCTGCGTGGCTATATCGCGAAAACGCCCGCGCCAACAGCGTCTCCATCACCAGCACCGCCAGGGCCAGCATAATCATTTTCTGCCCCGCGTCGCCGCCGGCGTTCGCCTGACTTACAGTTAAATCTGCCGGGGACTGCGGATGTTCCAATACGTCCCCGGGTGAAATCCCCAATACCGCCGCGATTTGATCCGCCGATAAATGCCGAATGTCGGCGTCCACCGGATCCACGTTTACCGCCGCAACTTCGCCGCCGTCATTTTGATAAATCCCGGTCTGCCAAATTGGATCGCTCAGAACTTCCACGGCATCGCCCACAATACGCCGGTTCATCGTGACTGAAATTCCTTCCGGGCCACGCCACGATTGATCTGTCAGTTCGGTCTGTTCGCCCAATTCTCCCTGTTCACTTTCTTCACCCGCGCTAATTGCAATCGCCTGGCCCACCTGCAAATTCCATTTCGCCGCCGAATCCGGCAGCGCCGCATAAAACAATTCATACAAAAAGGGCAAATAAGAAGGTTGCGCGGGAAATTCAGTCCATCGCGTATCGCACGTCGTCGCCCATTGCACGACACGCCCTGCACCAAAATTCCGCATCACCACCGCCGGCGCCCCGTTGGAAAATTCCGCGATGATTTGTGCCGGCGACTCCGGCGGAATCTCCAGGGCCACGTATCGGCTGGTATTGACGCTCGTAAATCCCGTATGAATGCCGCTTTGCTCGGCCCGTATAAACGGCAGCGTCACGGAATTAATTGTGTGCTTTAGATCAAATCCCACCGTCCCGCTTGCTCCCGCAGGCGTTGTTGCCAGCCCCAGCGCTGCGGGCAATAGCCCATGCGGCCCGGTGCCCAGCGCCGCCGTCCACTGTGATGGATTGGTATCCGGCCCGGGGAAAATCATCAGTAAGCCGCCCGAACTGACAAATTGCCGCAACCGGGCGGCCAATTCCGCATCAGGCGCTCCCGTGTCGCTTAAAATCACCGCACGGTAATGTTCCAGTGTTTCATCCGGCAGTTGTAATTCACTGATGGTCTGCGGCGTAAATACGCCAGCCCCAGCCTCCGGCGCCAGCGCCGTTGTCAGCCACGCCGTACTGGGCAAAATGCCGCGTTCCGGATCGCCCTGTTCGCCGTCCACCACCAGCATTGGCACGCTCTGGAAAGCCTGTACGACCAGGCGCCTGACATCATCAACCGGCAAGCCGTCGGGCTCCAGTCGTGCTTCAATCACGTGCATTCCCGGCCCAGTCACTGGATGTGCCAGCGCCATCGTAAACTCCGCCGAAGAACCTGCGTCGATTTGATCGATTAACTGCCGGCCCGCCGGTACGCCATCAAGGTAAAAATTCACCGGTACATTCGACGCCGCCGTAGTAGAGGCATTAAAAATCGTGCACTTAATCCGCAGCGGCTGGTTAACCACCACCACGGATCGAATCGTCGAGAGATTCGTAACTGCCATATTTACCGCATCCGGCGAACCCAAATCGATAACCCGAAACTGGGCCCCCGTCGCGGTAATTCCATCGGCGATCTGCCGCAGTCGCTCCGCCGTCCCCCCAGGTCCGCCCTGAGCCTGTCCCGAGGAAAGTCGAGGGGCTATGTCGAAGGGCTGGCTTTGGTCCACGCCAAAAGCTCCACGTGCGGCATCGGTTATCAGCCATACCCGTTCCTGAGAAGTGCGGCTCTTCTGGTCCTGGACAATTTTCAGCGCCTGCGCCAGTCCACCCGCCAAATCGGCGCTGGCATCCGTAAGTTTCTGCACTTGCACCATGTTCATCGCCAGGGCCAGGTCTGCCGTCGGCTGATCCATCAGCGGCGCCCGAAAGGAAGATCCGCGTAATATCGCCACGCGCTGGGGCCCGTTGGCGTGCATGAGCCATCCGGTCAATAAATCTCGTGAGTCGGAAAAAACCGAATTGCTCCCCGGCGGCTCATACGCCATCGTATATGCATCATCCCACACCACCACATCCAGCGTCTGGTTTGAGCCCAGCATCGTCTGCAGCGCCCGGCCCTGCGGCGTGAATTGCGCTACCCCGGCGGCCAGCAGCAGAATTGCCAGACAGCGCAGCAGCAATAAAAGCAGGCGTTGAATCCGCAACCGGCGTATATTCCGCCGATGCGCTGCCATTAGAAACTCCATCGCTGCCCAGGGTTGAATGCGAAATCGCCGTCGATTTAAAAGGTGAATGATGATGGGAATGCTCACTGCCGCCGCCCCGGCCCCAAACAGCCAAGGCGTTACAAAAGGTAGAGCAGCGAGGATATTTATTTCCGAAACCAAGAAAGACTCCACTATTTTTCATTACTCAATTTGAGGGCGGACTGACTCCCGGATTAAGCATTGGTTTATGGATTTGCCCATTAGACTTCGCAAGCCGCGGCGGAATCAGCCAGACGCCGATACAGATCAACGTGCTGGCGACAGCCAAAACGGGATATCCCGGTAAAACATGGAAGTTGAAATATTGTGATGCGAAAGCAACTTCGGCCCAAACGGATAAGGCGCCCAGCGCACCCACGCGGCCGATAATGTCCAACCACTGCGGTCCCATCCGAAAAAGCGGCCAGAAAACGCAGAACAACACGCCGATATCGTAGACCACACAAAGGGACAAGCCCAATTGCATCTCACCAGCTGTCTGATTTTGGGGGCCACTAGGACCGGCGATTAGCATCACGAAAACCGAGGCCGGTTGTACACTTGATGGGGGAGGGTATGTGTTCGAGAATGAAAATAGGCCCGGGAAAAGATAATCTGCCTTCAATGACATTGACGCAAACCATGTAATCCAACCCACAAAGTATATAGTCCAGGCGATCCAACTTTGTAATGACCGCTTGGTGTTAAGCGATTCACTGGTCATGTTCACTTCATTCATTTTTTATCTTCTCTGTGAACTCTGTGGCAAAAAATCTCTAATGCATCCTCATCGCTCGTGCGGCTAAAAATCCCGGCAGCGACACATCCAGAGGCACACTCGTATCAACCTGCGTGTAATCCACGTGCAACTGATGGCACGCCTGTTTCAGCCGTTCGTAATGGCGATTGAATTCCTCCAGGTACGCTTCGCGCAGCGCCTGTGGTTCCACCACCAATTCCGCCGGTATTTCCATTCCCTTGAACATGGTGGTGTTGCGGAATGGGAAATCCACTTCATCATGATCCAGGATTTGCAGGCATATCAGGTCATGCCGCCGGTATTTTAAATGCCGTATCCCTTTGATGATCCGTTCGGCATCGTCGAACATGTCGCTGATCAGGACAATCAAACTGCGGTGGCGCAGCTCCTCGGCGATTTCCTCTAGCACCTTGCCCGTGTCGGTTTTGGCCGCGCCGGGCGCTGTCGTGAGTTCGTCGATAATCGTGCGCCACTGCCGCGAATTGTTCGACGGCCTGATCAGCCGCCGCACGCGTGAATCAAACACCGCGACGCCTGCACTGTCCTGTTGATGGATCGCCGCGTACGCCATGCTCGCTGCGACGCTGATCGCATGATCGAATTTCCGCCAGCCGGGATTATCCTGCCCCGCGTATTGCATCGACGCCGATGCATCCACTACCAACATCACCTGCAGGTTGGTTTCTTCCTCATATTGTTTGATGTAGTGCCGGTCGGTCCGCCCGAACACTTTCCAGTCGATGTATTTGATGTCGTCGCCGCTGCTGTACGGCCGGTGCTGCGCGAATTCGACCGAAAACCCTTTGTACGGCGAGCGGTGCATACCGGTGACGAATCCCTCAACGATCAACCGTGCCCGGATGTCCAGCGCGGCGATTTTCGCCAACGTCCGGGGATCCAGATATTTGCGATAATCAGGCGTGTCCTGCTGGTTCTCGGCCATGGGTCTCGCTCATCTCTGTCCTGGAGCCGCTTAGCTCGATGGCGTGGACAGAATTTTTGGAAGCTGCGCCGTGACTTTTTCCCCTTCGCCGTCGCGCGGCGTATGCTCGATCAACTGGCGAATGATGTCGTCCGAATGAATCCCTTCCGCCTCGGCGTTGAAATTCGTCAGCACGCGATGACGCAGCGTTGGATAGGCCACCGATCGAATATCTTCCGTACTCACATGATAGCGTCCCCGCAAAAGCGCCCGCACCTTGGCCGCCAGCACTAAATACTGCGACGCCCGGGGTCCCGCGCCCCAGGACACATAATCCTTCACGAATTTCGGTGCATCGGCCTGGCCCACGCGCGTCTGGCGCGTCAGCCGCAGCGCATAACGCACCACGTGATCCGCCACCGGAACCTTCCGCACCAGCTCCTGCAGAGCCAGCACTTCTTCGGCGGTAAGCACCTGGTTGATCTCCACTTTTCGCGGCGCCGTCGTGAGCCGCACAATGTCGAACTCTTCCTGCTCCGTTGGGTAATGCACCAATACGTTAAACATAAAGCGGTCGAGCTGCGCTTCGGGCAGGGGATAGGTTCCTTCCTGTTCGATTGGATTTTGTGTGGCCATTACAAAAAACGGCTCGGGCAGTCGGCGTTGCGTCCCACCCGAGGTCACCTGGTGTTCCTGCATCGCTTCCAACAGCGCCGCCTGCGTTTTCGGCGGCGTACGGTTGATTTCGTCCGCCAGCACGGCGTTGGCGAATATCGGGCCTTTCACGTAACGCAGCGAGCGCGCTCCTGTCGCCTTGTCTTCCTCGATCACTTCGGTGCCGGTGATGTCCGAAGGCATCAGGTCAGGCGTAAACTGAATGCGATTAAAGCTTAAATTCAGCGCCCGCGCCAGCGTGGAAACCAGCAGCGTCTTGGCTAGTCCCGGCACGCCCACCAGCAGGCAGTGCCCGCGGCAAAACAGGACGATCAGCAATTCTTCCATCACCTGTTCCTGCCCCACAACGGTCTTGCCCAGTTCCTGGCGCAAAAGTTTGAAGCTTTCCTGAAGCTTGCTGACGGTCTGCAATTCCTCCGGCGACATGTCCATATTCAGATCCGATGCGTTCGATGGATTTATCACGCGCTGCCTCCTGAAATAAATTCAGGCTGTATCATACACTATTGGAGACAAGGGATATCCCTAGCACTCGAAGACTATATCGAATCATTGCCGAGCGTATCTAAGTCCACGGCGGCCTTTGACAAGTGAACAATATGATGGACTTTTGATAGCGCTGCAGTCAACATTTGGATTAGTAAAATCCTTATGTGCTCTACTGCTCCACTGTTCAACTGCTCTACCCACTCGGCGCGGCTTCGTCGCGCCGTTCTCCGCGCGCGCATTTTATATTTTTACTTTTTAATTGATCACGTCGTATCGTTTTTTCGTTGTGGTGAAAACCGCTAAATGCCCTGTTGAATCATCTTTTGCATCGTCGCATGGTCCATCTGCAGCGCCTCGAGTCGGCCCGCCACCACGCTTAGCTGATCCGTGACGGCCTGATCATCAACCTGGCCGTTGGCAAATTGGTCACAGACGTTGACCAGCGCAATCAAATCGTCGATCAGCGGCACCGTGTCATCCGGGGAAATATCACGAAGCTCGCCCAGGGATCGCCGCATTTTGTTGACGACCAGAGAAGGCAACGTATCCTGATTAATAACAACATCTTTGTCGGTGAAAATCAGATCCTGAATCGGATAAACATCAATCAGGGCTTCAAACACCGAGGCCGATTCCGAAAGTTTAGTCGGCTGCCTGCCCTCGGATTCATCCAGCATATACCGCGCTGACGCACAATTGGGATTCAGGGTAAGCACCTGCTCAAGCTCGCTTTTAACTTTGGGATCGTAAAGAGCCCGATCACCTTCATTCTGGAATTGGTCCTGGACCTTCGAAAATAAATCCATCGCCTGCTGAAAGTTTTTAGGCCGGTCGGTGCGAATCAATTCCTCGGCGTGCTGCAGGTCGGGCTCAGTAAAAATCTGAATTTTCCAGGCCGTGTCCGGTCCATCCAGCAGCATGGCGTCATGAAATTCCTGTAGGTCGTCCTGCGGGATAATCACTGCGGTGCATCCGCCATCGATGGCGCCCTGAATTTTGGCGGCGACGCCGCCGATAGCGCGGAGTTTCCAGTCGATTGTGATTTCGCCGGTCATGGCGAAATTGTCGTCAATATCGAAGTTCTCCAATGTGGATAGCATCAAAATGGCAAACGCGCCGCCTGCGGAACCGCCGTCTTTTGCCGAATATTCATCGCCGAAACTGATATGAACGAGACCATCCTGCCATAACGGGTAGCGCAAATGAACTGCCTGTACGGCGTCACGCAAGGACTGGCGCATCTGGGAACCAATTTGGCTGTCGTCAAAAATAGCTTGCCCGGAATTGCCCTGGTCATTCATGACAGTGGCAATAATGTCCATGGTCTGCCCGACCATGTCGCCATTGTCGAGCTGTGAAACCACGAGGCCGTGGATTTCCGCCTGAACTTTTTCGAAATCCTTTTGCGTGTTTTGATATTGCGGGCGGAAAATTGAATCAGGGTCGACAGTCTGGTTCGCCGCCGGCGGCGCGTTGGTGATGCTGACAGGCGTAGGCGAATTGCCGACAGGGGTGGACGTGTCGTTAGCAGGCGGCGCCTGAGTTTCATCTGTCACCGCTGACGGCGGATTATTGTTGACCACAACATCATTTGACGGAGCATTGTTATCCGCGGCGTTTAGCCCCAGCACACTGATGGTGCCATCCACTGACCCTACTAAAGCGTAATTGCCATCCGAACTGACGGCAATGCAGATGCCCTTGGTGTGCTCTGTTGTAAAGGCAAAAACCCGATTGGTTTGTAAAGGCCAGATATAAAGGAGGTGATCATTCCCACCTGCGAATAAATAACGACTATCGGAAGTAACCACCAGACTTCCAATGCCGCGCCCAAGAGTGGCGGCTTGAATTTTTCGCCGGTTTAAAAAATCCCACTGAGTCACCGTGGCGCTGACGCCGCTGCAAAAGAGGTACCGACCATCCGGCGTAAAGGCCATGCCGACAAGTATTCCGGTCTTCTCAGCAAGCGTGTCGATGAATTTTCCCTGCCGCATGGACCAGACCAGGATTTTGGAAGCGTCGCCGCCGTCGACGACATAGGCGCTATCGGGGGACCAGGCGACGGCATAATCACCCCTAAGATTATGTGCATAAGCGGTTAGTTCCTGTCCAGTTTTGAGATTCCACATTTTGCCGCCGATGCGTGTGCCGACCACCACCCAGTTGCCATCTGGTGAAATGGCCGACGAATAGACCGGCACGCCACAGTTAAACATTGATAACTGGTTGCCGGTCGCAATGTTCCATACCCGAACGTCGCCATTTTGGCTTACGCCGACAAACGTTTTACCATCGGGAGAGACGGAAATACGATGCACCGGGCTATCACTGCCGGAGAATGTGCGAATCTGCTGGAGTGTATTCAAATCCCAGAGGCGAATGACGCCGTCTCTACCGGCGGAAAGAGCTTCATGGGTATTGGGCACAAAGGCTACCGTCCAGATCTGGCCGATGTCTCCTGAAAGCACGCCGACAACGGGGATTCGGCCATTGAACGGCGC
>DATJSN010000054.1:0-11254 GCA_035504095.1 Phycisphaerae bacterium | reverse complement strand
ATAAGAGTCGACCCCGTTTGTTTTGACAAGTGTTGTTGCAATCGGCGGATTTCGCGCTTATGCAATAACAGCACACGCGAACGAGTCGGGTCGTGATTAAACTGATTGGCCTGTTCATACGGATCGATATGGCAACCCATTAATAGCACACGGCTGCCGCGAATCAGCGCGAATGCCCCTGCTAGTTGTACGCGTCCCAGTCGTACACTTTTGACTTCGCTGCCGACTAATGCAATCCCCGCTTCCACTTTTTCCAGGATTTCATAATCATGATAAGCACGGCGATTCTCTACCCGCGGTACGTGCCGCGTGCTGGCTTGTTTGTTGGAGAGGCTTTTTTCTTTCGGCGGTTTGGTCATCAGATTGGATCACGCAGCGGAATAATGCCCGGGACAGGATTCGAACCTGCAAGAGCTTGCGCCCACCAGCACCTCAAGCTGGCGCGTCTGCCAATTTCGCCACCCGGGCGTGCTAAGAGCCTCTAACAACATAAGCCGGGATTTGTCAGGGGCTCTGGGTAATATAGCCCGAATATTTACCCGCTCACAAGTCAGACTGATTGATAAGTATGCTTGCCCATGGATTTTGCCTATTGTAGGCTCTGTGCGCCCATGGCGGGCCATAAAAAATAGATTTTGGAATTTTAGAGGCTCTGAATGAAAATAGCCCTCAACTGGATCGCCAAATACCTCGACCAGCCCATACAACCCGGTCCGGCGCAGGAAGCCCTTATAAATGCCGGTTTAGTGGTGGAAAACATTCACCAGGCCGAGGAGACGAGTGTGCTGGACGTTGAGGTCACCAGCAATCGCACCGATTGTTTAAGCCATATCGGCCTTGCCCGCGAATTGGCCGCTTTGCTTCGTCGGCGGTTCAATATGCCCGTAATAACTAAACTTTCGACAGGAGTAGAAAAAGCCGGTAAGTTCGCCTCCGTACATATTACAGCGTCCGATTTGTGCACCTATTACAGTGCGCGTGTGCTTCGCAATGTAAAAATCGGCCCATCTCCGGTCTGGCTTAGAGACGCGCTTGAGTCGATTGGTTTAAGAAGCATTAACAATGTCGTTGACGTCACTAATTACGTACTCATGGAAACGGGCCAGCCGCTTCATGCGTTTGATTTAAATAAACTCCAGGGTGGGAAAATTATCGTTCGCCGAGCTGCACCAGGCGAAAAACTTCTCACCATCGATGGACGCCTTCAGGAACTTACGCCGGACATGCTGGTAATCGCCGATGCCGCGGTTCCTGTTGCCTTAGCAGGCATTATGGGCGGCAAAACTACCGAAGTGACCCAGGAAACGCGAGATATATTGCTGGAGTCAGCGCATTTTGATCCGTTGAATGTCCGCAACACTTCGCGTCGTCTTAGTCTGGCCAGCGATTCTTCCATGCGTTTTGAACGAGGCGTCGATCCGGCGATGGTGGAGTTCGCCTCGCTTCGTGCCGCGGAACTGATTTTGCAAATCGCCGGCGGAGAATTAGCCGACGGCGTTCTTACTGCCGGCTCTGTCAAATACGAATCTTTGGAGGTTGCTGTTCGCCTCGCGCGTATCGAGCAAATACTTGGCGTAAAAGTTCCCACCGATATTGTCCTGGACATTTTTCAACGACTGGAATTGTCCCCAAAATTTTCCGGAGAAAAAATTGTTTGCCGTGTCCCTTCCTTTCGCGGCGATATTACGCGTGAAATCGATCTGATTGAGGAAATATCTCGTATCTGGGGTTACCAGAATATTCCCGTCTTGGACCATGTTAGCCACGCCGTTGTCGCACCGTCGGATTCAGAATTGGCTCTCCGGGCCTCCCGTGAAACGCTTGCATCATGCGGATGGCATGAAGCCATTACTTATAGTTTTGTGGATTTGGACGAAGCCCGGATGTTTATGCCTGCCGAACAGACTCCGGTCAGGGTCAGCGATGCCGTTCGCAAAGCGGTTAATGTTCTGCGTCCATCAATTTGGCCCGGTTTATTGCGCGCTCGCCGGCTCAATCAGAACAATGGAACCCCCAATGCACGACTCTTCGAAATTTCCCGCATCTATTTCCAGCAAGGAGACGAAGAAAATCAGCCGCCTTTTGAAGAACAGCGATTGGCTTTGGTCGGTCAGTCATTCACCGAGGTCATTGGAGCTGTTGAGATGTTGCTTGCCGGGCTTAACCCTCAGGCTCAACTCCAGTGCGAACCGCATGATGATCCCTGTTTGTCCACCGGCGCTGCGGCCAAACTATTTGTCAAAATCAACGGCTCAGTAAAACATGCCGAACTTATCCCCATCGGAAGCGCGGGTCTTTTTTTCAGCACGATCAAATCGTTTTACGATTTGCGTTATGACGTCGCTGGAGCTGAACTCCAGTGGGACAAGCTCAGCAAGTTATATTGCCCAGTCCGCCAGGCACGTCCGCTGCCGCGGTTTCAGGCGGTCAGGCGTGATTTGTCCGTTGTTCTCGATCAAGCGCAGCGCTGGATGGACATCCACAAAGCAATTCTCGACGCAAATTTCTTATTTCTTGAAGGTGTCGAATTCGTCGGAACTTATCACGGCAAAGGAATTGCCCCAGATAAAAAAAGCCTCACGCTTACGCTGATATTCCGCAAAAATGATGCGACGTTGCGTTCCGAAGAAGTGAATCAGCAGATGCAGCAGGCTGTGGATTTACTGGGCAAAAAGTTCTCAGCCACATTACGGGTATAACCCATTTTTCAGCTCAAATCTTTAGATAATTTAAATCTGCCTGCCTATGATGATTGCCGCTATTTATGGCCGATAATGGATATATCCGCGTGCCTTGCGGGGGTGCGTTTGCTTGATTATGAGCTAAACGCATCCGTACAATAATAAGAGCAGGGAAAAAAAAATTCCCCGTCTGTCATGTGCATTAGGAGCGTTTCATGCCCTACGAAAGATTTACCGATCGTGCCCGCAAGGTTATGGCTTTGGCCAATCAGGAGGCCCAGCGCTTTAACCACGAGTACATCGGCACCGAACACATCCTGCTGGGTCTGGTCAAGGAAGGCTCAGGCGTCGGCGCAACGGTTTTGAAGAACCTTGACATCGATCTGCGTAAAGTCCGCCTGGAAGTTGAAAAGCTTGTCAAAAGCGGTCCGGACATGGTCACCATGGGCAAACTGCCCCAGACGCCGCGGGCTAAGAAAGTCATCGAATACGCCATCGAAGAGGCGCGCAACCTCGGCCACAACTACGTGGGAACTGAACATTTGCTTCTGGGTCTCCTGCGTGAACGCGATGGCGTTGCTGCCCAGGTGCTGATGAATCTGGGGCTTAAGCTTGAGGAAGTGCGCGAAGAAGTATTGAACCTTCTCGGGGCCGGTGTGGAAACCGAAACCTCTCCTGAAACCAAGGAAGCCAAGGCCAAATCGCGCACGCCCGCTTTGGATTCCTTCGGCCGTGATTTAACCGAACTTGCCCGCGAAGGAGCGCTGGATCCGGTCATCGGCCGTAACAATGAGATCGAGCGCGTCGTGCAAATTCTCTGCCGCCGCACCAAAAATAATCCCGTACTGCTCGGCGAGGCCGGCGTCGGCAAAACCGCCATTGTGGAAGGTCTGGCTCAAAAAATCGTCACCAACGACGTGCCGGAAATTCTTTTGGATAAACGCATCGTTGTGCTCGATCTGGCCATGATGGTCGCCGGCACCAAATATCGCGGTCAGTTTGAGGAACGCATTAAAGCAGTGATGAACGAAGTCCGCCGCGCCAAAAACGTGGTGTTGTTCATCGATGAACTTCATACGCTTGTCGGCGCCGGCGGCGCCGAAGGCGCCATCGACGCGAGCAACGTGCTCAAGCCGTCTCTGGCGCGCGGGGAAATTCAATGCATCGGCGCCACCACGCTCGATGAATACCGCAAGTACGTCGAAAAAGACGGCGCTTTGGAACGCCGTTTCCAGACCATTATCGTCGAGCCGCCCAGCAAGGATGAAACGCTCGACATCCTCAAGGGTCTGCGCGATCGTTATGAAGCGCACCATCGCGTCCAGATCACCGAAGAAGCGCTGCGTGCCGCGGTTGAACTCTCCACGCGCTATATCACCGGACGCTGCCTGCCTGACAAGGCCATCGATGTGATCGATGAGGCCGGCGCTCGCGTTCGCCTCAAGAGCATGACCAAGCCTCCGAACCTTGCGGAGATCGAGGACGAAATCGAGAAACTCAGCATCGAAAAGGACGAGGCCGTTAAAAACGCTGATTATGAACGCGCCGCCGAACTGCGCGATCAGGCCGAGGTGCTGCGCCGCAAAAAAGACGAGGAACAGCGCAAATGGCGCGAACAGGCCAAGGAAGTTGACGGCGTCGTCGATGAGGAAACCGTCGCCGAAGTCGTTAGCAAAATGACCGGCGTTCCACTCACGCGCCTGGAAAAAGCCGAGGCCTCACGGCTGCTGGAATTGGAAACCGAGCTGCACAGAAAAGTCATCAGCCAGGACGACGCGATCAAGGCGGTCGCCCGCTCCATCCGCCGTGCGCGTTCGGGTCTCAAGGACCCCAACCGGCCGATGGGCACGTTCCTGTTCCTCGGGCCGTCGGGCGTCGGCAAGACGCTTTTGTCCAAGGCTATCGCAGAATTCATGTTCGGCAACGAAGCGTCGCTCATTCAGATCGACATGTCCGAATACATGGAAAAGCACAACGTCAGCCGCCTCATTGGCGCGCCTCCGGGCTACGTCGGCTATGAAGAGGGCGGCCAGCTTACCGAACGCATACGCCGCCGGCCTTACGCGGTTGTGCTTCTGGATGAAATTGAGAAAGCTCATCCGGACGTGTTTAACATGCTCCTGCAGATCATGGAGGAAGGCCACCTGACCGACAACGTCGGCCGCCGGGTCGATTTTAAGAACATCATCCTGGTCATGACCAGCAACATCGGCGCCGATCTGATCAAGAGCGGCGGCATTCAGGGCTTTGGATATGGTAAACGCGATTCCGAGCAGACGTTCGAAACCATGAAGAAAGGGTTGCTGCGGGAAGTTGAAAAATTCTTCCGGCCGGAATTTATCAACCGGCTCGATGACACCATCATCTTCCGGCCTCTCAGCAAGGATGATCTATATCGCATTATCGACATCGAAATTCAGAAAGTGACGAAGCGCCTCACCGAGCGCGGCATTAAGCTGGAAACCACCCAGGCCGCACACGATTTACTGATCGATAAGGGCTACAACCCCGATTTTGGCGCCCGGCCGCTGCGTCGCGCCATCGAACAGTTCGTGGAGGATCCGCTTTCCGAGTCGATCCTGCGCGGCGAATACAAGGACGCCCAGATGGTCAAGATCGATCGCGACGGAGACAGTCTGCGCTTTACTGCAATTAAAAAGACCGATGAAGCCGCGACCGCCGCCGCCGGAACTGGTGAAGCCGCCGGGGCGACATAAAAAATGCCGGGCTCGGCCTGAAAACCGGGCTTAACAACAGGGCTTTTCATAAAATATGCGGCGCGCCATAATGTGCGCCGCTTTTCATTTTTTGAATCGTTAAATTTTGGGAGGAAAATGTCATGAGTCTCTTTCAGAAGGCCCGCGCTGAGTTTATTGACATTATCCAGTGGACCGAGCCAGCCCAGAGCGACATCCTCGCATATCGCTTCGAGCGCTATAACAATGAAATCAAGATGGGCGCTAAGCTCACCGTCCGCGAAGGCCAGACCGCCGTGTTCGTCAACGAAGGTAAACTCGCCGACGTTTTCCAACCTGGCATGTATACACTGAGCACGCAGAACATGCCCATTCTCGCCACCCTCAAAGGTTGGAAATATGGTTTTGATTCCCCGTTCCGGGCTGAGGTATATTTCCTGGCCACCCGGCAGTTCACCGATCTTAAATGGGGCACACCAAATCCCGTAATGATGCGCGACAAGGAGTTTGGCGTGGTGCGCATCCGCGCTTTTGGCACTTATGCGATGCACATCAGCGACCCGACGGTTTTCTTGCGCCAGCAGCTTGCCACTAACCCCGTATTTGAAACGTCGCAGGTTTCCGATCAGATTCGCGACACCATCGTGGCGCGCTTTACCGATGCCCTGGGTCAGGCGCAAATTCCCGCCCTCGAACTCGCCGGTAATTATGACAAACTCAGTAAAGCCGCCCTGGAAAAAGTCAAACCCGATCTGGCTTCGTTGGGGCTTGAACTCACACTGTTTTACGTGGAAAACATTTCCCTGCCAACGGAAGTCGAACAGGCCATGGATACCCGCGCCAAAATGGGCGTTCTGGGCGATATGAATCAGTACACCCGCTACCAGGCGGCCACCGCTATTCCGCAGGCTGCGTCTAATCCCGGCGGCGTGGCCGGCATCGGGGCTGGTTTTGGCGTAGGCATCGGCATCGGAAATCAGATGGCTTCCGCCATGGGATCTAGCGTCGGAACTCCGCCGGCTGTACCTAAGGCCGACTCATATTTCATCGCCCAGAACGGCGTTCAGAGCGGCCCACTTGATATTGTAACCCTGACCGCCAAAATTAAATCCGGCGATATTAAACCCGATACACTGGTCTGGAAGAACGGCATGCCCGAATGGGCGCCAGCCACCAGCGTCAACGAACTCAAAACTTCGTTTCCCGACCAGCCGCCGCCGGTGCCTAAGTAATCTAAAGCACGCTCTCCGCAACACATCCTTCATTTTCTCAGCTCGGTTATAATGTTTTTCCGTCATCTGTTTCCCAGCGGAAGGAAACAAAGCTATGCAAAAAAATTTAGCTTCTTCAGTTTGCCCGGCCGCATTAATGCTCAGCTTTCCACTTTCAACGCACCGCGCTCTCGGCGTCGCCGTCGCATCGGGTTACGACGCACTGGAGCAGCAGATTCATGCCACGCAACAGGCCATTGCCCGCGACCAAGTCGTCCTGGAGAAATTGCAACAGGCAATTGCACGGGACCAGGCCGCTCTGTCGACACTCTCGCAGATTACACAGGCATGGCAGGCACAAACCCAAGATGTGTTCATGGAACATGAGTTGTACTTGGCCATGCTGCAGGATTCAAATCGGCCCAATGGTGCGCAAGAGGCAATTGCGGATGAGGCGATGGTCCTGGACACTCAATGCGAACTATGGCAGAAGGATCATAAGCAGCTTTCGTCGGCCCAATACACGATCTTAAAAAATGAGTTGTCCAACGCTCTATTGCAGGCTCAAAAACACCCCCAGGCCACCGAACAGGCAATTAAGCACGAGGAAGCCATACTGGAAAAATTCCAGCAGCAGGAAGATCAGCAGGCTCAATACACATCCTATGTCTGGAATTTGTACTTCAACGCGATACAGGCGTATAAACATGAATTGGACGTACAGGAAGCTCAAATACAGAGCCTGCAGATTCAGCGGACCCAGGCAAAAGAACAAGCAGAGGCTAACGGCCCAATTTGAAAATTTTGAATTTCATCTAAAATTTTTATGGTTCAAAGTTTCTCTGGGTTCCTCTGTGGTGAACGTTTTTCTTCGCGGCTTCGCCGCAAGCAGTTTTACCTGACGCATTCGATGCGTATAATGACCTTTATGGATCGGGTCAAAGTGGAGACTTGTTTATGCTAGCAGGCGCGTCAGGCTCTGGCCGTCGCCCGGCGGATAAATCATTGAGCCTCTCGCAATGCGCACCCTGTAATACCGACCTGCCTCTTTCCATCCTTACCGATTACGAAAAAAAAGAAAAATGCGGTGTTTTTGGCATCGCCGGCCCGCTTGATGCGGTTGAACGCTGCTATTACGGCCTGTATGCCTTGCAGCATCGCGGACAGGAATCGGCGGGCATCGCGGCTACTGATGGCACGAACATTAACTGCCATACCGGCCTGGGCCTGGTAGCTGAAGTATTCAACAAAAACGTTCTACGTGAACTCAACGGAAACGCGGCCATCGGCCATGTGCGGTATTCCACGGCTGGTTCCAACCGTAAATGCAATGCCCAGCCAATTCTCGAAGAATATGTGGATGGGCAGGTGGCCGTGGCCCACAACGGCAACCTGATCAACGCCACCCGTCTGCGCAGTGAATATCAAAAATATGGGCACATATTCTATTCCACCAGTGATACAGAAATCGTCATTCATATGCTTGCCAAACCAACCCATCAGGAAAAACCCGATCCACTGGCGCATGTATTGCGGCATCTGCAGGGTGCCTTCAGCATGATCTTTCTCTTTAAGGATCGCATCGAAGCCTGCCGCGATCCGTGGGGTTTCCGCCCGCTGGTCATTGGCAAGACCAGGGACGGTTTCTATTGCGTGGCTTCTGAAACCTGCGCCCTGACCAGCATCCAGGCGACGTTTGTGAGGGAAATTGAACCGGGTGAAATTGTCACCATTGAAATTGGCGGAACGCAACTTTCCAGCCGGTTTTTCACGGAAGTCAAGGAAACCCCGGCATATTGCGCTTTTGAACATGTATATTTTGCCAATCCCGCCAGCACCATTTTTGGCGACACCGTGATGAGCGTGCGGCAGAAAATGGGCTGTCAACTGGCCATTGAAAGCCCCGTCGACGCCGACATCGTCATTCCTATCCCCGACTCCGGCCGTTCCGCGGCGCTTGGTTATTCCAAGCAAAGCGGTATTCCCTTTGAAGAGGGAATCGTTCCCAATCGTTATGTCGGCCGGTCCTTCATTCAGCCTTCACAGCAGATGCGCGACCTGGCTGTTCAGATGAAGTTGATTGTGATTCCCGAAATTGTTCGCGACAAACGCGTGATCGTGGTGGAAGATTCCATCGTCCGCGGCACGACGACTCGCGGAAAAATTCTCGCCCTGCGCCGTGCGGGTGCCAAGGAAATCCATATGCGGGTAAGCTGCCCGCCCATTCGTCATCCTTGTTTTTTCGGCATTGATTTTCCCACCCCGACCGAGCTGATCGCCAATGGACGTTCCGTCGAACAGATTCGGGAATTCATCGAGGTCGATTCGCTGCATTATCTTTCCCTGGAAGGAATGCTCTCTTGCCTGAGCCAGCCGAAGGAAAATTACTGCACCGCCTGCTGGTCCGGCCGATATCCAATTCCCGTGGATACCACGGTCAGTAAGTTCGGCCTCGAACGCCATCAGATGAAAATGTTCGAGTGATACGAATTTGAAATTTGAGATTTGAAATTTCAAATTATTTCTCTTCAGATATTTTGTCGCTGCATTGCGCTTGTTGGATTTTCTCCAGAAAAGCTCCGGTTCGGCGCCGCTGCCGATATTCCAGTTGAGTCCGTGCGTTCAGGTGCCTTTGGCCCGGAATGTCGCTATTTTGCAGGCTGTTAGCCCAACCTCGAAGCTGGCGGGAAACTGATTCTGCCTGTGTGATTAAATCAGGAATCTTAGATTCCAGATGCGCTAATTCCGGACGTAATTGAGCAAAACGCAGGGCAGAGCGAACTTCTCCGGCTGATCCACGGGCAATGTAAAGAAACGTCAGAAAATCTGCCGTTGTGCCACGTTCAAAACCTTCGGCGATATTGTTGGAAATCGAAAGACTGGCCCGCTGAAGTTGATTGCGCAGATCGCCCAAAGAACTAAATGCGCGATCCCCGACGAGGTTAAAAACTGTATCTGCTAGCGCAACTGCCGCCTGCCATACAGGCGTATCCTCGAATCGCTCATAGGTCATAAAAATCCTTTCAATCTCAAATCTCAAATCTCAAATGTCAAATTCATAGCACGAACGGCAGCAGTCCTCCCGTAACCCGCTGTTTATATTGTGGATACGCTTCAGGAAATTGTTGCATCATTAGCTTTTCTTCCATCCGCGATTTTATAAATAACGCCACGATCACAACGGCCATATCCAAAACACCCGCAGGCGTTGGAATAGTCGCCAGGGCCGTACCCAGAAAGGCAATGATAAGCCCAAAATAAATAGGATGGCGTACAATTGCATAGGGCCCGCTTTGGATTAATTCATGATTTTCTTTAATCGTTGGAGTGCCGCTCCAGTTTCTTCCCAGAACTATTCTTGCCCATACCGCTATCGCCAACCCACCCGCGCACAGAGCTATGCCCAGAAGCTGAGTAAAAAGCATTTCGCGGAAAAGAACTTTATCGAGATTTTCATAACGGTCGAGTGTGTAAAACACGGCAATTAAAACAATTAAAAAAGGCAATCGAAACCACTGGCTCTGTCGGTAAATGGTTTTCTTGTTATTAAAGGCGCTGATAATCCAATAAATAATCCAGACAACCCACAATGTGCCGATGATATGGGCAACCAATGTATCATTCAGACGCATGAGCGTATAGTCTAAATGGGATGAAACATGGGCGGTAGGGGGCTAATTTTTATTTCTCGTTCTACTCTCGACATTCTGGTTTTATGACACGGTCGTCTTTTGACGCGCTCCTTGGCAATTTTCACTGAATTAATTCCTAAGTTAATATATTGCGGTCCATAGCTTATAAAGAGACTTAAAGGCTTTTAAGTAATGACCAAACAAAAAAGATTTATTAATTTGTTTGCTTTAGTAATTCTCACATATAGCATTTGGGTCTTTATTGTCCAACGATCTGCGATAAAACCGGCCAATGCATCTGCGGCAACTGGTGACCAGACTCAACAAAAAAAACCGATGTACACATTTTCCGTGGCCCAGGGCTATCCCAACATCCTGACCTGTTTCGGCGGCCCTTATTCAGCTCAACCACGGCAAACAACCAAATTGGAAATTAAAGCAGTCGGGCCGGGCGCGGCGGGAAAACAATTGCAACTTTCTGTGGCAGGTTATTCCTCTTCGAATCCCGGCAAAGGCGGCGGGAATAATCTCCTGAGCCAAATGGTTCTGACCCTAAACCAGAATGGTTATGCCAGCGTTACTTTTTCCGCGGCGACATTGGGTGGTAAAGATGCCCGACCGCAGACGATGGTCGTTCACGTTCAGGATAATGGTTTCGAAGTCAGTCAGCCTGTGTTTATTTATATCGCTCCATTTAATCTGGTTAATCTAACCAATAATCCCAACATGGCTGGTTATACGGATCAATCTTATGTTGACGACAACGCGATGAGCGCTGACGCCGTTCAGCTCTTTTTTAAAAAATACAATTCCGGCCTGCAAAATTTTAGAGAAGGTGGTTATACCGCGGCTCAAATCATTCATAATGCCGCTGTTGCCAGTGGTATTAACCCCAAACTCATTCTTGTTACGCTGCAAAAAGAACAAGGCCTGATAACTGACCCCGCAACCTATGCGGCAAATTCTCGTAAAATGAAATGGGCGATGGGATGTGGATCGCCCAACAGTTTCACGGAACAAATCAATTGCGGGGC
>DATJSN010000053.1:0-10048 GCA_035504095.1 Phycisphaerae bacterium | reverse complement strand
AATCGACCGCCTGCAAGACGCGACGCAGCGGGTGATCCGGTGGAATGCGTTCTTCTATGTCTACGCCAACGTAAAACAGCTTGGGACCGTTCTTATTCTGTCTACCCATCATAATGGTGTGCCTCCATGCAATCGATTAATATTATTTTTAACGCTTTTGGTGATTTGGGCAACAGTCCCGGACACAGAGAGTATGGGTCTTGACGCGACTGTTTATTGCGATTGTTTCGAGCAAGGTAAGTTACGAACGCCGCCGTTGCCTGAATGGAATATGTTCGTAGAAGAGGGGGGTGCGCGATCTGTACGAACCGGCGACCTGAAAAAAGTTTTGGCATTCGATCAATGGAATTTCAACGCGTGCGAACATGAGCGAGGTATCTTGCGGCATTACCGAATCGGCAACATTGCAACTGTAGATCTGATCCGAATGACGTTGACCAAACGATCGGAACTTTTTCCCATCATTCTGTCAAAAATTGTTTATAACGGAATCCATTGTGGCGACTTTATCAATATCGATCAAATCACGTTACTCAAACCCGAGTTGCAAGCTTTGTCTGGATTTCATTCTGACGACGCATTAGCAGAGGGATGGATTCGCCAATTCGAGACCCAGCTTTATGAACTTGTTGAGGCTGCATTTCGAGTTAAAAAACCAATTGTATTTTGACCTATTTCGTGATTAAAAGTTCTCTGTGTTCTCTGTGGCCAATAACAAGCTACAATCAGTTGCCATGGCTCAGATCAAAATAAAAATCTGCGGCGTCACCCGCGCCGCCGACGCCCGCGTGGCCGCCCAGAGCGGCGCCGACTTTATTGGCCTGAATTTCTATTCCGGTCCCCGCCGCATCGATCTTAAAAGGGCCGCGGAAATTCTCACCGCTACCGCACCTGCATCACCCGTGGCACTGGTCGATTCTTCTGACGTCGATCTAATCCGGGAGCTTGCGGAAAATTTGCACATCCGGACTTTTCAACTCTATGGCGATTGGGATAAGTTTACGCCGCCTGCTGATTTAAAAATTTCCCTGAATTTCTGGCCCGTGCTTCGAGTGGCTTCGCCAGCCGATTTAACCGGCTTGTCCGCGCGCCTGGGGCATTTGGCCTTTTCGCCTGCGGCCATTCTTCTTGATGCTTTTTCGCCGGCGCAGCCCGGCGGCACCGGCGAAACATTCAATTGGAATTGGATTCGCGATGCCCGTGCTTCGGGCAGCCTTGGTGATATTGCTCCGATCATTCTCGCCGGCGGTTTGACGCCGGTGAACGTAGCCCAGGCGATTCAGATAACCGGGCCATGGGCCGTTGACGTTTCCAGCGGCGTCGAAATCCCCGGCCAACCAGGTATAAAAGACGCCGCCAAAATCCGCGCTTTCCTCGCCGCGGCAAAAAAATAATCCGCAGAGAAACTATGAAGCCGAGGCTCCCTCGTCACGGTGGCATCATGCGCTAGCATGTGTGTAGCCGGGGCTGATCTTGTGGATCGCCCAATCGTGTTTTTTGAAGGAGACTCGGCATGGATATTCTCGCAATGGATCTGGGACAGGGCAAGAGCGTGTGTTGTGATTACCAGCGGGATGGTCGGCGGCAGTTCCACGTTGACCATCTGCAGGATCGCGCGAATCCGGTTTCGGATGGATGTGCCGGACTGTACCAAGGTCTGGCGGTAATGAATCAGCATCCGCCATTGCCGTATCGCCGGAGCCGGTACATGGACTGGCTTAATCTGTTCCATCGCCGCCAGCCGCGCCAGCTTGAGCGCATCATCCTTATCCGTCTTGCGTTTGAGTTTTCGCCATTGCCAGGGTTCATCCGACGTGTTGGCCACGATCAACTTCACGCCGAGGGCCTCACACAAGTCGCGTATCCAGCCGGCAATGGGACAAATTTCGATGACCACCAACCCCGGATTGCGTTCCACGATCAAATCGTGCAAGGCGCCTGGCTTGGTATCGATGGTCACGAATTCCTGCCGCCGACCATCCCGCTGGTAATCACAACACACGCTCTTGCCCTGTCCCAGATCCATTGCGAGAATGTCCATGCCGAGTCTCCTTCAAAAACACGATTGGGCGATCCACAAGATCAGCCCGGGCTATAAACATGCTAGCGCATGATGCCACCGTGACGAGGGAGCCTCGGCTTCATAGTTTCTCTGCGGATTCGTCGTGTCGTCGTGGTTGCAACTTTTGAATTTTTATTTCGCGGCAACGCCGCGCCGTGGGGTGCCTGCGGAAATTGGCGACGAAGAAAAATACTTGTTTGGACTGTTTCACTCTCAATACCAACCGACTCCTTTCAGTTCATTCCTTCATTGATTCTGGTTTACGACAAAGGGCCTCGGGTGCGACTAATTGTATGAAAGTGATGTGTTCAGTATGTGCTGGTGATACTGTAAATTCATGTTCCAGATTGATCTGCACTGTATCAGCGCAACAAGCATTATGTTCCCGTCCGCGTGCAAAAGAATTCGCTAAGTGTGTCGGTTTATAATTTGGCGTATTCAATGCACAATGTTTAGAAAGTTGTGTGCAAGCGACTCGAAGGTTTGGATCATCCTGGCGTAACGCTTTATCGATAGATGTTAAACCCTCTGCTTCGAAGAACTCCAATAGCGAAGCTCCAGGTCCAGCGTCTATTACGAGCACATTGTTTGGCTGGCCTTTTCATCATTATCGACCACTCTTGTTCGACAGAGAATTCGCCCGGCAATTGTGATTGGCATTTTTTATACTCTCAAGATCGGCAATTTGATTACGATCTAAGGTTCGTCAAATTTGTCCAAGATGCCCGAGATGTTCTGGAAGACAAAACACTTTTTATGCAATTTCAACAACACGCAAAGCAAGTTTTGATGGAAGACGAAGACGTGGTCTGGAGTCGTATGACCGATGATGAACTCCGTGATTTTTAATTGAAGTCCCTTGAATTTATGGGGCTCCCTAAAGAACGACTAATCATTTTAGAGCAGTATTGGTGGTCTATAAGAAATGTTGCCCGCGAGCGAGTGGATTGGTGTCGGTACATTGACCTTCAGGAAGATCGATCCCAGACAATGGATCAACGGTTTGCGTTTATTACTCATCCGAACCGCAGATGTATTTGCAAAAAACATAATTATAAAACAATGATCGTTACCCCTGACTCCCTAGGTCCAATCAATGCATTTAAACAACAATATTATAAAGATTGCCCCGACCGCAGTCCTAAGAATTCGTGACAAGTCCTTCGAGAAAAATATTTGAATCTTGGTTGCTTTTTACACTCCACAATTGATCTATCTCCCCTATGGCACCTTCGCGGCAAAACTATGGCCTCTGGTCTGTTCCCCTGCCCTGAGCCGTGTCGATGGGCCCGTCCCCAGCCATGTCGAGGGGTGTATTTCCTTACTATCGTCTGAACACCGAAAACTGAAAACCGCGGTACAGCCGCTCACATCGCCACGGTTACCGTTTTGACTTCGGTATAGTTCCTTAGCGCGTATTCGCCGAGTTCGCGCCCAATGCCGCTCATCTTGAATCCGCCGAACGGCGCCGCCGCATCGAACACGTCATAGCAATTGATCCAGACCGTGCCGGCCCTTAGCTCCGCCGCCATCCGATGCGCCTTGGAAATGTCCCTGGTCCATACCGCAGCCGCCAGGCCGTACATGGATTTATTTCCCCGCGTAATCACTTCGTCGATGTCCTTAAACGGAATAATCGACATGACCGGACCGAAAATTTCCTCTTGCGCGATCTGCATGCCGTCATTGACCTCGGCAAAAATCGTCGGCTCGATGAAATAGCCGTGCGTGCCGCAGCGTTTGCCGCCGGTGAGCATTTTGGCGCCCGACTTTTTACCTGATTCGATGTATCCCATCACTTTGTCAAACTGTTCCTGGCTGACTTGCGGACCCTGATTCGTATCGGTGCTAAACGGATCGCCCACTTTGGTCTTCCTGACCCGCGTCAACATCCGCTGCACAAACTCATCATGCACCTTGGATTCCACAAAGAGCCGGCTGCCAGCACAGCAGCACTGCCCCTGGTTGAAAAACAGGCCGAAGTGGCTGCCTTCGATCGCGGCGTCCAGGTCCGCGTCGGCAAAAACGATGTTGGGGCTTTTCCCGCCCAGTTCCAGCGTAACGCGTTTAAGGTTCGAGCGCCCCGCCGCCTGCTGAATCAGTTTGCCCACTTCCGTGCTGCCGGTGAACGCGACCTTGTCCACGTCCATGTGCTCAGAAATCGCAGCGCCGGCGGTCTCGCCAAAGCCGGGAACAATGTTTATTACGCCCGGCGGAAAACCGGCTTCCATGGCCAGTTCGCCTACCCGCAGGGCAGTCAAAGGAGTTTGTTCCGCGGGCTTAAGTACGATGGTACAACCGGCCGCCAGCGCCGGCCCCCATTTCCAGGCCTGCATGAGCAGGGGAAAATTCCACGGGATGATCTGCCCGACCACGCCTACCGGTTCGTGACGCGTGTAGCAGAAGTAGGGGCCGTTGATGGGAATGGTTTTGCCTTCGATTTTGTCCGCCCAGCCGGCGTAGTAACGATAGCAATCGATGGTCAGCGGCAGGTCGGCGGCGCGGCTGTCGTTGATCGGCTTGCCGTTGTCCAGCGTTTCGAGTTGGGCCAGTTCTTCCTGGTGCTTTTCAATCAGGTCGGCGAGTTTGTTAATCAGCTTGCCGCGTTCGCGGGCGCTGATTTTCCGCCACGGGCCTTTGTCAAACGCCTTACGTGCCGCGGCGACGGCCTTGTCCACGTCGGCTTTTTCACCTTCGGCGACGCGGGCGATCGGCTCGCCGGTGGTGGGGTTGATGGTTTCAAAGGTTCGACCGCTGACCGAGTCGACCCATTTACCGTCGATGAGCATTTTGGTTTGATGGACCTTTACTTTGGCTGGTTGGGGCACTGTTTGCGTAATCGTTGACATGTCGGAACTCCTGATGCGATGAATGAATTTGCGTCCCGGTTGCAGCCGCCGCCGCGTAAGGGCCCGGGACGAGCCATATCATGCTATCACCGCCGGGCCGATAGGCAAGGAAAATATTGATTCAATAGTTGGTTATTAAAGCCCGGGATTTCTAGTCCTGAGCTATGTCGAAGGGCTTCCCGGGGCCATCTATTTACATGCTTGACAAAGGCAGAATCGACTTGTATGTTTGTATGTTAACAAACATATTAATGGTGTTTTATGGCCAAATCAGTGAAAAACGGCGAAAAAGCGGCGAAACAAGAGACCGCATGTTCTACCCTGCCGGAGTTCGGGGCAATGATCCGCACACTCCGCCATAGCCGATCAATGACCCTGGACCAGCTTGCCGCCGCCACCGGGGTGAGCAAGCCCTATTTATCCAATATTGAAACGGCGCGGCTATTGGGCCCACCATCGCCGGAAATCCTTGCCCGCTTGGAATCCGGTTTAGGGGTCGACGAAGGCACCTTGATTCGCCTGGCTGATTGGCTCAGAACCCCTGATTCGATTCGCCGCCTTATGCCCCAATCGGCCAATCTCGCCAATGTTTTGCCGCGTCACGCCAGCGGCGCGGTTAATGTGGGTGCACCGCTGAAAAGCGGGCAAAGCGCTGGTTCATTGGCCCCGGGAAAAAATCCCAGGGCCAAAAATGTGGGACAGACTTCCAGCCTGTCCGGTTCCGTTGTTCTGCGGCAGGTCCCGCTGATTAACCGCGTATCCGCAGGCGTGGCTGATTCCTACATTGCCGCCCCGGCGCCCGATTCACCCGGCCAAACGGAGCAGGACCTTTTCGCCTTGCGGATCGAAGGCAACTCGATGGAACCGGATTATCGCGCCGGCGAGATCCTCGTGCTTTCGGTGACCCAGACGCCTGTATCCGGCCAGGATTGCCTGGTTCGTCTGGATGAGGCGGAAAATTTCTCCACGACTTTCAAGCGGATTTACTTTGTCGATTCAGCGGGCAAGGCTGACGAAACGGCGGATTTAGTGCAACTGGTTCCACTCAACCCCGAGCATAAGATGCGCACCGTCCAGCGCTCGCGCATATCGGGGCTCTTTCCCGCGGTCTGGAAAATCACGCCGGCGGGACGCGGTGAGGGCAAACCGAGTGCAATCGTTGCGCAGGCCAAAACCCGAAAAACAAGACGCCATAAGCCCCGGCAAGAAATGCCGGGGCTATCTTCGGTTAGAGAAAAATCGCAGGCTTCCGCACTGCGTCCAGCAAGGAGTTCCAGCACGTTTTCCATCGAAAATGATTAAGAGCCTCTAAGTCAAACCAGCCGCAGAGATCACAGAGGCCCCGGGAAGAAATCCCGGGGCTTTGAAATTCATTGCCGGGGCCGTGGCTACGCCCTAAACTACCGCTATTAACGGAGGTGTTTATATTTATGGACAGACTTTTCTCTCTCGATCTGAATTCCTGGAATGGTAAACTTTCCGCCGATCAGCAGGCGCAGGCTACGGAAGCATTGGAAAATGGAAACGTGGTATATCTGCCCAAGCTGGCTTTTACTTTTACAGATGATGAAAAAAAGTTTCTCACGCCCGTCTGGAGCAACGGCGCCGCCAAAAACATCAGTTACGACGCGGCAACAAAAAAAATCCAGGGCATGGAAGGCGACCCCGCCGCCCGCGAAGCCCTGGCCAAACTGCTCCAGCGCTACGCCGATTCCACGCGAACGCTTTTATATACGCTTTTTCCCGGCTATGGCAACGCTTTGGAACGCAAACGCACCAGCTATCGTCCGGTGGAAATAAAAGGGCGCGCCAGCAAAGTCACCAAAGACGACACGCGTCTGCACCCGGATCAGTTCCCCGCCCGGCCGGTGCGCGGCAAGCGCATCATGCGCGTTTTTTGCAACGTCAATCCGAGTTCCAAAGGGCGCGACTGGCGCATCGGCGAGCCGTTTAAAACGTTTGCCGAAAAATTTGTCCCCACCGTCAGACCGCCGCTGCCCGGTTCCAGCGCTCTGATGTATTTGTTCCGCGTGACACGCGCTCCGCGCACGGCGTACGATCATTACATGCTCAACCTGCACGACAACGTCAAAATGGACGACGCCTATCAGAAAAGCTGTTCCCAGACACCCTTCAGCTTTCCCGCGCAAAGCACCTGGATCTGTTTTACCGATGAAGTACTTCATGCCGTGGACGCGGGGCAGTACCTGCTGGAGCAAACGTATCTGCTGCCGGTTTCGGCGATGAAAATGCCGGCGAAATCGCCGCTGCGCGTGCTGGAAGCGATGGCGGGCAAGGCACTGGTGTGAATTTAGGTGACAGGGGATAGGGTACAGGTGACAGGGAACAGAGCAACTGGGCAGATTAGATGACAAGGATTGAATCGCATCGGGATTTAGTAGTTTGGCAAAAGGCGATGGATTTGGCGGTGGAGATTTATCGGCTCACTAAGACGTTTCCTAAGGATGAGACCTACCGGATGGTCAGTCAAACGACCCGCGCGGCCGCTTCAGTCCCAGCGAATATTGCGGAAGGTCATTCACGCCGAACTTCGCGGGACTATGCTCAATTCCTGACCATCGCAAAGGGATCGCTGATGGAATTGGAAACTTATTTAACGCTCGCGATTCGTCTGGAATATCTAAGGGAGCACGAAGTTCAAGCAGCGACGGACCTTGTGACCCAAATCAGTAAAATGATCACAAGCCTTCGAAAACGGATATTAGAACTTGTCCCATAACACGTTCCCTTATTTCCTGTAACCTGTGTGCTGAAACCTTATCCCCCAACGTGCTGTACCCTGTCACCTGTTCCCTGTAACCTAAGTAATAGATTTGTTTCCGAAGGTCCCTTAGAGTATAATCCATATATCCGGATTGAAGGATTAATCAGGGTTTAAATCGGTTTTGACGGGTTACTTATGCATTGTTCCGATATATTCGCGCAGCATTCGAAGACGTTTTCGTTCGAGTTTTTTCCGCCCAAAACCGACGAAGCCGCCGAGCAGCTTTACCAGCACATCAGCCGCCTGGAGGCGCTGGCTCCCAGCTTTGTTTCGGTAACCTATGGCGCCGGCGGATCGACCCGCGAACGCACCCAGGCCCTCGTGCTGCGAATTAAAAACCAGACCAGCCTCGACCCCGTGCCGCATTTAACCTGCGTGTGTCATAACCGGGAACAATTGCGTGAGATTATTTCCAAATACGCCGCCGCCGGGATCGCCAACATTCTGGCGCTCGGCGGCGATCTGCCGCGCGAAGCGCCCCATTACGACCGCGGCAAAGACGAATTCCGGCACGCAATCGATCTGGTCAAATTCATTCGCGAGTTCAACGCCTCAGGCGTTCATCCCGATAAGCGCGGCTTCGGCATCGGCGCGGCCTGTTTTCCGGAGGGCCATCCGACTACGCCTAATCGCCTGCAGGAAATGGATTACCTGAAGGCCAAAGTCGATGCAGGCGTCGATTACCTGGTCACACAATTGTTTTTTGACAACCACGATTTTTACGACTTTCGCGATCGCTGCGCCTTGGCGGGCATTAACGTGCCGATACTGGCCGGCATTATGCCCATCACCTCGCTCAATTCCCTCAAACGCATGGCGGAAACCGCGCTGGGCGCGCATTACCCGGCCAAACTTTTGCGTTCGATCGCGCGCTGCGGTCAGGATCCGCAGGCCGTCAGGCGTGTGGGCATTTTGTGGGCCACCGAACAGTGCCGCGACCTGCTGGACCATGACGTTCGCGGCCTGCATTTTTACACGCTCAACAATTCCGAAGCGACGCTGGAAATTTACCGCAACCTCGGCGTAACCAGCAGCGAAAACCTGCGCGCTCCACGAGTTTAATATTGACCGCCGCGGAGAAAACAGGGCACGCTCTTTTGCACCAGAGCGCCAAGCGCCTCTAATGAACGTGTTCGTGGTGATTTGCCGCTTTGGCTTTTGCCGTTTTGAAATGAACCCACATAAACCAGCCGATTAATAAAATTGCCGCAAAATCCAGCCATGTTGTGTAGTTCCATGCAAACATCGCTTGCGCAATCGCACTAGGCGGCCGCGAAGTTGGAATCAATCCCCATGCGCCAAAGAGCAAATCCACAAGTATTCCCGCAATCACCATGGAAACGTACATGACCAGGGTAATGTAAATCGCGGCCCTGGCGCCGTAGTATTTGCGGTAAATCAGGATCAGCGGGACGATAATTAAATCAGCATAGATAAATGAAATCACGCCGCCGAAACTGATGCCGCTCGACCAGAGCAGGCCCGCCAGCGGAATGTTGCCGATGGAGCAAACAAATGAGGCGACGGCAATCAGCGGCCCGACGATCGCATTTTCAATCAGACGCACCGGACCGGAACCCTGCGTGATAAACAAATTCTGCCACCACTGGTCGGGAACAAGGACCATCAAAAAGCCGGCAATTAAAAAGCCGCCGAGAATTTCCTTCCATAGCATCGACGCATCCATGATAAACGCGTCGGCGATTCGGGCCCAATTTTCCCGCCGGCTGATTTTCTGCTTCAACGTCTCCTTCGGCGTTTGCATGTCGTGCTCATGCGGATGACAACCTGATTTCACCGCGCCGCCGGCGTGTACTCGCGCTTCTTGAGCCAATCCTTTGGGCAGGGTCAGTTTTACCAGCAGCCACATGACGGCAATCAAGACGAACGCCCCGACAACTTCAGCTAAAAGAAATCTCCATCCCAACAGTAGCCAAAGCACCAGACCAAGTTCCAGAACCAGGTTCGTTGAAGCGAACATGAAGGCCAGCGTTGGAACGAGTGCCGCGCCTTTTTTGAATGCGGTCTTCGCCGTCGCCGCCGCGGCGTAGGAACACGACGAGCTCACTGCGCCAAAGAATGTAGCCAGTCCAACCGAACGCAGATTTGTCTGACCGAAATGTTTTGTGATTTGCTCATTACGAATAAAGACCTGAAGAAACGCGGACAAGCTGAAACCGAGAACCAGTGCCCAGAGCGTTTCCCAAAGCATCGCCGCGGCGGCGTACAAACTATGCCCGAGCCAGTTCATAATGTATTTGAATTTGCCTCAGATTTGTTATTTATGCAATCGAATGTGCGTTAATCAGGGCGGCAGGACACCAGTTTAACACTTCATCAATGAGATTTCGG
>DATJSN010000052.1:0-22387 GCA_035504095.1 Phycisphaerae bacterium | reverse complement strand
GATGAGGGCGGATGTGAGCGCGTGTGGTCGATTGATTGTCTGGAAATTAACCCGGAATCCTGAATTTTTTTGTGGGATAGGCATCTTGCCTGTCATTAATTTTACCGATCCTGACAGGCTGGAAGCCTGTCCCACAGTTTTGAAATAGATTCTTTGGGGGCAGCATGCTGAATATCGCCGAGCAGATCATCACGATTTGTAAAAACGATCCGGTTTTGTCGGCCACGAATCCGGCAGGACCATCCATCACACACGCCGACGCGACAAAAACGATCCCGTGGATGGTCATTGTGTGGCTGCCGGGCACGCGCATACTGCGCAGCTTCGATGGAACCAAAATACCGGACTACATCGTGAGCTTTACCATCGTTGCGCCATCGGCAACACAGGCCATGACCATGCTGGACCGTTTGGAGGTTCTATTTGACGAAACAGAGTTTGCCCTGCCGAACGGTGATTATTGCCTGCAAGCATTACTGAATAAGCCGCCAACAATACGGGAAGGACAACGGCAATCAAATAATCAGCCTGCGTATGCGGCAACCGCGGTGTATAAATTCCGGGTCCAAGAATCGGCATAAGTCGCCGCATTCGTCTTAGTTTTAATACTAATACTTGCCGTGGTTAATCAACATATGTTCTGCATCCGCTTCTGCGATATCGCTAAACCTCCGTACGTCTCTAGGATGTCCGCGATCCATCCAAGCGACAACATATTCTGCTCCATCCTTGAAAATGACAGCAACATCGTGTGTGCCACGAACCGCTGAATATTTTTCAAAATATTCCATTGCCCTACCCGAATGCAGCCTCAAATAATCAATTATTTGTTGCCGATCAACTGAGATAAAGCGCCTGAAATCGCCCTTTCGGGGGTCTTGGCCATGCTCTTGCACTACATCGAAAAATCTACCGGCAAGCATCGCCTCTATTTGTTCGTATTTATCAATCGGTAACGATTTCATAGTGTACCTTCAGGGCGGTATTGTCGATTCAGATTCTGGCACAAGCTGCAAATGATGTCCAGGAATCATGAATGACAGGCGGGTAGACCGCTTTTAGGATAGTGTATAATAATCGTCATGGTGATTGGATGTGCGGCATGATTACCCGACAAATGCTCAATAAGAAACGCGAAGCGATTCTTGAAATCGCCGGAAAATATGGCGCGCACGACGTGCGCATCTTCGGATCAGTGGTTCGGGGAGAAAACACCGAAGCTTCCGATCTGGATATTCTTGTGCGTTTTGACCCAGACCGCACGCTTATGGATCATGCGGCGTTGATCGGTAAACTTGAAGACCTTTTGGGCGTTAAGATTGACGTGATTGACGCAGATGGAATGCGCCCCCGGTTCCGGGAGGTTGTGGAAAAAGAAGCTCTTCTTTTATGAGAACTTCACGACTACTGCTGCAGGACATTCTCGAAGCCATAGCCGAAATCGAACGCTATACGCCGGACACGCTGGAAAAGTTCAACGCGGATGCGCCCGTTCAATCGCATATCGTGCGTCATATAGCGATTATTGGCGAGGCGGCATCGCGCCTTCCCAGGGTTTTGCGCGACGCACATCCTGATGTACCGTGGCGCGAGATAATTGATATGCGCAACATCGTTGTACATGTTTACCATGGCATAAACTAGCGCCGTGTATATGAAACGGCCCGCAAGGACGTGCCTGCGCTTAAACCCCACATTCAGACAATTTTTGATTCACCCTCGTCCGAAAATATATAAAACAAACGCCGAGACGGGAGAATGAATTTCACCACAACGACACGACGACACGACGCAACGACGCTTTAATCCCGATCACTAATGATTTATTTAAGGATATCGGGACAGGCTGCAGAGGGCGCAGAGATGAAACGCACGAAAATTTTAAGTCAAGATAGTACGAATTTCGGTACTGGTTCAATTTGAAAAATTATTGTTTAACCTCATTAGCGCGAACAGATTCAAGCGGCATTCCAAATCGTTTCACTTCTTGATAATGAAGTATTAATCCCACGGCGGCACTTATAAACCCAACAATAGAAATTATAAATTCGATGCGCAAGACAACTATCATCCATGAGCGAGAAGAATTCAAAAACAGCAAGGTTGTCATAAAACCTAAGCAAAATAAAAGTGAAATCAGAACAGAAAGCCAGATGGCAAGCAGCAATAATGTTTTATTTTGTCCCCGTATGGCCTGCCAGACGAAAAATACAAGAACCAAAAGAGAGGCCGAATTAAAACCCACGCCATATAATAAATGCATCCTCCATATCGATAATAGTAACAAATATCCGAATTGCATTAATGCTATAACCTGCGGCACTAGAAGATAGTATCGAATCTTGGTATTCATAAAACACAAGCTTACTCAATCAGCGCCAGCAATTCTTTCGGCTGAATATCTTAAATGAGATTGTTAATAAGTCTATTCAGGATAAAGGAGTATCCTGAATGGGCAACGTTTTAACCGGCCTGAATGGCTCAATCACACTTCCCACCGGCATTACCTTCAAAATTGACGGCGGCACGCTCGAAGAGGATTTGCGCCAGAAAGACGCCGAGGGATTTACTGACAACGGTTATCAAACAGGCGTACTCACAGGCCTTGGCCTTAAAGGCACGGTCACGGGTTTTATGACCACGGATGATCCCGGCATCGCCGACACTGATGCGCTGACGAAATTTTCCAATGTGGCATTCACTTTTACTTTTTCCGGAAGCGGCAAGGTTGTAACGGGAAATTGCAACCTCACGCGGTTTCGCGCCGGCATGAAGGTCGGCGAGGTAACGAGCTTTACCGCCGAATTTAGTTCCACCGGACAATATTCTTCAACGGATAACGGTACGCCGAGTAGTTAATTGGAGTGCTAATGAATTTTTCCCAGGCAACTGATGCACCCGTTGTCGTAACAATCGACGGCACAGAAGTCAGCTTCCCAGTCTGGACGATTGGCGATCTTTCCGAGTTATGCAGCCGGCTGGACGAGAGGCGGATTAAACTGGCCCAGAAGTCGGCCCGGCAGTTAGGCGTCGATCGCATAGACCAGGCGTCCATCCTGCAAAACGCGGAATTCCATTCAACTACGCCGGTGGATATTTTTCGTTACTTCCAGACACATTGCGGAGCCATTGAATGCCTGACAAAGAGCCTGTTGAAAGCGGGGAAAACACCGGATGAGGCAACCGCGATCATCAGCCGGCTCTATGCAAAGGAATTGACTGACCTGGCGCTATTGGTTGGCCGACTGACACGTCCCAAACCGGCGAAAACAAGCAGCGCCGCAGCGGACCCTACCCAGGAAATTTGAGCAACTGGATGAATCTGCACCAGTTGCGGCGAATTTGTCCGGGAATAGACCCGATGCAGATTAGTTACGCATTGGCCATGGCTCTATTAAATCCAGAGGACCACGCGGATCAGAACCTGATTGGCCGACGGCTTTGGAAACAAAACCGTGAAATTCAGAGGAGTCGCGGTCAATGAACGAAATTGGCAATGACGATTCAGGCATATTTACTTTCAAGGTTGCGGGCCAGCTTGCGTCCATCCAGCAGGTCCAGCAGATCAGGGATGAATACGCGCAGCTTGAAGAGATGCTTGCGCGGTCGTTGACTTTGACTATTCAGACAAATGGCACATGGGACATATCGGGCATATCAAATGACTTTGATGACTTATGTAGAGCAGTCCCGATGAATCGGGACTGCTCAGTGATGGAACAGGCTGGAGCCATACGACAGGCTCAGGCTGAAGAGCCTGTTCTACATTTAACGAATGCGGGCGAGACGCCCGCGCTCCATTCGAGCCTTATTTGGGATGCGGAGAATGCTTTTGAAGCCGAACGCAGGAACGTTCGCAATTCAATCCCGCTTACGGAAATGTCCGCGGCGACGGGTGAATCATACGCCAGGGCTTTGGATGAAATACACGGATCGGGACAACATCCGGCTTCCAACAATGGCGCTAAAGAAATTGTGGATGCGATTAAAGGAATCGCTTCGCTGATCGGGCCGAACAAGCTCATTACGCTGTTTACGGGAATGTGAGATGGGCATAACGATCAAAGAAGACATCATCCAGGATTCCAGCATGACTGGGACCTGGACCGACAAAATAAAGCACCGGTCCTTTCTGGTTTCCGGCATACCCACCACTGGCAGCAATCCGACGGAAATGGAATACCTGGCTTTAACCGCGACGGATTCAACCAGCGGATTTACGATACCGGCGCTGGGACAGTTTCATCCTGTTTTGACGAGCTACTGGGTTGACCAGGCATCGGCAAAGCCGTGCGGTCCGAATCAATTCTACGTCACCATTCGGTATCGCCTGCAATCGCTTCCTTCAACTTTTTTGCTGGAATTTCATGGCGGCGTCCGGCAGATCACCAAGTACGTTGATGCGAATGGCAATCCCACGCAGGTCAACACGCCGGCGAGCGGAGTAGCAACGCCACGGCTGTTCGGCGTTCCAAGTGCATATCCGATTAGCCAGACGGTTATCACGTTTTTAGAGAACGTCAATCCAACCAACCTTAATGCCAACTATGCGGGCAGTGTTAATTCCGCGGCGTGGCTTGGCGCCGCCGCCGGCACGGTGCGTTTCGACGGCGTAACCGGCAGCACGGAAAATTTGATCATTTACAAAAACAAATACAGCTTTAGTTATGACCCGGCGGGCTGGAATGAACTGGTTGTGGTTCCGGGAGTAGACGGCTATCCGCCGCCGGGAGTGAATCCATCGACCACCGGCGGCACAACATCCGGCGGCGCCCAGGGAACAGGTTGGGCGTGGTTTCAGATGCCCAAGTGGGTGGACTTTAACAGCGCGCTCTCGAATGTCACTACACAGGTCGGCGGCCAGGGAAGCACGGTGTTTTAAATAAGTGTTCAGAGTTCTGTTTGAAGTTTTTCAGACGTTCTAAAAACTTTGCTCTGAAAACTGAAAACTGTTGAGTGGAGCTCAACCCATGTTCGCAGGCAAACTACCCGGCTGGCAAACCGACATTCCCGCACTGATGGGCGTGGCCAAACGTCTTACCGAAATGTCGGACGCAATTAACACGGTTCATCCGATTATCGGCGTGCCGCCCATAAGAGTGCAGCAGACGCCGAAAGGCGGCACGACTCTCTCGCTGGACCTGCACAAATATCCGCCGCCGGTGATGGTGAAAATTACCGGCAGTTTGGGCAATGGCAATTATACGGGCCGTCAATTCTGGGGCGTGCTTACCTTTACATCGGGATCGGCGAGCGTGCCGGGCAATCTGACCGATCCGGGCGCTGACAATTGCATCGTGGTGAATCTGGCTGAGGTAACCGGCGGCCCACAACTTCCTACGGGTGCGTGGATCATCGGCATTGCCCTGGGACAAACTCTGAATGCGTCGAACGTTGGCGTGGCTTTAGTCGTGGTCAATGGTTCAAGCGGAATTGCCGCAGCAAGTCTGACGCAAACAGGCGGCGCGGATGGGACCGCAACGACGCCGGCGTCGTGGACATATACAGCTGCGAGTTTATCCGGCGGCGTAACGTTTGGGACCGCGATGAGCCTGAATGCCCAGCGCCCAAATGGGTCAACCAAACCCGCCGTATCAGGTTTGGTTGTTTTTAAATCGTCAGCGTGGGTTCTCTGGTGGTGTGATGAAGTTCCCAATACGACGGCGTGCTCGTGAGCGGACCCAATGTACAACTAAACTCTAGTGGTCAACGCAATCTGGCAAGCAGCGGTGGAAGTTCCGGCCCGGATCAACTTCTCGCCGGGACAAGCGATGGCTGCTGTTGCGCGAGCAGCAGCAGCAACTTTGATTGCACCGTTAACCCTCCAAGCAGCGTGGCTATTGTTGGTTACTACGATGGAATGATTGATTTGTCTTCATGTACAGGCTTGTATGATAAAATTTCATCCGATTGCGTGTGGGACGGAACATTTCAAGCTTTTGACCCCAGTGCCTGCCTTTGGACTAATGCTCAATGTTTTAACGGTGATCCCTGCTGGGATTGCAGCATCAGCGGCAAGCGCATGTGGCCGCTGGACCCGCCGGGGCTTTCTCAGGTGTATTACGTGAGTCCGGGATTGTGGGAACTCCAAATATCTATTCAGAATGGCGCTTCCACAGGGACAATAGTATGGCAGGGACAAAACTCAAGCGGATACGCCAGTGGGGTCTATACCAAAACCGGAGGATGTGCCGCGGGACCGGCAACATTAACCATCGCATGAAAAACCGATGTACATTTTGGACTGATTGCGGCGTAAAGGGCGGCGGGTGCTGCGGAAAAAATCTCTACGGCGGCAGGCCGAGCCTGGGCGTATGCCGGATTTGCCCGCAATATTCCGGTTCACCACGCGGACTCGGCGACGTGGTTCATTTATTTGCCGCGCCAACGCGGCGATTGATGAATTTTGTCCTGCGAAAGAAAAGCGGTGGCAAAAACTGCGGATGCCAAGAGCGGCGACGAAAGCTTAATCAACGGTGCAGTTTTTCCTTCGGGCACAAATAGAGGAGGACAGGCATAGTTATAATGTAGAGCAACCTCTCCCGAACTCGATAGAAATTAACAGGATATCGGGACAAGTCCAGGCTGCTTTTTCTTTGCCATGTTCAGGCCAGAGAGCCTGAGCTACATTATTTGCTCTTCTGATCACCTGTTCTACTTTCTAGCGCCGTGCCGCCTACGGAACCAGAAGATCCAGCGGGAACGTCACCATGTGCAGCGGTATCGGCACAATCACCGGATCGTCGATCGTTCCGCGTATCCTCAGCTCCAGAAGCTGCTGCTGCAGAAAATCGACAATATCGCCCAGCACAGGAATGCCCGGCCCGTTAGGCGTTTGCGTCGCCATGTTCAGGTTCAACATACCGCTGCTCAGATCGACATTCCCGCTTCCGACTAAATCGACGCCTGGACTGTTCAACTGAATCGAATTGAATGTAACCACGTCATTAGACAGCTCATAATTAATCAGGGCGTAATTGAATGCATCGCTGATCGGCAGGCGCAGGGTGCCAATCTGCAGTAATCCCATCGCCAGAGGAACGTTGTAAATTTTTGCGTTGGTCACCACCAGTTCACCAGTGCCGGTCCGCGTCGTCGGATCGCTGAACTTCTGCGTCATGGAAAGTTCAGCCTCGACTGTCCCCGAATTGATCTGCTGATCCGCCGGCGTGGTCGTCGCCGACGAATTAAGTAAATCCGCAAGCTGGGCATCTTTCATGGTGAACGCCGCCGCATACGCGGGCTGCGGCTCAAAGGAAATATTCACCTGGCCATTGATGGTTCCCCCGGCGATTGTGCCGGAAATCGGTTCGATATCGATGGTCTTTTTGATCGCATCGGCGCTGATCGCACCGCTCGCCGGATCCACCGTTTTGCCTGCCCAGGTAAGTCCCGTAAGCGAAAATTCTCCCGCCATGTCGGGAACCTGGTCTCCCGACGCCCAATTTCCCGCGATCGTTACCGTGGCATGCTTGATGGACGCCCGCACCGTTTTCTGGAACTTCATATTGTCCAGAACCACGGAACCAGTGAATCTCCAGTTGGGCTGCCCATTGTCTTTTGAGTATTGGAGTTTGCCCAGATCCACCAGCCACGCTCCCTGCGGTTCAAATTCCGCGACAATGGGCGCTGCCGACCCCGGCAGAACCTTGATCCATTCATCGGGTAGTTTCGGCGCCTGAGCCATCAGCGATAAATTATATTCTGAATTAACCACGCCATAATCGCCATTGAGCGTCAGGTTTATCGGGCCCGCTGCCGCACTTAAATCTTTTAATTCAATGGTTTTGGGAGTCACGTTAACGTCGCCCTGAATATTGGATATCGGGTCGGGAAGAAATGCCGGCGCCAGCCGCATTTTTTGCGGTTCCAGATTGATGCTCAAAGAATTAAATACACTTGTCGTTACGCCTGTGTCTTCCGATTCCCACAGACTCAATACGATGGCCAGCGATCCATTCAGTGTGCCCGATGGATTCCATTTATCCCAGATTTTCCGCCACTGTTCCGGCAGGCTTGCCGGAGCGTTGGCATCGACCTGTATGTTTTGCCAAACGCCTTTGGCGTTGATCACCGAGGGGCCCGTTTCGGGCATGAATATGTTTCCGGTGACGGTGAATGTTCCTTTTTGATCCGGCCCCGCATCGCCGGTCAGATGCAAAAGATCCACATTTTGATAACTTAAACGCGCCGCCATGTTCGCATTGGTGATCGGCCAGGGCAAAAGATCAGGCTTAAGTGTTCCGCCGGTTAAAGTTAAAGTTCCGTCAACCTTGGGTGAATCTTCCGGCCCGCGCGTAATCATCGCATCCATGGCCATTGTTCCGCTGACCAGGTTCATCGGATGCAGCCGCCGGTTGTAACTGTCCGGCAGGCTGTCCCAGAGAGTCTGATCCACGGGAATATTCGTTGCCACAACGTGAACGAACGGCTGCATATCGTTGACCTCATCCGGAGAGTAGTTCACGGTTCCATTGAATACGATGCTGCCCTTGCCGCCGTCGACCGGTGAGGTCAGGTTAACGATGCGCGTCTGATGTTCCGTGAAATATATTTCGCCGTGCACGTGCTGCAGTGGATAGGGGAAATCCGCGTAGCGTCCGGTTACATCCATCGGCAAAATATCGACTGCGAAATCCGGTTTGTCGGAATCTCCCTGCGCCCTGGTGACGTGACAAATGAATCGCCCATATCCGACGGGGTCGAACTTATCCCAGATGGGAATCAGCTCCGCCGGCATGCACTCTTCAAGTCGCTTGTCAAAAAAGCATTTCTCTGAAGCAATGGTCAAATCCACCTGCGTGTTTTGGGAATTGATTCCGACGATTCCGTTCAGGGTGATCGGATAAGTTTCCGCCACGGCATGCGTATTGACGAACTCAATTTGGTGGTTATTGAAGCGAATTACGCCTTGCGCATGTTCAAACGGATAGGGAAAATGCACGTATCGCGCCTGCAGGTCCCGGCACACAATTTCTCCATTGACCGTCACCGGCGAGTTTGCCTGCCGGCTTGCGTTAACGCTCAGGTCCACCAGGCCGCTGGGTCTTAAACGGTAAATCAGGGCCATGGCCACGGGAAATTTTTCCGTTGAAAACAGGGCCGGATAGTGCGGGTCAATATAGAGACCGGGCATGTCCACCGTTACGTCAAACGGATCGCCCGGCTCATATCCGTCAAATTCCGCCTTCGGAACCACAAACCGTGAATTCATGACGACGCCCGATAAATTGTTGATTACAAACTGCGAACTTCCCGCTAGTACATCGCCGCTTAAGCCGGTGATCGGCACGATTTGCGGCCCCACTTTATTGCTGGGAACGGTTAATTGCATGGATACGTCGTGCAGGCTCGCCGTAAGTTCGATGCCCTGTGTGGAATTAATATAAAAACCTATTCGTTGAATATCTCCTTTTAAATGCAATTGATCCCACCAGCGCTGTATTTGTCCCGGCAGGCTGCGGCGCAGCGATTCGTTAAATTCCAGGTCGCTCATCTGGGCGCTGAATTCCCGCTCCGGCACGTTCCATAGCCCGTGAAGTATAATTCCCGGCGTTCCGTTCTCGGTTTCCTGTTCAATTTCCATTACGTACGTCGACGTCGGTAACAAACTCGGCCCCAGTTGTGCATTGACTTGGCTGACGCCTTCGGAAGTATATATTCCATTCTCGATGCGCCCCCAGCGGACTTCGGCGTTGCGTATATTGATCGTTGGCAAATCCGTGGGTTCTTCGTTTTCACCGCCGGTCTGGAAAGCAGGAGGTTGGTCATTTCCACCGCCGGCCGGCGATGCCGGTTGGCGATTATGCAGAAATGCCACATAGTTCCATTGATTGGTGTCGACGTTCTGAACCAGATTGAGCACCGGCTGATCGGCGTCGATTTCGGTTGCCTCCAGGCGTCCGCTCAATAAACCGAGCCACTTGAAACTCACCTCAACCTGGTCCGCGGAAAAAAGTGTTGCGCCCGGGCCTGTTCCAGCGCGGGCGCCGAGCTTGACGCCGGTAAGTTGCAGTGTTCCCGCCCAGGAAAGATGACTTGAAGTGATCGTTACATCGCCGCCCAGAACGTGTGAAAGCAATATGCCGGCCATCGTGCTCAAGCGGCTTGGACTTACCATGAACCATACACCGCCGACCAACACCGCCAGCACCAGCAGCATCAGTGTCGTCGTCCAGCGTCGAAACCGTCCGACGAACATCGCGTGCGGCGAACGATGCGGAACGCCGATGGCGGTCGTTTTCCACCATTGGGCGGGGCTGGCTCGCGGATAATTTGCCATCAGACTTTTCCTATGGGGACTGTTGGGTTGGGTTGGCCCTCGGTTTGTCGTGCGTTTATTGTGCGTGTCAGGTAACCAAAGCCCATGGCCGCAAGCACCGTTACTTCCGGCATCAGCGGAACTCGATAGCGCACGCTGCCGATGAACAATGCATGCATCAATGTAAAGTATAGAATGTTGATGACCAGTACTCCAAACAATCCCGTGGTTAATGCCCCCGTCTTGCTCTGCTTATATCGGCCAATTTTGGCCAAAAAACCCACTATTCCCGCCAGCGCCAATGCATATAAACAGCTATACCAAATGGTTAAAACCGCATTAAGTCTCGGAGATGAATATTCTTCACTGTTCAGCCACGGCGACCAGGTTCGAGCCATTTTGATGATCGCCAATTTCATAATCCGCGCCGGGTTATCGCGTATTTGCTGTATCGCCATTTGCTTAAACGCCAGGTCGCGCTGACTCTCATTCATCCCTAACATATACGTTGGAAGCGTAATGTCTGATTGTTTTGGTCCACCGGTTGCATCCGGATAAACCGCCTCATATAGACTTATTCCCTCCAGTGTGGTTAGGCGAAAAAAATCTTCATGAAACAATTGGTAATTCCGCACCCACCAGGGCATAAGGCCCGCAAAAACCACCAGAATGGCGAGTATTGGCCCAACAAGCCTTTTGAAATCGCCGGCGAGTTTGGAGGCTGTCAGTACAATCCACGCCGTCAGTGAGAAAATACATAATACGGCTTCCGCTCGCAGATATGTTCCCAGAGTCCACAACACTCCCAGTGCCGCCCACAGCCCAGGACTCGCCGGCTTTTCAATAATTTTTACGGCCAGCAGCGCGCCGGCCGCCAAAACCAAAGCGAATGGAACTTCACTCAGAAGAGCCGCCGAAAATCCGATGCTCAATGGATCCAGCGCCGTTAAAAGACCCGCTGTCAGGCCGACTACAGGCGATATTTTTCGTCCCAGATAACACACAACCACAACCGTGGCGCCGCCGCATAACGCCTGCACCAACAGCGGTGCTAATTGGTGATTTCCAAAAAGAAAATAGATTCCAGCCAGAAATATCGGGTAACCCGGTATGCGTTTGGCCAGCATTCCGGTGACCATGTATGGCTTGCCCGCAAGTATATTGCTTGCCAGCGCCTGATATTCCACCGAATCCGGCAGAACATAAGGATGCGATAATGCCGCCGCGGCGCGCAGCACAATCGCCAGCGCCGCGATCGCCAGAGTGCAATAGAGAAAAAATCGCGGCTTGCCGGTTTGTTCGCGGAATCCGGTAAAAAATTTATTTGGCATGTAAAGCCTCTATATAAATCTTTCCGCGCGAAAATCGCAGCACCGTTGATCCGGAAAAATGCAGCGTTCCATGCGTCTGGCCTTGGCGAATTCGTTCAACCGCGTCCGCCAGCGTGGCATAATGAATTCGGTCCGTCGTTCCCCCGACCTTGCCGATGGCCTCGCGCAAGGCCAGGGCCGCCGCGGCGCGCGGCGCTTGGGAAAAATCCCGGCTTTTTAAAATCAACTTTCCACCGCGCCGCCGCACGGCGTCTTTAAATAACTTTGTCGCTCTGCGGTTAAGCAGTTGATAGATCGCCCGGCTGTTTTCCGCCGTACGCCAAAGCACTTCGTATATTTTCGGTTGATAGGTTTCCAAAAGCGGCAAAAGCTCGTGCCTTACGCGGTTGCGCAAAAAACGCCGCTCTTTATTGCTGGCGTCCTCGCGCCACTTCTGGCCGATTTGCTCCAACCAGCGAATCAATTCCTGCCGCCTGAATTTCAGCAACGGTCGCACCAGCCGCACTGAGTCCATTTTTCTCTCTTGTGCGATCCCCGATAAGCCGCGCATCCCTGCGCCGCGCAATAGCCGCAATAGAATGGTTTCCGCCTGATCGTCTGCGTGATGGGCCAGCACAATGACTTTACATTTTGCCTGCCGGGCCATGGATACCAGCGCCTTGAGCCGCGCCTGTCGCGCCGCCGCTTCACTGACCTGTCCCGCAGCCGATTTTTGGGCCAGTTGAAGTTTTCGCGTTCGCACCGGTAATCCAAGCTGTTTGCCCAGTTTGCTGACAAATTGCCGGTCGCGCGTGCTCGCCGCGCCCCTGATGCCATGATCCACGTGCCCGATGAGGATTTTCCATCGCCAGTAACGTGACTTGTTGATTTCGCTGAGCAGCCGAACAAGAGCGACGCTATCCGCACCGCCGGAGCATGCTGCCAATATCCGTTCTCTGGGCGTCAGCAAACGGCGGCGATGTAAAAATTGATCGAGCTGTTGAACCAGACCGGCGGGTGCGGGCATAATAGTTTCCATGAAACTCTTTCTGACCCGGAACCATTTTAACCATCTATCACATCGGCTGCGAATGAATCGTCGAGTCTTTTTCCTGTTGCCGGGGCCGCTGGCGCTTATTTTTGCGGCGTTTGTTGTTCGTGGGCAAAGTCTGGACAGCCTTCTGCAAAATGCTCCGCCCGCGACCGCTCCCAGCGCCAATTTTTCACCCGATCAAAACCTGCATCCCTTTGCCAACACAAACAGTCCCGATGCCCTGGAAATTCGCACCGGAACCGTTGAGTTAAGCAACTCTCAGGTGATTAGCGGCAAAATCTGGACAACCGTGGATACGCCGTTCCGCGTCTGGATTGATGATCTCAAGCAATATCGCGATCTGGATATACGGCTGGTCAAACAGATTACCGTTCAGCCTCCTTCCGCTCAGGAAATTGACCAGTGGCGCTGGCAGCAGGAGGGCAGCGACATTCAGCTAAAATCCGGCAAAACCGAACCATTTCTGAAGTTCACATATACCTTCACTATGCTCGACGGCGAAAAGGTCACCGGGACCGTCGAAGCACCCTTGTTCGTTCAGAATGCCCAACAGACTTACCAGATGCTTATCTACAAACAGATTCAGGGGAAGCTCGGCGAATCCATCGATCAGGTCGTTTACGTTAAACAGGTGAATCTGACGGTGACGCCTGAGATTCTCAAATTTGCTTCGCAGCTTACTGAAACTCTCCCCATTCTCGATTGGCGTAAGATACTGGCCGAATCCGGCGCAACGCCATGATTTGAAAATTTATCCAGGTCCTCCGCGTTAAAAATCGTTGTGCCGTCGTCTCGTTGTGGTAATTTTCTCCCGACTCACAACTCCCTACTCGGCGCAGCCGCCCCTCTGTGGCTAATAAATGTCTGAAATCTAAATAATCCCCACCGCCCGTGCAGCAACCAGCGCCACCAGGCTCAGCGATATCAACGATTGGAGCATCACCAGCGGCTTGGCCCAGCGCGACAGCACCGCCGTGTCGCTGGGTGAGAAGGCCGTGCTCGTATTAAACGCCAGAAATAAATAATCCATGAATCGCGGCGACCATCCGGCGGCATGGTCCTTGAGCAGCATCTGCGGAAATAAAAAGCAATCCACCTGCTGATGATGTCCCTTTTTGGCCCGTGCGTGCGGGCCGCCCGCGTCCAGGCGCCAGTACCAGAGTGAAAAAACCAGCACATTGCTGATCCATAACTGGCCCGCCGCCGCCAGCATCTCTGCCGGCGCCACACTGTGTTTGGGCACGCTGTAGACCAGAACGCCCAGCGAAAATGCGATAAAACAGGTAATAATCCCCAGGATGATCATCCCCAAAACCTGTGCGGTGCGATAGATGCCCTTAACCCGCAATGTGATGTAGGGAATCTGAAGAATTACAACGATCAGCCCCAAAAGCCAGCCTGGCCCCAGCGACAGCGGCATCGGCAACAGCGCATAGAGGCTGCAAATCACCAGCGTCGCGATCAACACCGGCCATATCGGCTCAATCTGTATCGCTTCAGGATGCTCCGGATCATGTTCTGTTCTGGTCATGTCAGTTCTCAATATTTCGTTAAACCGTACCCTGTCACCTGTAACCTCCGTAGCAATCTGCGTTAATCTGCGTCATCTGCGGATACGTTTTCTCGTCATTTCGTTGTGTCGTTGTGGTAAAAATATGTTAGTCTCCCGGTTCCAGCACCGCCATAAACGCTTCCTGCGGTATTTCCACCCGGCCCACCTGCTTCATCCGCTTTTTACCTTCCTTTTGCTTTTCCAGCAGTTTCCTCTTGCGGCTCACATCACCGCCATAACATTTGGCGGTAACATTTTTCCGCATCGCGCTGATCGTCTCACGTGCGATTACTCGCGAACCGATCGCCGCCTGCAGCGGCACTTCAAACAAATGCCGGTCGATTTCCTGTTTGAGTTTTTTGATGATCGCCCGTCCGCGCGATTCGGCCTTGCTGCGGTGTACGATCAGGCTCAGTGCATCGACCGCTTCGCCATTAACCAGTATGTCCATCTTCACCAGTTCATCCGCATGGAATCCGGTTAAGTCATAATCCAGCGTGCCGTAGCCGCGCGTCGCCGTCTTGAGCCGGTCGAAAAAATCGAAAATTACCTCTGCAAGCGGCATTTCATATTCGATAATCACCCGATCCTGGCTTAAAAATTCCGTTTTAACATATTTGCCGCGCCGATCCTGGCACAATTTGGAAATGTCCCCGATGTTTTCCGCCGGCACAATGATGCTCGCCTTGATCATTGGCTCGCGAATTTCTCTGAGCTTGCTCTGGTCCGGCAGCGACGAGGCGCTGTCGATCATTTTCACTGTTCCGTCGTTAAGCACAATTTCATAAGGCACGGTGGGGGCCGTCTGCACCACCTGCACGTGCTGTTCGCGCTCCAGCCGCTCCTGCACAATCTCCATATGCAATAACCCTAAAAATCCGCAGCGGAAACCGAACCCCAACGCGTCCGAACTCTCCGGCTCAAACGTAAATGACGAATCATTTAGCCGCAGCTTTTCCAGAGCCTCGCGCAATTGCGTATATTCCGTATCCGGTCCGGGGTAAAAATCGCAATACACCATCTGCTTAGGCGGACGATATCCGGGCAGCGCGTCGGCCGCCGGATTTGCCGCGTCCGTCACCGTATCGCCGATGGTCACGTCTCCCAGCGCCTTGATATTGGCCACCAGAAATCCCACCTCGCCGGCGCCCAGCGAGTCCACATGTATCGCCCGCGGCGAAAATTTTCCCAGGTCCGTGATCTGATGCACTCGCTGCTGGCCCATCAGCCTAACCTTCTGGCCCATGGCCAGCTTTCCGTTGATCACGCGTACATAAACGATCACGCCGCGATAATCGTCATACTTGGAATCAAAAATCAGCGCCTGCAGCGGCTTATCCACGTCTCCTTTGGGCCCGGGTAATTTCGTGCATATCGCCCGGAATAATTCATCCAGCCCCGAACCGCTTTTGGCTGAAATCCGGATGCACGAAAGGGCGTCGATCCCCAGCACCTGCTCCATTTCTTCCGCCACATGGTCCGGGCGCGCGCTGGGCAGGTCGATCTTGTTGATCACCGGAATAATTTCCAGCCCCGCCTCGATGGCCGCGTAGGCATTGGCCACCGTTTGCGCCTGCACCCCCTGCGCCGCATCCACTAAAAGCAATGCCCCTTCGCAGGCTTGCAGCGCCTTGGCCACTTCGTAATGAAAGTCCACGTGCCCCGGCGTGTCGATCAGGTTGAGCATATATTTTTTGTCGTCAAGTGTATAGAACACCGTTACCGCGCTGGCCTTGATGGTGATGCCGCGTTCGCGTTCCAGGTCCAGATCGTCGAGGAATTGCGCCTGCATTTCCCGTTCGGTGATCGCGCCCGTGCGTTCCAGGATGCGGTCCGCCAGAGTGGATTTGCCGTGATCGATGTGGGCGATGATGCAGAAGTTTCTTATTTCCATGCGGTAATAAAGTCCAGAGCGCTTCTAACTCGAATCCTTTAGAATCAATTATTGTACCGCGCCAGGGGCTGCATGGCATGGCGGAACCGCTGTGTTCAGTTTTTTGCCACAGAATTCACAGAGGGTGGAGGCCGCTTAATCAGGGATGAAAGGCATGCAGTTCCAGGTCTTTAATCACGCGAAAATGTTTGTCATTTCCGCTCAATAGGGGTTGGTTATTTTCCATGGCCGTACCGGCTATCAATGCATCGGCCATGCTCATGGCGGCCGGTAGCGAATATTCTTCCATGTAAATCGCGGCGCGATGGCCGATGTTTTCCGTAAGGGGCAAAACGACAAATCCCAGATCGTGCAGAAAATCCTTGATGGCTTTGATCTCACGTTTATTCCGCGCTCCCTGCAGCAATTCCATATAGACAACCACGGATATCATCCGGGTTGGTTCATTCTGAATGGCATGCGCCGCGTGCCGGTTGCCGCGCAGGGTCCAGATGAGAATATCGGTGTCAAAGAGCATTCCGTCGTCCCCGGCGTAATTTGCGGACATATCCGGCGGGATTTTTCATTTCCGCTCGTTTAGCCCACAAACCAAACGCGGGGTGGTCCATGACCTTTGTTTTTGCGTTGACGGAAGCGGCGTTCAGAGGCTGCATCAGGGCAGCAGGCTTGCCGCGGTAAAAAATGGTAACTCGTTCGTTGCGCCGCAGAGCACGGATGATCTGGTTTGACTTGGTTCGCAAATCCACGTAGGTCGCTTTCATAATCGGATCCTCATAATGTACACTCACACTATACACTTCAAATAATGGAAAAAGCAAGCGAGATTTGGGGTCAAAGTTGCGCTCTCGCTGCATTGATAACTGAAAACGGCGGCATCGCCGCTTATATATAACCTTTGAGTAGGGGGATAACGGCGCGGCAAAGTCGCGCCAAGAAATTGGAAAGTAGAAAGTTCAAAACTTACGGCGCCTGGAGCACCTGCGACACTCCAGCCGGTGTAGGCGGAGTGGGCATCCATTGCAACGTCCACAATTTGCCCAGCGGCACCGCTTGGGCATGTCCGTCGGCGAAGGCGACGTTTTCCGTCATATTATGCCGGTTAAGGCATATACGGAACATGCCGGCCGCATCGTTATCTGCTATGCCCGTTATATTTTCCAGTCCGGTGCTTGAGGTCATTTGTCCGGAACCTGGAAGATAGTTTGGACTGGACCGTGAATCCGGCGGATCGACGGGTGTTGGCGAAGCGTCCCCCCACATGCCCTCGCAAAACACCGGAGTATTAGAATTAGGCGTCTGATTGCTGGAACTCCAGCATAGCTCAGGAGCGCTGCTGGGCGGAACGTTAGTTAAATTCCATAGCGGCCCGTTGGTGCTGTTGGTGTAAGTGCTGGCGTATTCCAGTGCCTCAGTGGTGAGCAAAGAGGTGCCTCCGCTGTAATAATATATTGTTGGGGACACGGACGCATATCCACCGGGTAGATACGTTTGACCTGCTAAGGACGCATTGAGCGTTCCGAAGGAATTAAACATCCACGCGTTGAAGGTGTAACTGGAAATAACCGCCAGGCCATTATTGATTTTTGTGCTGCCGCTGACGACATGGCACCAGGCGGTGGCGTAATCCGAATCCCACCATCCCCCGGAAGTTCCCGACAGCGCCGGATTAGCCGGTCCGGAACTATTCGTGGTATAGGTCCAGCCGGGTGGAATATGCGTAAAGGGACACAGTAAAACTTTATCTATGCTGGTCGTAAGATATGTTTGCGTGTTGCTGGTAAATGGCCCGCACATCGTCGGCGTATTAGGCGTCCCCAAAAATGGCGCCAGTTCACAGGGCCATTCTCCTTCATCGTATAGAAAACCGTGCGGTGAGCCGGCGTTGCAATATTCGACGAAAGCCTGCGTGATTTGCCGAATGTTCGAAAGACAGGCTGAAGCTTCCGCTGCTTGCTTGGCCCCGGCCAGCGCCGGCAGCAGAAGCGCAATCAGAATGGCGATAATCGAAATCACCACCAATAGTTCGATCAGTGTAAATGCTTTCACGGATCGGGATGACGCTTTGCCAAATGTCATTGATGCCTCCGCTTAACCTATGTTTTTACTTACGGGTTCCCCGGTATTGATTCACATCGATTCCGGGGAGTCATACATACATTGGCGCCATGCGTTGTTCTATAGAGATGCCACAAAGCTGATTTAGACTTGCACAAGCCTGCGGCACGTTTTCCGTAATCCGACTATCATAATATATCTCCTGGTGTAAAAATTGCAATGTAAAATTCCGAAATATACAGCAATGGTTGGTCATATAACCTAAATAGGGGCTATTGCCATAACTGACTACGAGAAAATCATATTTATGAATATATTTTAAGCGGCTGGAAATTGGCAACTTGCCTTCAGATATGAGGAGTTTTTACCACAACGACACAAAGACACGACGATTTTGAGCCACGAAGAACATCCTTCGACATTGCCCCTCGGAGATACTCGGGACAGGCTCAGGGCAAGCGAAAAGACACGAAATTTTTTTACCGCGAAGTGATTTCACCGCAACGACGGCTGCATTTCGTTCCTCAATGTCCTAACTACATAGTCGGGTTTATTGCTACTATTTTGGGCCTTCTAAGCGTTACAACGTTACAAAGGCTTATTTTATAGAGTATTTCGCACTTTTTTATCCGTAACATGATCAGTGCCTGTTACGGCCTTAAGAGTGGAGGAAACATCACTATTTTCAGGGGTTGTAACGCTATAACGGTTAGATTTTTCCCGCGACATGGCATCACGGCGCCAAGATGGTGGAACAGTTGATCAGGTGACAGTAGATACAATATGGATGTTCGCAAATTTGCGAACGCGCAGGGAAGGAAACGAAGAAAGAGGTTTACCACAACGACACGACGAATTTGAACCACGAATCCGCAGATGGCACAGAGAAACACAGATTTAATCACGAAATACACACGGCTCAGGCTAAGAGCCTAAGCTACATTCCGGCAGGGTAAACCTGCCGGCTCTCAATAGGGTGAGACGCTCGCGCGGCGTTATTTGTTGCCGGAAACGTACAAATATATTGTATTTGGATCGGTTCCAGGGTTCTCATCGCCCACTGGTTTGCCGCCGCCGATGTAAGGAGTAATTACTAGACCAAGCCCGATTAATGGCGCGGCCACACTATCCTTAAATCCCGGCAAATTGTTTTGTAGATTTTTCGCCATGAGAATCGCCACATTTTCGCCTTCGCCCGACGCCGGAACCGCGCCCTTAAAATTAAAGTTTAGTTTAGTCGAACTTCCAATATTCGCCGTTTCACTAACTTTGATCACATCGGCCGATCCCGCACCCAGGTTAAATTCCAGAGTTCCGCCGTTGGTTGTCAGGCTGCTGATCGTCAGCGTCCCTGTCGCGTTATTCGCATCGTGCGCGGTAATGGCGCCGGCGTCCATGGTTACACTTCCTACGCTTCCACCCGGCCCGGCGAGCGTGCCTCCATCAACTTTTATCGCCGAGGTCGTCATGTTCCCAGTCACGTCCAGCACGCCGCTGCTGATCGTTGTTGTTCCGCTATATTCGTTGTCTCCACTGAGCGTGGTGGTGCCTGAACCGCTCTGGATTATATTCCCCGCGCCGATAATCCCTCCGGTAAGAGCGCTGGATTGTGCGCCGGTGAAGTTGATGGTGCAATATTTTTGCAGATGAACAACATCATCGAAGGAAATAGTGCCTTCACTACCGCCGGCGAAATTCACCGTAACCTTGTTACTAGGCTGATTCGTTCCGATATAGGCCCCTCCGGAAAACTCCAAGTTGTTATTGCCGGCGTCAATTGTCACCGTGCCGGTTTGTCCCTGCGCCCACAAACCCGTGTCGGCGTCGAAACTGAACGTGTTTCCTGCGCCGCCGAAAACCACCGTTGCCGGCGTGTCAAATTGGATGTATTCACCGTCGATCCCGCCGAGCTTGATGGTATCCACCACGCCGCTGCTGCTGGGTTGAATGTATAAACCGCTGTTGAGCGTGAGTTCATTTCCGGTAAGCGTATAGGCGCCGCGAAACGAAATGATATTGACCGACAAGCCGGACAAATTGTTATTTGAGACGCTAAAACCGCCGCCATTAAAGTAAAGATCGTCCCCGTCCTGAGGCGGATTGTTGCCATGCCATGCGCCGGGTGAGTCCCAGTTGTTGCTGGCCGCCGAAATCGCTCTCCATGTATCGGCGATGGCGTGGGCCGATTTACAAAATTGTCCCTGAGCCGTCGCCGCGGCGGCAAGAGTCAAGACGATGAAGAATTTCCTATGTTTGTTCATAGTGCTCGATTTCCTATTTCATTTTTAATAGCCACAGAGATCAAGAATTTAAAATTTGACATTTCACATTTGAAACGACCGAGACGATTTAAACCACCCTTCGACATGGCTCAGGACAGGCGAAAAACGATCCACAGATTGCACAGATTAACACAGATTTAACCACAAATTACATATGGCTCAGGCTAAGAGCCTAAGCTACATTCCGGCAGGGTAAACCTGCCGGCTCTTTAAATATATTCTCAGGCTGGAGAGCCTGAGCTACATTGCAGGCGAGACGCCCGCGCTCTGTTATTTTCCGCTGGAAACGTATACATAAATGGTATTCGGATTAGTTCCGGGGTTGGCGTCGCCTACCGGCTTACTGCCGCCGATGTACGGTGTAACCAACATTCCATTGCGATTAACCGTCTTGCCGACGCCATCGGTAAATCCTGCCATCTGATTCTTGAGATTCTGTGCGGAAAGGATTGCCACATTTTCGCCCGGTATGGGGCCCGCTCCCTTAATATAAGCAAAATAAAACTGCAATCCAGTTGCGCTTCCTAAATTTGCCACTCCGCTGACTTTAATCAAATCAACGACCGATTCTTTTCCCACATTAAATTCCAGCGTCCCGCCGCTGGTCGTCAGGCTGTTAATCGACAATGTCCCCGTCGGGTTATCCGCATCATGTGCGGTAATCGCGCCGCTATCCATGGATACGCTCTGTACGCTTCCACCAGGACCGGTGAGGGTGCCGCCGTCTACCGTGATTTCCGACGCGCTGATTGCCCCGGTTATGTCCAATACGCCGTGGCTCACCACTGTATTTCCGCTGTAGTCGTTGTTTCCGGCCAGCGTGGTTGTGCCGGAACCGGTCTGGAGCAGGCTGCCCGGGCCGGTATTGTCTCCGGAAAGCACGGTCGTTTGGGCGCCGGCGAAATTAATGGTTCCAAACAGTTCAAGATGGATCGTGTCGTCAAAAGAAATTTTACCACCGCTATCGCCCGTAATTTTTACCATCACTTTATTTTTGGTTTCTTTCGTGCCTATGTATGCTCCGCCGGAAAACTCTATTTCGTCGTTGCCGGCGTCAATCGTCGCCGTGCCGGTTTGGCCCTGCGCCCACAAACCGGTGTCGGCGTCAAAAGTGTACGTGTTTCCTGAACCGGCAAAAGCCACCGTCCCGTTGCTGTAGCCGCCATAACCGCCGGTGCCGAACTGCAGATATTGGCCGTCTATTCCCGAGAGCTTGATCGTATCAACCACGCCGCTCAGCTCAGTTTGGATATAGAGTCCGCGCGTCATGGTCAGGGAGTTTCCAGTAAGCGTATAGGCGCCGCGAAAAGAAATGCTGTTGACTGAAAGACCATTGAGATCGTTGTTCGATACGCTGGTCCCGCTGCCGTTGAAGTAAAGATCGTCTCCGGCTTGCGGGGGATTATTTCCCTGCCAGGCTCCGGGCGAGTCCCAGTTGTTGGCGGTTGGGGAGTTGGCCACCCAGGTGTCGCCGGTCGCAAAAGCGGTTTTCTGCGAAGCGCCATGAATCATTGCCGCGGCGGCAACGGCCAAAACTAATTTTAACTTTCTGGATTTAATCATATCGTCTCCTGTGGCTTAATTTTTACCGCCAAGACGCGTGGATTACAAAAAAGTTTTTATTTTTGTCACCACTAAGTCGCGAAGAAAACGAAGAAAGAATTCACCACAACGACACAACGAAATTTAGCCACAGAGACCACAGAGAACCCAGAGATTCATTTCTTTATTTTGACTTTTTACTTTTAACTTTTTCCTTCATCTCCGTGTCCTCGGTGATCTTGTATATTACCAAAGAACCAAAAACATGGTTCAATAGAAAGGGTTGCTGTGCCTGGGGCGAAGCGCAGCGTAGCCCCAGGCACAGCAACCAGCGGCGCCAGATCGAGTGTGATCGAGTCCGTTGAGACTGTCACAGAGCGGGATCGGCGTCGCTTACATGGTATCAGCCCGAACAGCCGACAGAGCGGTCGCCGGGA
>DATJSN010000051.1:0-14632 GCA_035504095.1 Phycisphaerae bacterium | reverse complement strand
AGCACTTACTGTCAGTTCCACTGGTGTCGATTCCTACGCCGGAGGTATTAACGGCGTCGGTGACTTCACACTGGCCACAGGCACACTTGACCTTACTACACAAAATGCGATTGATCTTACCGGTACCGGCGCGACCACCATTGATGCGAACGCAACGCTTAATGTAATGGGCACAATTGCCGGCACCGTGATTGATAACGGCACGCTGGGCATCCTGACCAACCAGAACATAGGTAATCTAAGCGGCTCGGGCGCGATAAGTATAACCAATCTCGAAACACTTACGATCACCGAAACCGGCACCAGCACCTTTACTGGTACTATATCGGGTTTAGGCGGTCTGACACTCAACCCGGGTTCATCGCCGGGAACCCTTACCTTCACCAACGCTTTGAGCTATACCGGTGAAACTACCATCGGCAGCGGCGCTACGATGATTTTGACTGGGACGAGTGCATCCAGCATCGGCGGCTTGGATGTGATGACCGGCGGCACGTTTGAAATCTTGCCGAATGTAAGCATTACTGATCTGACGGGCGGCGGAACGGTGTCGATTGGCGTGGGAGACACGCTTACCTCGACGCCATCGTCACCGTTGTCACCTGACACATTTACAGGAACAATCATTGGCTCCGGCCAGTTTGTTCTGCTGGGTGTTGCCGGAACGAGTCTGACACTCACCGGCATCAACACCTATTCAGGCGGAACGACAATCGGTACAACGGCCACGTTAATTGTGAGTGGCTCAATTACCGGAGCGGTGACTGATGACGGAGGAACGTTTACTGTTCAAAATACATTTGCCATCACCGATTTGAATGGTTCCGGTGTTATAAACCTCGGCACTACAGGCAATACGCTTACGGTAGAGCCGTCGCTGAACACCAGCGATACGTTTAGCGGCTCGATCACGGGCGGCACTGGAGGTGGGTTGACAGTGGACGGCTCTTCAGGCGGAACAGAGAACAGCCTTGTCCTGACCGGCGACCTGGCGGCCTATACCGGAACGACCACTATCCAAAATAACGGAGCGCTTGGCATTGAGTATTCGGATAATTTGGGTTCAACCGCCGCCATCACTTTCGGGACCGGCAACACCACCGATGGTTTCCTCGCTTTCCTGGGAACCGGAAGCCAGACGCTCGGCGCTCTGACGCTGGGCGGCACTGATACGATTGACGCTGGCGGCGCGGGCAATACTGTCACGTTAAACAGCACGGTCACCAGTAGTGCAGGCTATAAAATTACCCTACAAAACGGTACATTTATCCTGGGCACAAGCGCTAGCTTTTCAGGATGGACTGGCGGTACGGTGCAAATCGGCAACGTCATGGGCAGCGGGAGCTCGGCGAGCAGCCTTCCGGCCACGCTGCAATTCGGCGCGGCCCCGAATATAGGATCAAACCCGGCAACGATTGTATTTGACGATGGAACAGCCGATTACACCGGCAGCGGCAATACGGATTTACCGGATAATATCAACTATGTGGTCGACGCCGCGGGTGGAACGGTGGAAATCACCGGAACGGCGGCCGGCACTCTGACGATCGCCGGAACCATAACCGATACGACCGGCGGAACGCTGACGTTCAGCGGTAATACTCCCAACAGCAGCGTACCTTCGTTTATTATCACCAGTGACAACAGTGCCACTCTCACCAGCGGTACGGTTGCGATTGGAGATGCCCCAACAAACGTGGAAATCAGTAATGAGGACGCTTTCGGTAATGCCGTGGTTACGGTAAGTGATGACTCGACGCTGGAGACATCCAATTTTGTGGCCGGTACGTCGGCCGCTACTTTCTTTGATGATATTACGGCTGCGGGTTATTCTCAGGATTCAACCTCTTCGCTTTCGTTGTCGGCCCTTGGCCGGCCCACCACTGGTTACGATGAATTCCAATTAGGCGGCGGCGCTGCGTCTCTGAATGGAACGCTCAATCTGTCTTTTGTCGCCAAGCCGCACGATTATGATACGTATGACATCATCAATACCACCGGCACGGTAACAAATAACGGAATTTTTAATAACGCTGTTACGGTGACTAACCCATACTTGCACGAAACGTTCACAATCGACGGCGGCCGAACCGCGGCTAATAGCTCCGGTTGGAGCGACATCGTCGATGTAAATGCCAATACAAAGACGCCGGACGATTTTTATCTGAGATTCTGGGAGACCAGCACTCCCGGCACAGGCCAGCAAGTAATCGTCCAGACGTTGCTTTCACCGTTCGCTACGAATCAGAGTGCCCTCGACATTGCGAAATATCTGGATGACTACGCCGCGCCCGGGGCTATTTCCAAGCCGCTGCAAACGGCTTTGTCAAATTTGAGCGGGCAGTCCGCCGCGGCAATCGCTAATGCCCTTAATTCCATGAGCGTGACGGATTATGCGGCAATACAACAAACAGCTTTCCAGAATTCCACCTTCCTGAATCAACAGGTATTTGCCCAGATGGCCAATGGTTTCGGCGGCGGTGGTGTCAACACCAGCGGTTTGTCGATCATGAATACCGACGGCGCGGCGCCTGATCCGTTCTCCATGGCTCTTAATTCGCAGTTGCAGACGACGGAACAATCAGTCCAGCAGACGATGGCCTATATGGACAATTACAACAGTTGGAGCGTGGGTGAACCGGTGCCTTCCAACAATCAGGGCTCGTCGTCTACCACCGAGTCAAATGTAGGTGCAACAGGCTTCCCAAGCCTGGTGGTTAATTCCGTGTCGATGTTTGTCGCCGGGGACGTTGTGATTTCCAATACACCTGATGGAAATCCCAGCGGCACGGCGAATTACCTGACCGGCGGCGTCTTGTTAGGCGGCGGCGTGCAGCTTGACGAAAACTGGTCGGTCGGCGGCTTTTTCAACTGGGGTTACACCGGTGCATCTCTGGATAATGTCGGAAGCCATCAACAGGGCAACAGCTATACGCCTGGCCTTTTCGTGGGCTACCAGAATGACGGCTGGTATGCCAACGGTCTGCTCAGCTATACCTATAACACCTACCGGATTGACCGTAATGTTCAATTCGGCAGCGCAAGTTATACGGCCACCGGCCAGCCGACATCGAGCGAGTATAACGTGTCGTTGTTGGGTGGTTACAACGCACAACTCACGGACAACTTCTCAATGGGCCCGTCGGCGGGCGTGACCTACACTCATGTCGACGTTTCAAGTTTCAGTGAAAGCGGCAGTCCGTTTGACATGAACGTGGCAAGTCAGTCTACGGATTCATGCCGCACCCTGTTGGGTTTCCTTGGACAATGGACCATACCCGGCAAGAATTTCCCAATGCCGCTTGATATAAACTTTAATGCATATTGGCAGCACGAATTCCTGAATAACAGCGGCCAAATTGCCGCCTCCATGACCGGGGTCAACAATACATCAACATTTGTTTTCCAAACCTCGGCTCCGGTTCGCGATTCGTTCCTGGGCGGCGTTGGCATCGGCGGCCACATCAATAAGAACGTCGCGCTGTTCGCTAATTATGAATTATTGGCGGGCGGACAAAATCTGTTCGGCCAGAGTGTCATCGCAGGCGTGGCGATCGGGTTCAAATAATTGAAGGATACAAAATCGCAGATAATGAAAATAAAAATAGCCCCGGCATTTTCGCCGGGGTTTTTTATTTGTCGTTATGCAGTACGGTTGCCCGGGAAACTCGTGAGTTTGAAACAGTTGATCAGTAGAATTGGCATCGATGATTGATCGTAGAGCGCCTGATAGCGAAAAAATAATGCGATCCGCCGCGGACCATGAGCGGATAACCACAGGGCATTGGTTTTTTTTATCCCTGCTGACGCCGATTGCGTTAACGCTGAGTTTTCCTCCGTTTTATCTCTGGCCGCTGGCGCTAATTGCCCTGGCGCCTCTTTCGAATTGCGTTTTACAACGGCCTGTGCGCCTGCGCTATTTAATCTGGTATTACCTGCTGGGATTGGCATATTTTACGGGTAATTTGTATTGGCTGGTGGGAGTGACCTGGGCGGGCTATCTGGCTTCGTGCGTTTATTTGGCGGTTTATTTTCCCGCCTATGCGATTCTGTTGCGATTATTGGTTTTAAGGATCAAACTGCCGGCGACGGCAACCGTGCCGATTGTGTTTACTGCTCTGGAGTATCTGCGGTGCACATTATTCACCGGTTTTTCCTGGTTTCCATTGGGCGCGGCGCTGGCGCCGTCGAACATACTGCTGCAAAGCGCCGATTTGTGCGGTGTTTATGGTCTGACATTTCTGGCGTGCATACCGGCGGGTTTTGCGGCGGACTGGCTTAGTTCGCCGCCGGCCAGACGAGTCCGGCGTTTGTTTCTTCAAGGTGCTTTGGCGGTTGCCATAATCATCGCCGCGGTCGGCTATGGCGTTTTTCGGCTTATGCAGCAAACGCTCACTGCCGGTCCGACTGTGGCGGTATTGCAGCAAAACATTCCTGAGAGCATCAAAGACACCGGTGACATCAATGAGGATAAAAAGCTTTTTGCAAGTTACATGGCGCTGACGCAGGAAGCGGCCAAACAGCATCCGGATCTGATTGTGTGGCCGGAAACGATGGTTCCCGGATATCTGAATCCTGAATGGCTAAGCTTTAAACCGGATCTTTTCAGCCCCGGATATTTCAGGGATTTGCTGGTGGCGGATCAGCAATTTGCGGCCGAATTGGCCGAATTTTCTTATGACAGCGGGGCGAGCCTGTTGGTCGGATCAGGGGCGATTTATTACGGTTCAGACGCCGAGCCGCAGAAATTCCAGAATGTCGCGGTGATGTTCACGCCCACTCTGGGGGAATCGCCGGTGATTTATGCCAAGCGGCACCTGGTGCCGTTCGGCGAATATGTACCATTCAAAAATTGGCCGGCGCTGCATCATTTGCTTATATCGCTTACACCCATCGGCTTTGATTATTCAGCAACGCCGGGCGACCAATGGACGCATTTTACGCTTCAGAAAGATACGATGACGTGGCAATTCGGTGTACCGATCTGTTATGAAGACGCCATGCCCGGACCGTCGCGGGAATTTGTAAAGCCGGAGATGGGAAAAAAAGGCGCGGATTTTCTGGTCAGCATCAGCAACGACGGCTGGTACCAGAGTTTGGCGGAACTCCAGCAGCATCTGCAGCTTGACCAGGTAAGAGCGGTGGAAAACCGCGTGCCTATCGCCCGCAGCGTCAATGGCGGCGATTGCGGCTTCGTGGATTCCAATGGTTGTGTGGGCAAGCTGGTGGAAGTTAACGGCCAAAGCGCGTTCGTGACCGGCGTAGCCGTTGAACAACTTATGTTGGATTCGCGTATCAGTCCGTACAGCAGGTTCGGGGACGTTTTACCGGTAGTGTTGCTGATTTTCTGTGGAATGAGCCTGATTTTTATAATATTATTCCGGCGGGAGCAGCCCAAAGACAAAACAATATGAAGAGATTACGTTATTGTCATGACGCAACATAACGAATAATTTCATCCGGAATGCGCCGACAGCACGATAAACAGGGGCACTTGCCAGTGAAATCAGATAGGCGATAATACACGACCCTGCAATCAGGGTGACGATTATTCACAGAAGGCCGCAAAGGGGCATTGTTGAAGAGGAATGAAATGACGCGACATTTGGCACTCAGGAGGCAGATCAGCAAGTTGTGCGGTCTGGGGCTAATCGCATGTGTACTGACGCTGTGTGGGTGCACGATCAGCGAAGATGGAAGTACCAGCGGACCGCCGCAAATTCAGCTGGAACCGGCGATCCAGGTGCTTCAAACGCAGGCCATGCAGAATGACGATCCGCATATGCGGGCGATTGCGGTGGAAAGCGTTGAACAGCTTGATAACACCGCGGCGGTGCAGATTGTGGCCCATGGTCTTAGTGATCCGTCGCCAATCGTGCGGTTCAGCGCGGCGATGGTATGCGGAACGCAGCAGATGTATGTTCTCAAGCCGCAGGTCGAGCAGCTTTTGAATGATCCGGATCAAAGCGTGCAGGTCGCCGCTATTTTTGCCCTTTCCCAGCTTGGTGAAGACGATTATTTGAACAGGCTTCCAGCCATGTTTAGTTCCAGTGATCCGACCGTCCGGGGTAATGTGGCCATGGTGCTCGGCGACCTGGGCAATAAGTCCGCAATCGATTTGCTGCTCAGCGACGCCAATGAACCGAACCCCGGCGTGAAATTTTCCATAACCGAAGCGCTGGCGCAGTTGGGTTATCCGGATGCGATCAGCAGCATCATCGCACTAAGCCTGAGTGTCAACGCGGAAGATCATCTTGAAGCGCTCAGCGCCTGCCGTGAACTCACCGTTCCGGTGGCGACTAACGTTCTATTGAGTGGATTGTCCGATCCGGATCCCTCGGCCCGGCTGATCGCGGCCCGCGGCCTTGGTATGCGCGGGAGCTTGCAGGGAGAGCAGATCGCGGTTCAGTATGCGGCAGATTCTGATCCGAATTTACGCGTTCTGGCGGCGTTGGCGCTGGGTAGCATGCGGGTAACAAGCAATATTGACGTGCTCAACGGCCTTTTGAGCGATCCGAATCCCAAAGTGCGGATCGCGGCGGCGGCAGGATTAATCCGCCTGAATCATCTTGCCCAGATGGATGAGGAAATGGGAATAACCGCGACACAATAAGCCCCGTCAATCCGACTGAATATTTTAACCAGTTAAACTATCTCTAGGCCCGGCCCTGGGTTGGCGTGCTGTAGCCGTGCGGCAAGTGGGAAACACGCCTCTGTAGAAACTCAAAAACACTCTGTGCCTGGGGAAGCTGTTCGAGCACCATCAATGGCGTATCATGGTCCGTACTTTTGATGCGAATTGAGCCGATTCCCACCAAGCGCTGAATAAGTGTCTGTTTGAGTTGAATATCCAATACACTGTTGAGTGAAATCCAGTTGATTTCCTTAGTCCAGATTCCGGTTCGAGTCTCGATGCGATCGGCATTGATCAGATATCGTTTGTTCCTCGCGGTCGAAAAAATAATATAAACCGATATGAGATCCACGAGCAAAACGGCCCCAAAGATCATATTGGCGTAACCTGAAAGTTCCGGGATCAGATAGACCCCGCCGGCGAGTATCTGAAAAACGCCGCAGGTCACATAGCGCCAGAAATTGTCCCACTGCGACACCCTCAGATCGAAAACAGAAGTGCCTGCGGCGCTCTGTGCCGGAGTGCCCGACGCCGCTGATGAAGCGGGGTCGACGAATTCCGTCATGGTTTCCGCCTTTACAGGGATCAATGTCCGGTTGCAGGACTGGCAAATGATATGGCTTCCGATATTTTCCCGCAGAATGGTGACGGGTTTTCCGCATACACAACGCACATTAAATGTCGTTGGCTCATCGCCCATAATAAATCCAAACTCCGGTTGACCCTGTCCGGACAGAGCTTAATGCAATAGCGCCGCGTTAAGCCAGTCCACACGCCCGAGTACATCAAACCGATCGGTAGTTTGCGCCGCAAGCGTTATGGAATCCACATTTGTTACATCAAGCAGCACCGGCCTTACGGGTTGTCCCGGCGCAAGCACGGCGGAACGATACAACTCTTGGCTATTGTCCGCGGTAACAATTACCCGGGCCTGTCCCGGTCCGGTTGCGGAATCATCCATCGCCGGAGTAAAGACGAACCAGTGAAACCGGCCCGCGAGTTTAAAAGTCAGCGACGCCCCGGTATGTACGCCGACGCCATGATCGTAAAGCTCTCCATTGACCGTTAAAGGTCCGCCGAGAACGTTTTGATTCAATTTGTACGGCCACTGCTGGCCAAAATAAGTTGTCAACTGATAGTCAGAAGGTTCTAGATCAGTCAGCCATATCGCCTGGCCATTGAGAATAGCGACAGTATTCAGGTCGCCTGCGGCACAGCGCACCATTTTTCCGCCCGGATCGTTAAGGCTGAATTCACCGTTCTGAAAGGCAAGATCGGATGTGGTCAACTGTGAACCATCGGCGAAGCAGGTGCGTTCCTGAAGCGCCGAGGCCGGTTTAAACAGTGTCGCCAGGCCGAGGACGACACGGTCAATGCGGCTTAGCGGAATGTCGATTGCGCCAAGGGAACTTTCCCAATGGACCGCTTTATCGTTAATCGAATCAAACGAGCCGGTCATCGTATCGCCGTTGGAAAAATAAAGCGTATCGTGATCGGCCTGGGTTGCTGTAAGAGGCTCCGCGGATATTCGTTTAATACCGGCGACAGAAGTCAACGGCACGGATACAACGCCCAGGTCCGGCGTACGAAAATCAACCAGGGAATCGGTCGACGCCGTCGGCGAACCATATAAAACGTCGCCATTGATTAAAACCAATTGCCAGGTGTCGTTATCATTGGACGGCGAAGTAACAGCCGAATCGGCGGTGAGTGAAAGAACGGCCGCAGCCGAAAGAGTCGCCGGTTTGCCGTTGGGAAACGTGACCTGGATTTTTTCGCCGCTCCATGAGTTGATCTGAACGCCGGCGATTTTCTGGAACTGATGCCGTGCGTCCAAGGCAGCAAGCTGGAGGGTCCACGTAGATTCCGCAAATGAGAGTGAGGGTGAGCAGACGAAAAGAAATAAACACAATGGCCAAAAGGTTTGTGCCAAACTTATTTTATATTGGTGTAATCCGTGGTTCATTTTTGTGTCTTCTGGTCATCTTTGCAAAACAGGCAGAAAGCGATTCGGTATCTGCAGGATAATCAAAGCCATGGCTGTGCCGTAACTCTGTCCGACGCTGTCGTTCCATGAGCCGTCCGATTGTTGCCTTTTTAACAGATCGTCGCTCATCGCCGTCCACCAGGTTGACCAGTTGTCGCCGCCGGCCAGAAACATCGCCTGGGTGCCGTAATAGTTGCCGTAATAGTAATTGTCCTGACTGTTGGCGACGGTTCCGGGCAGGCACTGGCGCAGGTAAGCCAGGCCGCGCGGGATGGCCGGGTCGTCATATACACCGGCATATTGCAGAAGAGCCACGCCCGCGGCCGAACGCGGAAACGCCGAGCCGGGCATTTCCAGCATGTAACTGAATCCGCCGTCGGCATTCTGCAGGCGATGGACAAAACTAATGGCTTTATTAATCGTTTCGATGGGAACATAAACGCCGGCGTTGCGCGCCGCCCGCAGGGCCATGACCTGGCAAATGGTAACCGACAGGTCGGCGTCCATGGGAATGGGCTGGTAACGCCAGCCGCCTTCGCTGTTTTGTGTTTGAACAATCAGGCGGATGGCCTTTTCCAGGTCGCCTCGTAAATCAGGATCGCCGGATTCACCGTAAACTTCGGATAAAAAAAGCGTGGCAAAGCCATGGCCGTACATGGGGCTGCCGTCGCCGGGGGCGGCGATCAATCCGGATTGCTGGCATTGATTGAGTATGTAATGCAGCGCCAGGTCTGTCTGATGGGAATAAGGCCCCTGATCGGGAAGATTTCCGCCGGCGACGAAAGCTAAACCCGCCAAAGCGGTTATCGCCGCGTTCGATCCATTGTTGGAAAATGAGCCGTCGGCGTTTTGATTTTGCGCCAGCCAGAGAAGACCGTGCCTGACGGCGGTTTGTATCTGGGGGGTAAATTCCTGGTCATTTAAATTGGAGGCTGAATTTGAAACCTCGGCGGCACTGGCGTAAATGCCAAGTCGGCCAAGTTGTAAAAGAATCAGCACAACCACGGCGCTTACAGTGATTAGCAGCATTGTTGAGCGGTCGGTGAATCTGCTTGGGGTATGAACCATCATGACATCCTGAGTCCACGAACGGATTATGTATAGATTACCAACGTTAGGGGACAGGGTATAGGGCATAGCTGGCGGGCTACAAATTTTGAACCACGAAATACGCTAAAAGACACGAAAGAGATTTTAGCCACAGAGCTCACAGAGATCTCAGAGATAATCTGTGATTATCCCAAGCAAACATTATCCCTATCGGCTCATGAATTTGAAACTATTGAGAATGATTGCTGTTATGTAAACCACATTTTGTGGAAATGAAGTGCCGGTTGTGTGCGAAAGTGCGATAGGTCCAATTGAAAATGTTGTGGAGCAGCGGCAGCGTAGAGAGAAAGTAAAATGGATAGGCCCACCAAATTTTGCTCATGACGTAACGATAAACATCCGGGCCGACAAATTGTGTTCCGTCATTAAGCAAAAGTCGAATGTCCTGGGTAACTTCTTGTTGGGATAATTGTAAGCGTTTGGCCACATCAGGATTTTGCAGCGAGCCAATCATAAATCCTCTTTTACTCAGAGTTTTAGCCCAAAAGGGAACCCATTGGCGGCAGAAGCCGCAAGTATCGTCATATAACACCACGCCTTGAGATTCGATTTGTTTGTCAGTATTGCTCATTTTAGAAACCACGAAAGACAATCCGCAGATAACGCCGATTAATGCAGATTTAACCACGAAATTAACCACGAAAAACCACAAAAAATTTTACCACAACGACACCCTTCGACGCGGCTCAGGGCAGGCAAAACGACACAGCGGAGGGGATAGGGAATAGGTGATAGGGGACAGTGAATAATCCGCAGATTTCGCAGATGAACGCAGATTGAATCACCGCAACGACGGCTGCATTTTATTCCTCAATGTCCTAAGAGCCTTCTAACTACATAGTCGGGTTTATTACTCCTATTTTTGGGCCTCCCAAGCGCTACAACGTTACAAGGTCTTGTTTTATAGAGTATTTCGCACTTTTTGATCCGTAACATGATTGGGCTTGTAGCGGCTGTAAAAGTAGAAGAAACATCTTTATTTTCAGGGGTTGTAGCGCTGTAACGGTTAGATTTTTTCCTAAGAGCCTCTAACAATATGAGACGAGGCCGCGACGTCGAATTCGGGGTCAGGAAGCGTGACAGCGTGACAATCCCTTAATTTCCAGCACATTTTGCATTTTTCAACCGTGACATCATTTTCATTTGTCACACTTAGAAAAGTGAGAAAAACACTATATTTACCGATGTTGTCACGCTGTCACACTTGCGTTTTCCCCGTGCTCTGGTAATACCTCTTGAAGATGTAACAAAACGATCCCGATGGTCATCGGGATTGCGCGACTCGACTGAGCTCGCCGAAGTCCAATGGGCGCAGATAGAACATCGAAGCATAAATGCTACGGCACCGCTTGATATTTACTTGTCAAAGAACAGGCCTTAAGTGGCTCTAATACTGAATAGGCAAACCATCCGACCATAAGCGGCGGAGCCACGTCGAGTTCTGAGTCGGGAGTGACGGCGCGTTCCACGCCGAGAGAGTAGAACAGTGGATCAGGCGAACAGTGGAGCAAATATAGATGTTCGCAAAATTGCGAACGCGCAGGAGCGGCACTTTGGGTGCCGAGACGGGAGACAAGAGGAGTTTTTCACCACGACGGCACAACGATACGACGTGTTTTAACGCAGAGGTCGCTGAGAACTCAGAGTTCAAAATCCGAACACGGCTCGACTAAGATCGCCGAAGTCTGAAAACTGCAAACTGAACACTGCTGCACCGCAGCCATTAATTCCCATTGTTTTGAAATTGTTGCGCCCGATCAGCCCAATATTGTGCTTTTTGTAAATTCGCCGTCACACCTTGCCCCAGGATATACATCATTGAAAGATTTTTGCAGGCAAGTGCATTTCCCTGAAGCGCAGCTTTTTGATACCAATTGAATGCCTGCGTATAATCTTGCTTCGTTCCCAAGCCTTGCGCATATAAAGAACCCAGAACATATTCAGCATCTGCATTTTTCAGTGCGGCCGCCTTCTCAAACCAATTCATTGCCAGTTTATAATTTTGAGGTACGCCTTGGCCGTAGAAATAAAGATTTCCCAAACCGTATTGAGCCGTTGACTCACCTTGCTGGGCGGCCTTTTGATACCAGTTAAATGCCTGAATGTAATCCTGCTTTGTTCCCAAGCCTATTAAATTGAGGTTGCCCAGAGCATATTGTGCCTCTACTTGACCCTGCTCTGCGGCTTTCTGAAACCAGTTAAAAGCCTGGGGGTAATCTTGCTTCACGCCACGACCGTAATAATAGAGATTGCCCAGAGCATATTCTGCATACGCCTCGCCTTGCGCAGCGGCCTTCTGATACCAGCTAAAGGCTTGGTTATAATCCTGTTTAGTTCCCAAACCCTGCTCATAGAAAGTGCCCAACCCATATTGAGCATCTGGATTACCCTGCTCGGCGGCCTCTCGATACCAAATAAACGCCTTGTCGTAATCCTGCGTGGTTCCATAACCATTTAAGTAGAGATAACCTAGATTGTCTTCGGCATCTGCACGACCTTGCGCTGCGGCCTTTTGAAACCAATAAAAGGCCTGGGTGTAATCCTGTTGTATTCCATGGCCACTTAGATAATCTTCGCCCAGATTGCATTCCGCAGTTGCGTGACCCTGGTCCGCAGCTTTCTGATACCATTTAAAGGCTTGGATGGAATCTTGCGGTGTTCCCTGACCATTGTCATAGTCCGCGCCCAGATCATTTTCCGCTTCTGCATTACCCTGCGCTGCAGCTTTCTGTGTCCACTTAAATGAATCGACGTATTCGTGGAGTGAATAATAGTAATCTCCGAGATCCTTTTGAGCATTAACGTCGCCGGACTTGGCCCCAGTCTGAAGCTGGGCAAGTGCTTGGGTGTCGCCTTTAAGAGCAGCCTGTGTCAATGCTTTGTAATCAGGTGCAGTGGTAGTCGCCGCATGCGCCAGCGATGGACATCCACTCAACGCCAAAATCGTCACGCATATTAAAGAAATCAAAATTTTTCCCAAGACAATGATTCCTCGCCGAGTCGGATCAAATGCTAATTTCCGTTGCTTTGCAATTTTTTCGCTCGATCAGCCCAATATTGTGCTTTTTGTTGATCCGCGGCCACGCCCAAGCCATTTGTATATATGAACGCCATATTCTTACATGCTTTGATGTCTCCTTGCGATGCTGCTTGTTCAAGCCAGTAAATGGCTTTGGAGTAATCTTGTTGCGTACCTCTTCCAAGCAAATATAAAGTGCCCAAATCGTTTTCCGCATAACGATTACCCAGCAGGGCGGCCTTTTGATACCATATAAATGCAATTTGATCATCTTCACTAACTCCCAAACCATGTTCATAACATAAACCGACTGTACCCATCGCATTGGAATCACCCAGTGCGGCCGCCTTCTTAAACCAATTTAAAGCTTTTTTATAGTCTTGATTTACTCCCAAACCCCAAGCATAAAATGTTCCGATGTTGGTCATTGCTGTTGCATTTCCTAATGCGGCAGCCTTCGAATACCAATTTAATGCTTGCTTATAATCCTGGGTTACTCCCAGACCCATATTGTAAATGTCGCCAATGTCACTCATTGCATCAGAATTGCCTGCTTCTTCGGCCTTTTTTAACCATTCCAATGCTTGCTTGTAATCTTGGGGTACACCTTGACCAGTACTATATAATCTGCCTATACACAGCATGGCTACGGCATTACTCCGTGCAGCGGCCTTTTGATACCAAGCCATTGCTTGATGATAATCTTGGATTACACCTTCACCCTGATAATAAAAATTGCCGATTATTACCATGGCCTCGGTATTTCCTGCAGCGGCAGCTTTTTCATAATAAACCAAAGCTTGCTGATATTTTTTTTGTTCGAATGCTTGTTGTCCAAGTTGAAAGTCAGTGATATCAGGACCAACGGGTTGTATTGTGACGGGTGCTGTTGTGGTCTGTGCGGTCGCCGATATCGGACATGCACACATCGCCAACGCTATCCACAGTAAAGAAATCAAGATTTTTCGCATGACTTTATTTCCTCGCCGGAGAACTGAAGGCGGAAAAAATATTATAACCTGACCGAGGTATTGAAAAATGTGTGGAAATTGGCGAATCAGGGCGACAGAAAACAGCTTAGAGAAGCTGTTTTACGCCGCTTTGGGTATGACGTTATCATCCGCTCGGCTGCGGCGCTGATCGAAGGCGAATTTCACGCACCAGAGCGCTTCAACGAGCAGCATCAACAAAACCAGACCCGCCAAGAATGGCCAAAGAGGCGTATCCAACGGGGCGTTGCCTAACGCCGACGGTATCTGAGGCGATAGCAATTGCTTGCGGATATAGCCGGCGGCGATCAAGTCATCTATTTGCTCCTGAGAGACCATGCCGGGATCTAATTGCGATGTATCAACAGCAACCGAATAAAAAACCGGCTGCGGAACCGAATCAGGCTTAAACGTGAGTTCGTAAAGACCCGGGCGGCTGGTGTAGGTCCAGGTGATCAGATAGCGGTCGTCGGAAGTAAATTGCGGCTGGACCAGATGGGCTACGCTGCTCGGATCCTGAATGGATGCGGATTGAATCACGGGTTCAGACGGACCGGTCCAGACGACGGTGTCGCCGGGTTTGAGATAGTGACGGTCATACAAAAGCCGACGGCCCATCGCCAGTTGATAGACAACTTGATTAACCAGCGGGACAAAGCTGCCGCCTTGCGTTTGCCAATCATTCCATTGACCGTCCATGGATGTGGTCGAGTACGCAACGCCGCCGCCGGCGTCGCCGATGGACGCGGCAAGTAAAAGCGGATCGCCATCGCCAGTGGCCAGAACGACGTCGGTGGTGGCATCGGCCGGCGATAAAGCCCACCAATGAGTGAGCGTGACGCCGACGATCGCGTTGCGATCCAAAGCGGCCAGCGGGGCGAGCAAAGGGCTAT
>DATJSN010000050.1:0-14332 GCA_035504095.1 Phycisphaerae bacterium | reverse complement strand
AGAGGTTTGAGCCTGCAGTTGCGTCGAGTCCGCATGCACGGTGCGGCCTTCCAGCAACCCCGCCTGTTGGCACAACCGTACTACTTGCTCAAAGACGCGTTCAAAAATCCCTTCTCCCCAGCGTTTACGCGCTTTGCTCAGTACGCTGTGATCCGGTGGAACACTCTCCCAATCCATGCCGCAGAACCACAGCCAGTCCAGACGCATCGGCAACTGACGCATCAATTCACGTTCGCTGCGGACATTCTCGAAAAAACACAAAAACAACAGCTTGAGCACCACGACAGGATCCAGCGAGACGTGCCCGTTATAGCCATACAAGGGTGCGACCAGGGGACGTACGAATCCAAAATCGACCGCCTGCAAGACGCGACGCAGCGGGTGATCCGACGGAATGCGTTCTTCTATGTCCACGCCAACGTAAAACAGCTTGGGACTCTTCTTATTCTGTCTACCCATCATAATGGTGTGCCTCCATGCAATCGATTAATGTTATTTTTAACGCTTTTGGTGATTTGGGCAACAGTCCCGAACTCAGAGAGATTTTTAACCACGACGACACAACGGCACGACGATTTTTAACGCAGAGGTCGCAGAGGGAAACGGAGGACGCAGAGAAGTTTTTATTTTTTAACCACAATGACGGCTATATTTTGTTGCTCCAGGTCCAAAGATATACGGCCTTTTCATCCCTGTTGTTTTTGGCCTTCTAAGCGCTACAACGTAACAAAGGCTTATTTTATAGAGTATTTCACACTTTCTGATCCGCAACATGATTAGTGCTTGTTGCGCCTTTAAGAGTGGGGGAAACACAACGGAGGGGGTAGGGAATAGGTGACAGAGGACAGTGAATGATCCGCAGATTGCGCGGCTCGACTGACAATTAGTCATCTGGGCAGAGAGTGGACGGACGGATTCCGTAGAATCAGATGATTTTTCACTCCTCTTATTCACTTGTCAAAGAACCGGCTTTAAGAGCCTTTATACTGAATAGGAGTATCAACTGACTAAAGGGGATAGGGGATAGAGACGAGTCGAGAGTCGGGGGACGGGAGCAACGGCGCGGCGAAGCCACGCCGAGAGAGTAGAACAGTGGATCAGGCGAACAGTGGAGCAAATATGGATGTTCGCAAAATTGCGAACGCGCAGGGGAAGGGCGAGGATTGTTTTAACGCAGAGGACGCGGAGGTTGCGCGGAGTCCGCAGAGACATATTTTTATCTTGTTCGCAAAATTGCGAACGCGCAGGGCGCAAGCAGCGGAGCTATAGCGAGAATTTAGAACAGTAGATCAGGCGAACAGTTGAACAAAATAAAGATAGAAAATACTAGCTACATCCCCGTTTCGCTTCTTCCGGGACTGTTGCCCGTTGCAGTTAACAAACGCACTTGATAGTCTGTTTTTACTAGATGATCCTGTCATTCAAAACCGCAGGATGTATATCGTATGACTTACGAAAAAATAATTTTAGGCATCGCTGTAGTTTTTATTTTTGCCGCCCTTCTTTCGTTTGTTCTATTTGTTATGAGAAGAAAAAAGCATCGCAATATGTCTACAGCTAAAAAAATAACAATAACATGTATATGTGGGAAATCTTATTATTCGAATGGTGATAGATATTCAAAATGCTCTTCATGTGGTCACGTTTGGGATTTAACACCTTCTTGGTTGTGGAGTAAACCTCATCTATTTACAAGTAAAAAGCAACGTCAATTAGCCAGAGAAGTAGAACAACAAGATAAACTTGCCAATGAACGTCGTATAGAGGAAGCCAGGCTTGCCGAAGAGCGTCGCAAAGAGGAAATAAGACTTGCCCATGAACGTCGCATTAAAGAAGCCGCGATTGTTGAGGAAGAGAGGCGTATTGCGGCCAACAGGCAAATTAGAACATTCAAGGAATTGATTGAACTACAGCCATATCAATTCGAATTATTTATCGTTAATCTTTTCAAAAAACACCATGGCTGGGAAGGAGACGCAACTCCACCTACAAATGATGAAGGTATTGATGCTATAATGCGCAATAAAGATGGAACAAAAATTTTAATTCAGTGCAAAAGATATAAAGATACTCCAGTAGGCCGCGATGATCTTTATGCGCTTAATGGCGTAGTATCGAAAGAAAAGGCAAGTCGCGGATACTTTGTAACAACATCAGTATTCACTAAAAAAGCAAAAAAGTGGGCGAAGGGAACCAAAATCTTTCTCATCGACAAGTACAAACTTGTCGAGATGATTCGGGCTGTATTTCCGACAGTCGATGGTCTACCTGATTTTGGATCGGAAATGAAAAATCAGGCCAAAGATGATCCCACCCTTTGGCCTACAGAGTAACGAACTTCCTAATAGCCCCTTTATGTAATAGTCTTATATTGTATGTTTAACGGCCAGTGTGGATTTGATGGACGATTCTGAGCCACTTTATCCGCTGCGTTCATAATTGGTTTTAATTGTTCCATTATTTTTGCACTTCGTTCGGGCGTTATTGGCTGATGCTGTACAAAATATCCGCGATGTTTTTTCCAAAGGGACTGAATGATTGATTTTTCGTCAGGTTCGATAGACCCTAAACTGGTCGAATCTCTGGTTCCACGCCGGAGCGCCCCTATCTGTTCTAATTCAAGGCGAAGGTCATTTCCATCGACAAATGATTGATCGGTTTCCAAAACAAGCGGAGCCAGTTGCTTTAAAAATTTATCGCTTGAAGAAAATATATTACAAAAAGGGGTGTAACACAGATATTCAATATCAAGGAGATTCGACGATCTCGTACTCAATAAATGATTTGCAATACCGACATGAAATAAAACGTGAATTCTGGCGCAATGTAACGCATAAGGCGCAAAGGTCAAAAATGATTTGTGTTCCCCGTGGTCCCATCGGTTTTGAATTAATTGTCTGTAAACGGGTTCTAAGCAAAGTACGTCCATGAACCAATTCAAAAAAAATAATTGCAAATTGTGGTCAGACATTGCGGCATCGATAACCTGTTTGAGCTCCACCAGGGATTTGAATTTTCTATCCCACATTTTCGATATAAATTTATTCTTTTCTTCTAGATTAATGCCCTCAATTCTATCCCGCCAATTTTTCGCAAATATCACGTCACTCTCGATAAAAAATCCTTGCTGCCATCGCATGATGACTTCGTTCTCCGGGGTAATACCCAAGTAATCGCCAATATTTCCATCATCCGAAGTAACTTGTTGAACACCACCAACGACTGGATGACGTGTCATTTCCACAGGAAAGCCAAATAGGTTATTGACACATAATGTTTTGTAGTGAATGTTTGGGAAAGCATTAGCAGGACATACTTTATGAGCAATGATTTGTACACTCTCGGCTGATCTGTGCGGATTTTCAGTATGTAGCGAAAGGTCTGCGAGTATTTCCATTAGAAGGACAGGTGTGATGTTTGTGCAGAAATACCTATTTAGTTCATAAATCGCCAATTGTGAAAGCGATTGTATTACACATTTATCAAGGATGATTGTGGGTCCCATTGATTATATTCCAATTCACTTCACTCAATTCTAACTTTGGAAGCTTTTGGTGCTAATTGCCCGATTGGGAAAGTTTTAGAAAATAAGCTTTAACTGGATCGGCGTAGCCGTTAGGTAGATCGCCGATGTCGGTGTCGGATAGCTTGTTGATGATCTTTTCGGTCTGCTCAGGGTTGTCCACGGAAACGCGAGCCGCAGCGCCCGCGAGCACCTGTGCGGTGTTCAAATCCTGATCAGCCATCTTCTGATAGAGCATCGCGGTTTGATACTGATAAGCATTCATGGCATGCTCGGCGTCCTGCATCAATACCGCCGCTTCTATAAGCTTGAAGTTGTTATAGCCGGAGGCTTGAAGCTCAATTTTGAGCCGATTGGTTTGATCCAGCAATTGGGCCTGGATGCCCGCCATGCGTTTGATATCGTTATCCATTTCCTGCGGCGCTGGGCCTTCGAGTCCCTGGCCGCCATAACCGGACTGCTTGCCGCCGCCGGTGGCGCCACCCGGAGGTTGATTGGACGTGTCGTTAATCTGACCGGAACTGAATTGATCGCCGGTCATGCGTGTGGGCGTTCTAACGCCGCCTTGACCGACGGCGGTAGCGCCGACCATTTCACCGCTGGCCCGTCCTTCGCGTCCTTCGCCGCTACGGCCCTGAATTTCATCATTTTTCGGCATGTTGTTGCCGGTGACGCCCTGGGCACTCATGTCGCTAATGGGTCCGTCCCCGGCGCCCCAGCCATTACCTTTGTTAATTGAATCATTCCATCGGCTGCCGAGGCTTTCCATGTCATTGGTGAGGTCTTCTTCATTCTGGAGCAACTGGCCAATCATGTTTTGCAGTTGGGCGGGCAATGGAGGCGCGGGAACGTCGTTCTGGGCGACGGGATTTTCCATTTCCCATTTGGTGGTATCGGGATGCTGCATGAGCCATTGCTCGATATGCGTGTCGAGTGTCTGGGCGTCTTCGAGGCCGTTTTCCTCCAGCGGCGTAGCGACGGTAACAGCCTTCATATTCAAAGCGTTGGCTTCCATGGCCAGTTCGATGTTCATCTGGGCCAGATCGTCTTTAAGCGAGGCGTCTGATTGGTTCTGTTCCGTCAGATTGCTCATGTTCACCAGCGCCTGATTAAGGAACTTGGACCATTGGTCGGCGATGGCCTGCGCTTTGAGAAGATCGTTTTTGTCGTTGGCGTCGTAATCGCTGAGCGGTTTTTGCGCCAAGCGCAGCGATGTACTAATCACGTCGCGCTGTTGTTTTTCCATTTGTTGCAAAGCAAGCTGGAGTTTTTTCCATTCATCCTGGGGGCTGGTCGGGAAGTTGGAACCTTCCTGCGAAACCAGCGACGCCGTCGGCGAAGCATGCGTATCGGCCAGGGCCAGAAGCGCCTTGAGTGCGTTAAGAACGTTAATCTGATTTTCATGAAGCTGCTCTGCGGGAACGGAGGCCGCGGCGGAATCGGAAATCAGGACCAGATCATCGGCTCTGGCGACGGCTTCGCCGGCATCGCCGGTGCAAAGCACGCTAAGAGCCTGGCGCACCACAGACATTTCATCGGTGAAGGGGAAAGTCTTAACGGTGTTCTGCATCAGGGCCAATAGAGCGCTTTGACCGTTTCGGAGCGCATCGGCGAGAGAATGAATATCCGCAATATTCATCGGGTTGGCCAGCGGCGAAGACTGGTTAATCAGAACAGTCTGGCGCTGCAGCATGTCCTGGAGTATTTCCTCCAGGCGGATCCAATCGGCATGTTGCGCATCAGCCACCGGGGTGTTTTGAATTTGGATCGTATAAACGGTTCCAAAGGTGGTTTGCGGCCCCAAAACCTGATCATCGAGATTGATCTGCCGGTTGTCGGTTGCGGTGAAGCGGTATTTGATTGTTTGGCCGGCGTGATATTGGTTGGCAGACAGCGGCAAAAGAACCTTGATATCCGCCGTTGTGGCTGGTTTGCCATTGGCGGCGTTGCCGATCGGCCAGTTTTTGAAGATGGAGAATGAGCTGTTATCCACTGCGACCTGAAGCGCCATATCGGTCAGGCCGTAATCATCGGTTGCCGCGGCTTCCAAAGGAATGCCGGCGCCGGGCGTAGCGTTGATGTTTTGATTGGGAACTAAAACGCTGACGGTTGGCGGCTCGTCGGTAATGGACTGAATGGTAAATTGCTGATTTCCGGTGTCGTCGGAAACCGGGAAATGCTGCAAGGCCCGTCCTGAAGCATCGTCAATAAGCCAGTCAAAGGAAGTGGTTTGGCCGATGGTCAGAATGGTCCGGAATGTCTGGCCGTCCTGGGAATTGATCGGCAGCGTGTTGGAAGCGGAAAATTCCAGGATCGCCGACGAGCCGATCACGGCCTGGCTTAGCATGGCGGCAAGGCTGACTTTGCTGCCCTGCGGAACGCTCAGGGAACCGGCTTCGGCGGAAAGATTTTTGCCCGGCAAAACAATTTTTCTTCCCGGCAGATTGGTGTATGGCGGGGGAGCGACGTCGATCTGGTAACTCTGCAACGTTATTTCCGGCAGCACGGTGATGTGATAAAGCTGCGATTCAGTGCCGCCGGCGGAGATCATGTAGGTGGCGTCTTCGGCGGCGCTTTCGAGTGTATAGCGGAACGAATCGTTGGTTGTGCCAAACGGAAGCATGGAATAATCCGCAGAGGCGCCGCTTTTGAATTTCACGCGCAGATCGACGGGAATCAGTTCCGCTCCAGGAGTTTTGATTCGCACCATAAAGTCCACGGATTGGCCGGCCAGCACGGTTTCGTCTCCCGGTTGGACGGCGAGAATCTGGGCGATGCCCTGGCGGGGGACAAACGTATCCGGTGAGGAAAGAACCGCCAGCCCGTGCGCCAGCGAGCCGGAGAAAAGAACGATCAGAATGGTGCACATCAGCAGCACCGCAGCCGCGGCAAACCATGGCCGGCGCTGGTTATGCCAGGGAATGATCGAGGTGAAATTCTGTTCTGCCAAATCGGAGTGAATCTCCTTTAGGACGCGGGGAATCAGGTTTTTGTTGGAGCCGGTGAGTGAATCGTCAGAGTTTTCCCGGAGGCGCTGCAATTCATCCGCCAGAAGCACGGCGTTGATGAGCCGGTTTTCCAGCGGCAACTTTTTGAACTGCGCCTGCTCTTCAACCCAGCGGGCGATTTGTCCGTGCGAAGGGCGGCGAAAAATAATTTCGTGCAGAAAAAGCCCGTAGCCAATGCCCGCGGTCAGAGGAAGCGCCAGGATCAAAACCCAGTGAATCCACGCGGGCAGGTTTACCAGACCGGCAAAAATAATGATTGCCAGAGTTATGGGAACAACCAGGCAGAGAAACCGCGCCACGCCGCCGACGGCGTAGGCGAGACGGAATTGATTTCCGGCCTCATCAAGCCGCCGGAGGATGCCGTCATATTCGCGGGGCAAGTCAGCGGATGAACCAGCAATAGTCATATAAACCCAGGTACAGGCCAGAGGCCACAGGCTACAGTGTCTGCGTATTATTGTAACGAATTGAAAGGGGGGATGTTGCGCGATTTTAACCACGAAAAATTAGAAAGCCACGAAAGCTATTGTATGGGCAGATTGGCAAGAATTTTCTTGGCGTCCTGATTGCCTAATTGCGCTGCTTTTTCGAAGTACGATCTGGCATAAGCTTCATTCTTTTGTACGCCAAGACCATATTCGTAAAGCTTACCAAGATTGACCAAAGCTTCAGAATTACCCATCATCGAAGCCATCCAGAATGACATCATTGCCTGACTATAATCTTGTGTCACGCCATGGCCATTGATGTAGGCCATGCCAATATTGTTCAGGGCATCGGCATTCATTCTATTCGCAGCTTTTTGCCACCAAATTATTGCCTGTTGATAATCTTGACTCACACCCAGACCATATTCATAAAGGATGCCGATATTATTCATGGCATCGGTATTACCCAGTGCCGCTGCCTTTTGGAACATGGCCATAGCATGTTTTAAATCCTTGGGAACTCCAAAACCATTTTGATATAACAGTCCAATACAAACCATGGCTTCATAATTTTTCCCTAGCATAGGGTCGGGCGCACTATTTTGCTCTGACATCGTGGCTATAGAATTAGCCAGCGTTAACGCCTTTTGAAACCAAGACATTGCCTTTGTATAATCTCGTGATACGCCATAACCATTTACGTAAAGATTGCCAATATTGACCATGGCATCCAAATTATCCTTTGCCGCAGCTTTTTGATACCAAATAAAAGCTTGTTTGTAATCCTGAGTGATGCCTTGGCCGTTTTTATAAAGATCCCCTATGCAAACCATAGCCACAGCATCATCCAAATCTGCAGCCTTTTGATACCAAACTAGAGCTTGTTCGTAGTCCTGTGGTATGTGATAGCCTGCGGCATAATCATATGCGATATCATTCATGGCTCTGGTGTTACCCAATGCAGCAGCCTTCTTGAGCCAAATAAAAGCCTGCGTATCATCCTTGGCTACACCATCTCCATGGTAGTAAAGATCGCTGATCTGTCGCATGGCGTCGGAATTACCCAGAGCAGCTGCCTTCTGAAACCAATACATTGCCTTCGTGTAGTCTTCAGGCACGCCTTCGTTTAACTCGTACATAAAGCCGATTTGACACATGGCATAGGTATTATCCAGGTCTACAGCCTTCTTTAGCCAAGCCATAGCTTTCTTATAATCCTGAGGCACGCCCGTGCCATCACAATAGCAATCGCCGATGTCACACATCGCGTCAGAATTGCCTAAATCCGCGGCTTTATATTCCCAAGATAACCCCTGAGTGTAATTTTTAGTTACGCCGCGACCAGTGAAATAAAGGTCACCAAGTTTTGTCATGGCAGCAGCATTTCCTGCCATTGCAGCTTTCTGATAGTAAATGAAAGCTTGTTGATAAATTTTTTGTTTGAACGCTTGTTGTCCAAGTTGGTAATCGGCGATATCTGGGCCGGCAGGTTGTGATGCGGCAGGTTGTGCTATGACAAGACACGCGTCGAATGCAAAAATTAAAAGAACAAACAAATGGGAAATCGTTTTCATTTTTATCTATCCCATGTTCCCTGTCACCTATTGCTGAACCTGAATGGTTCCGCGCGGATTGATTAATTCCAGGCCCGAGCGACCTTTGGACGTGTCCCAGATCGCCTTTTCATATTCGCCGTGATATTGGCCTTTATCGTCTTGAACTGTAGCTTCGCGACCATCCAAACTGTAAGCCACCGCCTGCTGGGTGGTCGCGTCAAACTCCAGTACGTCGGCGGTTATGAGTATGCCGGAAAGTTTGAGTGCACCCTGCAGCGCCTGAACCTGCTGGAGCCGCGACTGGCCGCCTAAGCCAAGCGACATGCTGGTTCCAGGTTGAGTTTTTTTACGGCTCAACTGAGCGGAAAGTTCTTTGCAGGTCATCGCCGCAATGTCACTATCGGGTCCGGGATTCATAGGCAGCGCACCGCCGAGATCGGCGCTATTGGCATTAAATGGTTGCTCGGGTTGGAAGACCATTTGAACGTTGCCGGTTAAAGAAATGACTCCACTGGCGGCGTGATATTCCAGCAACTGATCCCAGGTAAACGCGCTGCGGCCTCTTTCCTGACCTTCGCCGGGTTGCGCCGGGCGGTAATCTTCCAGCAGCATTTCGCCGTGATTGGGAATGTCCAAAATTCCGTTAACGGCGTCATAAGTCAGGCCGGTGCAGGTCATATAAAGTCTGGTGAGAAGATTGCCCGCGGCGTCGGAACTGGAATCCTGGGCGATTACCAGCGGTTGCTGCGGTGAAGAAAGCGCAATTATTTTGGCCAGTTTGAGCGAAGCATTATGTTCCTGAGGCTTGTAAAGCAGTACCTGCAGGCGTGAGCAGGTCAGAACGGGATCCTTTTGCCCGGTCATCAACGCGGTTACATCGCCGTCAAATTCCGCGGTCTGCCGGGCGCCGTGATAAAACATTTGATTAGACCAATGAAGCGTGACACTGGTTTTACTATCCCCCGCACTGGGGTTGTCGGCGGCGACATCGCTGGGCATATTGGCCTGGCCCGGTCCGTCGATCTGCATGCTCTGGCCGGTGCGGAAAAGCATAATTTTTTCGCCGGTAATGTAATTGAGCCCCTGCTGAATTTTCGGCCAGTCTCCGCCGGGACCGGAAGAAGATAGCACTACTGTGCCCGCCGCACGATCGCCGGATAGCTGATAAGCCGTGGCCAGGATCGGCTGGTTATCGCCGAGTATTTGAACCTGCAGATTTTGCCATAGTCGGAACTCTCCGACGGTGTAATGACCGGTTTGCAGATTGGAATTTCCCGCCGCCGGCGCATTAAGCGATACCAGAGCGGCGCTTAAATGCTCGGAAGTGAACTGATAAACGCCGGTTTGGCGGCCTGGGTTGGTTGCCGAATTGCCGGCGGCGCCGGGCGCTGAACTTTCGGTCAGTCCGGCACGGTCGTGAAAAACGGCGGCCACCGCGCCGTCCGCCAGAAGCAGCGAGGGAACCGGCTCGGAATGCGGATTTCCTGGAATGATCGGCGTCGTGATCAATTGAAGCTGATGGCAACTGATGGAATCCGGAGGGGTCGGATCGCCGGGACGCCAGGAACGAACGGTCACATCGCCGGTAGCGCCGAAATAAGAAAGAGCCTGGTGCAAAGTTTTGTCTTTGGAAATAAAACTGGAAATGTCGGCAAAAAGCATGTCGCCGGCGATGAAGGTTCCGTTGCCGGCCAGGGTGGCGTCGCCGGTCATGATGGCGTTTTGCAATTGCCATTTGGTTTGATCGTTCGGGGAATTATTTTGTGCGGCGCCGGCGATATCGGCTTGTATCGGGGCGAAACTAAGCGTAAGCCCTTTATTCCATTGACCCTGCCATGGGCCGCCGCCCGCGGCTTTGGAAATAGTCTGCAGGTGGCCGGGACCAAAAAAGCTCACGCGATGCTGAAGGTTTTCGTAAATCATCGTCCGGCAGGTGAGCGTGCCGAGTGTGTTGTCGATCAGTGTGACGGGCTGGAGACCCAGCGAAATCATTTTGAGGGTTTGGTTGGCCGTTTCGTAATCTACTTCGTCGGCGGTCGCGGTGCGCGTGTCGCCGTCATGCATCACGACGGGTTCGTCGGACTGGCCGGTGGCCTTGACGATGACATCATGCGAATTGAGCAGATGATCCAGGTTGGACTGGTACGGCTGAACCTTCAGCGGTCCGGTCCAATCAACAACCAGATCGTGCTGTGGATCGATCGGTGCGGAGCCGGAATCCGCGGTGTTGGACGGGGCAGTGGTTGGCGGCCCAGGCTGCTGGTTCTGTGCGGGCTGTGCCGAATTGGATGAATTCTCGCCGCCCACGCCAACGGAAAAAAGCAGGGAAAGGCTGTAAGAACTCATGTTGCGGTCGGCGAGTGAAACTTCGACCTGATGTCCAAATGAGAGTTGATAAACCGAAGGCGCCGGGATGTTCGAATTGCTGACCGTGGTCGTTGAATTTTGTGCGGGAGAAGTTGACGGCGGTTGGGTAACAGGCGCCAGCGCCGGATTCTGGCGCGAGGCGTTTAATACGTTGCGAATAACAAGTCTTTGACCATTTGTGACCTGGAGATAATTAAGGACCTTTTTGGTGACATCGATTTCCACGGTTAAATCGGATCCGTCAAAGGCCACCTGATCGCCGCGCAGACGAACCGAACCGGGGCTGGTGAGCAGTCCTTCCTGATAATCAAAGTTAAGCGGGGCGCCCAGCAACACCTGAATCTGCCCCGGAAGGCGCCGGCGCTGATCGGGTTGAAATGAGTCGATTGGTCCGACGGTTATGGCAACGTTTCCATACAATGAACCGGAGCGCGGATACATCTTGCTGAAAAACGCGCCGCCAACCTGGTCGACAAGAATATTACCCGCGTCGCTGGTGACCTGAATACATTGTCCGTTGTTGGTGTAGAAAAGTATCTGGGGCTGGACAAGCTGATAGCGGCCGACGCCGGCGGGCTTGACGCTTTGAGCGCGAATGACCGACAGCAGATCGCCGGTTTGTGGGTCACGATTTTCGTAAACCAACGGGCTTACACCCAGCGGGCCGCCGATTTTTATTTCCTGAGGACTGCTGCCCAGGGGCCCGCTGCTGGAGCTGAAAAAAGCGCTCCTGATCCAGAGAAACAGCAGCAAAGCCGCGGCGAAGCCAATAAGATAAACAAGAATTTTATTTCGCATGTCGTTTCAAAATGGATTACGGCAACCGGATATTAGAGGCTCTTTGAGCCTCTAAGCATAGCGGGCGAGAACCTGGTCCCACAGGTTCATCTGTTTGCAGAGCCACTCGATCGCATCGCGAACGGCGCCGTATCCTCCCGGAAATTTGGTTATATAGTGCGCCGTGGCGCGTACTTCTTCAGAAGCGTCAGCCACCGCGATGGGGCAACCGCAGCGGCGCATGACAGGCAGATCGGGCAGGTCATCTCCGATATATGCCGCCTGCGCGTCGGAATAGCCGAGTTGGCCGAGAAGGTCCTGATATGTTTCGAGTTTGTTGGTGACGTTCTGATAAACATATTGAATACCCAGTTCATTGGCGCGATGTTGCACGACCATGCTTTCCTTGCCGGTGATCAGGGCCACGTGCCGGTTCAAACGCCGCCAGGCGACGATTCCCGATCCGTCGCGCACGTGGAAACGTTTAATCTGCTGGCCGGCATCGTCGCGAATGATGCCGCCATCGGTCAATACGCCGTCCACGTCCATGATCAATACCTGAATTTCCGGGCTTATGATTCGAGTCGACGGTTGCACCAAGTCGCTCATAAACTAAAACTCCTCATTCAACAATGCGCAGCGCCACCAGGTCCTGTACGTCGATCAACCCGACGGGTCGTTTACGGGAATCGACCACCGGCAATTCGTCAATGCGGTGGCGGTTCATCAAGGCCAGCGCTTCGCTGGCCAGGGCATCCTGATCAATGTATTTGGGATCAACGGTCATGGCCGACTCAATTGGCGTGGTTAACAGATCAGGCGTATTCGCCAATCGGCGGCGCAGATCGGCGTCGGTAAAAATACCTTTTAGAGCGCCGCCCTGATCCACAAGCAGCATGGCGCCGGCGCGGCGGCCCTGCGTTTGATCTTTACTCAGCGCTTCGCGGACGCTCACGCCGACAGGAATGACCGAAAGATTTTCGCCGATTTTAAAGCTCATCACTTCGCGCACGCGCAAAAGTTTGCGGCCCAGTGAACCGGCGGGATGAAACGCGGCGAAATCTTCCGAGGAAAAATTTCGCATGCTCATCACGCCCAGAACCAGAGCATCGGCCACGGCGTTCATGCAGGCCAGCGTGGTGCTGGGCGCCAGACGCAACGGGCAGGCTTCCTGGATGTCGCCAAGTTCGATGCAAATGCTGGTCAGCCGGCCGATTGTGGTGTCCCGGCTGCCGAGGATGGCGATGGTCGGCGCGGCAATGCGTTTGATCTGGTCGAGCAGGCGGACAAGTTCATCGCTTTCTCCGCCGTAGGAAAGCAACAAAACTACGTCATCGCGCCGGACGCGTCCCAGGTCGCCGTGCAGGGCTTCCACAGGATGCAAAAAATGCGAAGGAGTGCCCGTGCCGGCGAAGCTGGCGCTGATGCGCTGACCCGCGAGTCCCGATTTACCGATTCCGCTGACGACGACAGCGCCGGGTAATTCCGGCCCGGTACGCAAATAAATCAACTCCATGGCTTTGACAATGGACCCATCAAGCCGGTCGGCAACCTGATTGAGGCCGGCGCCTTCGGAGCGCACCACTTGCCGGGCTTCAGAGAGAAGCTGCGAGCTGTTTATAGTCGCTTTAGTAGCGTCCATTTGGTGGAACCTGTTTCATAATCTAACAAGGCCGCGACGTCGGCTGTCTGGCCACGAGCCAAGGAGCGACGCCGAAGCGTATCAAGCATAGACGATACGCTGAGTAGGAGCGACACAGGATTCGGGGTCAGGCAGCCTCGTCCCGAAGGGTTTGGTTCCCAAGCGGCCATCTGCGGCGTCATCGCTCCTCTTCATATTATCTTTCGAATATCCCATCGTCACTCTTCCTTGCATCTGGCCACTTGGGAGCCAAACGCGGTTCTTGTTAGATTATGAAGCAGGTTCTTACAATAAACGATTCGCTGATGGGCTTCCAGCGGATATCGCGGGGAATTCGCTGGATGTTAGGGATAAACTTTCACGGGCACTTCGGGAACGGCAGCCGCGACCTGTTTTTCCATGGCGGACAATTCCTCTTCACTTAGCGCTGTGACGTATGGTTCGGTAGTTTGGCGCGCAACGGTATAAAGCTGGATTAACTTTAGCTTTCCTCCAGCGGTGCGAATCTCTATAAGCCGTTGAATGTAAGCTTTAATTTCATCTTCCGGCGGCGCCTGACCGTGAACACGCATAAAAAGACTTTGAATTACAGTGGGTCTGGTCCGGGCGCAGGCGATGATATTTTCCAGAACGCGACTCAGTGGAATGCTGGTGCGATCCACAAGCTGATAATAGTCCTGAGTTCCCGCATCGAGCTTGGCCCAGATTTCTCCGTTGTTTTGATCCAGGAACGCCAGCGCGTCGCGAACGGCGGGGCGGTGAAACATGGTGGCATTGGTTATTACGACAATTTTGACATGAGTTAATCCGGCCTGCCGGAGCAATTCCGCTGCGATGCGGCAGCACGCGCCAAATTCAGGGCAAGTTGTCGGTTCTCCATCGCCGGAAAAGGCGACGTCATTGAGGCGGCGAAGTTCCGGCGCAATATTTTTGAACGGCTCTTCAGAATAAATTTCGCCGCTGGCGACTCTTTGGAGCATTCCGGCAAGTTCGCTGCGCACCTGTTCAGGATCAACCGTTGAATCGCCGCC
>DATJSN010000049.1:0-38385 GCA_035504095.1 Phycisphaerae bacterium | reverse complement strand
GGTTACATCGACTGGCTCTCACAGAAACGCGATTGGTGCATCAGCCGGCAGTTATGGTGGGGACATCGGATACCGGTGTGGAGTAAAAACGGATCATATATATGCATCGCATCCGACCATCAGGAAGATGAACAAAAATACGAAACTCAAGGGTGGCAACGCGACCCCGACGTTCTGGATACCTGGTTTTCATCAGCACTTTGGCCTCTATCGACGCTCGGCTGGCCCGCCAACGGCACCAGCGACAAGCCGGAAGATCAACTGCTCCCCTACTTTTATCCCACCAGCGTACTTTCCACGGCGCGGGAAATTCTCACGCTCTGGGTGGCGCGGATGGTTATGTTCGGCCTGTATTGCGACGGCGATGTGCCGTTCAAACAGGTCTATATTCACGCCGTGATCCAGGACGGCCATGGACGGCCGATGAAAAAATCGCTGGGTAACGGCGTAGACCCACTGGACATCATCGAAAGCCACGGCGCCGATGCGCTGCGTTATACGCTGGCCAGCATGGCCACTGAAACGCAGGATATTCGTCTGCCGGTGATCAAAGACAAGCAAAGCGGCAAAAACACCAGCCCGCGTTTTGACATCGGCCGGAACTTTGCCAACAAGATCTGGAACGCTACAAGGTTTATTCTTTCCAATATTGAATCAGCTGAAGCGCCATCGACAACGCAAATCATCCAAATCGCCAAAAACGGCCAGACGGCAGACCAATGGATACTTAGCCAGCTCAATGAAACTATTCGCAAAACCCACGAGCAGATTGAAAATTTCCGTTTTGCCGACCTGTGCAGCACGCTGTACCAATTTTTCTGGAATGATTTGTGCGACTGGTATTTGGAAATCGCCAAGAACCGCATCCGGCAAAAGGATTCAGACGTTCAGGCTGTATTGCTTTATGTGATTCGTGCCAGTTTGTCGCTATTACATCCCATGATGCCATTTATTTCTGAAGCCCTATGGGAAAAACTGCCGGGCTCGGCGAAGCTATTGGCGATTTCTCAATTGCCTCAAGCGCTGCCGGAACTGGATTTTCCCGCGGCGCAGCGCGAACTGGAACTGGTGCAGCAGATTACGCGAACGATTCGCGACATCCGCAATCAATACAATGTGGATTTGAAAAAGACGCTCAATATCTCCATCCAGACTGCTTCTGCGGAGCTGACCCGGGCGGTGCAAACCGGCCGGACGATTATCGAGCCGCTTGCCGGCGCACGGCTGGAGCAAATCGGCGAACAGGCTGAAAAACCGGCGGATGCGGCAACGGGAATTCTGCCGGAGATGCGCATCTTTGTGGCGGGCGTGATCGACCGTGAAGCAGAAAAGAAAAAACTCGCCAAACGGCGCGAGGAACTGGAAAAACTTATTTTCTCGAGTAAAACCAAACTGACCAATGAAGGATTCGTGAACAAGGCCCCGGCGCCGGTGATTCAAGGGCTTAAGGACCAGTTAAGCAAACACGAATCGGAACTTGCGGCGGTGGAAAGCAGCCTCAACGAACTCACAACCGTGTAAAGAAAGGAAAACGGATTCATGCGCGATCAACGACTGGATAAACTCGCGGACGTTCTTGTCGGATACTCGACCGGAGTAAAACCCGGGCAATTGGTCCGCATTTCAGGTTCAGCGATCAGCATGCCGCTGATCGAAGCGATATATGAAAAAGTGATCGCCGCCGGCGGTAATGCATTTGTCACCGTAACCACGGATGCAATGACCGAAGCGTTTTACCGAAATGCTTCAGATGAGCAACTCAAATATCTTTCGCCGATTGCGGAATTCATAACGGATAAAATTGACGTATCCATCGGACTCTGGGGCGAAGAAAATACGCGATCGATGACCAACGTCGATCCCAAAAAACAGGCTATGGCCGCCCAGGCGCGCAAGCCCATCAGTAAACGATTTTTACAACGTGCCGCAGAGGGAAAACTCAAATGGGTGGGTACGCAATATCCCACGCAAGCCAGCGCTCAGGATGCCGAAATGTCACTGCATGAATACGCCGATTTTGTGTTCCGCGGCGGCCTGCTGCATCTGCCCGACCCGGTGGCGGCGTGGCGGCAAATCAGCCAAAAACAGCGAAAATTGGCTGATTATCTTGATAAAACACAGGAAATTCGCGTTCTCGCAAAAGATACTGACCTGCGGCTTGGCGTCCAGGGGCGTAAGTGGATCAATTGCTGCGGGCATGAGAATTTTCCGGACGGCGAAGTGTTTACCGGGCCGATTGAAGATGCGGTTAACGGGACCATACGTTACAGCTTTCCGGCGGTACATCATGGACGCGAATGCCACGATATTCAGTTGACGTTCAAGAACGGCAAGGTGGTCGAGGCACGGGCTTCCAAGGGGCAGGATTTCCTTTTAGCCATGCTGGATCAGGACGCAGGGGCCAGAATTTTGGGGGAATTCGCCATTGGTACTAATTTTTCCATCCAACAGTACACGCGAAATACTCTTTTTGACGAAAAAATCGGCGGCACATGCCATGCAGCCCTGGGCGCGGCTTACCCGGAAACCGGTGGAAAAAATGAAAGCGGGCTGCACTGGGACATGGTCTGCGACCTTCGGCACACCGGATGCCGTATTGAAGCTGATGGAAAAACCATCCTCGAAGCGGGTAAATTTGTACATGCGGACTGGCCGAATCCATAGTGAAGTGAGTAAAATTGCTTTCGGCGACATTAGAATCTGTCTGAGAACATAGCGAGCGCCGCGATATGTTCTGAGATAGATTCTTTGGAGAAAAGAAAATGAAAGATTCTCGCGTTATCGGATTTGGAATTCTTGGATTAATCGTAGGCATACTCATCGGAATGGAACTGCAAAGTTTTATCAGTTCCAATTCCTCAAATTCGAGCACTTCAGCTACCGCGAACCACCCTGTAATTCCGAGCAGATCAACGAGTGTTGCATCGGCTGACGAGAACACAAACACCGCCACGGATGTTGCGCCGGATAAACCGGCCACAAAATTTGTAAATACGCAAACGCTTCCGGATGGCTTGGTGATTCAAGACATCAAGATCGGAACCGGAGCGACGCCAAAGGCGGGCGATACCGTTGATGTGAATTACATTGGTTGGCTGTCTAACGGACAAAGTTTCGATTCATCCTATAGCCGCGGGCAGCCCTTTGAGTTTCCTCTCGGCCAGGGGCAGGTCATCGCAGGCTGGGATGAAGGCGTGGCGACGATGAAGGTCGGCGGTATCCGACAACTGGTCATACCTCCCGCCCTTGCATATGGTGCACAAGGCCAGGGACCTATACCACCTAATGCGACGCTGACATTTTATATCGAATTATTAAGCACGCACTGACAAAATTGCGCGGTATGACATTTACCAACTTCTGCTTCACGACGGAACATGTGAATTTCCAGGTGTGAAATATTGCATCAATATAAATAAAAATTTTTACTTGCCTTATTAAATATTCGTGCTAGACTATTTCCCGGATGCACGAGCTCACAGGTGGATTTTCCGCGTGTGCTGTCAGGAAAATGCATCGTGGGCTTTTGAATCCGGACAACTATTTTTCGGGAGTTTCTTTAGAAAATAGTTGGCCTAATGTGCGCGGGTTAGTTCAGACACACTGCAGTTCATCTGAACAGATCAAATCTAATCCGCGGCTCCCGTGATCGGCAAGATGCCGTGATAAAAAAATGAATGGATTCGTCATGTCGGTGGAACTGACATTCAACAAGACAGGGTCGAGCCGCTCGAAAACGGTTCGTTTTGCGTTTTTTGAAGCTGCCAGACATGGCGATCGATCTAACCAAGTTCGATTGCACGGCCAACCCCGTTTACAAGCCGGGGAAACGCTCTCGCGTTACAGTCTCCGGCCGATGGGAAGCGGAATTTCTCACCGAACGTTCACTACGAATTTATTTGACGCCTATTGTTCAAAGCAAGCCTGCCAAGAAGCTTGCTGGAAAGAAAAGAACGCCCGCCGCACCGCATGGAAGCGATCGCGGTGGAAAATAAATTTACAAGGTCAAGGAGCGACCCATGGCCAAAACACGCACAACTACAGCACCGGTTGAACAGGACATCAATGACGTCTGGCGTGAGTTCAAACGCCGGCGGACCGAAGCGCTGCGCAACCTGCTGATGATGGAATACCTGCCGATCGTTAAATACAATTCCGAGCGTATATTTGCCAAGCTGCCTGATGAAGTGGAGCTTGACGACCTGATCCAGGCAGGCACACTGGGGCTTAAGGACGCCATTGAATCGTTCGATCCGGAACGCGGTGTCAAGTTTGAAACCTATTGCGCCCCCAGAATCCGCGGTGCGATCCTCGACGAATTGCGCAACATGGACTGGGTGCCGCGTCTGGTTCGAAGCCGCTCAAGTAAAATCGATCAGGCATCGCATCGGCTGGAAATGAAGCTGGGCCGCGCGCCGACTAATGAAGAAATCGCCGCTCACCTGGGCGTATCGCCATCCGAATTTGAAAAGATTATGAAGGATTCAAATACCGTTTCGCAGGTAAGCCTGTCGCGGAAATGGTTTGAATCGGAAAACAAGGACGTGCGCGAAGTCGACGTCGTGCAGGACAAGGACGCAGATTCACCACTGGATGAATTGCACCGCAAGGATCTCAAGGATTTAATTACACGCGGTCTTTCGCGCGCGGAAAAAATGATCCTTGTGCTCTACTACTACGAGGAAATGACCATGAAGGAAATCGGCCAGACGCTGGAACTTTCCGAATCGCGCGTCAGCCAGATGCATTCGAGCATCATTGCGCGGCTCAAGGCACAACTGGCCAACCGGGAAAAGGAATTCTCCAGCGATTCTTAATTGACGCGCGACAGCGTCGTTCCGGATACACCACCAGGCTGTCATTTTTCAGAGGCTTTTGACTCCATCCCATTTGAAATTCGCATGAGGCGCCTTGCTCATGGCTCGCGCCGCCTGGTGAAGGCATTCCTGGCACACCAGAACTTCGGGGCGCTGGACATGATGCCAGCGCGCCAGCTCCGGTGGAATATTAATCCGCAGGCATAGCGTACACTGGTATTTGCCTTCCGCAGGCCGGCATTCGTCAAGAGCGCGTTTGAGGCAATCCAGACAGATCACTGAACCGTGATGCCCTTCGACCATTGGCGCCTGGCCGTCCCAGTCGATCCGGCAAAAATCGCAGGAAATGATTACAAGATCGTTTTCGTAACGTTGCATATAAGGCTCTGCCTGAATATACCCCGGGAGCGGCATCCTCCAAACTGGCGGCGGCCGGCGATTCACGCTATCTTAGCATGTCTGAAATTGCGGAGAAATTCGTGAGCGAGAAAATCTTTCATACCAGCCTGGTCACGCCGGACAAAGTTGTTTTGGAAGCAGATGCTATTTTTGCGGTCGTTCCGGCCATCGATGGTCTGGAGGGCATTCTTCCCAATCATGCGCCGCTGATTACCAAAATGAGCGTTGGCATTCTAAAAATGGAAACGCAAACAGAGATTCACCGATTTATGGTTAATGGCGGTTACATGCAGATGAAGGACAACGCCCTGACCATTTTGACCGATGAAGCCGTTGCCGAATCCGCTGTTACCGCCGACTGGGTTGCCGCCGAACAGGCCAAAGCGGAGGCGCTGCCTGAAGGCACTCCTCTGGAGGCCCAGGCGCGCAAACATGCCCTGGCCCGCACGGCCGCCTTGAAAAAACTTTCTGAAGCGGAATAAAAAATGCCGACCGGACGGCGACACGATCACCGCCCGGTCGGGCTGCCAGAGGGTGTATCTGAAAAACTGCCGATGTGAAATCAGGCAGAGTGATATGTATTTCCTGATTGAATTCCGGCGTATTTTAAAAATCCCGGGCCGTAAGGGCTGGGGCGACGAGCCGTTGTCTTGAACCTCAGTGACTAAAAATCGCCGTCAGTCATACGAGCGAAACAGGCGTCGCCGCAGCCAAAATACGGCCTGGGAAATATGACCAAGGCGGCATCAAAGGCAATCCATTATCATCGGATGCCGACCTTAATTTTTTATCAGTGATACGGCCGGGCAGAAACGCCCGTTATGAATTGCACGCTGGCAGCGCCGCATCAATGTGTCTTCTATCGACCGGCCATACCGATGAAATAAGTTAATTCATCAAGGTTTTTACATATCGGACGACATGAATGATCCGGCGAATTTATTGCGGATTTTATTGGTGCGTACCCAGGTTATAGCACGTGACGGCATAAAGATTTTCACCTTGTTTTGTCCGGATAAGGCTCAGGCCGCGTGAAGGCGCGCGGCTGGATACAATAATTAAGCTGAGGTTTGTGCATGAAAATGTATATGAATACCGGCGGCATGGTCGCCACCAATGGATATCTGGTTGTTGACCAAACCACCGGACTGGCTGTTGTTGTGGATGCGCCGCATAAAACCCTTGCTCCTCTATTAACCATTGCACGTCGCAATAACTGGAAAATTATTCACCTGCTGCTCACCCACGGCCATTGGGACCATATCGGCGACCATGAATTGGTTACAAATGAACATCGAGAAGCCACTGTACTGATTCATAAGCTCGACGAACCCAAGCTGGAACGCCCGATAAGCATATTCATGCCGTTAACCTATCTGATACCGCCGCGAAAAGCGGATGGCTATCTGGAGGATGGTCAAATTATTCACGTCGGCAATCTGCAGTTGCAGGTCTTGCACACACCGGGCCATTCGCCGGGGCATGTCGCACTTTATTGTGCGTCCGAAAATGTTCTTCTTGCCGGCGACTTACTGTTTGCCGGATCGGTGGGCCGAGTCGATCTGCCTGATTCAGATCCCTCGGCCATGAAAGACTCTCTGCGCCGCGTGATGTTATTACCCGATCAGACCGCTGTGCGTTCGGGGCACGGTCCGGCAACCACTATTGGCGCGGAGAAGAGTGAAAATCCCTTTCTGTTGGAAATCAATTCTTCGGCAACGCACTGACTATGCTGCTCATCAAATAATTATCATAAACCTCAAAATACTTGCGCGTTTGAATGCAATAGTGTAAAATATAGCAGTGAATTTTGAATGGGATCCGGACAAAGCGGTACAGAATCTCCGGAAACATGGTGTTACGTTTCATGAAGCCTCGACGGTTTTCGGCGATTCATTAGCCGCGACGTACCTTGATCCAGATCATTCCGCTTCGGAGCATCGGTTCCTTACAGTCGGAATGTCGAGCACTGGTCGGATCCTGATCATAGCTCACACTGATCGTGGCGAAAATATTCGGATCATCGGTGCGAGAAAAACAACGCGACGTGAGCGAAAGCATTATGAAGAAAAGAACTGATAAACACCCGGATCGTGGAGAATTGCGCGAGGAATACGATTTGTCGCAATTAAAGGGCGGCGTGCGCGGCAAATACACCGCACGTTATCGAGCAGGTACAAATCTCGTGCTTTTGTCACCGGATGTAGCTGAATACTTTCCAAATGACCGGTCTGTGAATATGGCCCTACGCAAATTAATTCCCGTGGCAAAAAGACGATCCCATCGTGTTGCCCGATAAATTGGCTCTGCGCCAGCCCATCGCTATGATTCGCCTATGTCCTCTGGAAGCCCGGATGAAATTATGAAATTGGCGTTTGTTCGCCATCAGGCCGGAAAGCTGGCGGAAGCCGAAACGCTTTACTCACAAGTACTGGCCCACAATCCCCGCCACGCCGATGCCTGGCATTTGAGCGGAGTGATTGCTTATCAAACCGGTCGTCATCAACTGGCAACAGAATTGATCGGCCGGGCGATTGCCATTAAGCCGTCGGAGGCCATTTACCATAACAATCTTGGGCTTGCTTTACAGTCGGCGGGCGCTCTGGACGCGGCAGTTTGCACTTACCAACAGGCCATCAAGCTCCAACCGGATTATGCCGAAGCATTTAACAATCTTGGCCTGGTCCGGCAGGCACAAGGGCGGATCGATCTGGCGCTAGAAGCCTACAGGCAGTCGCTGAAAATCAATACGAATGTCGCGGGGGTTTATAACAACCTTGGTTGCGCTCTGGAAATTCAGGAGCAGTTGGATTCCGCGATCAGCGCCTATCAGCAGGCAATAAAGCTTGATCCGAAGCTGGTCCAGGCGTACAACAATATCGGCGGCCTGTTTTACAAACACGATCAATTTGAAAAAGCCCTTCAAGCCTATCAAACATGCCTGCAGCTCCAGCCTGATTTTGTAGAGGCCCGCAATAATCTGGCCGGCACACTCAGAGACCTTGGCCGATTCGACGCCGCCATCACCGAATATCGCAAGACTTTGCAAATCAAACCCGGCCTGGCGCAAGTTCACAGCAATCTGATTTACACCCTTTATTATCATCCGAGGTTTACCCCGGAAATGATTCTGCAGGAATGCCTTCTCTGGAATCGAATATATGCTGAACCTCTTAAATCGCAGATTCGGCCTCATCCCAATTTACCCGATCCTGATCGGCGTCTGAAAATCGGTTATGTCTCGGCGGATTTCAAACATCATGCATCAGCTTTTTTTCTCAAGCCGCTGCTGAGCCGACATCATCACGAACATTTTGAGATTTTTTGCTACGCCAATGTTGCTAAACCGGATGCGACGACGCGGCAATTACAAACACTCGCCGATCATTGGCGAAATATTTTGGGAATGTCCGATGAAAACCTTGCGGAACAAATTCGACGGGATCAGATCGACATTCTGGTCGATCTGAAATTGCACACGGCTGATAACCGTCTCCTGACTTTTGCGCGAAAGCCTGCTCCGGTACAGGCGACCTGGCTGGGTTATCCCGGCACAACCGGACTTACTGCCATTGATTATCGCTTTACCGATCCTTATCTGGATCCGCCCGGCGTCAACGGACAGTACACTGAAGAATCGATCCGATTGCCCGATAGTTTCTGGTGTTACGATTCGCTGAGTGAAGAACCGGCGGTCAATGAACTGCCGGCGCTGAAAAATGGTTATGTAACCTTTGGCTGCCTGAATCAGTTTCGGAAGATCAACGACGGCGTTTTAGAACTTTGGAGCAAAGTGCTAAAGGCCGTTCCTGGTTCGCGGCTGCTATTTTTCGTTCCCGAAGGACAGGTACGCCGTGACGTTGCGGAAAAATTTAAACGTTCGTGCATTACCGCCGAATCACTGGAATTTCTGGAACGTTTGCCGCGGCAGGAATATCTAAAGCTCTATCATCGAATTGATCTGGGACTGGATCCATTTCCCTGTAATGGCCACACGACTGGTTTTGATTCACTTTGGATGGGTGTTCCTTTTGTAACCCTTGCCGGGTCTGGCGCCATGGGCCGCGCCGGTTTGAGCCAATTGACGAATCTGGGCCTGAAAGAATTCATTGCGCGCTCACCTGAAGAGTACGTGACACAAGCAACCGCTGCGGTTGGTGATTTAGCCGGACTAGCCAAACTCCGCGGCACGCTGCGCCAGCGGATGCAGGCGTCGCCCTTGATGGATGCCGAACGATTTACCCGCAATATGGAAGCCGCTTATCGCGATATGTGGAGAAAGTGGTGCGCGAAAGCGTGACAATACGATTTAGCCACAGAGTTCACAGAGACCACAGAGAGAATTTTTCACCACGACGCCAGGCCGTGCCCCCGTTTCACTCCCCTTCTTTGAGTCAGGATTCATTTTGTACCCAGGCATATTTTTTTGCTCCAATTTTGGGCCTTCTAAGCGCTACAACGTTACAAAGGCTTATTTTATAGAGTATTTCGCACTTTCTGATCCGTAACATGATTCGTGCTTGTTGCGCCTTTAAGAGTGGAGGAAACATCTATATTTTCAGGGGTTGTTGCGCTGTAGCGGTTAGATTTTTCCAGCTTTAGTCCAGAAAGCGTGATAAAACGATTTTGCCACAGAGAACTCAGAGGGCACAGAGAGAATATTTCACCACGACGAAATAAAAACACGACGATTTCTAACCACGAAAAACACGAAAGTATTAACAGCTCCCGCTTTAATTTTGTTAGTGACACTAAACACATATTAGGGTTTATTTCTCCTATTTTGGGCCGCCGAGTCGTGACAGCGTGACAATCCTTTAATTTCCAGCACATTTTGCATTTTTCAAGTGTGACATCATTTTCGTTTGTCACGCTTAGAAAAGTGGGAAAGACTCTATATTTACCGATGTTGTCACGCTGTCACGAGTTGATTTTTCTTACTTTAATCCCAAGAAGGTGACAATCTGTCATCTTGACAGAGAGCGGACAGACGGATTCCGTAGAATCAGATGAATTGTCACTCCTCTTATTCACTTGTCAAAGAACCGGCTTTAAGAGCCTTTATACTGAATAGGCAAACCATCCGGCGCGGGGAAGCAAGCAGCTGCGCTGAGTCGGGAGTTGTGAGACGGGAGTCGGGGGTGACGGCGCGACGATGCTACGCCGCAGTGTTCAGAAAAACAGGAGAAATCGGCGGGATTTGGTGGGCCGGAAGAAAACTTACTTGAAAGCCGTTATAGTGTGCTATCCCGGTAAAAACCGATATAATACCTTACGTTTGAATGATAAGGGTTCGATATGTCCATAGCCTTTAAAAATATCCAGGTTAAGGGACTGGCCAGGCAAAAATGGGTCAGGATTCAAAGGCGCGCCAGCCAACTGGGTATGACAACCGAAGGCTACCTTAAACACCTCGTCGATGAAGACCTCGCAATTTCACATCGGGCAAAAACCACAACGTTTGCGGAATTGATGCCGACTTCTCGAAAAACCGACGAAACGGAACTTGACCGTCTTGTGGAGACGGCCAGAACTCAATATCACCGCCGTGCATCGCGCAGAAGGTGATCGTGTGCCGTCGGAATCCCACCGCGTTGTACTTGATACGAACATACTTGTGCGAGCCCTGATCAACCATCGCAGCGATTCGGGGCGGTTATTGCACGCATGTGAACGGCGCCGGGTCATCATATTGCTCAGCCGAGCGCTGCTTTCGGAATATCGTTATGTACTGAACGCCCCCATTTTGACTGCCCGGTACCCGGAACTCAAAGCGAACAAAGTGAAAACTGCCATTGAGAGGCTTATGTACGTGGGAGATATACTTCGGGATATTCACACGCGGTTCGATTTCCCACGAGACCGAAAAGATGAAAAGCTCTTGACACTGGCCATAGCCGGACGGGCAACCGATCTAGTAACTACCGATCACGACCTACTGGACCTGCCGCATGGCAAAGACGATGCGGCCAGACGTTTTCGTCAACGTCTGGCAGACATTGCCATTCTTTCACCGGACCAATTCGTTCGCCGCCATGGGCAAGAACTTGGCATTTAATGTTCCCTGAATCCAGCGATGAATTTCGATCCACAGATTACGCGGATTGGCGCAGGTTTTTAACCACGAAAAATATTTACCACAACGAGACGACGAGACGACGACACGACGAATCCGCAGATTCCGCAGAGAAACGCGGATTTAAAATTTGAAATTTAAAATTCAGGCTGGAGCCATTCGACGGGCTCAGGCTGGAGAGCCTAAGCTACATTGCGGGGAAGATGCCCGCGATCCATATCGGTTTATTTTTTAGAGGCTCTTACTTTTGTTTCGCAAATAAATTACTCAATACATTCAACAGCGTATCGCCCTGAAAATATGCCGGTTCTAACCGTAAATGAATCGACTTTTCATCCACCGGTCTGACTGAACCAGGAGCTTTGGCCAATAGCGGCCCAAGCCGCGTCAGATCAGTAAGCGTAAAGACCAAATCCGGCGGCTTGCTGATGATGCTGGCAATGCCCCATTGAGCGGCGTTGATGCGCAGTTCCGCGAGGGCCAAAAGTGTAGCCGCCGGTCCGGGAAGCGGACCAAATGCATCAGTGATATCCTGCCGCAGGGCATCAAGCGCCGCACGGCTGTGGCAGCGCGAAAGCCGCCGATACAAATCCATGCGCTGCTTTTCCGAATGAATATACGTACGCGGAAAACTGCCTGTGACGCCTATATCGATGTTCACCTCCGGCGGACGGTCAAGAGGTTGATTTTTCACCCGTTTAACGGCTTCTTCAAGAAGCTGACAATATAATTCATAGCCAATGGTGGCAATGTGGCCGGACTGTTCGTCGCCGAGCAGATTACCGGCGCCGCGGATCTCCAGGTCTCTTAAGGCTATTTTGAAACCGGCGCCCAGCGAATTGTATTCCTCCATCGCTTTGAGACGCTTGGCGGCCGAGTCGCTGATGATTTTGTCCCCGCTGAGAATCAGATAACAATAAGCCCGGTGGCGCGAACGGCCCACGCGGCCGCGTAATTGATGCAGGTCACTGAGGCCAAAATTCTCCGCTTCATGAATGAATATGGTGTTGGCCGTTGGAATGTCCAGTCCGCTTTCGATAATGGTGGTGGAAACCAGAACGTCCGCTTCACGGCGAATGAATTTATGCATCACTTCCTCGAGTTCGCCGTCGGACATCTGGCCATGACCGATCACGAGTCGTGCCTCAGGAACCAACTGGTGGATTTTGTCCGCCACGCTTTGAATGTTCCACACGCGGTTATGCACGAAATAGATTTGTCCGTCGCGCGCCAGCTCACGCTCTATGGCCTGCTTGATGCGCTGGGCCTCATAACCAATCACCTCCGTCACCACGCTTCTGCGGTCACGCGGCGGCGTGGCAAGATTGGAAATATCCCTTAATCCCAGCAAGCTCATGTGCAGCGTGCGCGGAATGGGTGTGGCGGTCATCGTCAAAACGTCCACTGTAAGGCGCAAATGTTTGAGCCGTTCCTTATGCTCGACGCCAAAACGTTGTTCTTCATCGATGATCACCAGCCCAAGGTCGGCGAATTCCACGTCGCGGCTGAGCAATCGGTGCGTGCCGATCAGAACGTCCACCTGCCCTTTGTGCGTGCGAGCCAGAATGTCTCGCACCTGCGAAGGCGTTTTGAATCGTGAAATACTTTCGACCACAAATGGATAACCCGCCATGCGCTGGCGGAATGTCTGCTCATGCTGTTCAACCAGCACCGTGGTGGGCGCCAGCACCGCGACCTGTTTGCCGGCTTCGCTGACTTTAAAGGCGGCGCGAATGGCCAGTTCCGTTTTGCCGTAGCCCACATCGCCGCAAAGCAGGCGGTCCATCGGACGAGTTTTCTGCAAATCCTCTTTAATTTCCGCGATGCAGCGGACCTGATCCTCCGTCGGCTCAAAGGCAAAGGAGTTTTCAAACTCGCGCATCCATATGGTATCCGCCGGATAAGCGACGCCGGGGAATTGTTCGCGTGCCGCCTGTACTTCAAGCATTTCCGAAGCCATTTTTTCGACAGCCTCGGCGACTTTTTCTTTCTGCCGGCTCCAGTTTGTACCGCCTAATACTGAGAGTTGCGGACGCCCCTGGGCACTGCCCACGTATTTCTGCACCAGGTGGATCTGGGTGATCGGCACATGAAGCGTCGCGTTATTGGCAAAGGTCAGGGTGAGATATTCCACAGCTTTTCCGTCACGATTCAGCGTGGTTATACCCGTGTATTTAGCGATTCCGTGCTGCACATGCACAACGAAATCACCTTCCTGAAGGTCCAGAAAATGGTCGATGGGCCGCACTCCGGCGACGCTCCGCAGTCGATGCTTGATGTGATAACGATGAAATAATTCATGATGGCCAATCAGAATCAGCCAGCGATCGGCATTGGCCTCAGGTTCGGCGAGATTCCAGCGAAAACCGGCTCTAAGGTCCCCTACCGGCATGGCAATTTTGTCCATCATCTGTGGATGTTTTACATGGATCAGATCGGACAGCCGCGTGCGCTCCGAAGCATTCTGACATACAACGACGAGTTGATTTTCCGCGGCCAGCGCGGCAAGCTCAGCTAATGCCGCATCCGGCTGAGTGTCGAATTGCTCGATGGACCGGCATGGCAGGCGTATGGTATCGGGCGTTTCGGGCGCGAACTGATGCACCTCGGCCCAGGTGAATTTTTGCACGCCGCGATAAACCGCATCAGGTGGATAAATGCCCCGGGCGTCCGGAAGGCGGTCGTAATAGCTTTTTCCCTGCTCCTGAATTTCCAATGGCTCAATCAACCAGACAATAGTGTTTTCCGGCAACAAGCTGAGAAAACTCACCGACTTTTCCCGCGGCCAGTCGGCATTTTTTTCCATGGCGGTTATGTTCAGCGTGGGAATGTCGCCGGTCGGACCGAGCGTTTCCGGATCAAAGCCGTGTAAAAGCTCGATTTGCTGATCAGAAAAAGTGAGCCGCACCGGTTTTTCGGCGCCGGCGGGCCAGACATCCAGAATTTCTCCGCGAACCGCAAAATCCCCCGTATTTTCCACTGCTTCAAGCCGCGTATAACCACGCCGTGCCAGCCAATCAATCAACATTTCACGATCCACACGCCCGCCAACGGTTATCGTGATGAGTTGTTCGGCCAGCAAATCTTTATCCGGGCAGGGTTGCATAACGGCCTGCACCGGTGCGACGATAAAATCCGGGGCCTTGGAACCGGAAAGATTTGTAAGAAGTGTTATACGCTGGGCGCTAAGTTCCGGTGAAACGTTCGATTCGCCGGGCAGCACCTCAAATGCCGGGAAAAGCCGCGCCAAGGCGTCCGGGCGGAAAAATTCCAGTTGATCGACGGCATCGTCGGCTTCATCCAGATGGGCGGTGAGAATGAGCATGGGCCGGTTAAGCTGTGCCTGGATTAGTGCGGCGATAACCAGGGCGCAAGAGCCCCATTGACCCGTGGCGCGTACATAACGCCGCTCGGCCAGTTGCGCGGCGATGCGCGCAATGACGGGGCTTTCCGCCATCGCCCGCAGAACGTCGGGGATGTTACGGTTCTGAACCATATTCAACTCTCGGTTATTCTATGGGTGAATGGCCATGAACAGCCAACAGCTACTTTCGCCCGATGGACCGGTCGCCCGGCGTATGGCTAATTTTCAGCTTCGCCCGCAGCAGGTAAAAATGGCGGCGGCGGTTGATGAAGCCTTCCAAAATTCGCAACATCTGATTGTGGAAGCCGGCACCGGCGTGGGTAAATCGTTCGCCTACCTGATTCCGGCGATACGTCAGGTGACCCAACAACGCAAGCGGGTCGTTATTTCCACGCATACGATAAGCCTTCAGGAACAATTGATTGATAAGGATATTCCCTTTCTTCGCGCGGCGTTGGGTGAAGAATTTTCCGCCGTACTGTGCAAGGGCCGGTCAAATTACCTCTGTCAGCGCCGCCTCGAACAAACGCTTGCTAAAAGCCACCATTTATTTACCGAAGAGCCGTTGCTGGATGATCTGGATCTCATCCATCGCTGGTCCAAAACCACAAGCGAAGGTTCACTTTCTGATCTGCCCCGCCAGCCAGCCTGGAACGTCTGGGATAAAGTCTGCGCCGAGCATGGCAACTGCATGGGTCGGCGTTGCAAGTTTTATCAACCCTGTTTCTATCAGGCGAGCCGGCGGCGTATAGCGAACGGTCAGATTTTAATCTGCAATCATGCCATGTTTTTCGCTGACCTGGCTCTGCGCCGTTTAGGCACCAGCATGCTTCCGAAGTATGACATGGTGGTGCTTGATGAGGCCCACACGATTGAATCCGTCGCGGCCGATCACCTGGGTTTGAGCCTCAGCGAAGCGGGCGTGCGGCAATTGCTGACAAGTATTTTTAATCCCGTTAATCACCGTGGAATTTTGTCTGGTTTAATATCCATTGACATTGCCGCGCAAGTTGCCGCACAGAACGCCGCTGAAGATGCGCATGAAGCAGCAAAAAAATTCTTTGATTCGCTCGCCCGTTGGAAACAGACCAGTGCCCCGGCTAACGGAAGAATTCGGACGCCTAACGTCGTGGAAAATACTCTCTCCGCAGCGCTGGAGGCGCTGGAACGCGTTTTGCACACCATCGTGGTGCAGCTATCGCTTAAAACCGGCAGGGCGCCGGACGACATTCCAGACGACCCTTCCGAAGGCGAACCAGTAACGGGAAAGCTTTACGACGCAGAAAAAGACCGTTTCGAAGTCAACAGCCTGGCCAATCGCTGCCGTGCTCATTGCGTAGCCCTCAAGGCCATTCTCTGCCAGGAGCAGCCGGAATCGGTTTATTGGCTGGAAAATAGCGGCAAAATGCATCGCAGGCTCTCACTGCATTGCTGCCCGATCAACGTCGCGGAACATCTCAAGGCGAATTTATTCGATCAGGTCCCGTCCGTGGTCCTTACCAGCGCCACACTCGCCGCCGGACCCTCGCGAAACGCCCAAGAGAATGGTCCATTTGCTTTTTTGCGTTCCCGGCTGGGATTATCCGGCGGCGCCGAATTGCAACTTGGGTCGCCTTTTGATTACCCCAAACAAGTCACACTTTACCTGGAGACCCATTTACCCGACCCGGACGATGCTTCATACCTGCCCCAGGCCATGGAACGTGCGGTTCATTATTTGAGGCAAACGCAGGGACGGGCGTTTGTACTCTTCACCAGCTATTCGGCCCTGAATCGCGCTGCGGAAATTCTGGAGCCGCACCTGGCCCAACTTGGTTATCCGCTTTTGGTGCAGGGGAAAAAACTTTCCCGCAGCCAGCTTCTCTCGCGATTTAAGAATCAAAAAAACAGCGTGCTGCTGGGAACCGATTCATTCTGGCAAGGCGTGGACGTACCCGGCGATGCGCTTTCCAATGTCATCATTACGCGTTTACCCTTTGCCGTACCCGACCAGCCGCTGACCGAAGCGCGACTGGAAGCACTTGAAAAGGCCGGCGGCAATGCATTTGGCGATTATTCCCTGCCTGAGGCCGTCATTAAGCTTCGTCAGGGTTTCGGACGGCTGATTCGCACGCATGAGGATACAGGCATCGTTGTAGTGCTCGACAGACGCATCGTCACGCGGCCCTATGGCAAAGTGTTTTTGGAAGCTCTGCCGGAGTGTAAAGTGGTGCGGGTGTAACCAAACATTGCCGCAATCTCGCTTTATCCGACTCTGAGACGGATTCCCATTACCGCGTTATTATGCTTGGCATCTTTATTGCTGGAGAATTCTCTTATGCGGGATTTAAAAAAACTTATTCGTGATGTGTCAGGTTTTCCAAAACCCGGCATTATTTTCAAAGATATTACCCCGCTGCTCCGCGATCCCGCCGGTCTGGCCCTGGCCGTGGAGCTTATGGCCAATCCCTTTCGCGGAAAAAAAATTGAACTGGTCGTCGGCGCTGAGTCGCGCGGCTTTATTTTCGGCACGGCCGTAGCCCAGGCACTTTCCTGCGGCTTTATCCCGATCCGCAAACCGCGCAAATTACCCGCGGAAAAAATTTCCCATACTTACGATTTAGAGTATGGTCAGGATACGCTGGAAATGCACACAGACGCCATCGTCAAAGATCAGCACTGCCTGATTGTCGATGATCTTCTGGCCACCGGCGGCACGATGGATGCGTGTTGTAAATTGGTGGAAAAACTTGGAGGCCATGTCTCCGGCATTGCTATTCTTATCGAACTGGCTTTTCTAAACGGTCGAAAACGTTTCAGTAAATATGACCTGCACAGCGTCATTGCTTACGATAAAGAATAAATTTTTCACGGCAAAATCAGCATCGCATCGCCATAACTGTAAAAACGGTAGTTTGCTTTTACCGCGATCTCATAGAGTTTCCTGAGCTTTTCCAGCCCTACCAAAGCCGCCACTAAAGCCAAAAGTGTGCTGCGCGGCAGATGGAAATTAGTAATCATTCCATCGATCGACTGGAACTGATAACCCGGCGCGATTAATAAATCAGTACGGTCAATAATAGTCTCTGTGTTTTTCGTTTCGTCCAATATTCGACCGGCGGCGGATTCCATTGCTCTTACGCTGGTTGTGCCCACGGCAATCATTCGTCCGCCGTGCGCACGTTGCCTCCGAATGGCTTGAATGGTTTGCTCTGGAATCGTAAAGAATTCCCGATGCATCGGATGGTCTTCCAACCGCTCTGTCTGAACCGGAAAAAAAGTTCCCAGACCCACATGCAAAGTCAAATAGGTGGATTGAACACCTCGTGCGGCAAGTCCGGCGAATACTTTAGGCGTAAAATGCAACCCCGCAGTTGGCGCCGCCACGGCGCCGGATTCGCGAGCATATACGGTCTGATAGTCAACCTTATCATCATCAAATGAGTCCAAAAAATTGCTCCCACGGGCTTTTTGAATATAGGGAGGCAGTGGAACCGCTCCGATTTGTTCCAGAATGTCCGCCGCAGGCTTAGTGCTATTCAGCGATGCGATCCATTGTCCTTTTTCCGGCGTTCGTTTTTCCAAGGTCAGCGCAATTGGGCTGACTTCGCCGCGAACGTCGAGGGCCTGCATAATTAAACCCGGCGCACAGCGTCCGCGCGACTGGAGCATCACACGCCACCGGCCGGGGTTTATTTCTTCCAGAAATAACCCCTCAATCCGCGCTCCGGATTTTTTTTTCAAACGAAGTTTTGCCGGCATCACGCGTGTATCGTTAAGCACCAGCAGGTCGTTTGGTTCCAGAAGGCCGGGTAGATCGGAAAAAATATGATGTTCGAGTAAATCCGCCGACCGCCGGTAGACCATCAATCGACTGCTGTCGCGCGGTCGGGCCGGCCGCCGGGCAATCAGCGACGGCGGCAGGGTGTAGTCGAGTTCGTCGGTCAGCATGGAGCTATTTAACACGGTTGAGCATTCGCGCGCCCAGAAGTCTTCCACCGACGCGCAAACGTTTACCAATATTCCCACGGCGTTTGTGTGGCGGCCGCTGGGACGGCATATTCAACAATGTATCGACAATAGTTTTCGCGGAATCCGGATGGGCGATTTTAGCCGTATTTTGGCGCATCATGGCCAGTCGTTTCGGATCATCCATTAATAACTGCAGCTTATAGGCGGTGGTAGGAAGATTATTGCAGCGTATCGCCGTGCCCAGTTCCAGCAGGTGATCGCTGTTGCGTTCCTCCTGGCCCGGAATTGGATTAAAAATACACATCGGTAAATTGCGGGCCATCGCCTCGCCGCTGGTCATGCCTCCGGGTTTACCGAGCAGGATGTCCGCGGCGGCCATGTATTCATCCATCTGGTTGGTATAGCCAACCGGAACAAGGCGCACCGGCCCCTGCCCGTTGACCTGTGCTGCAAGTTCATCCAGACGGGTTTTGAGTTCGACACTCCGTCCGGCGATTACCACAATCTGCACAGGCCTGTTGATCTGCAACAATTCCGCAACGAGCATCTCCATCGGCCCAACCCCGTTGCCGCCTGCCGAAACCAGGATCGTAAACAGATCTTCACGGAGTTCCAGACGCCGGCGCGATTCTTTCTGCGTCTTGGGCTTCATAAAAACCGGATCAATCGGAATGCCCGAAACACAAATGCGTGCCGGATCGATTCCCAGACGAATCAGATGCTCGCGTGTTTCGTCGAGAATGACAAAATAATACAAATACGTATGCGTCAGCCACGTGGCGTGGCAATCAAAATCCGTCACCACAATCGCCGGCTTGACCGAGAGCCGCTTGTTTTCATAAAGCCACGCGGTCAGCGCCGCGGGGGTAAAGTGCGTGCAGACGATCAGATCCGGAGCGAACTTGGTTACGGCCTTAAGAAACGGGCCCGCGTTGAATTTTTCAAATGCCAGGCGAGCCTTTTCCTTTTGCCAGGGTTTATCCAGCGTGTCATACAGAATGCCCAGCATGGTCGGAGCATGATTGATCAGATCCAGATATACCTGTGAATAGATGTGCCGGAAAATTTTGGTGGTGTATTTGAGCATGTCCCAGTGTGCAACTTCACTCACACCCGAATGGCCGTCGAACACCTTCAAAAGCGCCTCCGCGGCGCGCACATGCCCCGCTCCCGCCGAAGCGGAAAGAATCAATACCCTTCGTGGATTTTGTATTTGCTCGTCCATATCCATCGCTCAAAATCTATCTCAAACCGGATTTGGCGCTTCCCATGCTCCTTCCTGTTTTCACAGAAGAAGCATTTTATTTATCTTCGAGGCACAGATGAAATCGTTCTCCGACAGGCCGTTGATGGCATGGGTTTTGTACCGAATGCGCACCTTATTATACCCGACTTCCATATCCGGATGATGGTTTTCCATATGCGATAACCAGGCCACCATGTTCACAAACGCCATGGTCTGGTAGTAATCGGCGTATTTAAACGTGCGTTCCAACCAGCCGTCGAGATATTCCCACCCTGAAAGCGCCGGCAGAATTTGCTTGATCTGGGCCGCGGTGAACGGCTCGACTCCTCCTTCGCATGGCTTGCAGCGCCGTTGTGTAAAATCCGTTTTGGCGTCCGATGTTTGCCCGGTCTTGGCCATAAAATACCCCCTTGTTTACCATTTGGCATTATAACTCAACAGGCGCGAGAATAGCGGAGTCAAAAACAGGAGAATATGGTGCCAAAACCGCCGCCTATCGATAAAGGCATCGCCGAATTAATTCAACTCGCGGTTGCCGAGGACCTCGGCGGATCGCCTGCCGGCGCCGGCGACCAAACTGTAAAAATCGCCATTCCTGATTCATTGCGGGCCGCGGGATCCATCATCGCACGCTCCAGCGGCGTTATCGCCGGCACTTTCCTTATGCCGGAAATTCTCCGGCACTATAGCGCCGCACTTGTCTGGTCAGCCCGCGTCAACGATTCACAAACGGTTGCCGCCGGAGAAACTGTCGGCGAAATATCCGGACCCGCCGGACCGCTTCTATCAGCAGAACGCGTTGTACTGAATTTTCTTTCCCACTTATCCGGAATCGCCACGCTCACCAGCCACTATGTCGCCCTGGTCCGCAAAATCGGCGCTAAAACGCAAATTTGCGACACGCGCAAGACCACTCCTGGTTGGCGGCTGTTGGAAAAATATGCCGTGGCCTGCGGCGGCGGCGTCAACCATCGCATGGGGCTTTATGACGGCGTCATGCTCAAAGATAATCATTTGACGGCCCTGCGTAACCGGCTTGGGAAAAATTTGTCGCTGGCCAAACTCACCGCTGAGGTTCGCGCCAAACTCGACCCTAAAATCACACTATGGCTTGAAGTGGAAACTCTCGATCAACTTGCTGAAGCGCTTCCCGGCGGTGGAGCGGACATCATTCTTCTGGACAATATGACCCCGGAATTGATGTCCCACGCTGTGGAACTGCGCAATCGTCACAGCGCCGCGGGCCGGCCGTTGCTTGAAGCATCCGGCGGTATTACGCTGGAAAATCTCGCAGCCTATGCCGCTATCGGCGTCGACCGTATCAGCATTGGTGCACTGACGCATTCAGCGCCGATTCTCGATCTTTCAATGGAATTCAAAAATCTTTGACGAAACAGCTATGTTCGACGCCGCAAAAATTCCGCTGCCTGAACTCGCGTTGAACCTGCTACTGCTGCTGCGCAGCGGTGGAACTGGAAAACAAATTTCAGAAATCTCGGCTGCCCTGTCAGTTGATCTCAGTCTTATCTCACGGGCCGCCGATCATCTACAAAAACATGGCTGCCATCTGGAAACAATGCCCGAGACAATCAAACTCATCTCCACAGGCTGGCCCTGGTGGCGCGGCGTACTCGAAGCCGAAACCGAAAAATCGGGCCGTTGCCTTGGACGCCATGTGTTGGTCTTTGAAAAAACGGCCAGCACCAACGACGTCGCCATTCAGGCCGCTGCCAAGGCGCATGATCCGCTGGTCGTCCTTGCGGACGTACAAACGCGCGGACGCGGACGCCGTGAAAATCGCTGGTTTTCTCCGGCGGGTCAAGGCGTGCTCATGTCCGTACTTCTACCCAACAGGAATCTCCCGGACGATTCCCTGACACTCTCCGTCGCTCTGGCTTGTGCTGAGGCGCTCGAGCGCCTGACGCAACGGGAATTGCAGCTTAAATGGCCCAACGACGTTTTGATCGATCATAAAAAGGCGGCCGGCATTCTCATTGAAACGCGGCCGCATCGTGATGATCCACAGGCCGTTGATGTGGTCATCGGCATCGGCGTTAACGTACTCCAGAAGCCGGAGGATTTTCCTGCCTCTATCGCCGGGAACGCCATTTCACTGGACATGATTAACCCCGGAAATTTCGATCGCCTGGCCGTCATAGATGCATTGCTGGATGAACTGGAAAAATATTGTCTGGCCTCACTCGATCTGGAATCGCTGGTGGAAAAATGGCGTTCGCGCTGCACCATGCTGGGCCAGATGGTGCGCGTCAATTGCGGCGGCGTCATTCTGGAAGGCCGCGTGGCGGACGTCGATCCCATGTATGGTCTGGTTCTGCGCGACGGCGCGGGCGCCATCCACTTCTGCCGCGCCCGCGAAACCACCGTGCTGAGCTGATCATCCTACGGCCCCGGTTTTGGCCTTACTTTTACCCACAAGTACTTCGCTTGAGTTTGGCGTTAACCCGTGCCATGAGCGCAGGGTTTCCACCCTGCGCTGTATTGCCATATGGCGGGAAAGTTTCGTCAGTTTTTGTGAATCGATTCCCGCTATACAGCCCCAGGTGGAAACCTGGGGCTTAAGTGCGGCATTCCCACGCCGCACTGTGCAATTCACGTTTTCGGCTTCGACCCAGAGCCTCTAACAAAACAAGATAGGGCCGCGACGCTGGGTATTTTGGTCCCAGACAAGGAGCTTCGACGATGCAAGTATTAAAATACAATACAGCGAGGAGAAGCGACGCTGTATGGGGCCGAAAGGCACCGCGTCCCGAAGGGTTGGGCCGCAAATAGCCCATCTGCGGCGTTGTCGCGACTCAACGACCCATCTTTCATCAGGGTCGCCTCGTCGCTCCGCCTTGCATCTGGGCTATTTGTGGCCCAACGCGGCTCCTAGCTTGTTTTGTTAGAGGCTCTAAAGCACCATTTTCCACATCGGAAAAGCAATGCGTCCAGCGACAAAATCCCCGGGCCCGCCAATACCAGAAGCGCATTCATCGCGATCAGGGATAGTACAAATTCAATATTCGGATCAGCAAATCCCGTTCCGGTCATATGAAGCAAGCGCAGCGCCATGAGCATGTTGATTACCAAAAGCAGCGCCGGCAAACGCGTAATCAGGCCGACCAGAACCAGACAACCCCCGAAAAATTCCGTCCCCGCGGAAAGCCAGGCCCAGGCCATCGTTGGAAGAATCGGCGGATGTAAAGCCGCCACGGCGCTGGCGGCGAATTTCTGCATTCCCATGCCGCCGAAAGCCCCGAATACTTTTTGAGCCCCGTGGTAAATAAAAATGGATCCCACCGCCAGTCTGACAATGAGCAGTCCCAACCCCCGCGCCAAAATCGCGCCGGCAAAGCAACTTCCCTTTGCCTTTTCTGTGCTCGTTTCCATAAAATTTCTCCTTGAAAATTTCCGTGTCGTTTCCGTAAACCCGCCGATTGGCCTTAGGACATTCTATACTGTTTTTGCCATCTTGGAATTTTTATTTCCTCTGTTTTGAGATAGATTCTTAGCCATGAACACGCCGCATACCGCCGACTGGACCATCGGAGAACTGCTGAAGTGGACTGCCGATTTTTTCACGCGGGGCGGTGTCGACGAACCGCGTCTTTCCGCGGAATTGCTTCTGGCGCATGCGCTCAATTGTAATCGCATGGCCCTGTATACACGCTATGAGCAAATACCTTCAATCGCCCAGGTCACGGCTTTCCGTGAAATGGTTAAACAACGCAAAGACGGCGTCCCGGTAGCTTATTTAATCGATCGAGCATGGTTTTTCTCTCTGGAATTTTTTGTTACACCAGACGTGTTGATTCCACGTCCTGATACCGAAACGCTCGTCGAACAGGTTATTCGTCTGGGCCGCGCCGCTAATTGGAGTCCGCCCAATATTCTTGATTTATGCACCGGCAGCGGATGCATCGCCGTAGCGCTGGCCAAAAATCTTCCCACGGCACGCCTCGTCGCGGCTGATCTAAGTAATAAAGCGCTCGCGGTTGCCCGACGCAATTCTGAAACTCACAGCGTTGCCGACCGCATTAAATTCGTTGATGGTGATCTTTTTGATCCCATCGCTGCGCTTATTCCGCCTGTGCGCTTTCATGTCATTATTTCCAATCCGCCTTACATTCCCTCCGCTCAGATCGCTGGTCTGGTACCGGAGGTTCGCCGCCATGAACCACGAGCAGCTCTTGATGGTGGTCCGGATGGCATGGACTTTCACCGCCGCATTGCCGCCGGCGCGCCGGAATACCTTTTACCCGGCGGAATTTTGATGATGGAAATCGCTTTTGATCAATCACCGTCCGTGGAAAACATCCTTAATTCTTCCGGCATTTATGAATTTGTCCGGACTATCCGCGACGCCGCAGGTCATCCGCGTTGCGTCCTGGGGCAAAAGAAAGTTTAAATCCGCAGATTTCGCAGATGAACGCAGATTTTTTTCACTCATTGATAGTGGAATATTTTGAATCTTGAATCACAATCGGCCGTATCCACGCCGAGGCGCCGATGAGCAGACTACCTAACGCGCAAACGTAGAATCCGCCTCCAACGCCTCCAATCATATTCTGCGGAATTAGAAGATATGATACACCATACAGTGAACTCAGTTCGCAAACGCCCAAGGCCCCAATACGACATATCCAGATCAGTCGCGAACTAGGAGCTGGTACGAGCGTTGTGATAGTTCCCGCTGCCAGGCCAAAGAAATATGGAATGAGAATGAGCTTCGCTAATGGATCAGAAGATCCTAAGCTCCAGTAGATCACTACCCATGTAGGTCGATATGTCAATTGAGGATTCCACACAGAAACAGGAAAATAATCCATAATGAGCGGCATACTTACCAATAGAACCACCCATCCTAAGATTAATACCCAGCGAGCGACTACCAACCGATTCATTTCTTGCCTCAAGCAACCTTTTCTTGCTTATTCATTCTTTTATGGATAGTCGTCTCTATAATCTGCGTTTATCTGCGAAATCAGCGGATTAAATCATCAGTGGACTTCTTTGAGTGCCGCGAGCACTTCTTCATGATGACCATCTACTTTGACCTTGGGAAATATTCGCGCAATTTTTCCCGCCGAATTAATGATGAACGTTGTGCGTTCAATCCCCATGTATGTTTTGCCATACATCGACTTTTCTTTCCATACGCCATAGTTTTCCGCTGTCGCGTGGTCGGTGTCGGCCAGCAGGGGAAATGGCAAACCAAATTTTTTGCGAAACTTCTCATGACTCTCCACGTCATCGGGGCTTACGCCCAGAACAACTGCCCCCGCTGCCTTAAGATCGGCAATGCCATCCCGAAAATTACAGGCCTCTTTGGTGCAGCCGGGCGTGTCATCCTTGGGATAAAAATAAAGCACCACTTTTTTGCCTTTTAAATCCTTAAGCGCAATTTTCGAACCATCATTGGACTGAAGCAAAAATGCCGGAGCGGCATCATTCACTTTTAATTCCATACTTCTTTCTCCGGTATAGAGTCAAAATAATCTGCGTCATCTGCGGATTGTTGCACGAATCAATACATCCGGGCCGCTGAGTTCGATGCTTTCAATTTTCACCCCGACCATCCGTTCTATGGATACAAGTTTAATTCCTTCCACCGCATGCCGAGCACGGGCATCGCCGGCGATTTTGGGGGCTATGAATATCCATGCTTCATCCATTAATCCCGCCTTCGCCAGAGTCCCCAGCACTCTCGGACCCCCTTCAACAAGAACATTGGTGCAACCACGCCGAGCCAGTTCTTTTAATATCCTGCTCCAGTCCAAGTGCCCTGACTTGCCCAATCCCACCGCCAGCGTTTGCACGCCTCGTTTTTGCAGCGCTGCAATACGCCGTTGCACAGCCGCGGTTGAATTTTTACGATGGACTATCAATACTGGCGCCTCACGAATCGTTTTTATCAGCTTGCTATTCACCGGCGTGCGCAGGCTCGAATCCAGCACAACTCGTAACGGGGTTCGCATTCGGTCACGCAATTTTCGCGGCCGAGCGGTCAATTTTGGATCATCGCTGAGCACCGTTTGAATACCCACGACAACAGCATCCATTCTTGCCCGCAGTTGATGTACCAACTCCCGCGACTCTGGAGAACTAATCCACTTTGAATCGCCCCGTGCATCGGCAACGCATCCGTCAATGCTTTGTGCCCATTTAGCAATAACCCAGGGCATCCCACCTGTGATCCATCGATGGAACGGCCGATTTAATTTCTCCGCTGTCTCCTGAAACAAACCGACCTCGACTTTGATGCCTGCTTGCCGCAATTGTTTAAGTCCTTTGCCTGACACCAACGGGTTGGGGTCCCTCGTTGCCGCAACCACGCGCCGAATTCCGGCGGCGATAATCGCCTGCGTGCACGGCCCGGTTTTTCCGGTATAGCAGCAGGGTTCGAGAGTTACATAGAGCGTAGCACCGTGTGCCTTTTTCCCAGCTTGTTTGAAGGCAAAAATTTCCGCATGCGGGCCGCCGAAGCATTGGTGATAGCCTCGTCCGACAATCTTGCCGTTCCGGCTGATCACCGCTCCCACCATGGGATTGGGCTCAACCTGCCCCTGTCCGCGCTCGGCGAGTTTGAGCGCCAAGCGCATAAAGGCCCGATCCTGTTTGCTCCACGCCTTTTGGGTAGTCGATCCGATAGCCATTTTTAGAGTCTCTAACAAAATAAGCTAGGAGCCGCGTTGGACCGCAAATGACCCAGATGCAAGGCGGAGGCCCGAAGCCGTATCCGAAGGATGATACATCGAGGGCCGACAACGCCGCAGATGGGCTATTTGCGGCCCAACCCTTCGGGACGCGGTGCCTTTTGGCCCCATACGGCGTCGCTTCTCCTCGCTGTATTGTATTGTAATACTTGCATCGTCGAAGCTCCTTGTCTGGGACCAAAATGCCCGGCGTCGCGGCCCTATCTTATTTTGTTAGAGACTCTTTAGCATATCACCGTGGGCCAACCCCGGCGAGGCAATTGAAATATCTTTCCCGATCTTCCTTGTTCGGCCCGGAAGTGCTAAAATAGTATTTGGCCCAGCCTGCATGCTCCTTATGGGAGGATTGTAAATGAATTCTCTTGGCAGATTTTTAACCGGCGCTCTGTCGCTGGCGGTGAGTGTTTTGCCTTTAGCCGTCTTGCGGACGGTTTGCGCTGACGGCGGCGGAATGCAAACCAGTGAAGTGCTCGGCAACATTGTGCCGGATACGGAAATGAATGCGGTACCGCTTCGCGATGCCATCAATTATGTCCAACAAGACTCTGGTGCAAACATTTACGTAAACTGGAACGCGCTAAGCGCCGTGGGCGTTTCGAATCTCACGCCGATAACACTGAGCCTGCAGAACGTCACAGTCGGCAAGCTTCTGGCGCTGATCATGGCGCAGGCTTCCCCGGAAACTCCCATGGTCGAATACGTCGATAACAATGTACTCATGATCACGACGCGCGCCGACGCCGACACACAAATGGTTACCCGTGTTTATAACGTGAGTGATCTGATCATGTCGGTTCCCGACTACAGCAGCGGAGCGCCGACTCTTAGCCTTGCATTACAAAATCAATCTGTTAACGCGTCCAGCACCGGCGGCGGAGGCGGCGGCGGCCAAACCGGCTCGAACCTTTTTGGCGGCGGCGGCCAGACAAGTCAAGGCGCGGTGGAAAGCCCTGCCCAGCGCGGTCAGGAACTGGTCAAACTCATTGAAACCATCGTTTACCCCAGCATCTGGGCGGATAACGGCGGCCAGGCCAGCATCGTTTATTTCAACAGCAACCTGATCATTACGGCTCCGGAATATATCCAGGAACAAATAGGCGGCTGAGAATCCGCAGATTTCGCGGATTAATTTTGCCACAGAGTCCACAGAAAATTTCAGATTTCACTAAATAAGGAATTTTAGAATTAAAAAGTTGTATTCCATATTAGCCGTTGTTACGGGACTCCTGGCCGCCGCGACGATGGGGCTTGCGGGTTCTCCCGCAAACCAGCCGGCTTTTGCCGACACGGGTGCCGCGAACAACGCTTCAACGACATCGAATGCGAAATTTCCTTTTCCCCTGATTGGCCGAATTGTTTTTTCGCAAACTGATCCTTCTTTATTCGAATATGATTTTCCCGCACTCAATTTTCAAAATGCTTCACTCTTTGAGGTATTGACCAAACTGGCGCAAATGTCCAACACCAACGTTGTCGCGGGGTGGCCGGCTCTGGCTCGCGCCGGCATCGATTCCAAAAGCCAGCTTTCATTCAATCTGCCGGCGCAAGATTACCGCCATGAACTCGCCGGCGTCCTTTCAGAATATGCTCCAAAAGTCTTTCTGGTTGTTTCAGCCGATCAAAACGTGATTTTCATTAACACCCGGGACGCGGACGATCAGCAACTGGTGGTCAAGGATTACTGGCTTGAAGATTTAACCGCCAATCTTCCGCAGATCATTCAGGCGGGCGCCAACCTTCAGGCCATCGGCACGGCATCCACCACCCAACCCGCCCAAATCATTGCCAAGCTTCCCAAGCAAGCCGATATGATGGGCATTATTTCTTCCATGGTTCGTCCGGAAATCTGGGTTAATCACGGAGGAAAAGCCACGATCGTCGAATCCGAACAGCACGTTATTGTCACCGCGCCGCTGAACGTACAGGCCATTCTCGACGGCCCAAAAACTTATAATCCCGACGCGGCGCCGCGATACCTTATGTATAGTCAGTGACGGGTACGAAGTAATCTGAAATTTGAGATTTGAGATTGAAACATGATTACGTTCAGCGTTGTAGTTGCTGGATCAAATCCTGGATTTGTGCGATTTGTTGATCCGAGAGTCGCTGGATTTCATCTTTGGGCAGTGCCGCATTAAGTTTCAGCGCCAACTTTAATTGTGCAATACGTTCCGCCGGCGTCAATCCTGATAGGCTGCTCTGGACAAGTGCAAGCCGTATATCGGCATCGGTGCGATTGATGTCCAATATGCGCAGCACGTCCTGGCGAGGATTCTGACCCAAAACCACTTCAACTTGAATTCGTTTCATCAACCACTCCTGTGAACGCGGATCGCGCTGAAGTATTTTGTTTACCGCGTCCAGCGCTGCCACCGCTTGCTTCTCTTTTAACGCTTGTTGATAGCGTTCGATATAAGGCGCGGGATCGAGTGAAAATGTTCCCATGGCCACGGGTGCAAAAACCAGCAAACCCAGCAGTATTCCGGCGAGCACTAATCCTGAAGCCGCCAGATGATCCGCAAATTTCTTCTCTCTGGATTCTATGACGGGCGGCGTCTGGGATCGGGCCTGAAAACTTCCGAGCACCACCCAGAAAAGCATGGCCGTCGGTCCGACAACGGCGGCTATATTAATTTGATCGTAAATCGCGATTCCCGCCGCGCCTAAAATCGCCGCCAGACAAACGCATCTGCGGGCCGGCGGATTCAGAATGGCCCACGCGCGATTGGCGGCGAACATCGCCAGCAGCGCAGCACCAATGCACAAAATACATTCCGTATCGTTGAGCAAGCCAGCGCCGTTGGCAAAACCGGCAATGGTATCCATCACGAGTTTGGGCCCCCACCACAGAATCACAAATGCAGCCAGCAACGCCGGCGATGTAAGGGTGGCGACAGTGAGATCAGAATAGTCCCTCTTGACCGCTCCCATAAAAAACGCCAGAACCAAACCGGCAAAGAGGATCGCCGCCGGCAGACCCGCTTCGGCTGCGATGTGAATAAACATGTTGTGAGGATCTTTGACATCTTCCGGCGCACCAAGCGGTTTGTATTGCGTATAGTAGTAGCCGAAATTATTCATTCCCACGCCCAATACCGGATGATCCGTGATCATCCCCGCCGCTCCTGTCCAGTATTGCCACCTGAACGCGAGGTCTTTGGTAGGCAGAGTGTGGTGCGAAAGTCCATAACCGATTGCCGCCGCAGCGATGCAAAACCCTCCTGCCAAAGCAAGTGAGATTATTTTCCAGCGGTTATTTGCCAGCCAACCGCGAAATCTCCATCCGGCAATTAATACAGCCATACTCAGCGCCATGATCAGCACGGCGCCTTTGCTGAGCGTTAATACCATGACCAGGAGTCCAACCACGAACACCAGCAGAACGGTCAGCGCAGGAATCAAAACCAATTCCGGCGACGTTGGATTCGAATCCTGAGTTTCAATGGATTTTATTTTTCGTGATCCGTCGACCGCTCGATTTTTTTCGTCATTCCGGCTTTGACGGCGCAGCGAGGTCAGGGACAAAACACCAAGCGCCAGACCAACCAAAAGCAGAGGCAATAGTGCTGCTGCAAATATGTCGCTAAGCGTTAAAAATCCGAAAACCGCCAGTGAATTAAGTCGTGATTCAAATAACGCGATGTCCGTGCCGCCTGGGGACCACTCTTGTGATCCGTGCTGCGCCATATTGTTCTGATTGAACATCGTGATGGTAGCCGGCAAAGTTACAAATCGCTGATAAAGACCATCGGCGGCAAACGCCGCGAGAATTCCCACTAAAACCACAATAACCAATTGCCGGCGTGCATCCGTGTTGCACAAAAGCATCGCGGTCCATCCGCCCAAAAACGCCATACCCAAATCACAAACGCCAAGGATCGCCACGAATCGATTGGCTGCTCCGACAGCGGAAATCGCCGCGACAAACAAAAGAATTACGATGGCGGCCAAGATCAGCCATTGACTGCGTTTGATTGAACCACAAACCATTACCGCGGCGCCGGCCAGCACGACGGTTAGTGAAGCGAAAAGGAAGATTTCCGCGGGCGAGCCATAAAAGAGACTCGTGCCGGCGGACAATTTGGGCAAATCGATGGTTGTTGCAAAAGCTCCGCCGGTAATCGGCTCAACGATAATCAGGCGTATGCACAGAATCAGCAGTAGCGCTGCAAGAATGGCCCACGCCGATTTGTCGCGCATCGCGCCGCTCATTGTGTGTGTTCTCCCACACGTTCCAGGATGCCGATCACCGTGAGCGTGCTTAAACATTGCGTGGAAATCAGAATGGCGCTAACGGCATCAGCCCGCGCCAACAGCGGCGCCGCCAAACCGCAACTCAGCGTGACCGCATAAATCACCAATACCGCACCCCTCTTGGAAAAACCCTGCCGGGCCAGCCGGTGGGAAAAATGATTGGTATCTCCCACCATCGGGCTGCGCCCCCGCCTGAGCCGCACCACGCAAACCACGATCAAGTCGTAGAGCGGAACGGCTGTGACAATCAAAGGCATTAGCAGTGCGTACCATCGTGCCGGGGCTGAGTAATAGGTTGTGCGAATGGTGAGCGCCGCGAGGAAAAAGCCCAGCACCAGGCTTCCGCCGTCACCCATGAAAATTTTCGCCGGTGGAAAATTGTGCCACAAGAATCCCACCGTCGCACCCAGGTAAATGAGCAGCAATCCGCAGATAAACCACTGGCCATTGAGAAGTGCGGCGATGAAAAACATCGTGGCACATATCGCCGCGACGCCGGCGGAAAGACCATCCATGTTATCCATAAAATTAAAGGCGTTGGTCAGCAGAACAAGCCATACCACGCTGATCAGCCCCGATACGAATATCCCTCCCGGAAAAAGATGATCCAGCAGGGTGAGAATCCTGAAGCCTCCTGGTTCAATCATCTCACCGCCAATAACCAGCCCGGCAGCGATCAGGATTTGCCAGAAGAGCTTGACCGGCGCCGAAAGGGATTTTCGATCGTCGCAAAGGCCCAGGATGTGAATGGCCAGCGTAGAAACCAGCAGAATGAGCGCCAGCGGACGGTGTGCGAGCAATCCCGGCACATAAACTTGTATTGAAGCCGGCAGCTTATGCAGCAGAACTGGTTCCTGGAGCATCCCCGCCAGAAGCGCAAAGCCCCCCAGCGGCAGTGCCATACTCCAGAAAATTGCGATCCCACCACTGCGGGGAATCGCCGTGGAATGGATTTTGCGTTCTCCGGGGTGATCCATTAGACCAAGGCGGTCGGAATAACAGCGAACCAACTCTGTGCCGATCAAGCTCAGAATCAGGGGAATCAGCAGCAGAAACGTCCCTGTTAGAAACATAAAAATCTCAACATTACCATCGGTCTGAACAAGGCTTATGGTCGCCTGATGGTATTCTGCAGTTGCAGGAAGTAAAAGTCCCGGCATTGATTAAAGAAGTGCATTGCCGCCTGAGTTTTATAATCCGCATAGGTCCATGGCCATGCGGCCCATTTATTGGCCTCCCAGTGCAGCGTAACCTCGGCATATATCCCCTCGGATAAATAAATCCTATGGCTGTGATCTTTAGTGGTCGCCAGAATGACTTTGGACCGGCTTACATAACCCGGATCGATATTTACTGGCCGGGGCGTGCCTTGCGGAAACTGCCTGGCAAGCAGTATTTCCGCCATATTCGTTTCCAGTTTGCATTTAGCCAGTTGTTCCGGGGCGAAAAGTGTGGAAAAACGCACCCATTGCCGCAGCAAACCGGCGCCCATCTGGTCTTCATAATAGTCGGTGAAATCAAACGGTATTGTTTGTGAAATCTCATCAATCGGGCCGTACCATTGCGCCAGTTCGCGGCGTGCCGCGGCCAGCAATTCCTCACTGGCCGCCAATAGACCGGCAAAGCGCAGGACGGGCAATGGGGGATTGGGAACCGCCATAAAGATCTCCCAAGAACTTAGCGCAAACTTAACCATGCAGCCCATACTCGGCAAGCATTCGCCAAACGATATGTTAAAGCGCGATAAAAATTTTTGACTCGGTGTAGAAATTTTATCGCCTCGCGCGGTATACTGCTGTACGTTGAACGTTATTAAAACGCTGCCAGAGATAAAAACGTGTCCATCCAGTTTTTTGAAGCACTCGACCAACTCCATAATCGCATTATCGATATGGCGGCACTGGTGCAGGGAACAGTAGAGCAGACGGGTGAGGCTCTGCTCACGCGGCGCGTTGAGGTTGCCGCAGCAGTGCTCGATAACGAATCGCGCATTGATGCCGAAGAAGTACAAATTGAACGCGCCGCGATTAATATGCTCGCTGAACATAAACCGTCGGCCAGCGATTTGCGCATGGTCTTTGCTATCGTCAAAATCAACAGTGATTTGGAGCGCATCGGCGATTGTGCCTACAACATTGCACAGATGCTACCCTCATTCGCAAACATGAACGGCGACGTACCCCGCGAGCTTAAAACGATGGTCGAAGCCACACTTAAACAGGTCTATGACACCACACGATGCCTGGGACTCAGCGACCCCGGCCTTGCCAGCCAAATCTGTCGCGGCGACGATGTTATTGATGCCCTTTATCACCAGATTTACCAGGACTTGCAGGCCGGCATGGTCGCCGATACTCACCGCGTTCCAGAAGATTTAGCGCTGATTATGGTGGCCAAAAATCTTGAACGCATCGCCGATCATTGCACCAATATCGCCGAGGAAGTTGTTTTCCTCGTGGATGGTCAAATCATCCGTCACGTGCATTAAAATTGTCCGGGTCATATTTGATATCAAAATTGGAAAGTGTGGAACTTCACGCCCCGGCGAACATGCACAACTGCTCGCCCGGCAACACTTGTCTGTCCGGCGGTCCGAGCCACGCCGTTCGCTGATGCTGGTGGGCAAGCTCCAGAATCGGAGCAATGCGCGAATCCTGTTCAAAAAGTCTGCGCAAAAGCAGCGGACAATTGCATTCCTGGCTTCTGTGGAGCAATACAAGATGTCGCGGATGTTTTTCCGCGCCGTACACACGGCCAGTGTGGTCCATAATCGCTTTTACCGCGGCAAATGCCTGCTGGTTGGACAAATGCCCCCCGGGCCCCATCACGCGGCGTTTTAAAAACTGCGGCCGCGCAGACTGAAGCTGCATATCCGGATCGTAATTGCTCTCGATGGCCAGGATGTCCACACCAGCGAAAAAATCGATCAGTGTTTCAGGAACCGCGCCAAAATCCGTAGCGTAGCCGATGGTGGAATGCCCCGATTCAATCAGAAAACCATGACTGCCGTGTTTGTCGTGCGCCAGATGCATCGTGCGGCAATGCACACCCGGCAGCGGTTCAAAACTTTCATCGCGGAATGCAACGATTAATTCCTGTATGGATTTGAGCATTTTTTCCCGGCGCGCCAGCCGACGGAGAATTTTGACCTGGTTTTCCGGACAATAAATTTTGATCTCCTGGTCCTCGACCACACGAAACCAGGAAGGATTGAAATGATCGGAATCCAGATGCGTCAGGCAGATGGCTTCAAGATCCGCCAAGCTTACGCCCGTACCCACCATGCGTTTTTCAGCGGCGCGCGGACCAAGGCCGGCATCAATGAGCATGCAGTGTCCAGCGGCCCGCACCAGGGAGGCGTTTCCCCTGGATCCACTGGCCAATATGCACAGTTCGAGCGACATCATGTCATCCTTGAAGAGGCTCTTAATGCCATCGAAGCCACGCGGCCAAATCCGCGGCGCGATTCTGTGATATAACACCTTCTATGATCTAAAAATGCAATGGGAAGGCTTACAAAGTCGACGCCTTCAACGCCATAAATAAATTAACTTCTCAGGTCGCCGCGCCGCCGGCTTGAGCCTCCGGCGTCCATCGCCACATTGCGATTAATCCAACAATCCACAGGGCCAGATCGCTATAGGTCACCAGTCCCAGATCGCGTGTGATTTGCAATCCGGGTATAACGGTAATCATGTGCGATAGCGCGAAAGCCGCCAGCACCAGCCCCAGGCCCCAGCCGATTTTAAGCGTCGCATCGTTTTCCCATCTTGCCGCGAGCAACGTGGTAATCAGCGGCAGCGCCATGCACATGTAATGTGGATGGCATTCCGGAATAATCGGCAGCATGATGGTGATCAACACGCCGAAAAACAGATTGCGAAAAATTGGATCGTGCTTGCGCCGCAAACGCTCCACCAGCAAAGTTACGCCGGTGAGCACGAAGGAAATAGCCCAATGAGCGATTTTCATAGCCTGCGTCGGCGGCGGCGCAGGACGGTTAAAATAAATTGTATGGTCGATCATGGACTCAAAAGAAGTTGAATCAGTCTTGTTGATGTCCAACAGTTCAGTGGCCCGGCTGGTATCATGATTAAGCCCCAGAGCCGGAAAGAGAATCACCTGGTTAAATTGCCTATATGCCGCGATCATGTGCGCGGGCCCCATGACCAGCGCCGGCAAAATCAACATACCCACGATCATCGCCGCAATCGCCCCGGCCAGAAAACCAAAACGCAACCGCCACAGGCCATAGAGCAATAAAAAGCCCGGAAACAATTTCAGCGTCGCGGCTATTCCGGTATAAAAGCCCGCCGCAAACTGTTTTCGATAAGCCAACAGTGCCCCGGCGCCGCAAAAAAGCAGAATTAAAAGCACGTTAACCTGTCCGCGAACCAATGTCCGCCCCAGTGCCGGCGCACAGAACAGAATCGGCAAAAGCCGCAGCGCCCACCAGCGCAGGCAATATGGTTTTAGTCCGCGCACCAGAACATTGCCGGAGGTTTTTTCCAGGGCCCGGGCCAGGATGTCAGCTCCCCACCAGACAAACAGTACGCTTAGAACGTACCAGATCGCCACGGACAGGGCGTATGGAAGCTCCCCGAAACGGCTGGCCCCCGCCGGTGCGTCCGCCAGCGGATACAGCAATACCGCGAGTAACGGCGGATAATTGTAATGCCATGAATTGGTGTCAGTAACATTGTATGGATTCTGATGAACCCTTAGAGCCCAGGCAGCGCGAAAATAGGTGTCTACATCGGTCATGCGCCGGTGCAGAAAGGCTGAACGAATCTCGGTTGTTATGCCGAAAACAATCGCCGCAATCAGCAATGCAAAAATGCCGACTCGCACCAGCCGATTCGGCGGATCGAATGCACCACTATTTTCCGCAGATTCTTCCATATTTACTCGTTTGATCGCAAGTCGTTCTCACCGCCGAATGCGAAATATTTAAAGAATTTTTTGACCACCAGCACACGTTGTGCGTAATATAATCTAAGTAGAGCTGAATGGAGGGATTTATGAGCCAACTTCCCTGAAGTTTTCATGCTCTGTGTGCCGATGCTCCTAATGAGCTTTGGGTTATAGGCACAAAAAATCGACACTGTGGCGATTGATACGTGACAGAGTCTGTTTATAGGACGCCAAAATGGAACTCTCTTCAAGAAAACGCAAACGGCATCAGCCCACGCAACGACGGTATTTCACGCTGGCCCAGGCGCGCAGTGCTCTTGTTCTGGTAAGCAGGATTGCCACGGACATACAAAAAGTTGAACAGCATCGTCGCGAGCTGGTGGAAAAAAGCCGGAAAGATGATTTAAACCAGGCTCAGCCCCAGGAAATACACAATATCGAACACGCTTTTGAATCGCTCACCGAGCAAATGGCGAAACTTGTGGAAGAACTCGCCGACATCGGCGTGGAATTAAAAGATCCCGGCCGCGGCCTGGTCGATTTCCCGGCCAAGTTTGACGGCCGTGATATCGAACTGTGCTGGCAGATTGGTGAACCGACCATTGGTTACTGGCACGAAATTAACGCGGGTTTTGCCGGACGCCGCAATGTAGCGGAACTTGAGCCGGTGGAAACTCATTAAGAATTTAAAACAGGTTTTCGCAAGAACAGCCTGACCGCGGCGTTTAAGTTCGTCGCGGAAATGATAAGGGCCGTGATCCAGCGATGGATCGCGGCCCTCTTTTTATTGGCACGATCCACATGCCCCCGGCGAGACCTCACTTTACCACTCACCGCCGCGGCGTTAGAATAACCCACTTATAAATTTGCGGAGAAATCGGTTATGTCGCTGGATAGAAGCCTGAAAGGCAAAAGCTCACTCGAACGGCATCGCAACGTCCTTAAACGTTCCGAACGGATTGAGATTCTGGAAGATAATGAAAAATGGTCAGAGGATAAATCTCCCATTTTCGGCCTGGTAAAAGTCGCCCATCGCAAAGCCGCCACCGGCAAGAAAGCCGCCAAAGCTGAAACGGCGGAAGCCGGCGTCACGGCCGCTGCGGTTCCCACTGCGGGTGCTTCCGGCGGCGCCGCACCGGGTTCTAAAGCACCAGCCCCCGGCGCTAAAGCGCCAGCCGCCGCCTCGGCTAAGGCCCCAGCCGCGGACGCCAAAGCCGCCGCACCCGCCGCCAAGGGTAAAAAGTAACAAAAAGAGAATTTTCCATGTCCGGGCGGCGCAATCAAAATTACTCCAACCGGCTGGCATATATTCCCCATTTCTTCTGGTTTTTGATCCCGGCAGCATTATTTCTGGGCGTCTGGCTGGGCCATCTTCCCGGCGGTGCTTTGCCTGTTCATCCTGACGCACAAAGTTCACTCAACGTCTATTTTTCTCCCAATGGCGGCGCCACCGATGAACTCGTCAGCCTGATTAATAATGCCAAAACCAGCATCGAAGTTCAGGCTTACAGTTTTACCAGCGATCCGATCATTGATGCCCTGATCGACGCCAAACAGCGCGGCGTCGCGGTAACGATTATTCTTGACCGCTCTCATTTGGAATATCGCAATTTCAGGACTGGAAAAACGACCATGGAGCCAAGCACGGCACTGAGAGCTTTTTTCAACGCCGGCATTCCCACGTATATCGACTACCGCTACGACATCGCCCACAACAAGATTATGCTGATCGATGGATCAACGATCGTGACCGGCAGTTTTAACTTCAGCAATTCCGCCGAACATTACAACGCGGAAAACATGCTGGTGATTCAGAATCTGCCAGCGCTCTTCGCCCGCTATCAGGATAATTTCGACTACCACCAAAAAACCAGCCTTCTCTATCAACCGGGATTGACGCTGCCGACAACGTCCAATTCCGCCGATGAACGGGAATAAAAATAGAGATGGGAACGACATGACCATTTGACTCCCTTAAGTGGATTCAACATCGCCCTCTGCATTCATTTCGTATTCCTCATTCCAAATCAGAACATAACCGCCTGCGCGTTGCCACTCGCCGATACAGCGCGATAAATCCTCGCGACGATCCTCGGAAAACTTTGATGGAGAATCGACGTATTCCTGAAGATAATCTGGCATATCCTTTATCTCAGCGGTCAATTCAGGAAGTACGAATTTTTGGACATGGATCGTGCCAGGGTGGAAACCAAGTTGCCTCAGCCAGTTTCCGATCTCTTCTAAGGTGTCTTCATCATTATCTTGATTCGACAGTAATTTAGACGCTAATCCGAGAAACCTTCCATCCATTGAAAACTTCAGACATATAGCACGGTTAGTCTGACGAGCACACAAAGCTTGTGTTCCATCGGCAGACGAGATACCGGTTCGAAAATAGTCTTGCGAATCTTTTATGGGATAGACTTTCATGTCCATAAGATTCCTGCCAATTATTGTCGGACGACGATAGAGGGGGTCAATTTTTCCTATATCGTCCCTCTCTCTGAGTCCGGGACTGTTGCCCAAATCACCAAAAGGCGCTAAAAATAACATTAATCGATTGCATGGAGGCACACAATTATGATGGGTAGACAGAATAAGAACGGTCCCAAGCTGTTTTACGTTGGCGTAGACATAGAAGAACGCAT
>DATJSN010000048.1:0-16607 GCA_035504095.1 Phycisphaerae bacterium | reverse complement strand
CAATTAACGTCGGCTTTGCCGATGGTCATGCTTCCAACATTCCGCTGGGCAATCTCTGGACGCTTCAATGGTCCGCCACGCCGCCGTCCCCGATTGGAACGAGCCAGGTACTCCAGGCACAGTAATTTTTTACACCGGCATGCGGGAGACAATTCCACTTTTGTTTTATTTACAAAATTTCGACCGGGAAAAGACTTGATCAGAATATGTACTTATATAAAGATGTTTAAAATCGATGAAAGTCGAGTTAACTTTAAAACCAAACAATGTGACGCCTTGTATGATCGCGTAGTATAAACCTCATCTATGTCTCAAATATCAATTCAAGAAGCTTTGAATATCGCCGCGCAACACCATCAGGCCGGCAGACTGGCCCAGGCCGAGGCGATTTACCGGCAGATCCTCGCTGGTCAACCCAATCATGCCGAGACACTGCATTCACTGGGCGCGATCGCTTTTCAGACGGGGAAAATTCAAGTTGCCGCTGAGTTAATTCGCAGAGCCATTGCCATTAATCCAACCAACGCTGATTATTACAACAGCCTGGGAAGCATTTTACGGTCGCAAAGCCGACTCGCTGAAGCCATGAGCGCGTATCGGACAGCGCTAAAATTAAATCCGAATTATGCCGATGCCTATTACAATCTTGGAGCCGCCTGGCGCGCCCAGGGACGGCTGGACGAAGCGATTGCGGCGTATCAAAACGCCATACGAATCAAGCCCGATTTTGTGCTGGCCCATAACAACCTGGGCAACGTGTTTCAAATTCAGGGGGAACTTGACGCTGCCATCGGTGCGTATCGCACGGCCATACAGATCAAGCCCGACTTTGCGGAAGCTCATAACAATCTCGGCTTTGCCCTTCAGGCCCAACGGCGGTTCGATGAGGCCATGTCCAGTTACAAAGAAGCTTTGCGGCTAGCGCCCAAATACGCCGACGCTTATAATAATCTGGGTACGCTGCTGCAAGCGCTCGACCAGCTCGAAGCCGCCGCAACTGCTTATCAAAAAGCACTTCATTTAAAGCCTAATGAGGTCTTGACGCTCAGCAATCTCGGCAGTGTTCTGCAATTAAAAGGTGAGCTTGATGCCGCCATTGCCGTATATCGAAGCGCGCTTAAACATAAGCCTTATTCCGCAGCGGCGCATAGTTGTTTAATCTACGTCCTTGGGTACCACCCCAATTCCGATGCAAAAACGCTGCAGAAAGAACTTATAATCTGGAACCAGCGGCATGCGGAACCTCTCAAACAATTTATCCGTCCGCACGGCAACAGCCGCGATCCGGAACGCAGACTCAAGATCGGCTACGTTTCAGCGGATTTCCGGGAACACGTGGTCGGCTGGAACTTTCTGCCGTTCCTGGAGCAACACGATCATCAACAGTTCGATATTTTCTGTTACTCGGCGACAGCGCGCCCCGACGCGATGACCAAACGTATACGTGATGCATCCGATGAATGGCGGAATATCGCCGGGATCATCGACGAGCAGGCAGCGGAAATGATTCGCAGCGACACGATCGACATTCTGGTCGATCTGTCATTGCATACCGCAGGCTATCGATTGCTCGTTTTCGCGCGTAAACCAGCGCCGATTCAGGTGACTTATCTGGGTTACCCCGGAAGTACGGGGCTGGACACCATTGATTACCGTTTTTCCGACGCCTGTCTGGACCCTCCGGAGACGGATTTAAGCGTTTACAGCGAACAAACCGTACGGTTGCCGGAAACCTACTGGTGTTATCAACCCGGAGGGCAAGTTTCCGAGTGCGTACCACCGCCGGCTCTGTCCGCGGGATTTATTACCTTCGGCTGCATGAACAACTTCGCCAAGGCGTCGCAGCCGGCACAGGATTTATGGGCGAACATACTTCAGGCCGTGCCTCATGCGAAATTGATTATTCATTCCCATTCGGGAACACACCGGGATCAGGTTCGGGAACGATTCCGCCAAAGAGGCATTGTCGCGAATCAAATTGAGTTTGTCGGCACGCAGCCCTGGCCGGAATATATCAATACTTATAATCGAATTGATATATCACTGGACCCGTTTCCATACAACGGCGGCATTACCACCTGCGACAGTCTATACATGGGCGTACCGGTGGTGAGTTTATCGGGCAAAACCGCCGTGGGACGAGCGGGAAAAAGCATCCTGACCAACGCCGGCTTGCAGGAATTGATCGCCCAGACGCCGGAAGAGTACGTACAGATCGCCGTCAAACTCGCGCGGGATTCAGCCAGGCTGAAGGAATTGCGCGCCATGTTACGAGAGCAGATACAACAATCGCCATTAATGAACGCCAAACGCTTTGCGCACCACGTGGAAGCCGCCTACCGCGATATGTGGCGAAAATGGTGCGGTTGCACAGAGAAAGTTGAATAGAAAGGATAAAAATTTGGTAATTGATTTGACGGACCGCGGCTAGTTCTGGCAAACTTGCGGAAACAGGTTGCACGCTTGGCATGATTGCCCGGCACAATGGAAAAGTCTTGTTAGGCTTTCTTCTCGGATTTCCAGGTTGCAAAAATAAACGTCAATTTCGATTGCTTCCAAGTTAGGGTCTTCGGTTAATCCGCAGGTCCGGCAACTTTTGTTTCAGCTCCGCTATACCAACGGCCGTCACCTTGGTACGCCAGAGATTCAATACCCGCAACTCCTTAAGTCCGTACAATTCCTGTAATCCGACGTCCGTCACTTTGGTGCTATCCAGACCCAACTGCTGTAACTGCGTCAAGCCCGCTAATCCAGACCGAAGCCCTGATTGGGCACAGGTAATATGGGCATTAAATTTTGACGTGTCCATTGGGTAAAGCGGAACGATGGAATCTCTCCTGGGCGGCCTTGTGCTTCGGCACTCCATAGCGTAAACGGTTCTATAACTCCTTGTGAGTTGCTCATCCATCCGGATTGGGCGCCGGCTTCTCCCCATGCAGCGCGAATGGCCAACGGCAGCGGTTTAGGAATAGGTGCTGCGGCTGGGGCTGTAGTAGTCGCTGCATCAAGCGCGTACGCAGTGGAAAACAAAGTCAAGAGCAGCACGGCCGTTATACAGCGTAAAAAACTGGAAATTTTTCGCATGGCTTTTGTTTCCTTGCCCGAAGAAAATTTTACCATAATCCCGATAGCCATCGGGAACACGACGATTTTTTATCACGAAAAAGTTTCTTCGCCACCAGGTCTAAAAACAACACTAAAAAATTAATTATTTTCTAAGAGCCTCTAAATTATTCGTTCGGGTCTTCCATTCGGCCCAGGAACAGGATAGCACCGGTATCGTTGTCCTGAATCAGGAATAAAAAGGGATGATCGGCGGTGAATTCAATTGGCGGAGGCTGCTCCTCCGCAGTTTCACCAAGCATGACCGTTGCTGACGCCGCCGCCGCTACTGTTCCTTCTTCATCGACGCTCACATAAGCTTTGTGAAATAGCGCGCTGATGACAAGTTTTTCATCAGGGCCGGCAATTCCCTGAAAGTCGGCGGCATCCGGAGAAAACGCATCGGTCATGCCCAACTGCTGAAGCTGATCTGTGAGGTCCATAGTCGCCGTGGTAAGGGTGAATTTCGGCAAGGATACCGCAACATCGGTTGCTATGGATCCGACGGACTGGGTCATTAACTGCTTAAGCAACGTCTGATTAACCGACTTTTCCAATCCCGCCAGGCCGTCAATTTTTTTAGGCAGAAGTACGATCATGGAAAATTTGCCGCCCGCATAGGGAAGTTCCAGCATCTGCAGATCGGCGGTATCGGCATAATAAAATTCATGTTCCTCATGCATCATGGGAACCAGTTCGGCCTGACTAGCGCCAAGATGAAACAGCTGTTGATTCGTTGCGGACTTGTCAAACGGCTGGTCCCACTGCGCTTTAAAATAAACGGCGTTGGCCAGCACCAGTCGTGTATCGGAAGAAATTCCTCCTTCGGGAATCAGGTTGGTGATTTTATTGATCGTTTGCTGGGCCACCCAGACGTTAATTTGCTGACGGGCCGCCTCTGCTGCTGTTTTAAAATCAACCTGATTGATATAGGCATCGAATTGATTGCGGACGGTATTGGTAAACGTATTTTGAAATGGTAAACCCTTCTGGGCCCAGAGGGAATTGGCGATGTTAAGCTGCAGGCCTGGGCTGGCTTTGCCATCGGATTGAATTGAACCGACCAGATTGGCAAATCCGGCCGAAACATCGCCGGAGGGTAAATGAAGCACCGCGGCCATTTGGGTCGCGGTGTTGCCCCGTGCTCCGGCGTAAGTCATGGCCAGAACAGTTTCAACGGAATAGGGGCTGAAGAACAAATTCCCGGTTTGGCCTGAGAGTTTCGCATATAAATCGAAGGCAAAAGCATTGTTGGCATTGGCTATATCATTGGCGGAAATATCCGCCGCCCGGCTTACGCCGCCGAACAAAACCAGGGCGAGCAATGCGGTGAAGATCGACCGGATCGGTTTCATATTTTTCTCTTTTCATGAACGGTCATGGTGAAGCATTGCTGCTGAACTATCAGAACACATGTTGCAAAACTCTTAACGCGGTTCGCGAAATCAACATGTGTTTCAGCAAAAACATTATAACAGAGGTGAGCAGGGAAACAGGTGACCGCAGGTTCACTATTCCCTGTATCCTGCCACCTATTCCTTTCGTTGCTCTCCTGATCTCCTGCCCTGCCCTGAGCTATGTTGAAGGGTCTAAATTCACCTGCTCTATTCGCCTAAAAGGCGAATCAGGACACCAATTGAACTTTTTACAGTTTCCTGTGCCCAAAGCAGGGGTATTTTGCTATAAGATATTTGCTTAATACTGCGGAAACCAGTGATCATGAACAACCGTGACCAACCCATGCTCATCCGTCTCAAGAAAACTCACGAAGGAGTGGTTCTCGCCTGTCTCCGAAAAGCGGGCGACGCGGAGATACAACGCACCGGACACAACGGCTTTTTTGCTCCTCATGATTTGATGCACTACTCGGTTGAAACCACACTCGGCTATCATGAAGCCTTCTTTGGCCTCGTGTCTTCGGGTTGGTCGTTCAAGAATTTCACTCGTCACGACGACCCCGATTATCGTCCCCCTCCGCCGCAGGCCGACATGGCCGAAAATATCGTGGCCGTACTCTCCATGCATGTGCGCGATGCGGTACTGGATGATCCTGAGATTTTGAGCATGGTCACTGAAGAGATTAACAGTGACCTGGCCGCTTCCATGAGCCGTTCCAAAGGATGATGCGAACACGAACATTGTGCAATTCTTCAGCAAGCTTTACTCCAAGCAGAAGCCCGCTCGATATTTCGTCAAGAGCCACGCCCCTGCTCAAATGTTTCCATGGCGTACAATGTACTTCGGCATAAAGAACGCCGTGCTCTTGCAGTTGCTGTGCGTATGCGACCACCGCCTCTGTAAAGTTATAGGCGGTTTTAAAACAAGAACAAATAGCGAAAAATACTCTTCGAAAAGTTTGCCAATTTCCCTTCTGGCAAAAATTTGTGAGATTGTCGGTAATGGGATCGAAAGGCAGGAGAACCTTATTTCGGATACTCAGTGATTTGAGCATTTCTGCCGGCAAACTACCCTCAAGATGGGTATGCAAGAGTACCTTTTTGGTTTTTTTAACTTTCATTGGCCTCACATCATAATAGGGGCGACGGGTCGACTTTGCCTTGACCACAAGCTCGAAGGATTCTAAGTAGGTTCCGTAACCGGCAACCCTAAAGGTTCGTGGGGTGGATTCTTTACTTTAACTTTTGCCTTGGTTTTCTTTTGACGTGTGCCAGGCGGCTTGGTCCCATAGGCCGCGGTGCTCAAATGGTTGCTGATGCGGCGCAGTCCGTCGAGCAAATCCAGAAAACACAAACTGATCGAAAGTCCCTGCCGATCGCCTGGTTTCAATCGCCCATAGTGGGTCTTTTTCTGAATCATACACCAGTCGTTGATTTCGTCGCGGGCATGAATGACTTTTTGAGCGGTGGAATACTCGCGCATGGTCAGGAAACTGGCGACGAGATCAAATTCATGAAGTATTTTTTTGTATAGTTGGTTTAACACCGCCTCGTCCTCGGGGTTAAGAACCATATGTTCGATCAATTGTTTTTTTACCGTACCGGCAAGGCCTTTCTCAACGATGTCTCCAATGGCCTCCAGATCGCCGGAATAACTCAAAAGTGCAAAATGCCATTTGCGGTCGTAGTCGTTTAACTCGCCGATTTGGCTCAAATAAAGCATCAGTTGTTTGTTGATTTCGTCAACGCTGTCATCCTGGGATCGAATATTCCTCAGTGGAGCGGATGAATTTTTCGCGTGGGCTGACCAGAGGTTTTGCAGCATGATTTTTACTTCATCGGTCATGCGCAATAACTCCCTCGTGGCGTGAGCCAGGGCCACGGAAGGGGTTTCCAGAGCCTCAGGGTTGAGAAACGTTTTCGGCGATCCGGGCGCATGCGGAGGATCGGGGACAAACACTTTCACCACCGTCAATAGCCAGCCAAGTATGGGAAATGAAATGATTGCAACCAGGAGATTGAACGCCGTATGCATCAGGGCCAGTTGCTGGGGTGCGGGAATGGAAAGCTTTTCGGTCAAAAACAAATTTCGGGGCGCCAATGCGATGATCAATGCGGCGACGAGGATTTTCGCCAAAAGATTAGCCAGCCCAAGTCGGCGTCCTTCCAGGTTATTTCTAGCCACAGTCAGCGACGTGATACCAATGCCGATGTTCGTGCCAATAATCCAATTGACGAACAATGACTCAGGCAGTACTCCTCCGCTCGCTAATCCAATGCCAAATCCCACCGTCGCTGTCGAACTTTGTAGCAACACCGCCAAAATTGCCGCGGCCGTGCACAGAGTAATTGGATGCTGGTCGAGAACCCCGAAAATGACGCTGACGCCTTGGCTGTTGCTGAAGTCCGACGCGCCATCCCTCAGGAAGTTCATGGCTAGAAAGATAAAACCCAGAGCCAGCAGGCATTGACCAACGCCACGGATGCGCTCCGGTGTTGCAAATTGAAAAGCAATAACTCCGGCAAGAAGCAGTAAGCCCGCGTAATTACCAATCTGCAATGCCGCGACATTGGCCAGAATGGTCATTCCGACGTTGGCGCCAAGGAGGACCGCCAGCAGCTTTTCGGTGCTGGCTTTGCCGTTGCCTAAAATTTGCGCGGTTAGCAATGAAAGGCCCGTGGACGATGGGGCCAATACGCCTGCTACCGTTCCGGCGCCCATCGCTTTCAAGGGACTACTCGTTTCCTTTTCCAACCATACAATGAGCCTTCCGCCCATCAAACGATCGAGCCCTTTGAGCAAAAAGCGTATACCAAAGAGTATTAACGCTAACCCGGCACTTAATTTAATTAAGAACATGATGCTGATTTACTCTCATTACGACTGGTCGCCCCCTGAATTTAATCATTATTTGACCATTTCTTAATCATTTCTTAATCATATGCTAACAATGTAATGCCCGCGTTAAGACCTGGTGTAAAGTTGTCATTTTAATTTCCTGTGAGCAAAAAGCGCACATCAAATCAAAGAGTATTCTCGCCAACCTGGCGCTTAATTTAAATAAGAACATGACACTGATTTTCTCTCATTTACGGCTGGCCGCCCTCTGAATTTAATCATTATGTAACCATTACTTAACCATTGCTTAACCATATACTAGCAATACATGCAAAACCTTTGCCATATGCTAACAAAAGCGTCGCTGGCGGTTTCCAGGTTAGAGGTCTGTGACCCGTAACCCAACTTTCGTTCTCACTAAAACGAGATACTTTTGGGGTGTCTTTGAGGTTTTCTGCTTACGTCGGACTCGTCCAAAAAGCATAAGCTCTTGGAAATTGTCTGTTTGAACTTCGTGTTGGATTAAGTAGCTCTCGTCACCAAAATGAGAAAGCCGTTTGATGTACTCGCTAGAGCATTTCCACTACAGATATGGCGTCTGCGTTGGTGTAGACGGAATTGGCCGCAAGCAAGAGCGAAAAGACGGGTTTGCCAAACCCCGTCGCTCAGCGATGACGCAGCGGACGACCCCGGTCTGTGCCAACCCGTAAGGGTCGCTTCAAGCGACGCGGACGCTATAGCTGGAGTGGAACTGCTCTAGTGGGTTAATTCCGCCGGACAATCGGGGCGACAGGATTTGAACTTTCTGCCCCCTCTCTAACCTCCCGTCGGTAAACTTTTCTACTTTCCTCTTTCTACTTACTACACTCTCGGCGAAGCCGCCTCCACCACTGCGCGCGTAGCGTGAAACTTCCTGCGCGGTCGGCGAATGGCCAGGCCGATACCGCCAATAGCCAATAGCGCCAGCGAACCGGGTTCGGGCGTGGGCGTTAAAAGAAAGGCTTCCTCGTTAAATGAGTTGTCATAATAGCCCCAGCCCACAATGTCGCCGTACGCGTTGATGCCATTTGCCTCTTCCAGAGTCCAGTTCCGGGTAAATTGACCGTCAGGTTGTTTAAATCACTCATTACTCCATTGGCGTATACAAACGCGTGGTTAACGCCGGGCGAGATCCCTGAATACCCCACGATCGTACCGGAATTGTTAATGCCATTAGCCACACTGCTGTAACTGGCTAAACTCAAAGTTCCCAGGTCTTTCATTGTGCCATTGTCACTGAACGCGTGTTCATATCCCGATGATGTTTCGGCCCAGCCTACCGCCGTGCCGGAATCATTGATGCCATAAGCGATGCTGTATGAACCTCCTAAAGTTCCCAAATCGGCCATCGTGCCGCTGTCACTGAATGCATGGAAGGCTCCGGGTAATGTATCTGCCCACCCTACGACCGTGCCGGAAGTATTGATGCCAAAAGCGGCGCTGCCTGAACCACCCAAAGTTCCCAGATCGGTCATCGTGCCGCCGTCACTGAATGCGTGTTCATATCCAGTTGATACTTCTGCCTGACCCACCACCGTGCCGGAGGCATTGATCGCAGCGCCGAAGCTGTTTGAACCTCCGGGTAAAGTTCCCAGATCGGCCATCGTGCCGTTGTCACTGAACGCATAGTAGTAGGACCCGCCGGATATCACGGACGACCCCGCCACCATACCGGAGTTGTTGATGCCATAGGAATTGGATGAATACGAACCGCCGGCTAAAGTTCCCAGGTCGTGTAGCGGACCGCCGGTGTAAATAAATGCTTGTATCGGACCAGCGGCTGTACTTGCCCACCCCACCACCTCGCCGGAGTCGTTAATTCCGTTGGCGCTGCTGTTGGGTTGGCCTCCGGGAAAAAAGCCCAATGCGGTGAAGTCGTAGGAAACGCTGGCGGAAGCAACTGGAGCGCCGGCAAGAGACAGGCTGCCAACAACACCTGCCGTAGCCGCGGCGCCAAAAAGCATCAATCGGGAACGCAAACCGGGAGTGGAATTAAATTTGGTAGACATCACTCTCATTCTCCCGTTTATATTTCACTTGGCGCGAGCGTTTGAACATCAATCCCAAACCACCCATCGCCAAAAGCGCCAGCGAGCCGGGTTCAGGCACCGCCATCACATTAATGTCAACCGGATCACCAATAACAAAGACATCTCCGGTGAGTTCCAGAATTCCGGTTTGGCCGGTAAGGCTTGGCAGAAGGTAGTTGGAACCATAAGTGTCGGGCACAAGATTAACGAATGGGCCGGTCACGTTCGAGATATAATCATCGTATTGCAATGATCCGAGGCTGGTGACCGCAGTGACGACCGTCGTTCCCGGGATCGTTGTAAGCCACCAGTAATCAACCTCGGCGCCGAACTCCGCCGATCCGCCGGGCAGAAAACTGCCGTAGACCAGATAGGGCCGCGTACCCAGGGTCGCGCCGCCGAGAAGCCCGGTCGAACTCACGCTGTAATCAATCTCGAACTCCGCTTCCTCGTAAGCGTAACCCGTAGCGGTTGTGGGCTGGCTCAAATACATCAGGTTTCCCGTGTTATTGCCCAGTCGCACGTACGCGTTGCGCGTATATGTCCCCGCGCCACCGTAGCCGCCGTAGATGTGGTAGTCGGCATAAGTCATGGTGTCGGTGAAAGGACTTCCCGGCGCGTGCCCGGCCGGCGCCGGGAAGGGAATATTTGGAACAATCGGAGGATTGGTCGGATAGTTCGGGGTCGGAAAACCGGCGTACAATTGCGGTAGGGGAAGACCTGCCGGGCCATACGGTAGGGCAAATCCGACAGGAGCCCAGGTAGGTGTAATCGGCCCTTCGGACTGCTGGAAAGCGTCGCTGGTAGTACCGAAGAACCCTTCAACATCCGAACTGATGATCCCCGTGATAGAGCCTTGCGACGTCTGAGCACAGACAAACAGAGCGGCAATTGCGCTGCTGGCGGCAATGTGGCAACGAAGTTTGGTATTCATAAGCGTTCCTCCCAATGTTATGTCTGTGCGGAAATTACCGCGAAGACCTTTTCCCATTCCTCGAAGCTGTCCATCATCTGATGTAGCAAAAAAACTGATGCAGTTTTACGATTTGTGACGCCGACGGCGGACGGCCAGGCCGATGCCGCCAAACGCCAACAGCGCCAGCGAACCCGGTTCGGGCACCGCCATCACATTAATGTCAACCGGATCACCAATCAGAAACATATCTCCGGTGAGTTCGAGAACCCCAGACTGACCGGGGGCGACTCCGGAGAGGACGGGGGAACTAAAAGTGTCGGGTACAAGATTGACGAATGGGCCGCTCGTGTACGGGATATAATCGTCATATTGCAACGATCCGAGGTTGACGGGCGTTCCAAAAATGACTACGCCCGTGTTCGTATTCACTCCAGTAATCGGGTTCCACCAGTAATTAACCTCAGCGCCGAACTCCGCCGATCCGCTGGTGATAAAATTGCCGTATACCAGATAGGGCCGGTTGTTAATGGGCGCGCCGCCCATAAGCCCGTTCGCGTTGACGCTGTAATCGATCCCGAACTCCTCTTCCTCATAAGCGTATCCGGTGGCGGCTGAACCTTGGTTTAAGTACATCAGCGTCGTCGTGGTATTGCCCAGCCGCACGTACGCATTGCGCGTATATGTCCCCGCGCCACCGTAGCCACCGTAGATGTGATAGTCGGCAGAGGTAATAGTATCGGTGAATGGGGTGGCAGGCGCGTGCCCAGCCGGCGCCGGGAAGGGAATGTTTAAAGGAATCGGTGGATTCGTACCTGGATAACCGGCATATAACGGCGGCAGGGGAAGACCCGCCGGGCCATAGGGCGGGGCAAATCCAACAGCAGCCCAGCGAGGAGTAATCGGCCCTTCGGACTGTTGAATAATGTCGTTGGTAGTACCGAAGAAACCTTCGACATCCGAATCCAGGATCCCCGTGATTGCGCCTTGCGATGTCTGAGCGCAGACAAACAGAGCGGCAATCGCGCCGCCGGCGGCAATGTGACAACGAAGTTTGGTATTCATGCGTGTTCCTCCCAATATTATTTCGTCAGCGGAAATCGCCGCGAAGTTCTCACGCCCATGTACGATGCGATGTGATGCATGGAATGTAGCCCATAATAAGGCCTTGTCAAGAAAAATCTTATTAATTTCTTAACAATTCGCCATTGCGATACGTGTGTTGGTTTTAAAGCTAAAACGCTGCTTAAAATAGGGGAATGGATCGTCTCGACATGTCTACATTGTCCATCAAAGTGCGATCTTCAGTTAAAATTCCTCCACGAGTTTGTGTCTTTCCTCCTTTGTATATGCAGCTAGGGAAGTTGGCGTGTAATCTATAAGCCGTTCTCCCGACCCACTACTCCCGACTCCCGACTCGGCGAAGCCGCCCTTCACCACTGCGCTCGTAGCGTGAAATTGCCTAACTGAATTGCCTTAGTAGATTGCTCTCCACCTCTTGAAAGCACGAATGTCCTGAGATGAGAGCGCAAACCATTCGCCTTCTTTGCGCTTGCTTGCAAATCGTGCGTGCCAATAGTTTTCGACACCGGCCGGATCATCAGTTTTGATGTAATGGACCGGCTGCAACTTTTCGGGAAGTTGAATCCCAACTTCACCTTCTCTTCTTAGAGGGTTGATCGTCCGACCGATCTTATATTCGCGCCTGGAGCCGTGTTTCAGTAAATAGACATATCCGACTGCGTGTTGATCGGTGCCAGTTTCTTCGAGGTTTGGTGTCCGCTCCACCGTTGAGATTTGTCTCCAAAGGGCGGCCACATCTTCATTGCCAGGATTGGCTTCACAATAAGCAATAAGGCGAGACGCACGTTGCGGTTTTGATCCAAGACGACCGAAAGTTTTTTTGTCGGGAAATTCAGAATCATTCGTTGCTGCAAGCATGAGGTCACCGGTCGTCGGGACACGACCTAGGCGACGAGTGAGCAGGACGAGCTGTCCGAAGAGGAAATCGTCATCATAGGCTTCTAACATCCGATTTGGCTCTAATCCAGCCTCACGAACGGCATCGCTCCAGCGAGCCCAGAATTTGCCATACCAGTCATAATATCTGATACCGGTTTCTGTCTCGAATCGTCGCCAACCAAGAGCTACTCCATCGTTGGCATTGGCCGTGCGTTGGATTTCACGAATGATGTGTTTTTTGTCCATTTGTGCCTTGCTCGAGATCAAATCCCATTGTGACTAGGGTCGCATATTTCATGCATCAAACCTGAATCAATGTAACGTTGGTAAAGCTTCCCAGAGGCAAAGGTCCAGCCTTCCGGCATGTCATCAGTGGGACGAATACGCTTGTCTTCGCCTCTCGTAACGATAACAGCATGACACCATTTGCACAGAAACTTGAGAATGTCCTCAACGCTCATATCCTGTTCGATGATTTCTATCGCCAGACGACCTCTTGGTACCACATGCTCATGGCGTAATCCCTTGTTACCAGTTTGTTGTTTAACTTTAAAAGCCTTCCGGGTGTGCCGTTGGAAACAGACTTCGAATTTGATGGCATCTCTCTGGACGGCGCCACTTTGAGTGTTAAAAGCGTCGGCAGTCCAACGCCACAGCGTTTGTTTAATTTGCCATTTTGCGACTTTACGCATCGGGTGTTTCATATCTTTGGCAATGGGAATGAGAACACGGATAAACTGGCAGATGTGTTGCCGCTCCTTCTCATTTAATAGTCTAAGTCGTTCGTGTTTCATGGTAGATAAGATTATATATGAAAAGCTACTAATCGGTCTGACAGGATTTGAACCAGCCGCCTGATGGTTACTCTACCACCGCACATAAATCCTCACTCTTTAGGATGCTACCTGAAATTATCTACCCGGGCCGTTTTCTCTCGGTTTGCACACATCCAAGCAAGAGGTAAAATCGTGGGTTCACCGTAAACCATCTTCGGAGGAAGAAATGGTTGCTGGTAATGTTTGCAACATTGTTTGGCATCTCATTGACAGCACCGTCGGGATTAGCGTTGTGTCGGCATTGGTCGCATCATTGGTGATTCTGTTCATTCAACGACTCCTTGTGTGGAGCGAATCTGGCAAAATCTGTGGTAAATGGGGTGCATACGAGTTCGATAAGAAGGATGGGCAAAAGTTACTCCCTATGGTTGGGGCTGAACAAACAAATATTGGGCGAGCGGGCGGCTTCTTTTCTCTATTTAACCCGTTTAAACAGCCAAATGTATTAAACGTCAGAGGATCGGATAGCAATGGTCGTCAACATGTTGGTGAAATTATTCTTGATACGAATTATTGTCACCACGGGTTAAGGACAGTTAATTATCAATCTCCAAAAAACGACTATCTCGAATTGGCTGTTCAAGAGATTTGGGTGATCGATGGCAATATTCACATTACTCCGATCGGACCTAACAGTGCCTCATATGGCATCCATGTTCTTAAGCCCGTAAAATAAGGCCGTTTTCTCTCTACTTTCTAATTACTCTGCGCGTCATTGAGAACACGACCAACATCGGCCATCCAATGTATTTTGTGGCCCGCGGATACTTTGCCGCAAAGTCTGCGTCCGGGGCTAATTCTTCGACGTTCGCCAGGTCCAGGTCCGCCTTCAAAGCCGCCATAATGATAGTTCCCAGCGTGTGCGCGATGCTGCCCGGCTGAACCAACTCGCCGGAAACCGGATCAGTGAATCGTGCCTGCGAGCCGCGAAGGAACATGGCCGGGTGCATGGCCGACACCACCGCTCTGCCGCCCGGCTTGAGAACGCGTGCGACCTCGGCGAAGAAGCTTTCCAAATCGCGCAGATGTTCCAGGACCAGAGCGCTCACGACTAAATCGAAACAGTCGTTGGAAATGGGCAACGGTTTGTGCAGGTCATGCGCAATAAAGCTAACTGAGTTCATCCCCGGCTTACGCCGCGCCTCTGCCAACATGCCTTCGGAGAAGTCCACAGCCGTCACCGATGCGCCGGCATCTACCAGCCAGGTTGTGTGCCGGCCGGTGCCGCAACCTAAGTCAAGGACCGACTTCCCCTGGACGTCCCCAATCGCCGCCCGAACCACCGGGGCCTCCAGCGCCGGAAGCGGGTTGGCGTCGGACTCATAAATCACGGCCCAGCGGTTGTAGCCATGGCGTACCGATGCGACTGGGTCTGCACTGTTATAGGGAAGATTTTCGTTCACGCTAGCCAATTTAACTCCATTTCCACGCGCGTACCATCAGCAAAAATTTAAAGGAATAGACTTGAAAGTAGAACAGGGGAAGTGCGGCTGCGCCGCGGTTTTCAGGAAATTGGCGTTCGCTTCGGCTGCCGCGGTTCATTTCGCTGATAGCCGTCAAACTCTGTCGGCGCAGAGTGTGGAAAGACCATACCCATAGGCCACGGCGAATCGGCACAGGGTGACGCTCTATGCTGCCTGAATCCGCTAAATTCCTCAGCGACATTCTGGATGCGGTCGATTCTCTTGTAAATCCAAAAAGTTTATAATTACACTCGCCGATATTGAATGTAACGCATCGGCCAATACACAGGTGGACCATGAATAATCCGGGCATCACACCGGACGCCGCAAAAATCGCGGGTTACTGCCGGAAGTGGAACATTAAAGAACTCAGCATATTTGGTTCGATTCTGCGCGATGATTTCGGCCCCGATAGCGATGTTGATGTGCTGATAACATTTGGCCCCGGCGGCGGCATGACTTTTGACAATCTGCCGGACATGCTGGACGAATTGTCCGCTATTTTTGGGGGACGAAAAGTTGATCTCGTTGAAAAACGCTTTCTCCTGAATCCCTATCGCCGGCGGGAAATTCTCACAACGCAGAAAACCGTGTATGCAGCCTAATACCCATGATCTTGCCCTGTTGGAAGATATGCGCAAGGCCGCTCATTTACTCGTAGAGCAGAGTATTGGACGCGAAAAAATTGCTCTTGAGAATGACCCTCTTTATCGCGCCGGAGTGGAACGATGGGAGGAAATCATCGGAGAAGCGGCGCGAGGAATTTCCGCTGAATTTTCTGCAGCGCATCCGGAAATTCCCTGGAGAAAAATAATAGCAACCCGACACATCATGGCCCATGATTACGGCAGCATCAATCCGGATATTCTTTGGGGAATAGTAACGATTAATGCCCCAGAACTTTTGAAACAACTATCCCATATATTGCCGTCGCAATAGCTAAATCTTGCTGTATTTTTCTATTTCTTTTGAACACTGAATACTGCCAGCCCTAAGTAATACCGAAGGGCGGCACAGCCGCGTGGGATAGGCATCTTGCCTGTCAATTTCTACTTTCTACTCTCTAACTTACAACTTTCTCGGTGGCAACGCCACCACCGCTCACCTGATCAACTGTTCTACTCACTACGGCATGGCTTTTATTGCTCCTATTTTTGGCCTTCTAAGCGCAACAACGTAACAAAGGCTTATTTTATAGAGTATTTCACACTTTCTGATCCGTAACATGATTAGTGCTTGTTGCGCCTTTAAGAGTGGAGGAAACATCACTATTTTCAGGGGTTGTAGCGCTGTAGCGGTTAGATTTTTCCACTGGGGGCAAATACCTCTCGAAAGCCTCACTGAAGGCAGTCAGAAAATACCCTTTAGCGATTTTCTATTAAGTCGGAGTTAAACCACCTATTTTGGGCCGCCGAGGCGTGACAACGTGACAATCCCTTAATTTCCAGCACATTTTGCATTTTTTCAACCGTGACATCATTTTCATTTGTCACGCTTAGAAAAGTTAGAAAGACTCTATATTTACCGATGTTGTCACGCTGTCACGGTTAGATTTTTCCTGCTTTAGTCCCGATAAGGGTGACAATCAGTCATCTGGACAGAAAGTGGACAGACGGATTCCGTAGAATCAGACATTTTGTCACTGCTCTTATTCACTTGTCAAAGAACCGGCTTTAAGAGCCTTTATACTGAATAGGGAAACCAACCCCCACGACGCGGCAACCCGACTAATTATTGACTGGCTCTTAGGGGCTCTTAGGACAATGAAGAATAAAATGTAGCCTTCGTTGCGGTGACATAATCTGTGTTAATCAGCGCAATCCCGAAATAATCGGGACAGGTCTGCGGATTTTTTCGTGGTTCAAAATCTCTGAGCCCTCTCTGATCGGGACTGTTGCCCAAATCACCAAAAGGCGCTAAAAATAACATTAATCGATTGCATGGAGGCACATACTTATGATGGGTAGACAGAATAAGAAGGGTCCCAAGCTGTTTTACGTTGGCGTAGACATTGAAGAACGTATTC
>DATJSN010000047.1:0-9439 GCA_035504095.1 Phycisphaerae bacterium | reverse complement strand
GCAAGGTATTTAAGGTCATGATGATCGCCTGCCTTCGGAAACTACTCATTACCTTGAACGCTATTTTAAAATCGGGGAAACCATGGGAAGACAAACTCGCAAAAACCTGTTGACAAACAACACAGCCGCTCTGTGGCTAATAAAAATCTGAACACTGAAAACCGCGACATCGTCGTGTCGTCGTCTCGTTGTGGTAAAAATTTCTCTCTGAGTTCCCTGTACTCTGTGTGTGTGGCTAAAAACCTCGTCGCCCTCTGAGTTAAAACGGTTCACCATAGCTTATCTAAATTATTAAACTTCTAATAAATTTCTCGCCTTAATTCTTCCATCCTCAAAAATAATTTGATATCTGGCACGATGCTTGCACTATATCCTGCAGGCGCAATGATGCCGCCCATGTTGGGTTGCTTCAGCGCCGTGGTAGTGCCGTTGTTGGCCTACCCTTATTTTGTCCTAAAGCTCTCCCTTTTAATTGGGGTAAAAAATATGACTATGGTTGATGTTATCCAAAGCGTATCCATGCTTACTAAAACTGCGTCCGTGGTAAAACCGGCCGCAGCCAGATTATCCAGGCGCTTCCTGCTGTTTGGGCTGCTGATCTGCATTATATGTTTTGCGCTGGGTCAGATCTCGGCGGCAGCACTATATACCATGTATCCGCCGGAGATGATGCTGGGAAGCGTGGTAACTGGAATCGTCATAACGGGAACCGTAATCGCGGGAACTCTGGTCGCACTGGTCGTTATCAGTGTAAAAAAATTCTGATAACACCAGACTCCCGATTGCGGCGATGCCGCCCCGTCCCCGATCAGAATGACTTGTTGCTGCTGATGGGCTTGCCTTTGGTGATCCCATCCAGCACCTGTATTGATGTGGCAAGATCATCACCTAATGCCACGCCATTGGCGTTATTTATATATCCATTGGCTTTTATAGATCGATAATGCCAGTCCGTTGTTTTATTAAAAATATGTAGCGTATTTTCTGCTTCCACCACCACAAAGCTTTGGTTGGGTACAAATGCATTGCCTTTTGACAGCAACTGTATAACCGTTTCGAATTTCCGCTTTTCTTCACCCCATAATGTCGACATGGTTTTACTCCTTCAAAATTTCACAAAAATTTCAACCCTATTCTACCATTGCCCGGCCGCAGAGTGAAGGTAGAGAACGACATGAAGAAAGCGGAGAAAATAATGACATTCTAATATATTTTAATGCGGTGATGCCCTGAGCAACGTCGAAGGGTCTGCGTTAAAACCCGTCGTGTCGTCGTGGTGAAAATTTTTCCCGTTTCCCGTCTCCCTACTCCCGTCTTCATTCGCTCTGTGCTCTCTGTGTCAAAAAATACTTTTCGTATCTTCATTCAAGCCAATGAGCTGCCGGTTTAGTAAGAAATTCTTCCACTTCAATGCCCTGTTCGCCTACCAGCAATTGTCGCTTTGGCTTGAACAACCGGACAAATGCGTCCATTCCGGGAAGTATTTCGCGGCGCGCTCCGCTTTTGACTTCAATGGCAATCACCGTTTTGCCTTGTTGCAAAACAAAGTCCACTTCATGGTTTCGTTCGCGCCAATAGGTAACATTGCTGTTTGTTCCGAGCGTGGAATTACATAAGTGCGAGCCGATACAGGATTCAACCAAACGTCCCCAATAATCTCCGTCGCGTCTAGCTTCCGTAATCGAACGGTGATCCTGTGCGCTCATTAAAGCGGTATTCAACACCTGTAGTTTGGGACTCGAACCCCGATGGCGCACCTGAGAATGGAAATACTTGGCAAGCCCGGCAAGCATTCCCGCGCCCTGGAGTAATTGGAGGTAATGGGCAAGTGTGGTGGTGTTTCCGGCATCCGTCAATTGGCCAATCATTTTCTGATAGGAAAGGATTTGACCTGAATAGGCGCAACCAAGTTGGAACAGGCGGCGTAGAAGTGCCGGCTTGTCCACGCGCGTCAACAGCAGGATGTCTCGTGAAATGGTGGTTTCAATCAGAGAATCCAAAATATAACGCCGCCAGCGTTCCGGATCGTGTATCAATTCGGCTGCGCCGGGATACGCGCCGTAAAATATGTATTGCTCCAGATTCCAGCCAAATGCTTCGCGCATTTCGGTGAATGACCAGTGCGGTGCGATGATCACTTCAAATCGTCCGGCCAGGCTTTCCGTGAGTCCGCTTTGGATGAGCAGCGGCGACGAACCGAGTAAAACCACCTTTAGATTCATGCCGGAATGCGTGTCGGCGTCCCAGAGCAATTTCACGACTCTTGACCAGCTGGGAACTTTTTGAATTTCATCCAATACGAGCAAGGCGCCGATTTTACTCTCCTGAGCCTTGAGGCGGCCAATATCCCACTGTTGCCGGAGCCAGGTGCGATCACGCAAGGTCGGCTCATCAGCGGAAGCGTAATGCGAAGGTATTTTCACCGCTTCCATGACCTGCCGGACTACCGTCGTCTTGCCGACTTGCCGGGGTCCTGCCAACACCTGCATAAAGCGGCGTTTTTCCCTGAGCCGCTTCAATAGTTCATTATGAATGGTTTTACGGATCATACAATTTACTCAATACATTGAGTAATTTTACTCAATGTCATGTGGATATGCAAGCCAAGTTTATAACCGGCACGCTCCGCGTGCCGTCTTGGATTGCTTTCGTGTCTTTTAGTGTCTTTCGTGGTTCAAAACCTTCGTGCCGTTGTTTCGTTGTGGTAAAAATTTATTCTCTGTGTTCTCTGTGGCTAATAAAAAGCCTTAGTTTACCGCGTTAAAAAAATCGAGGTTCCACTGGTTCTTCCACTGAAGGTAAGGAATACCCTTGTCCCATTGAATCGGCAGCCAGACATACCGCCCATCAATCGCATTGTTCGGCCGCCAGCGATCCGCCATGAAAATAAAAGCGTCCGGATTTCCCGGAACAGGTAAAACAAAAGTACCCTGAGACTCAAAGGTAGTTGCCATTTGCTTTGGGGTTCCCCGACACGGATTGCCCAGCGCCTTCCAATCGCCCAGAATCGAATCCGCCTCAGCCAGGCGGGCATCACACGGGCTCCACCCATGCTGGCCGGAGGTAATCAGAAAATATTTCTCATCGTGCTTGAATATCGTGGGCGCTTCGTTATAGCCCGAGACCAGAATCCGGATGTATGTTCCGTCCGGTTTTAAATAATCATCCGAAAGCTGCGCGATTTCGATGGTGCTGTTTTCCTCCGAGGCGTAAATCAGGTAAGCCTTCCGGTCATCATCCACATACACGGTCATGTCGCGCGCCATCTGCCCGCCGGCGAAATCACGGCGTACCACAAGGTCCGCGAACCCGGGGTCCCGGGTATCTGCGCCCGACTTTTTGAGCGTATTAATTTGATTCACCTGGGCCGCGGTCAATGGTTGCCGTTCGTCCGCCGGAAAATTTTCCGGCCAAAATCCGGCGTTGATTCGCATGGACCCCTGATACCTATAAGGACCGGTCGGGTTTTCGGCCGTCGCTACGCCCAGCCGGGCTGAATCATAGCCATGACCCTTTAGTTCCAGGTGGAACCACATGACGAATTTGCCGGTCAGATCGTTATAAACCACCTTGGGCCTCTCGAGGATGCAGCCTTGGACAATATCGTTGCCGGGATCGTGCGCCACCGCCAGCGCAATTCCGCGGTCCTGCCAGCTATAAAGATCGGTTGAAGAATAAACATGCACGCCCACTTGAGCCACGTTGCCGGCCTTGCCCGCGATCTTATGTTCGCCAAACCAGTAATACACGCCGCCGTAGTAGAGTATCCCGCCGCCATGGGCGTTGATATAGACGTTGTTGTTATCCATCCATAGCGCACCCGGGACAAATAGATGGACGACGTTGGGAACCGGCGGCAGCGTCTGGGCCCGGCTGCTCAAAACGCCAAGCAGCAGCGCGCCCGCAAGCGCCCAATAGCGAAGAGGTTTAAAAAAAGCGTTTCTCATTTTACCGCCTTAATATAGCAGGATTTTTCCAGTCGGCACGCCAGAGTTTTAGCCGTTCTCTGTGATTTCTCTGCGCCCTCGGCGTAACCTCTGCGGCCTCTGCGTTAAACGTCTGAACACTGAAAACTGAAAACTGGCGGCACAGCCGCCTCTGTGTCCCTCTGTGGCCTATGGCCTGTGCCCTATGGCCTACGTTGTCTTTCGTTGTTAAAACCGCCGCGCAGCCGCTACGGCACCGGGTTCCGATCCGGTTGAGCGAGGGATTGGGTTGCACCCCGGCGGGAAGTCCAGGGGAGCATTCGCGACAGCAGACGGTCGCGGATCACGAGAGTGTGAAAGAGGACGGCGGCGAAGTGGGCCAGAAAGGTAAAAAAGAGCAGGAATGCCAGCACGGTGTGGGTTTGGCGCAGCCACCAGTAGACGGTGACATTATGCGGCAGAATGTAGGGCAGTCGGAATGAGCCGAACATGACGATCGGATAGCGGGCCGCGGAAAGCATTCCCCATCCAACCAGAGGCAGAACGAACAAAAGCGTGTACATCAAATATTCCGATGCCGATGCGATCACGCGCTCGCGTGGCGACACCGTGGGCGGAAAAGGCGGCAGCGGGCTCAGGAGCCGGACGATCAGACGGACGCTCACGAGTAAGAGGATCGCGATTCCCAGAGGCCGATGGATCGAGACGAGCGTGTGGTAGTTGCCCAGCGACGCGACCATGCTCACGCCGATGCAGAGCATGGTCAGGACCATGGCCGCCAGTAGCCAATGGAGGATTCGCATGGGCATGGTGAATTGGGTGCGCGTTGGTGGCATTGTTTATCCTCCGGGATGGTTGCTGGATTCGATTTTTTGGATGTCTGCGGGAGTTACGGCGTCGGGCGCTTTGGTGGCCCCTGACCGGCGGGTGAATGAAGCGGAATAAATTGCCGATCGGGCGCTCAGCAGAGGGTCGTCAGATGGGGCGATCCCCGAAGGTAAAACCAATGGGTCGAAATTAAGTAGTCCGGTCGGGCTGGTGTCGTCGCTTTGCATGTGGTCGATGGTGAGGATGCCGGCGTCGATGCGGCGGCGCGTGGGCGGCCACGGAATGGTTGCGTCGTTTGTTGGATCGCCGGGTTCGCCGACAATCAGGATCAAATGCCACTGCAAAGGGCCGCGCGCTAACTGTGCAATCAGATCGTCAAAGAGGAAATTCTTGTCGTTGGCCGGGGAAAAAAGCGTGACTGCAGACTGGACCGGCTCGAAAATCCATCGTACCGGCGTCGCGACGCCGGCGGCGTTGGTGAATATGAAAGCGTTGAGGCTGTAAAAACTACTGTTGGCGAAGCCGGCGGCAGGTGGCTGGGCCTTAATGATTTTTAACGCGGCCGCGGTCTCCGGATTGGCGGCGAAAAAGGCTTGCATCTTTGCCGGGTCGGGCTTGCCGGTCGCGGGATCCGGGCGGGACGCGACGAGCATATCGTAAAACGCCTGGGGTGTCGCAAACGGGAAGACCGGTAAATTGACCATCGCGGTCCGCCAGATAGCGCCATCAGGGGCGCTCAGTTGCAGGCCAAGTCCGCGAACTTGTGTGCTCGTGTCGGCCTGGTAGGGCATGGCGCCGCCCAGCGAGAAACGTCCGACGACGGTGCTGGTTCCCTTGCCAAAGACCGCGGCCTTACAGATGGCCAGGCCGTTGCCGTTACTTTCGAATGTTCCCGAAATGCAAATGCCCTTGGCGTGGTTCAGGCGAAAGCCGGGACTTGCTCCGTCAGCCACAAAAGCCTTGACGAATTTTGCGGAGGTCAGGTTCTGCGGGGTCAGCCAGCCGGCCTCATAAGCGAAGCCGGCAAGCACTGCGGCCAGAAGGAGGGCGACGAGGACAAGCCGCGGGAACGAGCTTCCCGGCTTGGATGGACTGCCGGGAGACGGACGATTCTGATTCGTCGGCGTGGGTTCCATAAGCATCCCCATTGAAGTTTCACATCGATCGAATGGGACTTGAGGGTCGGCGTACGGGAACGGGAGGATTGGAGAGTAATCCTACGCCCGTTGAGCCGGCACCGCACGGCCATGCGCCCATCGGAAATCCGCCTTCGACCGATTTTGCGCACGCGCAGTTGCTCAGGAAACAGCCCTGAGCTTTCGCGGCGCATTGTACTACCGCGCTTGGCATCGTCAAATTCCCGACCTTGACCCGCTCAAAAATGACAACCTGTATCAGCACGGGACAGGACAAGTTCTCCCGACTCCCGTCTCCCGACACCCGTCTTCACCCCCTCTGCGTCATCTGCGGATTCGTCATGTCGTCGTGGTGAAAAGCTATTCCCTGTCACCTGTCCCCAAAAAGTTCAGAATCCCGCCTGGCCGTCGTGGATTTGGCATATTTATGGTGTTCGCAAAATTGCGAACGCGCGGGACGGCACGTTCCGCGTGCCGTGGCATCAAGTGTAGCTCAGGCTCTCCAGCCTGAGCATAGCCCCGAGACCTTATCCCCTTTGTTGCTCGCCTGCTCACCTGATCTAAATTCGCCTGTTCTCGATGGCAACGCCGCCGCACCCGGGGCCATTTAAAACTAATTATAAATTCCTTCTTTGCTCACCTATCTCCTGATCTACTATCTCCTTTTCTCTGCGCAGCCGCGTGGGACAGGCATCTTGCCTGTCATTAGTTAAACGTAGCTCAGGCTCTCTAGCCTGAGCATAACCCCGGGACCTTATCCCTTTTGTTGCTCGCCTGATCACCTGATCTAAATTCGCCTGTTCTCGGCGGCAACGCCGCCGCACCCGGGGCCAAATCTCTTTCGAGTTCTTCGTTCCCTTCGCTTCTTTGCGGTTGCAAATCTGCGTCATCAGCGGATCGTTTCTTGTTCGCATAATTGCGAACGCGCAAACTGAGACCGGACGGTATGGAATGGCGGGGAAGGGTAGGCGGAAATTGTTCAGGCGTAGTGACAGGACGCAGGCTAAAATTTATTCGGCTGGTTGCATAGAAACGAATGTGGGGAAATACTTATGGCATACTTCGTTTTGTTTACTATTGGGAATTCAGCATGGCCAAACGTCACAGAGGGCAAGCAGACGATCAAGAACTTGAGCGACAGGAACAGATCAAAAAACTCGTAGTAATTGCCATGTTTTCGGATGACAAGTTGATGGAATGCCTCGTGCTTAAAGGAGGCAATCTTATAGATTTGATATTCCAGGCGGGATCCAGGGCGTCTGTCGATATCGATTTATCGATGGAGAGAGACTTTGATTCGGCAGAACTCGATGATATCCGCATACGAATCGAAAATAGCCTGCAGATGACGTTCCGAGCAGAGGATTACGAGGTCTTTGGTGTGATACTGGAAGAGAAGCCGGAAACATTAAGCCCTGAACTCAAACACTTTTGGGGCGGGTATGTCGTTACTTTTAAGCTCATCGAGGCCGGAAAATATGCGGAGTTTTCTAATGATCCGGAAAACCTGAGCAGAAACGCGGTAAGGATTGGACCAAGGGGGAAATTCGAAATCGACATAAGCAAGTTCGAGTATTGCACGGGGAAAACCGCGCACTATCTGGATTCTTATCGTATTTTCACTTATACACCCGAGATGGTCGTCTGGGAAAAGCTCAGGGCCATTTGCCAGCAAATGCCGGAGTATGGCCCGATTGTTGATCGTAACCGACCCGGAACAGCCAGAGCGCGGGATTTTTTCGATATCTACACGCTGGTCGAACACTTCAGGCTCAATATGATGACGGCCGAAAATAGAGTGCTCTTGAAGCATATTTTCGCCGCCAAGAAAGTACCGCTAAGCTTTCTCGATGCGCTGCCGGGATATCGGGAATTCCACCGGGCGGATTTTCAGGCAGTACAAGCCACGATAAAACCGGGGGTGATTCTGAAAGATTTCGACTTTTACTTCGATGCGGTTGTGTCTCTGTGTACGCGATTAAAAACCCCTGGGGATGTATAGTCGCCACTCTTTGACGTAATCCGTTTCTTTCATTCCATGTGTCAGATAAAAATCGAATTCCATGGGGAATCGGCGGAGAAGGTCCAATGTTGAATGCGCATAGCCGGCACGCTCGAGATAAAAACCGATGACCTGGTGATAGGGATATACATAACCGAGTTTGTCGAGCGATGCCGCCAGCACATTCATCGAGAATTTGTCCTTGGCAAGTTTGTAGCCTTTGAGAACCTCAAAGACGCCTCCGGCATAAATAGGGCGCACCGCAATATCAATGAGGGTTCTCTCAATTCTCGTGAAACGCAGACGGCCCAGGGAATTTCCGGCGGCGCCAATAACTTGCTCCTCTATGACGCCGTAATTGTGGGTATTCTTACCGCTGATAATGCAGACGCGGAACTCGTCGGTCTCCGCCACGTTTTTGGATACACGCACAGAACGCCGCAAGGCGGTATCAATGCCCTTCTGAGTGAGAGCGAGAGTGGAAACTCCAGCGTTTTTTTGTTCCTGGTTGAGATAGGTCGTTTTCGGAAGTTGTTCCGTAAGACCATGGAACGCCATGGCCGTGTAATGCGAAAAATAACATCCCGGTTTGAGTGTTAGCATGACCTCATAAATGGTGAAATCTCCCCAGGCATAGCGAATCTCCCGCTTATAGGGTTTGGGAAATGGGAAGACGATCTCAGTTAGTTTTCCGGAGTTGATGAGGAAACGAATAAAATCTTGCGTGGTAGCACTGCGCGTCAAGCGCCAAAAGTCGCGCTGTTCGGCAAGGTGTCTGGCGATATCCATCTGACGATGGACTTTCGTCGGGAGTTGGTCAAAGTAGCGGATGATGTCCGCCTTGGCGATCTGGAGTCGAGTTTTATTCATATCAGGTTACCTGTTCACAAATGATAGGTATTATATATAATACCTATCAAATGTTGTTAGTCAAGCTTAAACCGTTGATATTCGTTAAATAAGCGTATTTTTCAATAATATGCTGCTAAAAATAGCCATTAGCGATGTCAGTGTAAGGTATTATATATAATACCTTACACTATATACAAAATACTCCTACTTAGAATCCAGCCTGGCCGTCGTGGATTTGGCATATTTATGGTGTTCGCATAATCGCGAACGCACGGAGAGGCGGCGATGCCGCTCTCTGTGGCTAAAAAATCTGTGTTTCTCTGCGAAATCTGCGGATCGTTTCTTGTTTGCAATATTGCGAACGCGCGGGGAGGCGGTTGCGAAATTTTGGAAAGTAGAAAGTGGAAAATCGAGCAAGATCGAGGGCTGAATTGGGAGTTCTGAGCAGGGACGCAAAGAGTAGCGGCGCGTTGGCGATTGGAGCAAGTTTTATTTAATCGGGCTCGGGCTCGCCATTTTTTGTGGCGGCGGTTTTGAGAGGCTTGTTGAGCTGCTTTTTGAAAATATCCACCGGATGGTCATTTTTTTGCGGGGCGCCCGGCGTGCTGCGGCCATCGGCGACATATTTTTCCAACAGTTTGGTTAGCCGATCGATGATATCGGGGTGACTGGCCTGCAGGTTGTTTTTTTCGCCC
>DATJSN010000046.1:0-11089 GCA_035504095.1 Phycisphaerae bacterium | reverse complement strand
GCAAGGTATTTAAGGTCATGATGATCGCCTGCCTTCGGAAACTACTCATTACCTTGAACGCTATTTTAAAATCGGGGAAACCATGGGAAGACAAACTCGCAAAAACCTGTTGACAAACAACACAGCCGCTCTGTGGCTAATCAGTTTTTCGTCGCCACGAAGCCATGTGTATTGTCTGCTGGATCGGTATATCCGCCGATGATCGCACCACCAGCAATGCTGTTAGCTGAAGTGCCCTGGTTGTTTTTGGTTCCAGCGGCCGGGTCATCCAGTGTCGTAAACGTTTTGTCATTTACGTCATAGACGAAAGCATGTTCGACGCCATTTTTATCCGTGTATGAGCCGATCACTTTTTGATCCGGCCCATCCGTAATCGCGGTGGCATACGTTCCCAGGCCTTTATCCGCGCCGGCCCCGGGTACATCCAGATCGGTGAATTTTTGTGAAGGGATGTCATAGATAAAAGCATGGTAGACGCCTTTGGCGTCAACGTAATAGCCGACGACGCTGTTCTGAGAAATTGCACTTGGAAAAGTTCCCTGGGTTTGATTGGCCGCCTTTCCTGCTAATGGATCATCGAGCATGGTAAACTTTCTGCTTTCCATGTCATAGAGATATCCGTGGGTAACCGTATTAGTGTCCACGTAATGCCCCAGGATCACGCTTCCCGCAACGGCGTCGACAAACGTCCCTTGTTCAATTTGATCCTGGCCCGCGGCCAGTGCGTCAAAGGTCGTGAACTTTTGGGTCGGCATGTTGTAAATGAACGCATGATTCCCCGGGTCGCTGTATGAGCCGAAAACCGCATCACCCTCGATGCAACTAATCGTCGTTCCTTCGCCCGGCTGGTTTCCCGCTTCCGCGTTGTCAATCACTGTGCAGTTGGTTCCATCGATGTTGCATGTGAAGCCATGCAGCAGATTGTTGCTGTCCAGATAACTGCCGATCACCAGCCCGTTGGATACATTGTTGATGAACGTTCCCTGGCCGTTGGCGTTGCCGGCGGCTGTCGCGTCGATGGATGTGTATTTTTTGCTCTCCAGATTATAAATAAAACCATGATTTGCGCTGTTCTTATCAATGTAACCGCCGTAAACAATATTTCCCGACATGCCTGCGGCCACTGTTGTTGCCGCGCCCGGATAATCCAAAGTTGTAAATGTATAACCTGCAGCGCCGGCAGCATAAGCCATACCGGGACCGCCGATCCACAAAAGCAGTATAAGCAGCAAGGTAAAAAGTGATTTCGTCATCATTCGCTCCTGCCTTGGAATCCAGCAGGAAATATAGCGTGAATCGCCTTTAGCGCCCAGACGCTCGGTTGCCGGCATAATTGTGAAAGCTTGTTTATTGGTCGGTTTTGTCATACAATTGTCTGACAGTTGTGTAATACGAGGACATCGTATGAAAAGAATGACCAGAAAAACCCGGCGCATCAGCGCCAGACTCGCGCCCAGGGCGTATCAGATGGTCGAAGAAATGTCTGTTTTGACCGGTCAAAGCGTTTCAAGCGTACTGGAACGATCAATTCAGAATTACCATAAGACCATGATTGCTGGTCGGCGGGAGCCTTGGAAGTTGCTCAAGAAGGTCGGGTTGATCGATTCAGGTGCGGGTGATCGGAATTTGTCCGCCAGATATAAAAATTTCCTCCTGTCCTCATTAATTTACAAACATTGAGCGTTGTAAGGGAATTCGGCATAGGTGGGTCATAAGGTCCCAGACATTGTATGATCATCGCCGATACCGGCTTTTTTCTCGCGCTAGCTAACCGGAACGACGCCTATCATGCCGTTGCGATCAACGCCTATGAAGCGTTAGCGGAGCCTTTGGTGACCACATGGCCAGTCATAACTGAAACCAGCCATCTATTATTGAACCGCCTTGGACGACTGTCACATCAGGCCTTTCTTGAATCGTGGAAGAAGGGGGCTTTTCACGTCTGGGCTATTTCGGAAGATGCCGCAGGCCGAATCTGTGACTTGGTGGATAAATATCGCGATCTCCCGATGGATGTGGCCGATGCTTCGCTGGTTATCCTGGCCGAGCATCTTGGCCATGGGCGGATTCTCTCAACAGATCAAAGAGATTTCAAAACATACCGGTGGAAGAACCATCGCCCGTTTGTGAACCTGCTCCTGTCGAAGTAAAAATAACGTCAGTGAATCTTCTCGGGGCAATCGGGATTAAACTGATAAAATGATTAAGGGTCCCTGAATCAACCATTCAAAGTTCTATATGTAACTGGCAACGAAAAGCCGGCGGGATTTGCGGTCGCGTTTTTTTCTCCCTCACTTTGCCGGCGCGCCGCGTTAACTTTTTCCTCCAGCATGTGCCGATAGGGTGAAAGCGAGCAGGCCGGATCGGTTACGCCCGGGTCGCCGGTCAATAGCGCCGCCTGGCACCGGCATCCGCCAAAGTCGATTTCCCGCCGATCGCAACTCCGGCACGGTTCGGGCATCCAGGCCGTGCCGCGAAAGCGATTGAAAGCCTGCGAATTTTTCCAAATCCATTCCAGGGAGAATTGCCGGACATTGTCGAACTTTAGCGTCTTGATCGCCGAAGCCGTGGGGCAGGGCAACACGTCGCCGGCGGGATTGACCGCGATATAACGGCGTCCCCAGCCGTTCATGCACGGTTTGGGAAATTGTTCGTCATAATCCGGAACCACCCAGAGCAGTTCCATTTTTCCCCTGAGGCGCTCTTTGGCGGCCATGGCGATTGGTTCGGCTTTCTTCAATTGCTGGCGCGTGGGCAATAACGCCGCGGTATTCTCAAACGCCCAGCCGTAAAACTGCACGTTGGCCAGTTCCGTGCGCGTCGCTCCGACTTGTTCAGAGAGCGCAATAATTTCCTCTAATCGTTCGATGTTGGCCTGATGCAGCACAACGTTAAAAGTCAGCGGTAAACCCATCTCTGCTACCAGCCGCGCCGCTTCAAGTTTTAAATGGTGGGCTTTGGTCCCGGCGATTGTATCGGCCAAAGCCGCTTCATCAGCCTGAAAACTGATTTGCACGCTGTCCAGGCCGGCCTCTTTTAGCGCCGCACAGCGCTGTCGATTTAGGCCCACGGCGCTGGTAATTAAATTCGTATATAAACCAGCGTCTTGCGCTGCAGCGACCAATTGCTCCAGATCCATTCTTGTCAATGGTTCGCCGCCGGAAAATAAAGCATGCAAAATGCCCAGAGACGCTGCTTCATTAAGAACGCGTTTCCATTCGTCTGTAGATAACTCGCGATCCGCTGCGCTAAGCTCCGTGGGGTTCGAACAATACGGACAATGCAACGGGCAACGGTGGGTGACTTCGGCTACCAGTCCCAGGGGGCGCGATGGCGCGGCGGGGGAATTGGATGATTCTGACTTTGTAACCATGGATTTACCACTCAATCAGCGCCATGTCGCGCAACGACCGCAGACATTGATTCACATCGGACGCGATCTCGTCCTGTGATGCGTCAAACTCGCGGAGAAGTTCCTGTACGATCTGATCTACGGTTCTGTTTCCATCGCACAAATTCAAAATCGCCGCCGACGGTTCATCGAGATCCGCGAAACCTTCGGGAAATAATAACGTTTGCTTTGTGCCGGTCGCGTCCTCGGGTTTCAGGCGTACGCCCTTCCGCAGGCGTGGGCGGCATTTCCCCTCCGGTTCTGTACGTGAAGGATTATTTTCGCTCATGCCCGGCGCCTTTTTCAAAATCGACGCCATAGGCAACGGCCATCGCGTCGAGCATCGCCCAGAGAATATCGCACTTTGTCCCCAAAGCGCGCACGGCGGCTTCCTGAAGCTCGCGTGTGTTGCAGAATTCGAGTGTGATTTTCAAACCCTCCTGAGAATCGGATTTGGCCCGTGTAACCCGGTCTTTAAAATAAGCCAGCCCCCATTCCGGCACCCACGGGTAATATTGCGGGAATGCCGCCAGTCTCTGAGCCATCAGGTCGGGAGCGAATAATTCCGTCAGCGAAGAAGCCACCGCGACCGGCCAAGGCTCTTTGCGCGCCAGCGTGACATAAGCATCCACCGCGAAACGCACGCCCGGCAAAACGTGTTTTTCCTGCAAAACTTCTTCGCGCGTCAGCCCGCAGGCCTCCGCGAGTTTAAGCCAGGCCTCAATGCCGCCTTGACCTTCGTGCAGGCCATCATGATCGCTGATGCGGTGCAGCCAGATTCGCCTCACTTCGCGCACCGGGCAGTTGGAAATAATCGCCGCGTCCTTGATGGGAATATTTTTCTGGTAGTAAAAACGATTCGCCACCCAGCCCTGAAGCTGCTCTCGCGTAAGCTTGCCGGCGTTCATTTGCAGATGAAACGGATGCAAACTGTGGTAACGATTCACACCCGTATTCCGCAGCCGGTTGGTAAACTCTTCATGTGACCAGAGCGGGTTGGCGGATTCAGATGAACTGGACATGTCCGGCGATCCTTTAGATAGATTCTTATATTTCAATTTCCATCGAATCCCATCCCACAACGCAACCCGCCTGTTCAACCGCTTTGCGCTGGGGAGAATTTTCCAACAGCATCGGATTGGTATTGTTGATGTGGATGAATATTTTATGCTTGGCCTTCAGGTGGGACACATTTTCGAGTATCCCGCCGGCGTCACCCACGGGTAAATGCCCCATGTCCCGCGCACGCAGGCTGCCTGTGCCGGTGCGTATAAGTTCATCATCGGACCAGAACGTGCCATCAACCAAAACAACGTCGGCGTTTTGCAATTCATGCCGCACCTGATGATTAAACGACGCAATATCCGGCAGGCAAACCAGCCGCCCGCCGGTTTTCGGATCGACGATGCGATAGCCTATGGTGGTAATTCCATCGACCGCTTCGCCGGCGGTGTAGCGCGGCGCGTGGCCGGAAACTTCAATCGCACCCATGAGCAGCGAACTGGGCGAACCGTCTGAATAATGCAGCTCAACGGGTACCGCAGGCGGCGTATGGAAATTAATCCCGCAATACGACCCCAATACCGCATCGATCCGCAAATTTTTACACAGAAGATTTTTAATCACCGGCGTGGCCCACACGTTGAGATTCTGTCCTTCGCGCAGCAGGAATAATCCCAGCGTGTGATCCAGGTCGGCGTTCGTGAGCATAATGCCTTCAAGAGCGGTTCCACGTTTGGCATTCGCCGGAGGATGATAATTAAATGATGCAATTTGTCGGGCTAGATCGGGTGGGGCGTTAATGACAAACCATTTTTTCGAGTCGCTGCTGATGCCGATGCATGATTGCATCCGAGGTTTGGCCGCTGGTGGGGAACGCCGCGCCGCTTCACAAACTTCGCAGAAGCAATTCCATTGCGGGAATCCGCCCCCGGCGGCGGCGCCAAGTATGCGTACTTTCATATTGCGCTTAGCGCGTATAGGCGTAGGCAGTGCATTCGCAATTAATCAAAACCTTGACGATACGCGGCTTGAACCATTTCTTTTTCATCGCTGCAACTCCTGTCACTTGATTAATTCTATCATACTATCGGCATCCTGCCATGCAAACTCCCTGTAATTGGTAAAACGTTCGCAGAGGGGTTTTGTTGCACCAGTTTATCGGATTAACGCTGATCCAAGGGCAGATAATGACGGGGTTGTGCACAACGCCGGCGGGGTACTGTTTAGAAGTGTTACTTTGCTTCCCCAAGCCGTTGGAGGCGTTCATTTAATTCATCTTTCCATGATTGAGCGAGGGGGGCTACCGCGGCCAGGGCCGCGGTGAGCTCACGGTCTTTTTTGCAGTGATGCAGAATGTGATTGGCCCGGGCTACGGGCCAATCCGGTTCCGGGCGATCCAGCAACTCCATGGTGATTCCCGGCTCAACAATCCCCTCTTCGATCACGCGCAGATACCAGCCACTGCGGCCGTTTTCTATCACCCTTGCCACCAGTTCATTCATGCGCCATCGCCGGGCCAGCTTCCAACAGGGCTGTCGCGGTTGCGAGACCTGCACGCGAGCCGATTCGAGTGAAAAGACATCACCCACGCAAACGGTCCACTCGCTTAGTCCGGAGACGGTGAAGTTTTCGCCAAACGCGCCGTGCGGAAAATCAATGTCCATTTCTTTTTTCCAGAGCGGATAATGTTCCGCACAATACGCCAGCACGGCCTTATCCGGTCCGCCATGATTTTTCAGATCCGCCTGCCCATCTCCATCGAGATTGGTCTTCCTCAACTGCACTCGCTGGTTTACCGGCAATTTGAAAAAGCCCGTAGTCCAGGGTTTATCATGGGTGTCAACGGCGTCCGGTCTTCCGTACGATTGCGGCTTTCCCAGGCACAAGGTAACCAGAATGCCCGACAATCGCGCAGTGACCGGCGGTTCATTCAGACGATCATGAGCCATGGGGACCATGGAGTCCGGATTTTGTTGCATGACTGCGGATTTTATCGGCATGGAAAGCCCCTCGCAAACCAACCTCTCGACCGGCCACTTAAAAAATTGCCGCACCTTCCGTAACAGCACGGGTGCGGCAATCCTGGTCAAAGTAAAAAATCAAAATCCCAAATCCAAGGCTCTGTATTTACATCATCGTCTGCTCGGCGATCATGCTGACACAGCATCCATTCCCACACTAGCAGACGGAATCTCCTGCCGTATAAGTGCAGGTTCAATCTGGGCTTTAAGATGCGGAAATTTGGCGCGGCGGAAAAAGGCGATCCAGATGATGCCGACTAAAACATAGGCGCCGAAGATATACGAGAAATAATTAAACGGCGGCGACGGCTCGGGGTAAACCGTTCCAATGGCCGGCACCAGCAACAGCAGCACGGCAAGTACGCTGATGACGATATTCATCGGTTTGAGTTCCCCGATGCGTTTGAGATAGACCGGGGCGGCGATCGAGATCACAAAGTATCCTCCGCAGAATCCAAATGCTCCAAATGTTCCAGCCCAGTTAAAAGCATCAATCACCTCCATGTGGAATGTACCCGAACCAGTGGTGCTCAGATTGACGGCTGAAGCGAGAATACCAAAGGCGGGAATAATGAACTGCAGAAGTGCCATCACGCTCAGCGCGACGTGCGGCGTAAGATTTTTGTGATGCGAAGTTGCCGCGGCCATGTGAAATATGCCTGAACGGCCCATGGAAAAGATGATTCTTGCTCCGGAATTCATGCACGAAAGCGCCAGAGCGAAAAAGCTGATCATCGCGCCGGCGGAAATCAGCACGCCCATCCAGGGCAGATGGAACATATCAGACAGAGTGTTCAGCGGCGCGACAAGATTATCCAGAGTTGGGTTATGGCCTTTGAGCGCAAGCGTCTCCAGATAGGTAATGAGCACAAAGAACAACCCGGTAGCAATCAGGCTGGCATACACCGCTCGTGGGATTGTCTTGAGTGGATTTTTCGCCTCTTCACCGAAAGCGGTGGCGGCTTCAAATCCGACTCCGCTGAAGACGGCCACCACCACACCCAGACCGACGATGCTCAGGGATATACCGGAAAAATTAAACTGCGCGGTATCGACCACGCCGGTATGAGCGCACACGATCGCCATCAATATAAGAACAAGTGATACTGAAACAGCCTCCATGATCAGCATCATAAGCGCGGATAGCTGCACGTCCTTATACGACATAAACCATGCTATAAAGACGCATACGGCAAACAGACCAATCGATAGAATCGGCACATCCGGTACGCCTACCAGACCCAGAAGTATCTTCGCGAAATGTGTAAAGCCCGACACACCGGCGATGCCGATAAACAGATAAGCCCATATCAGGCACCATCCGCCGATGCCGCCGCCGATTTTACCCAGGCCGCGCACGGAATAATCGTACATGGAGCCGGCGGAAGTTGACCGCTTGGCAAATTGATTGAGATTCATCGCCACAAAAAACAGCATCACCGTGCCGAAGGCATAGCAAAGCCAGCCCCACTCGCCGGCGGTTCCAAACATCAGCGGCACAATGAGGGCTGCAGTCATCGTGGGTGAAATCAACGCAACAGACTGCGCCAGAATTTCCCAAAAATTCAGGCAGTTCGAACGCAGTTTTGATCTTGTGAGCAGGTGAAATGGTTCCATTTCTGTTTCTGTGGCCATGTGAAAACCCCTTTGTGTTTGGTTGGGGATGTTTGCGCAATGGTTCTGTTACGCGCAGAACTCACTGGTTCCCCGCGTTTCCACAGACCGCCAACTACCAGAAAAATTTCGTTTCTAAGACCGCCAAGGCATCATGCCCCGCGAACAACCCTCTACAACTAACAGGATGTTCGCGGAATGGCCCTGTCATGCGCAGAACCTATCCATCCCGAGCATTTCCACACCCAGCCAATGACTCAAAAAACTCGTTCCTGATTCACCAGGGAAACCTTGTCGGACGAATAACCTCTTTCGTCCGCAATTGATCCGGTCTAAGACTACGTCAGCCGGATGGTAAGTTTGTACGCCCCCTGGGCACACGTTGGCCCGCCGGGCGCGGAACCGTTATCCGCGGCAGCGCCTCAAGTGGACAGGCCACAACAATGACCTCAGCGTCCACAGAATCCAGCGCGTCAAGTCGATGTCCAATACGCGAATCAAAATGTGCTGAATCTCCAGGTTCCAACGTGTGCGTTTGCGCTCCGACGCTTAATCGAACCCGTCCTGATATCACCATAAGCCATTCTTCGCCATCATGGTGATATAGATCATCCCCCGGCCGATCCGGCGATACCACAACCCGAATTGGCTGCAAATTGAACCGATTGGTTCCTGTTGATAGCGGCCAGTAGGTCAATCCATTAGCCTGTTGGGGTGATCCTGCGGCGGATCGAACAATTTGTACTCCCTGATCCGATTGTGAAAACTCGAAAAAACTGGCTACTGAGATGCCAAACGCCTGTGCCAGTGAAAGCAGCGCCGCCAGAGACGGTTGCCGTTCGGCGCTTTCCAAACGGGAAAGCTGAGCTTTGGAAAGCCCACTGCGTTCGGCCAGTTCATCAAGCGTCCATCCACGCGATGAGCGAAAGGCGCTTAATTTCGCGCCCAGTTCTGTTATAGACTGCTCAACATCCTGATCTTGCATGGTAGGGTAGCTCCAAGCCAAACACTCGGCACAGCTGCATCCAAAACAGTGCAGCCGTCATGGCAACATCCTTTGCCATAGAGCCAACAAAGTAGGCAACATTTGTTGCCAAAGGTACTTATGCAAATCACATGCCAATGACCGCCTAACGTGTGACAAAAAGAGGTGTGATATTTGAAAATCGCAATAAGGGAATAATTATACTGCCTGTGACCCTGGCACTGGCTCGTGGAATATTTTGTTTAGATGCGCTAAGTTATTGCTGTTAGTATAGTTCAAGGAGTTCTATTTTGATGAACGCCGATATTAATCGGGTATCCAGCGGCGCAGCAGAAATGTTCCACCGCATACTCGGCTTAGTGGTCATTGGCATGATGATGATGGTGTCAGGAACGGTAAACGCTAAAACGCTGGTTGTCGCCTATGCTGGGTCAATGGGACCGTTAATGGATCAGTACATTGGGCCGAACTTTGCACGGCTGCATGATGTTGAGTATCAGGGCATCGGCAATGGATCGTTTGCCCTGGCGCGCATGATTGCAGCAGGGCAGATTAACCCGGACGTGTTTGTTTCTGTCACGCCAGGTCCAATCCGTCTATTGCAGAAAGTCGGCCTGGTGCAAAACGCCGTTGTATTCGCCTCTACCCGCATGGTGCTGGCGTGGAGTCCAAACAGTCCTTTGGCGCCAAAGTTTGCCGCCGCGAAAGCCGGCGGGGTTGCATGGTATAACATACTTGCATCGGACGGCGTCCATTTTGGCCGCACCGATCCATTGACCGATCCGCAGGGAAGGGCAACTGTTTTGTGCCTGATGCTGGCGGATCAATATTATCATCAACCCGATCTAGCGTCGCGCATCCTGGGGCCGGTTGAAAATCCGGCGCAGATTTTCAGCGAACCATCGCTGATGTTCCGGCTGCGCGCCGGGCAGCTTGATGCATGTGTCACCTATGAGTCCTCGGCATGCGCTTCGGAAATTCCATTTATGCCGTTGCCCGCCGAGATTAACCTTGGAGATCCCCGCTTCGAAAAGCAATATACCAGTGTAGTCATGCAGGTAAAGGACGCTGACGGCGTCATGCAGCACTTCCAGGCTGAGCCGTTGATTTTTTATTCGGCCGTTCTTAAAAATGCCCGCGATCCGGAGCTTGGCGCCGCTTTTAGCGAGTATTTGAACTCCAGTGTGGTTGTGCCCTGGCTTCAAACTTGTGGTTACACCCCGATTGCGGCGAAAATAGTCGGCCCATGAGCCGACAACACATAACTCCACGCGCCGCAGGAAACATGAGACAGAGTCTAAGCTATAAGCATGCCGGTCTGACAGGGTCAACTTTCGGCCAGAAGCGCCATCGATTCTCATGGAGCGTGGGGCTGGCTGGTGTTCTGACGGCCCTTTTTTGTCTTGTGCTCGTGTGGCCGTTTATTTTCGGCGCGGGATGGCAAGAGCTGTTGCATCCGGCGCTTTCATCCGACGATTGGCAGGCGGTGGCGGTGTCGGTTCTGTGCGCCAGCGCTGATGCAGCGCTAATGATTGTTCTGGCCACGCCGCTGGCCTGGATTTTGGCGCGGCGGCAATTTCGGGGCAAATTTTTTCTGGAAGGCTTGGCGCTGGTCCCATTGTTGACGCCGCCGTTGGCCCTGGGCATGTTGCTGGCCAATGTTCTGGGGCCCCAGAGCACGATCGGTCAAATTGCCCGGCATTTCGATATTACGCTTACCAACAGCATTCCGGCTTTGATCATCGCCGGTTTTTATGCCGCTGCTCCGTTTTATGTCTTCGGCGCCAAACTTGCTTTCCAGGCGGTGTCACCGGGTTATGAAGAAATGGCCGGCTTGTTGGGCAAATCCCGCATGGCTGCGTGGTTCACGGTTACCCTGCCGCTGGCGCTAGGCGGGTTGTTCTGGGCGCTTCTCATTGGCTGGCTGCGCGCGCTGGGAGAGTTCGGCGTGGCCATCATCATCGCATACTTTCCACACGGCATACCCATCCAGATGTGGGTAAATCTGCAGGATATCGGGCCGCAGGCGGTTTATCCGCTGCTGTGGATGCTGATTCTTGTGGCCATGCCCGTTCC
>DATJSN010000045.1:0-76894 GCA_035504095.1 Phycisphaerae bacterium | reverse complement strand
AGGGGACTTGGTTATGAGTCCGCGAATACCGTCGATTTGGCGCGTCTGCATGGTCAGCAGGGCGGCGCCGGCGGCAAAGAAGCAGAATGACTTGGTGATTGAATGGCTGACGATTTGCATCATGGCGCCGTAGCCCGCCGCCGATGCGCCTAAGCCAACGGCCGTCAAAATAATGCCCATGTGCTCAACCGTGGAAAAGGCGAACATTCGCTTATAGTCCCGCACTTGAAGCAGTAAAAACGAAGCGACACCGACAGAAATAAGGCCCATGATTACGGCCCAAGCTTCTGCGTGAACGCGCGGGGCGGCCTGCATAATGGGAAAAAGACGAAGGATAACGTAGAGAATCGTTGTGGTTTCAATTCCCGAAAGCAGCGCGCAGACCGGCGACGGCGCCTGGCTGTGCGCGTCGGGCAACCAGGTATGCATGGGAACCAGACCGGCTTTGGTGCCCAAGCCGATTAAAATTAGCAAAAACGCCATTTGCAATAAGACGGGCGGCATGGTCGGCGCGGCGGTTATAAGCCCTTGCCAGGTATATGTGCCGCCGCCGGCGGCCTGCATGGCGGCGAAAAGCACCAGAAATCCAAACAGGGCCATGCCGGCGCCCATTAGGGAAAGCAGCACGTATTTCCAAGCTGCTTCCAGGGCCTCGCGCGTATCGTCAAACGATACCAGCAAAGCGGAACAGAGGGTTGTCAATTCAACAACAATCCAAATCAGCGTCGGTTCAGCCATCAGCGGAATCGCGAGCATGGAAAAAACAAAGAGATTGTAGTTGGCGTAATACAAACGCAGTTTTCCGGGCCTGAGTTTTTGGTGACCCATGTAGCCGATGGAATAAATTGCGGCTGTGGTTCCGATCAGAGCGATCAGAAGCAGAATCAGCGCGCTCAGGGCATCGGCCTGGATCCATTTGAATATTCCCACCTGCGGAGCGGCAGTGATGAACTGTCCCTGTGAGGCCAACCATGCCAATCGTGCGGACAAAATCAGGACGGCCAGACAGGAAACAAGCGTTACGCCGGGCGCCCAGAATTTTTTGAGCGGCAGGCAGACCAGGATCGCGGCGGCCAGCGGAAGCGCAAGAATAATAAGGAGGTTCATTTGCCAGCCTCCTTAAGCGCCGGCGCGGAAGTTTCTTTTAAACTGGCCAATTCTCCAACCGCCGTGGTTCCGACGTGTTTGTGCACAGCGCGGGTCAGAACGCCGATGATGAAAACAATAATCAGGCCATCGGTGGCGACGGCCAATTCGATGATTAAAGGAAGATTGCGCGAAATGGAAATGCCCGTGAAAAAGGCGCCGTTTTCCATTTGCAACAGGCCGATCAGCAGGGGCACGGCTTCACGGCGCACGGTTAAGGTAAAAGCACCCAGCAACAGGCCCGCTATGCCGATGGGTATGTTGGGGCCGCGAAAATCCGCGCTCACAGCGCTGGAAACCGGAACGCTGAGAAAATAAGCCAGAATGGCCAAAGCCAGGGCAATCAGTAGGGCGGTGGGAATGTTGAGCGCCTGATCGATTTCACGCCGCGTGTAAATTTCCGCCGGCGACGTGCGGCGTAAAAGCCACGGCACGATGATTGGTTTGCTGATCAGGTTGACGAGCGCTACGCCATAAAGATGCGGGACGTTATACCGTAATCCCAACAGCAGCGCCGATGCCGCGAGCAGCAGGGATTGCACGATGAACAGATTCAGACATCCCCTGGCCTGCCGCGTGGCTACAATGCCGAAGGCCGTCAATAGAAACAATCCGGCCGCCAGGGCATTGAGATTGGTATAGAGTTGATTAACGGCGTCGTTCATTAGGGTCTATTCCTTCAGGGTCAAAAAACCTGCATGATCATTGCCGCGACGGCGGTAATAAACGCGGCGCCAAGAAACTCGGCGATACGGAAGAGCCGCAGTTTGGCCAGCGATGACTCGATCAGGACAAACACCAGCAGAAAACAGAAGATCTTGAATAGAATCTGGGGTATCGCCAAAAGCACCGCACCAAGAGTCTGCTGACTGGCAAGCCCCCATGGCGCCAAAAGTACGTTGAGAAAAACACACATCAGAACGAAGAATTTCATGTAGCCACCCCATTTCATCAGCGCCATGCCGCGGCCGGAGTATTCCAGCGACTTGGATTCATCGATCATCGCGAGTTCAAAATGTCCGGTGGGGTTATCGACCGGAATGCGTCCGCCTTCGGCGAGGATCAGCATCAGAAACGCCAAGAGAAGCAGAATATGGGATGGCTCAAAGAAATTAGTTAATGGCGTCACCCATTGTTGCTGAACGATGTAAGGAATGGTGGATCCGGCAACGAAAGAGACGGTGAAAAAAACGATCATGAAAACCGGTTCGGCGAGAAAGCCGACCATGCGCGTGCGGCTGGCGCCGATCGGGCCGTAGGGATTGGCCGTATCGACGGCGGCGAGGGTGGCAAAAAAGCCGCCCAGGGAAAGCACAAAACCGGCTCCCAACATGTCGCCCATGAACGCAAAGAAAAGCGGGTAATCGGTCAGCACGGGGATAAGCATGGCAACGAAAACAGGGACGACAAAGACAATGTAAGGAGTGAAACGAAAAATCCAGGAGCTGTCTTCCGAAACTATCTCGTCCTTGTGAAAGAGTTTCCACAGGTCGCGATAGGGCTGAAAAATGCTTGGTCCGCGCTTGGATTGCACGCGTTCTTTAAGCTTCGCGAGGACCCCGGCAGCCAGCGGTGAAAAGAGCAATACCACCGCGACCTGGATCAGGTTGAATAAAAGCGTCCTTGCCATTACGCACCGTCCTGAAGGACAAAAGATTTTTCGTGTTGATTCAAGCACGACTCCCAGCTTTATGGGCGGCTTTTTTAGGCCGCGCAATCCGTGTGCATTGGGACACAGATTAAGCTAGGAGTCATCAGTCTCGTGAACCGAGACGGTTTATGGGGGTACTCCATCCCCATTCGATGGTTCAAAACAAACTACATTATTTTATTGTCCACCCATTTTGTCAATGCGATTTATAATGTGACGAGCTTCGTAGGCCTTTTGCCTCATGGATAAGCACTTTGCCGGATTATGACGCCAAACCGCTTTTTTATTTAAGTTTGCCGTGCAGGGCCATCGAATATCTCTTCATACAAGTCGGCGCCAAAACTTGTTTGTAAAGGCTCACCCGGAAACAATTTGAATGTTCGTCGTCCATCGACTTCTCTTTCGGCGCGCAGGAAGATGGCGCTATTCATCTTGCCCTCCCAAATACGGTGGGCAAATTCATATAGATGCGTCACAAAGAAAATCTTCACACGTGCTTCCAACAAGGCGCGAACGATTTGCTGGGCAATTTCGGAGCCTTCCCTTTCATTCGTTGCCGCGAAGGATTCGTTGAACAGCAGCAGCGAATTCGGTGTTATCACTTCGGCAATGCCGCTCATCCGGCTAAGTTCTTCATCGAACTTCCCGCTCTTCATGGCAGTATCTTCTTCACGCTTATAATGCGAGAATAGCCCACGGCAAATATCTGCGCTGAACGATTCAGCCGCAACAAACATGCCGCATTGCATCATCAGTTGCGCCACGCCAATGCCGCGCAAGAAGGTTGATTTTCCACCCTGATTCGCACCCGTGATAATAACAAGGTTCTTCTCTTGGGCGTCCAGGTCATTGCCGACGATGCTTTGGCCGGTGATAAGCGCGAGGTTGACATCACGCAGCCCACCACAGGAATGTCCATGGGCGCCTGCCGGCAAGGGAACCGGAAAACAAACAGGCACACCTATTCGGGCAAGCTGCTGATGTAAATTCACGCAGCCGATATAAAAGGCAAGTTCTATTCGCAGCATGACAAAGAAATTCTGAATGTGATCTGCTGATTGGGCGAGCGCCTTGGCGACCAGATTGATCCCCCGGTCCCGTAAGTTAGAGAGCGCCTGGGCGCCCGCTTCGTCACGATTATCAATTCGAAAGGTATATGCTGGCGGCCTCCGAGAAAAAATACGTTGGATCCAGCTTGGCTTCTTGCGTAGGGATTTGCGCAGCACGTAATTAGTTCCTTCATTGCCTTCACCAAGCTCGGCGCTCATCAGAACGCCCTCGCGGAATTGGAGTTCTTTGAGATGATCATTGATGACGACAAAATAATCATCCGTCAATTCCACTTTGATTAACTCAAAAAATGCGGTGAAACCCTCTGAATTAAATTTGTCGGCATGTACATCAGCGATATGCTTGAGTTTGCCGAGAAGGTCCACGAACATTTTCATCCATTCGACCGACTCATACAGTATGCCACTCGGGTAACGACTGAATATCCCCAGCCACCGCTTCCTTTTGCTTTCAATAGCCTCTACGGTGATAGCGTAGATTTCCTTTATGACGGATTCATTATGCAAACAGTCTAGGAGTACCGCCTGACGGTAAAGCATTGTTTCCAGATCATCTTGTAAACCTGATAAAACAGCCTGTTTCGCCACTCGGAACAGAAATTCATCACCGCAAGCCATAGCTTCGAACAATATGTTCAGTTCCAGATCCTGTGTCAGCTCCCGTTCGTTCGGCGGTAACTTGTGCTGCAAGTCGAAATCGTGGTCGCGGTACATCAGGTGCGTTTTCATGGCCTTAGCCTTTCCCTCAGGCGGTCATAAGTAAGCCGGTGTTTCTCGGCCAGTGCCAGGGCGTAGGCAAGTCCGTCGGCCGGCCTTCTTTCAATCCGGTAGGTTCGAAGCGTAGGATTATCCGGTACGACCGCAGCAACAAGGCTGACGACTTTTTCGCTTAAGCAAGAGAGTTCATCCAGAAAAGTCACGCAAACACACAGTAAATCGAGTTGCAATAGGTTCTCCAAAACCCGTCTGCCAAGGTAAACCCCATCTTTCACACTCGTAGAAGAGAAAATTTCATTAATGATGACGATACTTTTTGGTGTGGCCTGGGTGAGAATCTGATGAATCCTGAACAGATCATCCTGCAATTTGCCGCGCAGATTCGTGATGTCCTCCTGACGTTCAAAATGCGTAAAGAACTGATCGAAGAGAAAGAGCCGTGCCTCCGTGCCGGGGACGGTGCAACCCAGGCTCGCCAGATAGTGCAGTTGTCCGAAACTGCGGGCGAAAGTCGTCTTGCCACCCTGGTTCGGTCCAGTAATGACGAAAATCCGTTCCATGTTAGTCAGAAAAAAATTATTGCAAACGACAGTTCTGTTTTCGCGGATGAGCTTGATAGCCAGCGCCAGATCGAAGCCGTTGCAGTTGCTAATGTTCTTGTCCGTGTCTGAAATTTGCGGATAACAGAATTTAAGTCCAGCGCGATCAAATGTTTGCATATAGTCCATATAGGCAAGGTAGAACTGAATCTCACGGTCAAAATTTATGACTGTTTCATCGAGATGACCTTTATTCTTTGCGCAATAATCGTCGAGTGCCTGAAATATATCGGGATTCAACTGCGCGACCAGATCCAATATTTTTGCTTCGACATGGCCCATGCCTGAGTGAGTCGATAATTTGACGTCATAATCCTTAGCCGCACCCTGTTTAAATTTTGAGAATGTTTTTTCAACGATCATGCTGTAATCGATTTCGGATTCATAGTTGCGCACGGAGATTCTGTTGCCATTAATTAGTAGAGAATATTTAATGGCCGACAAGTCTGATTTTAATTTTTTCGCTTCCAGTAAGAGCGTTTTGAAACGGCTGGATTCGGCATACTGCGCCAAATACTCCCGGAAAGCCAGCATACCGCGCGAATTTAGACCGACCCGGTTCAGATCATCAAGCAAGTTCTTTACGGCTTCACAATAGATTTCCACTGCATCAAGGAACCATCGTTCCTTTGAATATTTGTAGTATCGATTTTCCGCGGCGGTGAGATGTCCGCGCATGACTCGCATCTGTCCAGAGAAGGATTTGATACTTTCGAATAGCGATTTGTTTTCGAGGTCTCGCATGATTTGTTGGCGATACACGATCCCCGCGAGATCAGTTAGACGGTTATAAAAAAACGGCTTGAGATTGTATTCCTCTCTGCCGGACGTAATGGAATCCACTATCTGGTCAAGATTCAAGTCATGAAAAAATGGGGGCGGCTCAAGTAATTCTTGGCTGTTTCTGTCGCCCGATTCTTCGAATAGGATACTGCGAAAGCTCATTTCGTTTGCATGACTCGCTACCGATTCCAATTCCTTTTCGGTAGGAGTCATCAGCCGGAGGGCGTTTCGCCTCTAGTTGTCGAGGCCAGGCAAACTCCATTGCCTGAGTAAATTTTATCATCCTTTGAGATGAATACCACTATTCGGGCAGTCCTATCACCAATGCCAGCGTATGGCCTACAGCACAAAGGCAACGTTAAGGTTTAAGTCGCTCATAGTGTGAGGACTCTTGCGTTCGCTTCTTCTTTGGCGAATTGTTCCCGCTCTTTTTCTTTTAGATATGAGTCGACGAAGCGATCAACCTTATAGAAGTAGAGAACCCGAAATCTGGCGAATGGATCATTAATTACGTCGTTAATTGAATGACGGGTGAATTCCAGAACCCGGAGCAGGGCAATCCTAGCCTCCTGCATCCGGACATCCTGAGCGTCGCCTGTTCCACCAAAACCGCCATCGAAACCAGTGGGACCAAAAATACCCATGACTCACCCCGCTGCAAGAGACTATATGGACTTGTACAGCAGGAGTCATCAGCCACAATGGCAATTACGGGGGGACTCCATCCCTACCTAACTATTATATTATACCTCTTCGAATCGCCACGGAAAACACAAACTTTTGAGTCCCGCTATCTGGATGAGCCCACGTAAATAGGCAGCGGTTTCATCGCTGTTTTGCAGGTATCGCCGTGTGGCGTCGTTCTTGATGGCAAAGCTCTGCAAATCCTCGACCAAGTCATCCAACCGTTGGGCCGCCGCATTTAAAAGAAGGTGGCGGATACCGGCGTCATGGATAGCGGTAAGAAGCCTTCCCAAATGCGGAAGGCATAAGCCCGGTGACGAAGCATAGATGTCACGGCTGACTGATACGGCCAACAATTCCGCCAGCCGCCGGAGGCAATCCTGTTCGCCAGCCGCGAGCAAGCGGCAGACGCGGCAGGATTTAGAGTCTTGGGTAAATTTGGCAACCAAGTCAGCTGAATTATCCACGGGGGCGGCCATTGCCGACAAGCCGGACGACAGATGTTCCAAGAGCGCTGTGTAACCCAAACTCAAACCTTGCGGCGAGGAAACAGCGGCAAGTTGCCACGTGTGCAGGGGACAGAATCCACCATCTGCGGCGAAAACTTTCTGGACGGCTTCGTCGCTGGCGAGCGAATATTGCCACTTGGATAAAAAGTCAAATAGGACTTTGTGCAGGTATTTGCAGACAGGGCAACTCCGAGCCTTTAAGGCCGCTAACACATCCGATTCCTGGATTGGTTTGATCGAAATGGACCTGATTAATTTGATCGGCAACCTTAAGGATGATCGCACCTGATCCGTGACCGGCTGAGATAAGGGAGTTAAGAGGGTGTCGCCCAACGGAGTGAGAAGCTGATTCCGTAACTCTTTAATAGAAGATCGGAGCTCGCTAAACTCTGGTTGCCGCTCCGGTGTCAATAAACCCTCGGCTCGATCCAGGATTGCAGCCAGGAAAGTTGCACTCCGCTGGGTGATCAGAAATTGAGCCAAGGAGGCCTCCAGGGCTGGTAATCCGCTCTGAGCAAGGCCCAGCGTGTCGTAGGCCATTTTTGCCGTCAGTGCGAGGCGTGACGACATAGGAAAGAGTTGAACTTGTGATATGCCCGTGTGCCGGGAGAGATTATCAGCGATGAAGCGCAGGACCTCCGTCTGTTGGTCCTGGGCCAACAAATCCATCTTATTGATCAGGAAAAAGACTTTACGCACATATTGGCGGATAAGATCGAGAAACTTCAACTCGACTGCGGCAAGAGGGCTGTCGGCGCTGGTTACAAACAGGATGGCATCACATTGTGGAACGAAGGCGTAAGTGGTGGCCGTATTGGCTTCAATGGCTGAGCCTATTCCTGGCGTATCCACCAATTCCAATCCGCCCCGTAAAAAAGGGGAGGGAAACTCAACATGCACCGCCTTTATGCCCTGACGGTTTCCCGAATTGCCTTCTTCAGTCACATACTGCTGTAATGCCGAGACGGGTGCCTCTTCCTCCATGGACCAACCTTGGCGGGAAATCATCAGTCGTTCTTTCGGCCCAAAACGCAGGATGGTAATGACGGAAGTGAGAGGAAGGACACCGGTCGGCAAAATTTCCCGCCCGATTATGGCATTGAGTATCGAGCTTTTGCCTCGCTTGAACTGACCGACAACCGCCAGAGTAAAGCGATCTTCAGCCAGTTTCACCATCAGTTCATGGCAGACAGCGGCATCATCTTGGGCGTCAAGCTGCTTGAGGTGGTGTTCAATGGCTCGGACATAGCGTGCCACCGCCTGTTTATCCCTGACGTATGTTTTGAGAACGGAACGATCCATATCAAGCGGCCAAGTTGACCATCAACATCTGAATCATGAGCCTTTTATGGTTTTGGCGCGCCTATTGCGTTATTTGCGTCGCCGCGATAATCGATGACCCGGACTTTTTCGAGTGTGACCAGTCCACCTTTCCCATCCATCATTTCATCGAGCAGCGGCAAAAAGGAGTTGATCTTTTCCTCGGCGTCTACAATTTCAATAACCAACGGCAAATCATAGGAAAGCCGAAGAATTTTTGCCGTATGCAGACGGCTGGATTTTCCAAAACCCATTGGACCACGCAATACCGTCGCGCCGGCCAGATGCATTTCGCGGGCTTTTAAAACAATGGCTTCATAAAGCGGTTTGCTGTGCCAGCGATCGCTTTCACCAATGAAGATCCGCAACAACACGGCATCGTGAGGTAGATGCAAGATTAGGCTCCTTTCATTGGGTTGATAATCTTCGCCATCACGTATCCCAGCCAGACGGCCAGGAGACACAGCACCAAATTCAACACGGCATTGCCACCGGCGTAAAGCCATTCCTCATCTTGAGCCAAGCTAAGGGTTTGCAGGCTAAATGAAGAAAATGTGGTGTAACCACCGCAGAAACCAGTCATAAAAAAATTGCGTCCCGACGGACCAACCAGCCACCTTCCCTCCGGAGCCGTCAGAGTTGCAAATAGACCGATGATAAATGAGCCTGTGACATTAACAAAAAGCGTGCCCCAAGGAAACGACTGACCGAAGCGATTGGCGATGAGACCGGAAAACCAGAAACGAGAAACGCCTCCCAAGGCGCTGCCGATGGCGACGAGAAGATATAAGAACATAAAAAATCCTACTGATACCACACAGGCTCAGTAGGAGTCATCAGCCTGAAGGCGGTTTTCCCGTTGTGGGAAGGCAAACTCCATTGCCTTTTACAAATAACTACTCTAACGGAAGCATTTATGCAAGATATTGCTTGCCAAATTACACCACAGGCGAGCTGAAAGTTCGAATTCCAGTTCAAGTTTTCGTATACCAATGCTCACGGGTCACCGGTGCCCTAGAATATTCGTTTGAAGGTTTTCTCAATAGCGTTTGATGCAGCCCCATGAGGCCACGGCGGAATTCGTGTTCGCTACCCAATAAACAAAGCTCAAAAACACGATATCCTTCTATACCTATGATTGTGGTTATTTGCTCACGGTTTGCCCGCAATCGGTCGTACCAATACTGCAGCGTCAGGGCGTAATGTTCGCGAAGATTTTCAACATCCAGAATATCAAAGCCGGCCACCTCCGCCTGCTCAATTGTTTCGGCAATTGTCGCTAAATGGTAATCGGGAAAAACGTAACGATCGAGAAAAGATGTCCCCGATTCAATGGGAAGCGTTGGAAACCGGGTGATTCCGTGATTCAGGAACAACCCGCCGGGACGCAGGAGATGGAAAGCTCTGCAAAAATAGCTTGATAGAGCCGCTTCCGGGACGTGTTCCACCGAGCCCACACTGGCAATTTTGTCATAGACCCCGTCCACATCCAGGAAGTTCATGACCTCGACTTTTACCCGGTCGCTCAGACCTGCTTCCCGGAGGCGCATTGCAGCGAACTTGGCCTGCTGCTCACTTAAAGTTACGCCATGGGCAACAATGTCGTAATGCTGCGCGGCATACTCAATGAGACTTCCCCATCCACAGCCCATATCAAGAAGGCGATCTCCCGGTTGGAGTTCCAGCTTTCTGCAGATGTAGTCGAGCTTCCGCTCTTGCGCCTCTTGTAATGATGTTTGAAGTGTTTGAAAATAAGCACAACTGTACACCATCCGCGGATCGAGCCAAAGGCGCCAGAACTCCACTGGCAGATCGTAATGGAAGGCAATTGCCTGCTGAGTACGATGGCGAGACCGCCGGCCTAAGAACAGACTCTCGGGTTTCCACACTCGTCCAGGTATCGTACGATTGGAAGAACTTGGAATCGCAAGCAATAATCTCGCCAGTCGTACGCGTTGTAAAACCTCAGGTTTCCATTCGAAAAGCCGGTCCGCCAAAGGGAAGACTTCTCGCAAAGAGCCATCTACATCAAAGTCTCCAAAAACGTAGGCCTCGCCGAATGTGAGAGAACTGGGCTGCAAGAACATGGACCTGACTACTTCGGGCGCTCGAAAAATCAGCCGGAATCTGGCCTGATGGGTTTCCGCCTCCCAGACCGAACCGTCCCAAAACACTACCGAGAAGTCACGTGGTTTAATATTTCCAAAGATTTCGTGGATAACGGCAACAGCGGCCAAACCCCCGGGGTATTTATTGCCTTGAGCGGAATATTCACCGTCAGCACGTGCCTCGTGAAACGTCATGTGTAACTCCGATTGCTCGATGGAATCCACTGTAAACCTAGTGGATTCAGACTTTGTTTTTGAGTTCAAATAACAAATCTTGCGCTCGTTTATCATCGGGCCATAATTGCAATAATTCGCCAAGCACCTGCCGCGCTTCCGTGAACTTTTTCCTCATGCACAGGCATTTCGCCAGGTTATAGCGGAATAAATTCTGATAAGGGTTGAGCCAAACGGCGCGTTTAAATTCGATTTCTGCAGGTTCAAGCGCTTCACGTCCGATAAAATACAGGGCCAAACGATGATGATCGTAGCCAAGATACTGGCTTGGCCGCATGGCATTTTCGCGGCGGGTTTCGGGATCGATCTCATCTTTGCGTGACATCATCGCCGCCTTTGTGCTGCCCCTTATATTTTGCCACCACGAACGCTCTGTCTTCCTCCAAGATTAACCACCAGAGCATCAACGTATTCAGCGGTTTGAGAGTTGAGTGGGAAATACCGCTTGCTTGCCAAGCTCAGCCTGAATTTCAAGCAGGCGGTTGTATTTGGAAACACGTTCTCCCCTGCATACCGAACCGGTTTTAATCTGTCCACTACGCATGGCCACAGCGAAATCAGCGATAAAAGTATCTTCGGTTTCACCTGATCGATGCGAAATAATGTAATTCCATCCCGTTTGCTGACACAGACTAATGGCATCGATTGTTTCCGTTAAGGTGCCGATCTGATTGAGTTTAATGAGTACCGCATTTGTTGCTTTCAGTTCGATACCACGACGAATGAAGTCCGTATTGGTTACATAAAGATCATCACCGACAATCTGGGTAGCCTTTCCCAATGATGCGGTACATTGGGCAAAACCTTCCCAGTCATTTTCGGCAAAACCATCTTCAATGGAAATAATCGGATACTTATCTATCCACATGGAATACAACGCGATCATTTCCTCTGAAGTGCGGCGTCCCTGTCCCGATCGCTTCAGGTTATAACATTCTCCATCAAAAAAGGAGGTTGCCGCTGGGTCAAGCCCAATCGCCACCTCGTTACCGGGGATAAATCCTGCCGCGGAGATGGCTTCTACGAGTAATTGACACGCATGTTCATTGTTTTTAAGGTCTGGCGCAAACCCTCCTTCATCGCCGACGTCGGTGGAATATCCATATTTGGCGAGAGTTCTCCATAAAGCCCAAAATGTTTCCACGCCGAATTCAATTGCTTCGGAAAAGGTCTTGGCGCCAATTGGAATCACCATAAATTCCTGGAAGTCGAGGTTGTTATCAGCATGCTTTCCGCCGTTGATAATGTTAATCATAGGGATCGGAAGCAAGGCTGACCTTTCAGCTCCTAAATAACGATACAACGGCTGGCCAACGTTCATTGCCGCTGCGCGTGCGACGGCCATAGAGACGCCTAGAATGGCGTTGGCGCCGAGTTTGGATTTGTTCGCCGTGCCGTCTAATTCAATCATGAGGTGGTCAATTTTCTTTTGTTCAATTGGATTCATTCCTATCAAGCGCGGCCCAATGCGCGCATTGACGTTCTGAACCGCGTTGAGAACTCCTTTTCCCTCATATCGGGCCATATCTTCGTCACGAAGTTCAAGCGCTTCGCTTATTCCAGTCGAAGCGCCGGATGGAACGGATGCTGAAGCGTGTATCCCGTTATCCAACTCCACGAAAGCACGAAGGGTAGGGTTGCCGCGCGAATCCAGAATTTCCATGGCGTGCACTCGAGAAATTTTTCCGGACATGATCAAATCTCCTTTAAAGATTAAAACAACCGACCAAGTTCAAATGATTTTCTGAGGCTTACGTATAAATCTTCCGAGAGAGATAGTTCATCAAGCGATCGAATCAGTTCTGTTTGCGGATAGGCTGTTCGCCTCAATGTTATTTGCCCGTTATCCCAGATGGCATATGCAGCGCGCGGATCGTTATCCAGCGGTTGTCCGATGGATCCTGGATTGACCATTTTTATCTGCCAAAATCGTCTTTGATACGGTAGATGCGTATGGCCTACCACAAGCACTTCGCCACAAACGGTCATCATTCCAGCCTCCTCAAGCAAATCATCAGAGGCCTTAGGGGTAATTCGGTAATCGTAAAGAGGATCCACCGGTGTGGCGTGGACCAGCACAAAGCGGACGCCGTTAATTTCCCAGGTTAGTTCCAGCGGCAGCCGAGAGAGCCAGCTTAATTGAGCATCATGGAGTTTAGATCGCGTCCAATCTCTGAGGGTCAGAGCCAAATGAGCTTTTTGTGGTGCGGCGTGCGGGTGCTGATTAAAGGCTGCTGCGTGATCGTGATTTCCTCTGACGACAATAGCGCGATGCGATTGAAGCCATTGAACAGTTTCGCCGGGGCGAGTGCCGTAAGTTACACAATCACCCGCGCAAAGGACATAATCAACGGGACCGGCGTCTTTTTCCACGGCCTGAAGCGCCCAAATATTGGCGTGAATATCGGAGAGAATCAGAATTCGCACGTTGCCACGCCATGTTCAGCATCCTAAGAGAAGCGAATCCGCGGAGAAGAATATCCGCGAGTTGCTTATCCGGAATGCTACGACTGAAAACCCTACGGGCAGGAAATCCAGCACGAATGCGCTGACATATTTCCATTGGGTAAAGCCCGATAGGAGTTATCAGCCCCATGGACATGGGGCGGTTAGGGCGAACTCCATCGCCCTTTTGGATAGGTATATTTCAATTATCATAATAGCTAATATTTTTGTTTTGTCAAACAGATTTTTGCTTTATGCAGCATTGTCGACGAATGCGTTTAGTGAGCATGCGGACCCACCGTTTATTAACTGTGAATCTTACGGTCACATGCTCATGCTGGGGAGTCTGAGCTAGATTTTTAAATGATTGAGAAGAATGCATTAGTAGCTTAGGCTTTTGGCCCGAGCATTGTAGAACAGGGCTCTCCAGCCTATTCTCCTATAGAGCAGCCTGGAGAGGCTGCTCTACAATTTATAGGTTTTTTTATGAATTCGATTGAAGAGAATTTACAGAAGATGGGACTGGTTCTGCCGCCGGCGCCCAAGCCCGTGGCTTCTTATGTCACTGCGGTCAATACCGGACAACTGGTTTTTATCAGCGGGCAGTTGCCGAGCCGCGAAGGGAAAGTCGTCTACCTGGGCAAGGTTCCAAACCCCGTGAGCGTAGAGCAGGCGAAGGAAGCGGCGAAGCTTGCCGCCGTTAATGCTTTGGCGGTGCTAAAGGATGTGATCGACGGTCATTGGGACAGGCTAGTGCGGATTGTGCGGGTGGGGGTGTTTGTACAGTGCGATCCGGCGTTTGAGCAGCATTCGCTGGTGGCCAATGGGGCAAGCGATCTATTGGCGGCGGTTTGCGGCGAGATCGGGCGGCATGCGCGAACGACGATCGGCGTGGCGGCGCTGCCGCTGAATGCGGCGGTGGAAGTGGAGCTACTGGCGCAGGTGAAGTAACAGAGAATATTTTTCACCACAACGACACAACGGCACGACGAGACAACGAAGTAAAAATTAAAAGTACAAAGGCAAAAATAAAACTTCGGAAACCACGGCATGCGGAGCATGCCCATTTACTACAATGCTCAGGCTGGAGAGCCTGAGCTACATTAAATTTCTTCGGCGAGAATGGTGGAGAGTTGTTCGGAGACCTGACTAATCTGTTCGGTGCTCAGGTGCGGTGACGGGAATATTCTTTACCACAACGAGACTACGGCACGACGAAAGAGATAAAAAACACAAAATTTTCAATCCGGGAAAAAGCGTTTGAGCGCCAGAAACCGTTTCTCAAACAGATGGTAACTCAAATATGCCAACCCACAGGTCAAAATCAACGAAACCAGCACACGCACCGATGGCAAACCGGTCGTTCCCGACAACCGCGTCAAACGCCCGACGAAGCTGATCAGGTCCGAAACAGTAAACATTACCGCGACATGTAAGATGTATATGCCATAACTATAACGGCCGAACCACGTCATAATCCCGGAGGACATCACTTGTCCCAGAAAGCCGCGTTTTTCTCCCGAAAAAAGGACACAACTCAGCAAAGCGGCGTAAAACAGCGCAATCACAGTCCATAACAAAGCGTTTACCGTGCCGCTCGAGAATCCCGGAATTTCGATGGTGCTTCCAGCAGTGGTCTTAATCAGGGTTACCGCAGGGTGCACTGAAAACCAATCGAAGTTAGATGTCCAAATCGATGCCAAGGCAAAAACGATAATAACTCCAGAGATCGCCAGTATAGGTAATGAAAGCTTCGCCATCAAATATCGCATCTTTGGGTCGCGCATCATGACGGCAAGCATTGCCCCGGCGCCAAGTGCGTTTACCTGAGCCGGAGTGGCAACGTAAATCGTGGTGTAGCCCATCGCAGTAGTTGCGGCGAGGCACCACCATAGCGCAGAGACCAACACCAAACCAATGCTCGTCCAAAGCACAGCCTTGCGGGGCAGGAAAAAGACTAATAAAGGCCAAACCAGATAAAACTGCTCTTCGATGGCCAGGGTCCAATAAGGCCCTACAACATGCATCAATTCGTTGTGGATCATGGACCAGAAATTCGATGTATAGGTCAAAAGCCATGGCAGGTATGAAAGGTATTCGTGTGGATTCAAAGCAGCGTTGTTTTCGAATCCCAGCATCTGTCCGGGACGAACCGCCCCAAATGCCAGCGCCAGCGCATAAATGCTGAAGATGGCTACGGCGGCATAATAGAGTGGAAAAATCCTCAGGAAACGCCGCATGTAAAAGTTTCGAAAATAATGCAGCGTTGTTTCTTTGGAATCCAGCAGAATGCCTGTAATCAGAAATCCTGAGAGTACAAAGAATAGCTGCACGCCAGTGGTACAAATTCCCAGCGTGCGATAAAGATACATGGAAAACTGTGAATCCCGCGGCCAAAAACTGGCGTAATGAATAATTAAGACCAGGAGGATCGCCACGCCGCGAAGGCCATCGAGTCCAGGAATAATCTTCCTGCCCAGATGCAATGGGTCCGTGGGAAGCGTTGCGTTTCCAGATGTTGATTGTTGGCTTAATTCCAAGATTTTCCCGGCGCTATCAAGCAAACAGTGACATTAAACTTCTTCGGCAAGGATTGTAGAAAGCTGCTCAGATACCTGACTGATCTGCTCAGGAGTCAGGTGAGGATTGACAACCATAACAGAAAAATCGCTCTGGCGGGGAAACATTTTCCAGAGTTCCGGCTGAGGAGTTAATTCTTTAAAGCGTTCGGCCATATCGGTCGGCAGTGTTTCAATTCCCTCGTATTTAAGTAATTTTTTGCGCATCAGCAGGAGCGCCAGAACAAAACGAAAACGGATGTCCGTCATATCGGTGCGATCGACGAGACGATTAAACAGATCCATGAGTACGGAATCGTCAACAAAAATCCGGCGTTTTTTCTCCGGCTCGGGCGTGATGGTTTTCCAAAATGAAAACATATCCAATGGCGGCGCGGGGCGTTTGCCGGCAGACCAGCAGGCCTGGCAGAAGTCGAGGCGTTGCCAGGGGCTGATGGGTTTATCCTTGTTGGCGTCGGCGGTATTAGCACTGCCGCCGGATTTAGGTAATTCCACCAAAGCAGCCCAACACGTCGTGCCTGGTGTAAGGGTCATTGAGCAAGCAGAACATAGACCGGCAGTGCGGCCGACGTCCCAGGTTTGATTTTGTAATAGCCCGGTGGTCATGACGTTATGTTACTGGAATAACGCCATTAAATCACTGGCAGCGGCAGATGATGAATGGTAAGTTTTATTTAAATGGCGGTCCACGAGGAGGGTTAGAGCCTTTAACAACATAAGGCGGGGCCGCGACGCTGGGCATTTGGGTCCCAGACAAGGAGCTTCGACGATGCAAGTATTAGAATACAATACAGCGAGGAGAAGCGACGCCGTATGGGGCCGAAAGGCACCGCGTCCCGAAGGGTTGGGTCGCAAATGGCCCATCTGCGGCGTTGTCGGCCCTCGTTGTATCATCCTTCGGATACGGCTTCGGGCCTCCGCCTTGCATCTGGGCCATTTGCGGCCCAACGCGGCTCCCGGCTTATGTTGTTAGAGGCTCTTACTATGTTCACACGTCGCGAATTTGTAGGAACCTTGCTGGTATCGGCGGGGGCGGCGAGCATTCCTGCCAAACTTTACGCACAGACTGATTCACCGGTGAGCATCATCAGCAACGGCAAAGTATTTGCCGGCATGGATACGACCACGGGCATGCTGACATTGGCTGCCGATTTAAGTCCATTCGCATCGGGGTTGTTTATGCAGCCCGGAGCAGGGTCGTGCAGCATCGTTGATCTGGGCGCGGATTCGCCATTTGGTCCGGGAAAAGTGTTGAAAATTTCGCCGGGAGAAAACTGGATTGTTATTGCCCAGGATGTTCCGTTTGTTTTTATTCGCCGCGATCCGCGCAACTCCGACGTGATCATGCCGGGACATCGGGTGAGCGTATTTGAGGCGAAATTAAGTCTTGAGGCGTCGACCAAAGGACTAGGGGCAGGCGGACTTTATGATCCGGCGAACAATCCGGGCCAACACGTGGTAACAACAGTCGCCGATCCAGTCTCACGAAGCGGCGTAGTGGCGGGTCTGATCAGAATAGACGCCGCCAGCGGCGTGATATTTCCAAGAGTGGAAGGCGGCAAAATTGTACTAAAATTGCGTAACGATTACGGCAGTGCGATTCCGCCTACATTGGATGAATTCGGCGGGGACTGGTGGGCGATCGGCTGGTTTGACGATGTACGCGATGGCCTGGAAACCTGGGCAGATCAGTTTGCCTTGATTAACGGGGTCAAACTTAAGCCACATGCTCCGGGATATTGCACGTGGTATTCGGATAAACATGGCGCCGCTTCCGATCCGGAACATCTGCAGCAAATCGCTGAATATGCCGCCAAAAATTTTGCCCCGTTTGGGTTCAGTTTTGTGCAAATTGACGATCACTGGCAAAACGGCCAGAAGCGCAACGGCTGGCCGGCGATGGATTTTTATCATGTGAATCCCAAAGGGCCGTATGCGGCGGGCATGAAACCGGTGGCGGATAAGATCGCGGCGCTGGGACTGCTGCCGGGAATATGGATGCTGCCGTTCGCGATTGATTATCAGGATCCAATATTCGCAGACAAGCTGGACCTGGTGGTTCGCCGGGAAGATGGTTCGGTATATGACACTTATTGGGGCGGCACATGCCTGGACATGACGTACAGTAAAGCACGGGATTATGTCGCAGGGTTTATCAGTCAGGCGATGAATAAGTGGGGGTATGGTTATCTGAAAATCGACGGCCAATATACAGGGTTGGCATGTCTGCAGGATTATTCTCATCAAATTGCGAATCAAGCTTATTACGAGGACAACTTCGGCGACGCGGTATTCAAGGACAAAACCATGTCCAATATGCAGGCGGCACGGCTGGGACTTAAGACAATTCGTGAGGCCGCCGGACCAGATACATTTATCCTCGGGTGTTGTTTGCCTCAAAATGAGCGTTCGCTGGGCATGGAGCTGGGGTTGGTCGACGCGATGCGCATCGGGCCGGACAACACATCCAAATGGGCCAATATTCAGCATGGAACACACGCCGGTTCGCATCTGTATTTTCTTAACGGGCGCGTATGGTGGAACGATCCTGATCCGATTTACGCCCGACTTTCGGTTCCGATGAACGAGTTTTTGTGTTATGGCTCATGGGTGACGTTGCTTAGCGCCCATCACACTACCAGTGACTGGATGCTGGAATACACGCAGGAACGCATCGACGCACTGCGCTGCATGATGCCTTCGCATCAATTCAAAACGGTCCGCCCAGTGGACCTGTTTGATAATGATCCGGCGCGGATTTGGATGTTAACTTATAAAGTCGACGATGAGGTCCATTACGTTCTGGGTTTGTTCAACTGGAGCAGCGGACACTGGACGGCACAAGTTGATCCAGCAGCGGCGGGGTTGGACCCTAACGCAGTCTATGACGCTTTTGATTTCTGGGGCAATAAACCGATCAGCGGTTTAAATAGCTGGACATTTGATCTGCCGGGGCGAACGTGTCTGGTAATGGCGATTAGGCCACGGACAAAGAATCCGCAACTGATCAGCACGTCCCGTCACGTCACACAGGGGGCGGTCGACCTGGTGAGTGAACAATGGAATCCGGAAACTAACACGCTCAGCGGAACCAGCAAAGTAGTAGGCGGATCGGCTTATGAATTGCGCATTTCACAACCGGCGCCCGAGTTAGTAGTTTTAACGAAAAACGGTCAGGCCAGCGCGCCAGTTGCTTCAGTCGTTGTTTCATCGGCGGATACGGCAGCGGGCGTAAAAATTTCGCACGCGGAAGCCGGCTTCTGGACGCGGGTGACAATTGAATCTCCGGTAAGTCGGGAAGTGCAATGGGCGGTTTCGTTTGTGGCTGCGTGACGGTTGCCGCGACGGAATTGTCTACTGCTTTATATTTTTATTGAGGCTGTAGCGAAGGCTCATTTGTCGTTGTTGCGGCTGAATTTGAAGCCGCTAAGCCTTTGGTCAAATAAACCGCCTGGCAAAACGTAGGGCCGTACTGCTGTGGCCCGATTTGCACGTACCATGTATCCTGGCCGGTAACTTGCCATATGTCCTGAGCGTTATTTGACTGAGGCAAAAGCGCGTTACCGCTTAAGTTTGAATCGAAATTCAATTCGACCCAGTGCGGGGTTGGCATGTACGTCCAAGTCTGATCGGCCAGAGCATTCCAAATGATTCCATTTCCAGACCAGCGCAAATAAAGCTGAAAGTTGACCGGAACAGCGGATTGCCGCTGAAGCACTGCAACGCCACTGCCGCCGCGTTGCAACGATAAAACATTTTCGACAATCTGCCGGGCTTTCTGGTCCGCAGGCGTTTTATATGGGTGAATAATGTCTTTGGTTATGCCAATTATTCCCACAATCATGAACAGAATACCGGCAACATAGGGCGTTGCACTGATCCAGTCTTTTCGCTGCACAAACCATTCCACCAGAGAGGCAACGCCTGCACCGGCCAAAAGGCAGATCACTGGAGCAAGATGTTGAGCTACGCGGTCGCTTCCTCCATAGGGATAACGCTGCATTACAGCGGCAATAAAAGTAAGAGCAAAAGGTGCAAGCAATAAAACCAGGAATTTTCTTTTGCGTTGGTAAAAAACCGCCAAACCCACCAGGAATAAAAGAAAAGTCGCAGTGCTGCCGCCGTTTCTACCGCCCACAGGATAGGCAAACATGTTGCCCGTATGGATGTTTATAAGCCAGATCACAAACCTGAATGGATTATGAGGCGGGAAAGAGTCCTGCCAGTACGCCAGCATGGCCGGTGCGGTTTGTTGATATTGGCCTTCGCCGGCAATTTTCAGCACGGCCAGAAAACTAATCAGTGTGGCGACGGTATAAATGAACCATGCAAACCAGTTAGCAATGGAGCGGTTTTTTAATAATTCCACCACCACGGCCAGGCATAAACCGCCGGCGACAAAGACCACAGGATAAGAGAGTCCGAACAAAATCGGCATCAAAACCGCGGCTGCGAGTAGATAAAACGGTTTGGGTTTAATCAGCCATGCCGTACCAAGAAAATAAAGGCACAACGAGGCGAATTGGTCCATTGAATAAGGCTTCATCTCGACACTGTGCCGCACCAGGTAATAACCCAGAGCAAAAAAACCTACGGCGATTAACGTTCCTAATGAACCGAGAAGCATCCGGCTCCATTGCCAAAAGATGACCACTGCCGCGAGTCCAGCCGCCAGCGGCAAGAGCCGTACGGCAAATTCCGAAGAACCGAAGATATGCTGCATCAACCATTCGCCAATTAGAAACAACGGCGGCGCCACCTGGCCGTAATCCAACGGGCGAAGCATTTGGGAGAGGCTGCGATTCATAATGTTCAGATCGAGCATGGCTTCATCGCCCCACATTGGCATGCGCAGGAAAAATGCGATAAGCCGCCAAGACACTGCCATAATAAGCAACGCTATGACCCACCAGTCACACACACGGTCAAATCGGCCGCCGAAAAAAAGGTTGGAAGGAGAGTTCAGAACGGCAGATTGCCGTGTGGCTAACTTGTCTGCAAAACTTGGAGTATGTTCCTGGTAAATTGCCACACCGATTTCCATTTTTTAGTGGATCCGGGCGATCTTCGACGCGAAGTAATGCGAAGATGCGAAAAATGAATTCTAGGTTATTTCACAATTCTGTCAAAAAACTGCAGTACAGAAGTGTCAATTTAAAGCGGGCGATGGGACTCGAACCCACAACAGCCAGCTTGGAAGGCTGGCACTCTGCCATTGAGTTACGCCCGCGTTCAGGCAATATTCTAGCATTGGCAGGTTGATTCTGCACCGCGACGAATTTATGCGCCGGTGGTTATTGCGTCGGATGCTTCAGCCATAAATGACGGTTGTTCGGCGTTATCCCAGCCGACGCGCGAACCGACGGCAAAATCACCAGCATTCTGGGTTGCAGGAACAGTTACGCGGACCTGATAACCAACCAATACCAATAACTCGTTTTTCAGCGTGTCCTGAGACAATACCAGTCCCTGCATGCGACGCGGCAGGCCAAAAAGGGGCTCCACATAGTTGCCGCCGTCGCTGACTTCTTCAATTTTTCGGGCCACGGCGTAAATAGTTCCAAATATTTTTTTGCCGACCTCGGGCATCTGTGTGCCGGCCCATTTGAATGTGTTGCGATAATTTGTGCCCGGAGCGTTGAGTGTGATGAATCCAGGCTTAACTTCTTCGACAATAAATTTCATCTAGAACCTCTAACAAAAAAACCAGAGCAGATTATACGAATAGGCCTGGGCGAGTCCAAGGGACCGGATTGGAGTAATAATTTAAAAGTAGAAAGGCTAAAAGTACAATAATAAGATTGCCTATTCGGCGTTATATAGGTGGGCTAATGGTTTAAGGAATATACATGCTCAAAAAATTTCTTCTCGGGTTAATCCTATTGCTGGCGATTTCGCTTCTTTTCGCGTTCACACCCGCAATGGGGGATAGCCAGACGCCTGTTGAGTTGCCACGGGTGTTTTCAATAAGTCCGCAGGCATTGGTTGATGTCCGCAACCGTTTAGAACAAAAAGACCCGGCGCTGGAATCGGCTTTGCAGTCGCTAATCGATCAGGCCAATCAGGATTTGGACATAAAACCTCTTTCAGTGATGGACAAACCCAAGGCAGGCCCATCAGGCGATAAACACGATTATGTTTCGTATGCCGACTATTACTGGCCGAACCCCAATACACCCAATGGCTTGCCTTACATTCGCCGGGACGGATATTACGACCACGCCGTGATCAATCAGGGAGACTCACCGCGCTTTCAGAAGGTGATACCCGCCATATACAGACTTGCACTAGCTTACTGGTTTACGGGAAATGCAGCGTATTCCGAACATGCGGGAGAATTATTGCGAGTTTGGTTTCTGGACCCGGCAACACGGATGAATCCAAACATGAAAGCGGCGCAGTTAGTGCTTGGGGATAATACGATTCGCGGCGAAGGGCTTATTGAATTTCGCTGGATGTACCAGCTTGTCGACGCGTTGGGATTGTTAAACGACGCCCCGGGTTGGAGCAACCAGGACGCACAACAAATGCATACGTGGTTAGAGGCTTATGATTCATGGCTGGATACCAGCCCCAACGCCAAGGCCGAACGCAGCGCAGAAAATAATCACGGGACATGGATTAACGTTCAGGAAGCAGCGCTTTTACTTTATTTAGGCAAAACAGACGAAGCCAAAGCTATTTTTATGCACGATCAGACCAAACGCATACCCGGGCAAATTAAGCCCGACGGTGAGCAACCACTCGAACAGGTGCGCAATGAGGGGTTGAGTTATTGTCTGTTTAACCTGACCGCCCAGACGGACCTGGCGAATCTGGCGCGTAGCGCCGGCGTGGACTTATGGCATTTTAAAACTCAGGACGGGGCAGGGATTCAACAAGCACTTGATTACATTCTACCTTATGCGTTTTATGAAAAGAAATGGCCTCGTTCGCAGAGGGCAAAAATCGACACGGATACTTTAATTCCACTTTTGCTCGAAGCGCAAAATGCTTATGGCAAAAAGGGTTATGCAGAATATCTGTCTAAAATTCCGCAGGACCAGGTGCAGGCAAATATAGCTAATCTATATCTTCCGCCGCAGTAGTGGGGAATCAATACGTCAGCGCCGAACATCGTAGTAATATTGGTCGGCAGCGGTGCGGTCGCGACCGCTCAAAAGACGCACAACCAGGCCGGGGTTGCGCAGCAAATGCCAATCCCCAAAGTAATCGGCCTTGCGCGTCGATGTAACGATATAAGGTTTCCAAAGCGTGGTAAAACGCAGGCCGCGGGATTTTCCATAAAGACGCAATCGGCGGGAAAAATCGATGTCTTCGACCGAAACCATGGTTTCGTCAAAGCCGCCAAGAGTTTCAAAAGTTTCACGCCGGCACCAGAATAATCCTCCGGAAAAACGATGAAATAAAAGAATGGGAATAAGAACAATCGCCGTAAAAAGAATTCCCAGGGAATAACGGTCCGGCATAATCCTCACGCCGCCGCCAATAAATTTACCGCTGGTGATGGCCTGATCAATTTGAACCAGCATATCCGGGGACATGACGGAATCGGCGTCAATGGTAACAATGATGTCTCCGCGCGAGGCGCGTGCGGCGGCATTGCGCGTTTTGGCAATGCTTTTTTCAGGCTGCTCGACAATAACAGCGCCAAGGGATGCGGCTATTTCTGAGGTTCGGTCGGTACAGCGATTTAACGCCACAATGATTTCGACCTGGTGCGGGTACGCTCTGGCAGCAGCGTGAATAGACTCCAGGCATTTACCGATGAATTTTTCTTCGTTGTGCGCGGGAATAAGGATGGAAAACTTCGGCGGTAAAGCGGCCGCAGCATGATTGTCTAAAGCTGCTTGATCTGATTTTGTCACGAAGCATTTCTCTGAGCATTCTGAAAGACATCAACCCATTCACGGTATTTTTCCGCCACGTGAGAGACCGCAATTCCCCGGTCAATTTTGCCCGCTCGCAAATCTTTAATGGATTGTAAAAAGCTGGACCGGCCGACGGCAAAACCAATAAAACCCGGTACGCCGGCGGCGATTTTCAACCATTGGATCACCTTGGCTTCGCTTTCGCCTCTGCCCAGAACAATACATCCGACATCATTTCGACCTCCACGGCGGGCGATATCGACGATGACGCGGCAATCGTCGCGGCTTTCAAGTCCCTCGATTTTCCATATATCCGGTTCAACCCCGGCGTCCTGGAGTTGTTGAATTGCTTTAACCATCAGTTTCGGACGCAACTGAAGATCATATTTTTGTTTGTCACCGCCGAGTTGTTCAAGCTGTCGCGGTTCAGCGGGAACAAGTAATTCAAACATAAAGTGCCGATTTGTGGAGGTGAGATATTGCGAAAGCTTTTTCAGTCGGTCGGCCTGTCTTTTGTTCATTTCTGCGTCGCCGTCCGGGTTATAGCGAACCAGGACCTTAGCGAATGTCGGATTGAAGCGTTCAATATGTTTGGCGAAATCGTTGCCGTATTCAAAGTCGAATTCGTGCTGACCGCTTTTTTCCGTGGAGAGCGCCATGATGTAGCCATGATGAAAGGCGTCTTCCAATATGGCGGCGCCGAACTCTTCATCCACGAGAATACCCGCGTATTGACGGGATACCCCGGCTTCAAGCGCCGCTTTAAAGCCTCCGTAAATCACGGCTTTGCTTTGGGCGATATCTTCAATCTGTGCTGGTGTAAGCGGGTCGTGATAGCCGAACACTTCCGCGCCATAGGAATGACGATGATCGAACGGCAAAATGTACAAAGGTTTGTTATATCCGCCTACCATCGCTTGTTCTCCAAACGGTTATCAGGGTTTAATTAAATCCACCAGATCATATTGGGTCAAATCGCCGATGCGCTCGAGTTTGATATCCGGTGGCGGAAACGATCGAACGGCTTTCTGATCCAGGGCATAATGGCCCTGACGAGGGAATACCGTTGTAAGCTGCGGTCCCCAGCGCTCCTTAACGGCGGCCAAAATCCGCACTTTGTCATCGATCAGCACATAATGATCGGCTGGATAACGTGCGGCAACGTCGTCGAGCATCTGCTCCTTGTGAATGTAAATCAAAACGTGGCCGTCGACAGCTTCGAAAATCCCGGAGCGTTGCACCTTGCGCGGCTGGAATACCACGTCTCCATCGGATAATACGACCGCCGGTCCCCATTGCTTACAGTGCGCTACGGCGTCGAGTGAATTGGGATAAAGCCGGTTGGCGAAAGGGTAATCCACCAGAAAAGATGACATCTCCAACAGCCTGGGCTCGGTGGGATTTCCCAGACGATAACGCTGTAAGGCGCCAAGATAGTCCGCATATCCGAGTTCGCTCCGCAATTCTTCAAAAATTTCAAAATAACGCTTGCGCGATTCGACGCCGAATTTCCGGTCCAAATGCTCTTGAAGGTCTCGGACTACGTGATCGTTATCCAGAAGCGTATTGTCCACGTCGAAGAGAAATACCACCCGGTGTTTATTCGATTTTCTTTTCATGTCTCACCAAAAGTGCGTTGATTCTATCATCATTATAAGTGGTTTGCCTGCAAAAAAATTAACAAATGATGAAGGTTGTGAAGCTCAGTCGTTCGCATGGCAATCTTTGCTTGCGATAAAAAAGTGGTTGGAATAATCTTGGATTATGAAACACGTTTTAACATGGAATCTGCATTTTATTTAGAACAGTGGAAAAATGATCGGCTATAACGTGATCTTGGCGCAACCGGCGAACTATCCGCATTCCATGGCGTTGTGGGATATCGGTCGGCTGCTGCACTATTCATTTGCGTCACTTGGACGGACCTCGACATTAAGGATTAACGAGTTGGATTCCCAAGCGGTCAATGTGCTGCTGGGATATCATCTGGTTGCTGCTGAATCGATCCCAAAGGGCTATGATTGCATTATCTATCAATTGGAACAACTTTCTGACAAGGAAGGCTGGTTTAACGCCACTCGGCTGGCAGTGCTTCAGCGTGCACGTGAAATCTGGGATTTCAGTCCGGACAACATCGCTTTTCTTAAGGGAAAGGGTTTAAACAATCTAAAACTTCTGCCGATTGGCTTTCACGAGGCGTTAAGGGCCATTCCCCATGCCACCCAGGACGTCGATGTGCTATTTTACGGCTCAATGAATGCGCGCCGCCAAAAGATATTTGACGAACTTCGGCAACGTTGTCGTTTGGAAACCATTTATGGTCTTTATGGCGCGCAACGCGATGCTTGGATTGCCCGCGCCAAGATTGTGTTGAATGTCCACTACTATCAGACAAAAATCATGGAGCAGGTAAGGGTTTCGTATCTGCTCAATAATGGATGTTGCGTGATTTCCGAAGATTCTCCAGCCAATCCTTTCAGTGGCATGATCGCTGATGTTGCGTATGAACAGATAACACAAACATGTTTGGATTATCTAAAAAATACCGAGCTTCGCGAAAACCAGGCACAACGCGGCCTGGAATTATTCCGTCAGCGTCCCATGGTCGAATGTCTTCGAAGAGTTCTTGATTAGAGCTTTAAGCCTGTTGCAGAATTTTGGATAGTTCAGCCGGGTCGGAAGTCGGCGTCTGACAAGTGTAGTCATGGCAAACATATACCGTGGTTTTGCCATCAATAACTTTGATGGCTTTGATAAATTCCACATATTGGCCCAGGAAATTTTGACCCGTTCCGCCATCGGCGCAAAGAAGCACTTGGATTGGCATATAAAGATTGAAAACATGATGCAGCATATCCAAAGTCGATTGAGCCGACGGACTGCCAGCCAAAATGATTTGCCTGGGTTTATTCAGATACCAATTCAACGCCGTCAGCATCGTCGTCCAGGCGGTGGGGGAGTGGTTGAATTGCTCCGTAAAAGAACTGAGCGTCTTTTTAGCTTTCAGGATGCGGTCTTTTTGGTCGAGTATATATCCGAAACGCAATAAATTCAGGGCCGCAACCGAGTTACCAGCGGGTTCAACGTTGTCACCACGATCTCTGGTTCGGGGAAGTGAACTGGCAGCATCAGCCGGAGTAAAATAATACCCATTCCGCTGTGAATCCCAGAATAATTTATCCTGAGCATCCTGCAGTTGATCTGCCCACTTAAGCCAGCGAATCTCTAATGTGCATTCATAGAGATCCAACAGAGCCTGAATTAAAAATGCATAGTCATCAAGAAAACCGGTGATTGCGGCCTGGCCGTCACGCCATCGGCGCAGCAATGTCGTGGTCTGTGGGTTATAGAGATTCGCATAGATAAACTCCGCGGCTTTGGTGGCGGCTAACAGATAGCGGGGTTCGGAAAGAACGCGACCTGCACGGGCAAATGTCCGAATCATCAGGCCATTCCAGGAAACCAGCGATTTATCGTCAAGGAGCGGATGGGGCCTTTGGCCGCGAATGCGCAGCAGTTTATGTCGGGCACTTTTTACTAATTCCGCTACTTCATAGGTGCTTTTGGCAAATTGTTTGGCCGTCTGATCGATTGTATTTGCGATATAGAGCGCATTTTTACCGGCAAATTCATTAAAGGGGTCATGTTCGACGTTGCCTTTTTCTTTAACGCCATAATGGTGGGTAAAAGTTTGCAATTCATCTGATGTCAACGCAGCGGCAAGTTCCTGAAAACTCCAGATAAAGAAAGCACCCTCATGTTTTTCTCCAGATGCGTCGTCGGCCAGAGCACTGTCGGCATCCTGGGCACAAAAAAAGTTTCCATCTGGAGCGGTCATTTCGCGCAAGACATATTCCAAAACGTCGCGGGCAATGTCGGTAAAAAACGGGTCGCGTGTGATCAGCCATGCGTCAAGATAAACGTTCGTTAATTGCGCCTGGTCATAAAGCATTTTTTCAAAGTGCGGCAAAAACCATCGCCGGTCGGTTGAATAGCGATGAAAGCCACCGCCCAATTGGTCGTAGATGCCGCCATTGGCCATGGCCTTGAGCGTCTTGAGAACCATTTCCAGGGCTTCACGCTTACCGGAGCGGTGATAATAATGCAGAAGAAAATCCAGCGTTGTCGGCGAGGGAAATTTTGGTTCAGAGCCGAAACCACCGAAAGTCGAGTCAAAATGCGCTCGGAGCGGTTCGTAACCGGCATTCAACGGCGCGGGAGATAAATCGGCATCTTCCAATGGCGTTTCCAAAGGTTTTTCCCACAAGACTTCTCTGATTTGTTGAACATAATTTGTTATTTTTTCCCGTTCCTTAACCCATAACTCATTGATACGGATCAAAATGCTTTTCAGGCCGGGCATGCCGCCACGATCTTCAGGCGGAAAATAAGTACCGCCCATAAAAGGTTGCAGGTCAGGAGTTAAGAACGCCGTCATCGGCCAGCCGCCGCGGCCTGTCGTGGCTGTTACAAACTCCATGTAAATGGCGTCAACGTCAGGACGTTCTTCCCGGTCCACCTTTATCGCCACAAAATGTCCGTTGAGAAAGTCCGCGATCTGCCGATCGACAAACGATTCCCTTTCCATTACATGGCACCAATGGCAGGCGGCATATCCGACGGAAAGAAAAATGGGCTTATTTTCACGTTTTGCTTTGGCAAATGCTTCAGTACCCCACGGATACCAGTCAATCGGATTTTTGACGTGTTGGAGCAGGTAAGGAGATTTTTCACCGGCGAGATGATTCATGCTGTGATCTTATAAAAGTAATGGAAAAGCCTCCAGTAGTTTAAAGTATGAACTTACGCGATGTGAAATAAAAAAGGCCGCATATGAATGCGACCCAAGGCTTATAAACAGTAGTCGTTTTGGTTCAGATTATTGAGGGCTCTTTATTTTTTGTTTGCGACGAAGCAGTATGCCCGCCAGACCGAAGGTTGCCAGACTCAATGTTCCGGGTTCGGGAACAGTCGCTTGAACGTCAAAAGTGGCTGCTCCAGCGGCGTATGCTGAATCATAGTATTGATCTTCTGTATCGACTTGCAGTCCACCGCCGCCATTTAGTGTGGTCCAGGAACTAAAAGTTAAAGAGAAATCCTGCTGGGTTGAATTGGCAAAGTTCATAAAATCTGAAGTATAAGTGACCGTATTGCCCAAAACGGTATTACCGCTCAATTGAGGCGTTACTGAACTGATCTTCCCGGCAATTTGGCCGGTATAGTCCATAGTCAGCAAGTTGGTTTTGTTGCCAGTTCCTTCGGCAGCCGCGGTATCGCGGGTCACGGTAAGAATATCCGCAAGTGCACCATTGCCCAAAAACTGTTGACTGGAATAGCTACCGCTGGCATAAGTTGGGGACCAGGGATCGTAGACTTTGGATTCGGTGCTCGAAATGAGCTTTAAGGTCGCCTGTTGAGGGCCGGTTAAATCAGCAGGCATGGGTACCAAAAATGTGAAGCTTACAGGTATTGATATTACGGTATAAGTACCATTGGAGATAACGCCATTGGATGTAATCAGTTCTGCGTCTCCTGCGCTGGGGACATCATCGTAATAGAATGGATTGCCGGATGAGCTTTGATCGAATTGAGCGAACGTCACCACCGTAGCTGTTGCCGTAGAAGGACAGCTCAGAACCAGAGTTGCTACGGCCGCAGAGGATATCAAGAAAGAAATCCGAGCTCTCTTACTACCCATTTTTCTCCTCTACTAACACGCCCACTATGCCATTTTTCTCAGGGGAATTTTTCGCCAATAAGGAAGATACACTCTCCCATAACCTTAATACTCGCAAGATTGTATAGCGAAAAACAATGCATGACAATAAAAAAATTTATTTAATAATTATCGGTCAATTTTAATATTACGATCTCATCTAACGGTGCAAATTTACGTGAAAGCGAACATGTGTTCGTTTGTCAAATTAACTTATATTCAACGCAATTATCGACTGGCACGGCAAAGCCCGTGACCGGAGTTTCTTATTGTCATCTCCAAGTTTAATTTATAAAACACAGAAACAGTTTATAAGTTTACTAGTGAGAATATAATAACGCCGCAATGGGGCATCTAATTTTAGGAAAGGAGCGGCGGATTGACGGCTAACGCTTTTGTAACCGGAGCAGGAGGATTTATCGCCAGTCATTTGGTAGAAGCGTTGCTTACGCGAGGGTGTAACGTTACAGCGCTGATTCATTACAACGCCAGAGGAACCTGGGGTTGGCTTGAAAAACACCATCATCTCACGCCGCCGAATTTGAATGTCATACTGGGAGATATTACAGATCCATTTTGGACGTTAGATGTTCTCAAGAACTGTGATGTGGTGTTTCACCTGGCGGCGTTAATCGCAGTTCCATATTCCTATCATGCTCCTGCATCTTATATTCGTACCAACGTGGATGGTACGTTAAATGTTGCGCAAGCAGCGCTGAAAAACGGTATTAAGCGATTTGTTCACACGTCCACCAGCGAAGTATATGGAACGGCGCAATATACACCGTTGAATGAGGAGCATCCGCTTCATGCGCAATCACCATATGCCGCGTCCAAGATTGCAGCCGACAAAGTTATAGAAAGTTTTGTGTGCAGTTACGATTTACCGGCGGTTATCGTGCGACCCTTCAACACTTATGGTCCGCGGCAATCGGCCCGCGCGGTTATTCCCAATATCATTATGCAGGTACTGTCGGGCAACCATGTAAAACTTGGCGCACTGAATCCCGTGCGAGATTTTACTTTCATTACAGATACGGTCGATGGATTCATCAAGGCGGGTGAAGCAGATGGAACTATTGGAGAAACAATTAACCTGGGAAGCGGCGAAGCCGTGAGCGTTGGCGATCTGGCGCAAATGATCTTTGAAATTCTTAAAGTTTCACCAGCCATTGTCAGCGATATTCAGCGCGTGCGGCCAAAAGCCAGTGAAGTAATGGAACTGATAAGCTGTAACGCCAAAGCCGCCAAACTTTTGCACTGGAAACCAACGATATCGTTACGCGAGGGACTTATACAGACTATCCAATGGATGCGCGAAAATCGCGATTTACTTAGACCAGCGGAGTATGCGTTATGAAGGCAGTTATACTCGCCGGCGGACGCGGCACGCGTTTGGCGCCATATACAGCTGCGCTTCCCAAGCCACTGGTGCCAGTAGGGGATGTTCCGATCCTGGAGATCATTATTCGCCGGCTTATCGCAAGCGGATGCACAAGTATTACGCTTTCCCTCGGGCACATGGGAGAGCTTATCCGTTCATATCTTGGGGCCCAGAAGACCCTTGCCTCACAAATTGAAATAGAATGCGTTGACGAGGAAGAACCAACCGGAACCGCCGGATCGTTGCGCCTTGTACCGAATCTACCTGAGACTTTTCTGGTTACTAATGGTGACGTGTTAACCACATTGGATTATCAAAAATTAATGGCATTTCATAAGGATAACGGTGCGATGCTGACGATCGCAGGCTATCGCAAGCAAATACAAATTGATCTGGGCGTACTCAAACTGAATGGAGATAAGTCTGAGGTTGTCGATTACATTGAAAAGCCAAGGTACATATATCCAGTAAGCATGGGAATATATGTTTATGATCGCCGAGTTCTGGATTACATACCACCTGTAAAATACTTCGATTTTCCCGATCTCGTGCTCCGACTTCTGGCGGAAAAGTGCAAGGTGTCATGTTATGAGGCCGACGCAATCTGGCTCGATATTGGACGGCGCGATGATTACCTGGAGGCTCAGGAAGTTTTTCTGAAAAACAAGGAATGCTTTATTACACCGCCCAAGACGTCGCAATACGGGCGAAAGAATGCTTAGCGGTTCGCCACAAAACATATATGAAGGTAATTGGCTGGTGCTGGGAGCATCAGGATTTGTTGGGCATACAACATGTCGAGAATTAAAATCACGACAATATAACGTAACGGAGGTTTTCCATTCTGAAATCGAATTGAAAATAGACCAAGCGGATATGAACGAGGTGCATCGAACGGTAGATGTTGATAATGACGGCGTTTTGCGCGAACTATTTGGAGAGATTCAACCGGTAATTTTAATTAACGCCGTTGGGCATCCATCAAATATCGCACCATCCGCGATGCGGGAGTTTTATCACCGGAGCACATTAAATGTTCTTAGCGCTGTGCAAAAGGAAACTCCACAATGTCGAGTAATTCTTCTTGGTTCGGCTGCGGAATATGGCAATTCACCGAAATCCGGCTCTCGAGAGCAGGATACCCCCAAGCCGCTTTCGGAATATGGTTGGGCTAAAGTTCTACAGAGCGAGCTTGCATCCCGCTTCATATCGGATGGCCTGGATATTATTACCGCACGACTTTTCAACCCGATAGGCCCAAGCCAGGACGGGCGGGCATTTGCGGGTGCATTAATGAAACGGATTCGCGCTGGTGAGGGCTCTTTACGAGTGGATAACGCCAATTATCTACGCGATTGGATCGATATCCGTGACGTTGCCAGAGCGCTGGTCATTCTGGGCATGGCTGCAGATCCTCCACCAATCGTCAATATATGCACCGGCAAGTCCGTAAGTGTCGGCGAACTTGCAGCGAAAATAGCGACTTTGGCAAGAGTTGAAATTAAAGCAATTTCAACAGAAATTTCTCCAGAATGCCTGTGGCGAAGTGTGGGAAATCCGGAACTCATGCAGAATTTTGACTGGCGTCCGCAATATACACTGGAACAAAGTCTTTTGGATCAGTGGCGGAGTCTTGCATGAAGAGGAGTTATCGCGACACCTGGAAAATTTTTACCCGATTTGTACGTGGAATGATACTTGCAACCGTGGATGTTGCCATGCTTGCGGAGTTCCAGGAGCCGCGCAAGCGGACAGAGGGAGCGATTTTCTGCCTGCATGGACTGGGCGATTTGCTGCTTGCGGGAAACGCCATTGAACGTCTGGCAGCGCATATGCACAAGCAGGGATTGAGATCGGTACTTTACGTTCAGCCAGCATTGGTTGAATTCGCCCGGCAGAATTTTCCGGTAGATCACATTGAAGGAATTGATCGACGCCGCTTCGAGCGCAGACGTAATTTGAAATACCGCGCAACGGTGATTCGGAACATCAGGGGTCGTTTTGCTGTAGCAATTCAACCCACATATAACCGCACATTGATGGTTGAAGATTGTCTGATTCGCGCAACAGGCGCGCCAATGAGAATTGGAAGTGCCGGTCATGCTCCGTTTATAACGTCGTTGGAACGTAAAATCGGGGATCATTTTTATACACAGATTGTCAATCAAGAGGCAAGACGAATGCACGAATTGGAAAGATATGCGGAGTTTATGACCGCCGTGGGAATGCCAATTTCTTCCAAGCCGTGGCGGTTGATTGCCGGCTTTGAAAGAAAAAATCCTGTTACCGAAACGGCATACATGGTGGTTTGTCCAAAGGCGTCAGATGCCAAACGATCATGGCCGCTGGAAAATTTTTTGCAGGCTACCAGAGAATTAGCGCTTAGACACAAACTTAAGGTCGTTATGATCGGTACAGAAAAAGACAATTATCCGTTGATTTGGCCACAACCCGACAAAAATGCTCCGGAACTGATAGACCTTCGTGGCAAAATTCCAACTGAAGATTTACCTGCCGTATTGGTTAATGCAAAGCTGATACTGGTCAATGACAGCGGTGTATATCACCTGGGTGTCTCGCTGGATTGTCGCGTACTTGCCGTCGGAGGAAGTGGAATACCATCCAGATACTTTCCATATCCAGCTGAATTTACCCAACGTGCTCCAGTGATATATAAGACGGTTCCTTGTGCCGGCTGCGACTGGAAATGCATTTATAACATTCCACACAACGTAAGCGCTCCGTGTATCCAGGACGTTTCCTGGCAACAGGTGGCCGAAGCAGGCAATCAATTGCTCAATCAGGAGACGTAATTGCATGGCCGCTGCATCTTTGCGTATCGCTTTGGCAATAGGGACCTATGAGCCGAATCATGGTGGGGCGGCGGAGTGGGTTTACAACTATGCCCGCTGGCTCGTTCGGCGTGGTCATAAGGTCCGCATAATTTGCGAACGTGCTGATACAGGGGCTCCGGAGGGGTGCGATTTGCGGGCACTGCCGCCAAGCAGACATACTAAAAACTCCTGGCGCCGGGCTCGTGTCCTTCGCGAGTTTGTCAGTGATTATTCCGCGGATTTGGTTCACGACACAGGGTGTCTTGAATCGTCAGATATTTTTCACCCCCTAATGGGTTCATTGGTACACAACTGGAAGCGACAACTGTGTTCCTATCCGAAAACTCTGGCATTTCGTCATTTATGGCGGATTCGCTCCTGGCGCGACGTACGCCTGCAATTTCGTCAAAGCAGCCATTGTCGCGCCCTCGTGGCGTGTTCAAATCTTGCCGCTCGGGATTTTAAACAATTGCGACGCCAGAACGTCGTAGTGATTCGCAATGGCATTCCCCTATCTTTTTTACCGACGAAATCGGATTTGCGGGTATTACGGGAATCACTAGATGCTGGTGATCGTGTTCTTATGCTGGCTTCGGCGGCAAATTTTTATCTCAAGGGGATCATGACGATTTTGCGTTCACTAAGCATGCTTGATACAGATATGCGCAGCAAATTGCTTGTTGTGGTTACTGGGGACAATCAGAATAAAACGTTTCAAAAATTCATCGATGAACACAGCCTGGGAAAATGCTGTAAACTTGTGGGGTGGGTTCCGGCTATAGATCCTTACTATCACACAGCAGATGTTTTCCTGCATCCTACTTACCATGATGCGGGAAGTTTATCTACACTCAAAGCAATCCATGCCGGCTGCGCAGTGGTCACCAGCAGATTTGACGGATCGGCGGAACTCATAAATTCCGATGAAAATGGAATAGTTCTGCAAAATCCGTGGGATGCCGTGGAGTTGGCAAATACGATAAAGCGGCTGCTCAATCCAGACTTGCGAAACCGTTTGCGAAATAACGTACAACGGTTAGTTTCCGAAATCAGTGAAGACAAATGCTTTATGCAACTTGAAGACCTTTATTTTAGCCTGCAAAAAGGAACCGAAAGAGCGTGAAAAATGTTCTGGCGTTTTCTCTGGGCGTCAACCATCCTTCGTCCAGGATGAGGATTGCGGCTTATGCTCCGCACCTGGAGAAAAGCGGCTGGCGACTACGAATACATCATTTTGATTCCGGAATAGGTCAGTCGAGTTTGCCAAAGACAAAGTGGTTCGGCCGCACCGGACATCGTTTACGGCGGGGATGGCGTACTCTGCAAGCTTCGTCCGCGCTTCATAAACTTGGTCCACATCAACCAATTGTGATTAGTCGTGAGTTGCCTGTAAGCAAGCGCCCATTTTTGAATGCACCCAATCCACTTATATTGGACGTCGATGATGCAATTTATCTCGGTGGCGATCGCACTGGTTTTGAAGCACTATGTCGTCGGGCCGATGTTATCATCTGTGGAAATCAATCCATTGCGGATGCCATTTCGAGCGTTACTCGCAAGCACGTCATCATTCCTACAGCCGTTGATACCGATTGTTACAGTGTGCGTGAAAACCATCGATTAAATGGGCCATTGCGCATCGGCTGGCTTGGAAGTTCAATGTCGATAGAGCACACCCTGGCACCCATGGCGAAAGTTTTTCACGAATTGCAGCAGGAATTGAAATTCGAACTGGTGGTCATTTCAGATCGGCCCGCCTCATTCATGAAGGACTCACGTTGGGTGCGCTATTTAAATTGGTCACCAACACTGGAGCGCACGATCTCCATGCACATTGACGTGGGAATTATGCCGCTGGAAAATAATCCCTACCAAGCCGCTAAATGCGGCGCTAAATTATTGCAGTACATGGCTGCCGGTCTTCCGGTAATTGCGACCCCCGTGGGTGTGAATCGTCAAATCGTTGTTGATGGTGTTAATGGTTATTGGGCAACAGGTCCAGAAGAGTGGCGTCTGGCCATTCGACGGCTCACCGAAGATGAAAGTCTTCGTTCATCGTATGGAAACGCCGGTCGTCGGCATGTGATAGAAAATTATTCGATTGCCCATTGGGCCGGTCATTGGGTAACTATGCTGAATCAAGTCACGAATTCTGTCGGCTAGAGCCTCTAACAAAATTAATCGGGAAGGATCAACTCCGAATGCCTACGCCTATGATGCGCGGGGGAACTAAAACCGTGTGAATAACCACATTATGCATTCCCTCAAAAATAACTTCACGAAACGCCTGCTCACTAAAGCGATAATAATCGCCCGGAAAATTATGAACGCCCAATGTCAGTGTGGAATGTTGCAGTGCCCAGCCATCGGAATTACTCGGCAATCGCGGCATTTTTGACAGCAGCCTGCGAAACTTGGACTCAAAAGGCAATTTCATGTATCCCGGCGCACCAATCGCGACAACGCCGCCGCTCCTGACAACCCGGCGAATTTCGGAAAGTGTTTTCCAAAAGAACGGATCATGCTCCAGAACGGCATTGCAGAGGAGAACATCGAATCTGGCATTGGAAAAACAGGCCATTTCATTGGCGTTGCATTCAAGGATACGAAAACCACTGAATTCGCTGCTTCCCGCTTTATTAATACCGATTTTTTCTGTTGCCCCAGCCAATGCCGGAAGATTCAGTAACGTCGAAGCATCCGGCGTAGCGCCGATCTCCAGCACCGCGCCCTGAACCGCATGTTCACGGCAAATTTCGTCAAAAACTTTGAAAACCTTTGGATGCACCAGTCAGGCTCCTAACCGTTTCGCCAGTCCCCAATACCATGTTTGCATCGTAATTTTTATTCGTCCCGGAGGATGCCGAAGATCATAACCATATATCGCGGCCACGCGCAGCGTTTCATCAGAGCAAGGTATCGGCGGTACCGGCGTGGCTGTCAGAATGGTCTGGCACGCTGCCTCACGCAGAATTTTTGCGTCATTGTTTACTTTAAGAAACGAAAAAACACCGGATAATTCCCGCCTTGTTCGTCTGCATAGGTCCTCGTAGCGCAGAGTATGCAAGCGTTTAGGAAGCATCTCGCGAAGTTTAATCACCTGCTGCTCATGAAACGTCCAGCGTTCCAACTTTTGCGCGGGCGAAAGCCCCAGCCAGAAATCTCCGCTTGTGGTCTGATTAAACCGATCAGAGCTCGCCACCACATGGAAAGGGTGCCGTACAATGTGAAGAAAATGGGCATCAGGAAAATGTTTTAGTAGAAATGCCAGCAATTCCGAATCGGTGTGTTGAAACGGCTTTTTGTCACCGATCCACTTTAAGTCTGTCTTTTCCTGGGGCGATTGCCATGGCGTTCCTTTTTTCATCAGGCATGTCTGCACCGCGAGAAAATTGTCTTTGGGGCTTTTGTCAGCTTGCAGGAGATTGTCGGCCAATTCCAGCGTGGTGCGCATGCCACGATCGGAATCCCATGCATGAGCGGTAAACCCACGGCCATTGTGGTATTGATAAAGAATCCAGCCAATATCAGATTCATGAGAAACATAAATGTGCGGGTGGAGATTAAGTAGTCGGACGAGTTGTGACGTTCCTGATCGCTTATTGCCTATGATAAAGAGCGGTTGAGTCATGGTGGATCCCATGTCCTCGTTTTAAACTTATCTCAATGGTAACAGCAAAGTTGAACGCCGACATGGCCAATGTGCAAGGTTAAACAACAAGGGTCGCGAACCAGAAAAAAATTTGCCTATGGACAAGACGTTTCTATAACCCCAATTGCAGCACCGCTTCCTCAGACATACGATCTTTGCTCCAAGGCGGTTCCCATACCAAATTCACTTTGGCTGATTTGACCTCTTCCACACTTTCTACAGCTTGCTGAACTGATGGGGGCATCGAACCGGCCACCGGGCAACCGGGTGCGGTTAATGTCATATCAATGGTGACGTCCTTATCTTTGGAAATATCAATACGATAAATCAGCCCCAGATCATAAATATTAACCGGAATTTCTGGATCGAAAATGGAGCGTAATTTCTCGACGATGGCTGCTTCCAGGGCTTTATTCTGTAATGCGTCGGTGATGGTTGTGCCAGTGGCGCCATCGCCCTGCGCTGCGTGAACACCAGTCGATGGCGCTGCACCTGATGTACTGGGTGGATGAACGGGCAATTTGACCGCGTGTGGATTTTTAAATACAAACCCCCGACCGGATGAATCGTCGCGGAAATCGATTTCGGTTCCGTCGAGGCTCGGATAACTGATTGGATCGGAAACAATGGTAATGTTATTCGACTGGCCGACAACATCATCTTCGTGGCGTACTTCAGTCAAATCGAGAATGTAATTAAAGCCGGCGGTATTGCGACCTTTAATACCAACGCGCAATACAGATTGATCGGACATCCCCTGATCTTTGAGAATTTTCCTGATCTGATCGGCGGCAATTTCAGTTAAATCAATGGGCATAATGGGTTCTCTATTCAGTCGACACGGTCTTTGAATTGTCCTTTAACGCTGCCTGAAGCGTATGCCAGGCAAGCGTGGCGCATTTGACGCGGACAGGAAATTCCCGCACGCCGGAAAAAACTAAAAGCTTACCGAGCATTTCTTCATCATCAATCTTTTCCACTGATCCTGCGACCATATTATGAAATTTTTCAAATAGCGGCGATACATCTTCAAGACGTTTACCTTTGAGTGTTTCAGTCATTAGTGAAGCCGAAGCGGTGGAAATAGCGCATCCTTCGCCGATGAAACTGATATCCTCAATGACGCCGTTTTCGATTTTCAGATACAAGCTCAGCTTATCGCCGCACAAACGGTTGTACCCATCGGCGTGGTGATTCGCGTCAGGCATGGCGTGTTTATTGCGTGGCGAACGTGAATGGTCAAGGATCGTTTCCTGATATAGTTCGCGGTGGTCCGACATCAGCCAAAAATCTCCCGTACTTTTTTAATGGCATCCAAGAGCCGATCAACGTCTTCACGATTGTTATAGAATGCCAATGAAGCCCGTGCAGTGGCCGGGATATTCAGACGGTCCATAACCGGTTGGCAACAATGATGACCGGTGCGGATAGCGACGCCTTGGCCGTCAAGAATCGTGCCGATATCGTGGGGATGTACGCCATCCATGACGAATGAGATTACCGCGGCTCTTTGTTTGGCGGAACCAACGATCCGGACGCCTTTAATGGCAGAGATTTTTTCCAGAGCATAGCCCAACAGTTCATTTTCATACGCAACGATTTTGTCCATGCCTATACCGGTGACGTAATCAATGGCGGCTCCGAGGCCGATGACGCCTGCGATATTGGGCGTGCCGGCTTCAAATTTGTACGGCACGGCGTTCCATGTGGACTGTTCAAAGGTGACGGAACTGATCATGTCGCCGCCCCCTTGATAGGGAGGCATGGCTTCAAGGATTTCCTGCCGCGCCCAAAGGACGCCAACGCCTGTGGGTCCACAAATTTTGTGGCCGGAAAAAGCAAAAAAATCGCAATCAATATCTTTGACATTTACTGGAATGTGAGGCACGGATTGGGCGCCATCGACAAGAACCTTGGCACCATATTTGTGCGCCAGAGCCGTGATCTGCTTAACAGGATTGATTGTCCCCAGTGCGTTGGAAATATGGGTTATGCCTACGAGACGAGTGGTGTCGTTGAGTAATTTTTCATACTCGTCAAGGCGTAATTCGCCGGCGTCAGTTATGGGAATAACGCAAATTTTAGCGCCAGTTCTCTGCGCAAGCAGTTGCCAGGGCACAATATTGGAATGATGCTCAAGTTCTGAGAGAATAATTTGGTCACCGGCTTTGATATTTTGTCCGCCCCAGCTTGCTGCAACAAGGTTGATAGCTTCAGTAGTGCCGCGAACGAAAATAATTTCATGTGTCTGACCGGTGCCAATAAAATTCGCGACTTTTTCACGGACGCATTCATACGCAGTGGTGGCGTCGACGCTAAGTTTATATACGCCGCGATGGATGTTGGCATTCTGATTCGTGTAATATCGTGTGAGTGCGGCAATAACTGCCTGCGGTTTTTGACTGGTGGCGGCATTGTCTAGATACACCAGCGGATGATCGTGAGATTGCGTCTGGAGCAGCGGAAAATCGGTCCGGATGGCAGTGGGATCGAAAACCATCTGCGGCTGTTTACGCGTAGTCCGGCGAGGTTTTAGCGAGGCGGTTCTCATAGATCACGTTGCCTGATCCAGATGCAAACGATGCAATTCTGCGACGATCAGGGTTTCCAAATACGAACGAAGACCATGATGCCAGGTGCGGTAAAGTACGTCCCGTGCGAAGGCATAAGTTAACAAAGCACGGGCTTGAGCTTCTTCGATGCCGCGCGAACGCAGATAAAATAATTGTTCGTCATCCAGCGGTCCGGTAGTCGAGCCGTGGGTACATTTGACATCATCGGCATAGATTTCAAGCTGGGGCTGGGAATTCATCACGGCTTCATCTGAGAGCAAAACAGATTTACTGGTTTGTTTGGCATCGGTTTTCTGAGCACCGGGGCGAACTAAAATTTTTCCTTTAAATACGCCGCTGGAACTTCCACCCAGGAGGCATTTATAAAGTTCGTGGCTGGGGCAGTGATCACAAGCGTGATCGAGCATAGTGTGATTGTCTATATGCTGGCGCCCGGTACTCAGCGTAAGACCGTTGAGCGTTGCCTCAGCGCCCGGTCCATCAAGGATTACGGCAAGGTCATTGCGAACCAGAGCGCCGCCAATATTAATCACCAAAGACTGAAAGTTGGCACCCTGCCGAAGACGAACGTGATCATGAGCAACATGAAAAGCCTGCGGCGTTTCGCGCTGGAGTTTTACCATTTCGATGCGGGCGTTGGCGCCGATGCACAGTTCACATGCTGCGTTGGCCAGATTCGCTGTTTCGCCGGCGCCAGCGTAACTTTGAACAAAGGTCGCCTGCACGCCATGACCGGCGACGATCAGTATTCGCGGCTGTACGATAACGGGTTCATCTCCGCTGATGGTTAAAAACAGCAGATGTATCGGTTGGGTGATAATGGTTTCATCCGGCACGTGTATAAATGCCCCATCGCGGAAACCGGCGACATTGAGCGCTGCGAAACCGTCAACGACGGCGGCGGTCTGACGGCCGAGATTGCGCGCAATTAATTCCGAAGTTTGATCATTCCGGTGGATGGCTTCCGAGATCGTACCGACATGTATGGACAACCCTTTTGTCGATGAAAATTCGGGCCAAAATTCGCCGTTGACAAAAACCAGTTCGTGAGAATCAATGGCTCGAAGGCTCACCGTTCCAATTAGATGAGCCAATTGTTGGCGCGTGGCGGATCGCGGGCCGGGGCGAACAAAAGCGGTGCGCAGGATCGGAGCAACGTTGGTTAGACGCCACTGTTCATCATGAGTGGTGGGAAAACCGAGACGAAGGAATTCGCTCAGGGCTTCGCGGCGCAGAGATTCCAGCCAGTCAGCTCCGTAGGACGGGGTATCGGTGGCAAGCTGAGCAAAAAACTCAAGGTTATTGGACAAATCAGCGGTTTGAATCATTTTCACATTCTCTTATTCAGCAAGTTAACACCGGCGGGCAGCGTCAGGCAACGACGGCGGGACTTTCCAGCCAGCCATAGCCGCGAGCCTCCAGTTCCATTGCCAGATTTTTATCGCCGGATTTAATGATTTTGCCGTCGCGCAGCACATGAACAAAGTCTGGAACGATGTAATTGAGCAGACGCTGATAGTGTGTGACTACGAGAATGCCTCTGTCGGGGCTGCGGAGTGAATTGACACCTTTGGAAACAATTTTCATGGCGTCAATATCGAGGCCGGAATCGGTTTCATCGAGAATCGCAAGGCGCGGATTAAGCACGGCCATCTGGAGGATTTCATTGCGCTTTTTTTCCCCACCGGAAAACCCCTCATTAACAGAACGATTGAGAAAACTCTGGTCCATTTCCAAAAGTTTGGATTTTTCCTTAATAAGTTTGAGAAAATCCATGGCATCAAGTTCCGATTGATTGTGATATTTGCGGATAGCGTTAATCGCCGCCTTGAGGAAATAACTCGTGGTTACGCCGGGAATCTCCACAGGATATTGAAAAGCCATAAACAGGCCTTCGCAGGCACGTTCTTCTGCTGAAAGTTCCAGCAGGTCTTTGCCATCAAAAGATACCTGCCCGCCAGTGACTTCATACGTTTCGCGACCGGCCAGCACCTGGGCGAGCGTGCTTTTTCCAGAGCCATTGGGACCCATGATGGCATGAACCTCGCCGCTATTGATGCTGATGTTGATGCCCTTGAGAATTTCCCTGCCGCCGACCGCCGCACGTAAATTTTTAATTTCCAATAAAGCCATTGTTTGTATTATTTCCTCGTATTTAGCGGGGTTTAACCAACGGAACCTTCCAAACTTACGCCGAGAAGTTTCTGGGCTTCGACGGCGAATTCCATGGGTAGTTCCTTGAACACCTCTTTACAGAAGCCGTTGATAATCATGCTGACGGCGTCTTCCAGCGCGATACCGCGCTGTTTACAGTAAAAAAGTTGATCCTCGCCGATTTTGGAAGTAGATGCTTCGTGCTCGGCCTTGGATGAAGTGTTGTGAACTTCAATATAAGGGAACGTATGAGCGCCGCACTTGTCACCGAGTAATAGCGAATCGCACTGAGTGTAATTGCGCGAACCGGTGGCGGCCTTGAGCATTTTGACCAGACCTCGGTATGTGTTCTGACCGTGGCCGGCGGAAATGCCTTTGGATACTACCGTACTGCGGGTGTTTTTGCCGATGTGGATCATCTTGGTTCCCGTGTCGGCCTGCTGATAATTGTTAGTCAGTGCAACAGAATAAAATTCGCCGATAGAGCGATCTCCCTGCAGAACTACGCTGGGATATTTCCAGGTGATGGCCGAGCCGGTTTCAACCTGGGTCCAACTGATGCGCGAATCAGCACCAAGGCATTTGCCACGCTTGGTAACAAAGTTATAGATGCCGCCTTTGCCTTGTTTATCGCCGGGATACCAGTTTTGCACAGTGGAATATTTAATTTGCGCTCCCTGAAGAGCAACGAGTTCAACGACCGCCGCGTGAAGCTGATTTTCATCGCGCATGGGCGCGGTGCAGCCTTCGAGATAGCTTACATAAGCACCTTCGTCAGCAATGATGAGTGTACGTTCAAACTGGCCCGTATCTCGGGCGTTAATGCGAAAATACGTTGACAATTCCATCGGACAACGAACGCCTTTAGGAACGTAACAGAACGAGCCGTCACTAAAAACGGCTGAGTTCAGTGTGGCGTAGAAATTGTCGGAATAGGGAACGACGGTTCCAAGGTATTTGCGCACAAGATCAGTGTGTTTTTGAACAGCTTCAGAAAAGGAGCAGAAAATCACTCCCATTTCGGCGAGTTTGTCTTTGAAAGTGGTGGCCACGGAAACGCTGTCAAAGACCGCGTCGACCGCGACGCCGGAGAGAAGTTTCTGTTCTTCCAGCGGTATACCAAGCTTTTTATAGGTTTGGATTAATTCAGGATCGACCTGATCCAGGCTCTCAAGCTTTTTTTTAGGCTTAGGGGCTGAATAATAAATCATATCCTGATAGTCGATTGGAGGATGTTTAATATTGGGCCAAGCAGGCTCGGTCATAGTGAGCCAGTGCCGATAGGCTTTAAGCCGCCAGTCCAAGAGAAAAACCGGCTCATTTTTACGGCGAGAAATCTCACGGATAATGTCTTCGTTAAGACCCTTGGGGAGGGTATCAGATTCGATATTAGTAATGAATCCCCATTTATATTCTCTGTTAGCCAGAGACTCTATTGTGCCTTCATCAGTAGGCATGGAAAGTAAACCTCACACAAATCCGGCAGTATCTCCCGTCATCAGAATTACTGAGCAAACGGAGTTTTATCCACCTATTCACGCTATGTTAGGGCAAAAGTGCGAGTTAAGTCAATTGAGACATAGTCTCAATTAGAATTGCCCAAATTGCTGTTGTTCGCATATGTGTGAATAACGATAGCGGTTAATGTATATTTGCCTGCAACAAAGCGCATATCGGCGGCATCAATAGCGATTGTATGTTAACATTCTTTGGCGGCACTTCTAGCAAGGAGACGTGGGCGGATGACAATAAAAAATGGAAGTAGAACTAAAATATCTACCAATCAAAATATAGATGAAAAGAAAGCCCCAGATGGAACCGGACTAATTAGCGTCGATCCATGGCTGGCGCCGCATGCCCAACAGTTACGCGACCGCTATGCGCATTATCATTTTCTGCTCTCGCGTATCGAAGACGCGGGCGGGCTTACAGGAATGGTAAGTCAAGGACACCATTATTATGGATTCAATCGCGGGGAATTCAAAGGCAAACCTGGCGTATGGTATCGGGAATGGGCGCCGGGAGCGACGCAGTTAAGTGTATTCGGCGATTTTAACGATTGGAATCGCCACTCGCATTTACTATCACGGGATTCATACGGCATTTGGAGTATTTTTCTGCCCGATGAGTTTTATTCTCATCGGCTGGTGCATGCTGGAAAAATAAAACTACATGTGACTTCACGCATTGGTCCGATGGATCGTGTTCCAGCATATATTCGTCGCGTGATTCAGGACCCACAAAGCCACGACTTTTCCGGACAATACTGGAATCCACCTGCGCCCTACGAATGGAAAAATTCACTACCGCAGGCCGCAAGCCGGAAAGGCGCTCTACGTATTTACGAAGCACACATAGGAATGGCCCAGGAGGTGGAAAGAGTAGGTTCTTATCGCGAATTTATGCAAAACATTTTGCCGCGCGTGCACGATCTTCACTACAACGCAATCCAACTAATGGCGATAATGGAACATCCTTATTATGGATCGTTCGGATATCACGTCAGCAATTTCTATGCTCCGTCTTCACGTTTTGGCACGCCGGAAGATCTCAAAGAGCTCGTAGACGTCGCGCATGGTATGGGGATCGCCGTATTGCTGGATGTCGTGCATAGTCATGCGGTGAAAAATCTTAATGAGGGATTGAACCTGCTTGATGGAACCGAATATCAGTATTTTCACAGCGGTGTGCGCGGTCAGCATGTCGCATGGGATTCGCTGTGCTTTGATTACAGCAAATTTGAGATACAGCGTTTTTTGCTGAGTAATCTTCGTTATTGGATGGAGGAATTCAGATTCGATGGGTTTCGATTTGACGGCGTTACGAGCATGCTCTACCTGGACCATGGGCTAGGCGCAAAATTCACCAGTTACGATAGTTATTTCGGCCCAAATATAGACTCCGATGCACTGGCGTATCTGCAACTGGCAAACAAACTGGTGCATGAATTGCGTCCGGATGTCATAACCATCGCCGAAGACGTTTCCGGCATGCCTGGAATGGCACGTCCGGTTGATGAAGGAGGGCTTGGTTTTGATTACCGTCTGGCGATGGGCGTTCCGGATTACTGGATCAAACTTCTCAAGGAGCAGCGCGACGAAGACTGGAATCTTAACGGATTGTATCACACGCTGATAAACCGCCGAAGGCAGGAAAAACACATCGGCTATGCCGAAAGCCACGACCAGGCACTGGTAGGGGACAAGACCATCGCGTTTTGGCTGATGGACAAGGAAATGTACTGGTTTATGGGCAAAAACACGCCAAATATCATTGTGGATCGCGGATTGGCGCTGCACAAGATGATCCGTCTTATCACATTTTCTTTGGCGGGCGAAGGGTATCTTAATTTTATCGGCAATGAGTTCGGGCATCCGGAATGGGTCGATTTTCCAAGACCGGGCAACCAATTTTCATTTCATTATGCCCGCCGGCTATGGTCGCTGGCGAATCGCGATGATCTGCATTATCGCGGGCTGAATAATTTCGATCGGGCGATGCAAATCCTCGACGAACAATGGAATTTGCTCAACGATCCATTCATCGAGCAACTGCTGGTGCATGAAGACACGCGCCAGATCGCATACCGGCGGGGCCCACTGGTATTTGTTTTTAACTTTCATCCCTCCGAGTCGTTTTCCGGCCTGCGTATTCCCGTGCCGGATCCGAATGATTACCGGGTTATTTTGGACACCGACCGTCCGGAATTTGATGGTCTCGGACGCACCGCGGCGGACGCAACTTATCCACTGCAGAGCGTGCCGATGTACGGGCGCAACCAGAGCGTGCAAATTTATCTGCCAAACCGCACGGCACAGGTGCTGGCACCGGTTAAATTGATGAATAAGAAATGACTAAAGACCTTAAATCAAATTGTGGTCCGCGGTAGTTGCCTTTCGAAGCCTGTGTGGAGAAACTAGAAGCCGGATAAGGAACTCTAAGAGCGAAAGCAGAATATGATTAATGAACGAGCTCGCGACGTTATTGTCGGCCTGACAATTGTTATTTCCGTCGCCTTGGTAATCTGGGGTGCGTTCTTGTTGGGGCGGCTGCCGGCGATTGGTCCCAACGCGCCCTATCAAGTGACTGTAATTTCTCCGAGTGCGGATAATCTGAACAGCCAGGACGTTATTACATTTAATGGCGTGACAGTGGGCACCGTACGCACCGTGGAATTAAGCGAAGATTTGGGTTCAGCGAAAATAACCATCGGCGTTTACAGAGACGTGAGTCTTCCTGAGAATACGCGGGCAATCATTGGCGCTGACAACCTGGGCCGACCTTATATGACCTTGAGCGTAGTGGGCACTCCGGCGGCCACAACACTGCCTAAAGATGGTTCCGCGGTTTTGAATGCTCAACTTGCGTCAACGGGACTGATCCCGGACTCTGTTATACAGGATTTCGCATCTTTAAAAGATCAATTCACTACGCTCAGCGGCAAGCTGGACATGGTAGCCGATGATATGCATGTTTTATTGCAACCCGTGAATACAACCTCCACCACAGAACAAAATATGACGTCGTCGAACATAAACAACGTGAGTGCGTTGATTCAGAGACTTAATACAACGATCAATTCGCTTAACAATCTTCTGGCTGATCCTAAACTTCAGAGCCAGATTCGCGAAATCATCGCCAACGTCGACGAATCATCAAAAAATCTTAAGACCACGCTGCAGGGATTGTCGGTAACGGCTCAAAAATTCGATACTTCGGCAGATGCGGCACATCAAAGTATTGTTTCTTTGAGTGCACAAATGACGCAAATCCTGGAAAAGGTCAATAGCATCGCCGGCTCAATCCAGCAGGGACAAGGGACGGCTGGATTGCTGGTAAAGGATCCCCGATTATACAACGCTTTATTGGATGTAACTGAGCGGCTTAAAGGAACAGTCGACGATTTACATGCCCTGGTTAAACAGATTCAAGATGAAGGTTTTGACCTGCACGTGGATTTTTAAGTTTAGATCCGGTGTTTAAAGATAAACCATATCAAGATGCCGCCAAACAAGAGCAAGCCGATCGCGAAGTTCTTGATGCTCGGGCCATTGCCTGGAATAACCGTCCCGTGCTTCGGGCAGTTTACAATGAATATTTCCAGCAGATGACGGATTGGTTTGTGGTGCGTAATGCGTCAGGTCCGCATCGCCATGGCCGGGTGTTGGAAGTGGGGGGCGGAGCAGGCCATTTCAAAACATTTTTCCCCGACGCGATCGTTACAGACGTTGTGCCGTGTTCACACATTGATCTAGCAGCAGACGCCATGCGGCTGCCTTTTACCGATGGATCTGTCGATAATATCGTCATGCACGATGTCCTGCATCATCTGGCTTACCCGCTGACGTTTTTGACTGAAGCACAGCGCGTACTTAGCCGCGGCGGAAGAGTGGTGATGACTGAACCTTATGCATCGCCGGTATCATGGGTTTTTTACAAACTAATGCATCCGGAACCGTTGGATATGAGCGTGGAAATTTTTCCTCATTCGCCGGGTCATGCAGGCGAACTTGCTCCGGCGACACGCGGAGTCGGTGCATTCGCGAGCAACCAGGCAATACCGACGTTGATGTTCTTTCGTCAGGTAAACAAATTTCGCGAGCATTTTCCTGATTTGGCTATCCGGAGCCGACACATTCACAGCATGCTGGTATATCCATTATCCGGAGGATTCAGCAAGCCAGTGCTGTTGCCACAGTTTGCATTTCCAACAGCCCGAGCTTTAGAACGCATCTGTTCGCCGCTAGCGCCTCTTTTAGGATTTCGGGCGCTGGTAGTGCTCGAAAAGACCGGGGCTTAAGTATATTTGGGTATCAAATTTAACGCAGTTTTCGCAGTTCAGAAAGGCGCTGGCGGGCATCACGAAATCCGATGTCCCATTGAGTCACGCGGCTATAGGTTTTTTCGGCATCGGCTGGCTTGTTGACTGCCTCATAGGCGCGGGCAAGCCAATAATGCATTTCCTTGCTCTTTTGATCCCCCGTCTCAGCAAGTTCGTAGCTTTCGATGGCGCGCTGCAGCGTTTCGGCTGCTTCGTGGTTCATGGATTGTTCAAGGAAACAACGCCCGAGAAAATAGAGTGCGTCTGAGCGAAATCGCGGGCTATTTTGCGCCTGCTGGAGCGCACCTATGGCTTCGTCGAAGCGCTTGGACATATAGAGCCGCCGTCCGTATTCATATTGAACGGTCATGTCCGACGGAAGGTGTTCCACACGCTCGGTGTATTCCTGCAGTTCAAATTTCAATTGTTCGGCCTCGAGATCGTGGTAATTTTGTTTTAAGGCCTGATCTTCAGGATGCGCCTTGGCCTGTTCTCTGGCTATTCGTGTACGCCTGCGGAATTGTTTGATTCTGACATCGCCCATCATCATCTTGTAGCGATAGGTGCTTGTCTGTTCGTAGGCTTTTTGCAAAACCTCGGCGGCCTCGTTTTCATATTCATCAGTCTCGATGTCAATCAAAGCCTTGACCAGCTTGGCGACGTTTTGATGTTCAGTGGGGTTCTGTTCGTAAGCGACTCGGGCTTCGGCAATCATCTTAAGTTTGAATTCATCAGTCTTGCTCAGGCTTTCTTTTTGCAATAAGTCCTTGGTCTTTTCCTTATCCAGAAGCGATTCTTTGAAGTCCTGAACAGTTTCGTATTTGCCTTTGGTAAGCGTTTCGCGCGCCGCAAGTTCCTTAATGCGCGCATCCAGTTCTGCATCTGTGGGCGCCATTTGCTGGGCAAGCTGGACCGCTTCACTGGCTTTGGCGAATTCTTCAATGCCTTCGTAAATGTCCGCAAGTTCGACGTATATTTTTGAATCAGGTTTTTTCTGTGTGCGGTTGGCCTGGAGCACGAAAGGTCCAAACCACTGAATTACTTCTCTATAGCCCGCTGCGGCCGCCTGGCGCAGAAGAGTCAACATGGCACTGATGTTGCCCGGGTCCTTGGCAAGAACCCATTCGGCGTTGAGCATTTGTTCCTTGGGAGATTTGCCCTTGAAGTAGGCTTTGACGCCAAATATACCCCCGGCGGCCTTGCCGCCTTTTACTTTGCGCCTCAGTGCCACGTCGCGCAGCGTTTCGTGTTCCTTCATGTTCAAAGGCTCGCGAAGAAGGCCTTCAATAAACATGTCGATGGCATAATCGTAGTTGCCGGTGTCCGCAACGGTACGAGCGCGATCGAAATATGCTTTTCCTTTTCCCGGTCCCTCAATTACCGGTGGGTTTTCATCTGACGCCATATTGGAGCTACCCAACTAACAATAAATGACAGAAAACATCCGCTGTGTCGCCACTGCATGCGGTTTGCTTCGAGCCGCAAGCTGAAAATAGATCGCCCGCGCTGCGGATTGGACGCAATGTCGCGTCAAATCTGATTGTAGTGTGTTGACCGTACGATACAAGAGTACTGTGTCAAGCGACATTCCTTAAATCATCTTTGAGAACTCACAATTAATACTTACAAATGACCTTATGGAGTCGATGGCGTCTGGGATTCTGATTCGTCGGCCTGCTTGAGCATCGCCTGTACCAGATCCGATTCCCCGATCTCCTCCACAAAATCCAATCCACTGCCGTCGTTGGGAGCAAAAATCGAATACAGCTTACCCGGTACAACTTGTTTGTATGCTACGGATCCCTCAGCAACATCAACGCCTTGGCTTTCAGCAAATTTCTGATTATCAATCAATTGCCAGATGTTGTTCCACATTTCTGTTAGAAAATGATTCGGCGGTTGACCGTCATTACCCAACAGGACCAAGGGGACATTGTCCGGACCAAGCAGCGATGCGCCCTGATCAGGGGCTTGCGAATCGCCATAGATGCGGCGGAAAAAAACCAGGGTTTTTCCTTTCAGCAGGTCGCCCTCTTCCACGTAACTATCCTGGAATTTAATGGTCAATGCATCGATATGCGGCGTATCGCCAGGGATAGTGAATTTTTGTATGGGCATGGCCTCCGGCTCACCCTGCGGGCCGACGGTATATTCCTGCCAGAGCAGAGTGGTGCTTTCCACCTGACTGGAGCCATCGACGACCTGACTGTCCACCACGAGTTGAGCGCGGCGCGTACGACCGGTAAGCCGGTCAATGATGTCTTCAAATTCTTTGCGTTGTTTTTCAAGCTGTACCTGGAGGGAATGACGGGTCACGTACACCTGAACGAGGGAGACACCGCCGGCAACAAGTGTTGCAACTACGACCAGCCATACAATCGTTTTAAGAAAATTTTTCATACATTCCTGAAATAAGTGAGCGTAACCTGAAAGTTCATTTTTCGTTTATCTCCGCCAGCTGTCTGGCCCAAAGAGCGCTCATTTGATCCTGTGTTGTGGGGAGCCAGACACTGTCATCAGCTGCTTGATATTTTAACAGATGTCCGCTTGCATCCACCCATAAATCACAGACAGAAGGATCAAGTTCTTCGCTTAAATGATACGCCTGAACCTGCTGAGAACCAATGGTAATTTTTTCAGGACCAAGAACTTTCAGGACGCGCAAATTGGGGACGCTTCGGTCGGAGTCAAAAACCAGAAACGCCATTTCTGAAGGTGTGTTTAAATTTACCAATCGGGGCCAAAGAAATTCAAGGGCTGGGGGCAATGCGGGGGCCATGTCCGAACCAAAGGTATAATCATAAGGGCCATTCGATTCGGAGGCAGTGGGATGCATTTCCAGCCAGCCCAGATCGTAGTCGCGCTCGACGTGAATACGACATTGAAATTGATAGGCATCGGTGACGTTGCCGTTTTTGTCCAGTAAAGGAAAATACCCCGACTGCTGTATGCCCAATTCAGTTTGCCAGTGCACAATCATATTTGGATAGGGAATGTCTATATGAATGGTTTTAAAAGTCCTGGTCAGCGGGTCAACTTCAACCTGGCGTTCCTGCCGAAGCGCTACGATCCGTGGATTATTGATAGGAGTTAAATGCTGAAGAATTTTAATCCAGGAAGAATAATTCGCGGCGGCGCCCGTTTTGCCCGGTTGTTGGGCAAAAGCCCAAAACCAGTTGGATTCTGAAAATAGCATGGAACCGTCGGGTAAAAAAGTGCGACTATTCAAATCGCAAAAGATGCCTTTGAAGCCATCCTTTTCGCCGGGGTAGTCGGACAATTGAACATAACCGGCATCCTGACCATGGATAACAATGCGAAATAATTGCGGCTGGGCATCCATGCTGGGGAGCAGACTTTCCGCGGTTTGTTTGGGAAGCCATGTGCGACCTGTTTGTATCGCGGCCACACGCTCCTGAGTCATTTTTTTAACATCCAATAACTGAAAACTGCCGATCATGCGGGTGAATATGTCGCGCGCGTCCGCTTCCTGATCCGGCGGACAGGAAAATGTTAAAACGAAATAAGTGGTGGGGTTTTCCTGGATAAAAACCTGCTGCCATATTAAATCGACGGGGGTTTTATTGATTATGGATTCAAGCCGCAACACCAACAAACCGGCGCGCCGGCCCGACACATACAGTCGATTCTGTTGCAAAACAACAACGTTCCGAAACTGATGACGAACTTCTGCAAGTACTTCCTGCATCAGCGGATCAACGTCAGCGGGTTGGGCGAGTTTGCTAAGGTGAATGATGATGTCCCACTTGAGTGTGGGATTTTCGAAATGCGCCAAATCCGCCAGAGATTTATAGTAACCAATGCAGCCGTCTGGCGGACGAATCTGAAAGCCATCTTCCTCATCGCGCCAGATAGGACCAAGAGTTGGCGGACCGGCCAAAAGTGCCTGAGGAAGTCCACCGGCCTGATCAGGTGATGCAAAAGCAGGCTGACTGGCTGGATTCTGTTGACTTTGAAGCGACGATTGATTCTGGGCAGAAAGCATTACAGAATCGTTGAACGCCGACGCAATGATGACAACAAAAGTTAGAATAAAAGCGGAGATTTTCATACGGTTATGAACCAACAAATTTATTTTCCTCATTTCCACCAGGGACAACGCCGCCGAATTGCGGCTTTTTAGTCTCCGGAGAATATTTTAACAGACAGCGCCTGAAAATACTGATCGTCCTGTGGAAAACTCTCGCCCATTCCAAAATAACTGATGGCCTCAAGCTCACCAGAACTGACCAAAAAGTTCATGAAAAGGAAGCCCTGATTATTGGGCCAAAAAGCTTTATAAGTATAAAATGGACCGTTATTCGATAAGGAAACTTCCGGGGATCCAGTCTTGTTAAGGTCGCTCGATACATCGGAAAGAACCTGGCCAAAAAGTTCATTAATTAAGGACTGCGGATCATTAGAGAAGCCGCCATTTAATGAAATACTGAAGCGGTCGATTAATCGTGACCGGCCGTTAAGTAGTAGTACACTGGATTGGGTGGGAACAAAGTCGTGACTAGGCGGCGTAAATGCTATCCGGTCAACTTTCGCGCGCCAGTGCATTACCAAGTCGGCAAATACTAAAGCCAGCAACCCGAGGACAATCATTGTACTCAAAAGCAAAATGTGCCGTATTCGGGGAGACAGTGTTTCTTTGGGCATAAGAATCTATCTCAAAACATATCGAGGCCGCGACGTCGGCTGCCTGGCTCCGAGCCAAGGAGCATCGACGAGCGAGTATTAAAATACAATACAGCGAGAAGGTGCGACGCCGGATTCGGGGTCAGGCAGCCTCGTCCCGAAGGGTTTGGCCTCCAAGCGGCCATCTGCGGCGTCAACACTCCTCACCATATTATCTTTCGAATATAACCTCGTCGCTCTTCCTTGCATCTGACCACTTTGATGCCAAACGCGGCTCTCGCTATGGTTTGAGATAGATTCTAGAGCAATCTTAAACGAAATAGAGAGTCTCTGGCAAAAAAAGCGTTTCGTTAATGTCCAGGATCTTCGCGAAAGATGTCAGGAAGGACCTTGCGAGTTTCTTCGCGCAGAAAATTCATAATTTGTTGAGAATTTTCAAAGCTCATGACGCGACGCGCGATGTTTTCCGCGTGGTCGGTATGAATACTGCGGATCACTTTTTTCACCTGGGGAATATTGTGCGGCGCAATGGAAAGCGTGCGCAGACCCAGACCCACCAGCAAAATGGTGAATTCGGGATCGCCGCCCATTTCTCCGCACAGGGAAACGCTGCGATCAGCTCGTTTTCCCGAGCGAGCGACATTCTGGATCAATTTAATCACGGCGGGGTTGGCGGCACTGTAAAGCGGTGCGACCCGTTGATTTCCACGATCAACAGCGAGCGTATATTGGATCAGGTCGTTGGTGCCGATGGATAGAAAATCGCACTCGCGCACGAACAATTGCGGAACCATGGCGGTAGATGGAACTTCAACCATCATGCCCGTTTTCATGTGCCGGTTGTATTGGATGCCTTCTTCTTCGAGCTCTTCCATGGTGTCTTTAAGGACCATTTTGGCCTGACGAAGCTCCATGGGCGTGGTAATCATCGGAAACATCATCCGAACATCACCCAGTACGCTGGCGCGCAAGATCGCACGCAATTGAGTTTTGAACATGCGAATGTTAGCCAGGCACAGGCGAATAGAACGGCAACCGAGAAATGGGTTGGCTTCCTGAATTTGATCCTGAAATGGTGAGTATTTATCCGCGCCGAGATCCAGAGTGCGAATAACGACGGGTTTTCCCGCTAATCTACGGGCAACTTCGGCATAGGCGGCGTAATGATCACTTTCCGTCGGTTCACGGTCGCTGGCCAGATAGAGAAATTCAGTTCGATATAGCCCGATTCCTATGGCGCCCTTGTCCAGGGCGTTGTCGACTTCATGCGGGAATTCGATATTGCCCATAAGTTCAATTTCCACGCCGTTCTTGGTACGCGCGGGCAAATCACGCATGGAATTGAGCGAAGTTTCATACTTAATCTGGCGTTTTTCGTACAACTTGTGTTCAGCGATGGTGGCCTCATCAGGATCAATGATCACCAAACCGCTGTAGCCGTTGATGATCAGCATGTCGCCGGAGGTAATTTCATGGGCCATGTTTTCCAAGCCCACGACGGCGGGAATTCCCATGGAATTGGCGATGATCGCGGTGTGGCTGGTCTGTCCACCGGCCTCAATGGCGATTCCCTTAACCAGATCCTTGTTTAGCGAGGCGGTTTGTGAGGGGGTCAGATCGCGGGCGATAATCACCACCGGTCCGGTGACGTCGCTGAGCCGGATTTTTTCCCGTCCCATGAGCTTTTGCAGAAGACGTTTTTCGATGTCGTATATATCCTTGATACGCTCACGAAAATAGGCATCCGGATGTTCCAGAAAGTTTTTGCCATAGTCGCGCAAGGCACGATGGACGGCAAACTCGGCGGTGAAATGACTCTGTTCAATACCCTGGGTAATGGTGTGCATAAGCTGAGTGTCGTTAAGCAGACCCAGGTGAAAATCGAAGATGGCGCCGGTTTCTTTGCCCAGGTTTCGCGAGGTACTGTCCCGCAGATCGCGAATATCATCGCTGCCGGCGGTGATGGCGGCGAGAAGGCGTTTGCGTTCGGCGGGAATTTCAGATTCAGTAATCGAGCGACGTCCGATGCGAAGTTCGTCATCGCTAAGAACCAAGGCGGGAGCTACCGTGACCCCTGAGGAAACACCGATGCCTTTTTTAATTTCCATTTGCAAATTCACCGGCTGCGAGGCCCGCCGCGGAGCAATGTCGGCAGGGGGGCCCGGAGCTTGAACCGAAAAAACCGATATCCGGCCGGAACGGCAGGGCCTGGATGATTGAGAGCATCTAACCAAAATGAGCCTGAATCCGCATCAAATTTGGTTAGAGGCTCTTACACGCCGGATAGAATAACGCAGACCGCTGTGAGAATCCAGACGGGTTCAAATATTTCGAAGAATTCCAAGTTAACTGGTTAAATGGGTTTACAAGTTTTTTAGCGATAGGATAATGCATTCGCATTGATATGGAGTGCGGTGAATGGATCAGCGGCCATCGAGTCAAAATATCCGACCCAGAATCCTAACGGGCGATACGCCTACGGGAAAACTGCATCTGGGACACTGGGTCGGTTCACTGGAAAATCGGGTCAAATTGCAGGACCAGTACGAGTGTTACTTTATCATCGCCAATGCACATGCTTTCACCACGCAGGCGGATCAACCGGGCCAAATCCGGCAGAACGTCATCGAAATTACCATGGACTATCTTGCTGCGGGCATCGATCCAAAACGAAGTACCATATTTGTCCAGTCAGAAGTGCCGGCGATTGCGGAACTGACATTTTTCCTGAGCATGTTGGTCCCCTTCGGCCGTCTGATGCGCAATCCTACACTCAAGGATGAAATTCGCGATAAAGGCCTGGGCGATAATTACAGTTTCGGATTCCTGCTTTATCCGGTGGGGCAGATCGCGGATATTCTGGCGTTTCGTCCGAAACTTGTACCGGTGGGCGAAGATCAGCTTGCCCATCTGGAATTAACACGCGAAGTGGCGAGGCGTTTCAACCAGATGTATTGCGGCGTAAATCCGCAAACGCCGGATGAGGATAATGTAGCGGCAGGGGGATTATTTCCAATTATTGAACCGCTGCTGGGCCGGGTAAAACGGCTGGTGGGCATTGGCCCGCCAAATGCCGAGGGGCAATTATTAAAAATGAGTAAATCGCTCAACAACGCCATCTATCTAAGCGACAATTCGGATACGGTGCGGAAAAAAGTGATGGCGATATATACCGATCCGAATCGAAAGCGCGCGACCGATCCGGGTACGGTGGAAAATAACCCGCTTTGGATATTTCATGAAACGTTCAATCCGGATAAAGAATGGGTACATCAGGCGGAAGAAAAATATCGCGCCGGAGGCATCGGAGACGTGGACTGTAAGAAAAAACTTGTCGAAGTGCTTATAGCTTTGATTGAGCCAATGCGCAAACGGCGTGAAGAATACGAAAAAGACCAGGGGCATGTATTAAAGGTGCTGTGCGAAGGAACGGCCAGAGCCAACGCCATCGCGGAAGAAACATTGTTGGCAGCCAAAAAGGCGATGAAACAGAATTTTGTTCCGCGCAAAATCATTTTCTCCGATTGAAGCGGTTTACAACAACGGAATTCAGGGATTCAGCAGATATCATGGCATGGATCAGGCGTGATGTAACAAAGTTGGAATCTATAATATTGAGTTTGAATATGCAGATGAAACGTTTCCAAATTCTATTTAAATTGTTTGCATTAATGATAATACTCTATTTTCTACTTTCCACCTACTACTTTTTCAGCGCAGCCGCAACAAATGCTGCGGCTGTGCCGACAACCACTGAATCGACGGCACCCGATGATGCCGATTACCAGATTGGTGGGCAAGCTTTCGAACAGAAAAATTACCAACAGGCAATGATGTATTTTCAAAAGGCGGCGGCAGCAGGTAATTTTGATGCCATGAACAACATTGGTGATCTTTACAAGAATGGCTATGGCGTAGCTCAGGATTATTCGCAAGCAATGATTTGGTTCCAGAAAGCCGCCATCGGCGGCGATGGCGAGGCGATGTTTAATATTGGACAGCTTTATGACCAGGGCTTGGGCATCGCTCAAAATCGCTCCAAAGCGATTGATTGGTGGCAGTCGGCTGCCGCTGCGGGAGTTGTCGACGCGATGTATAACCTCGGTCAGCATTATGATCAGGGTTTGGGCGTAATGCAGGATTTTAGACAAGCAATGCAGTGGTATAAAAAAGCCGCTGATGGAGGCAACGTATTGGCAATGTTCGCCCTTGGTAATCTCTATAAACAGGGGCATGGCGTTCCCAAAGATCCCCATCAAGCTCTTTTCTGGTGGGAAAAGGCTGCTGATGGTGGATCATCCTTGGCAATGCAAAACATTGCTGAGCTTTATGAAAGTGGTGATGGAATACAGCGGGATTATGGACAGGCCATGATTTGGTTACAAAAGTCCGCAAAACTTGGTAATGCCGATGCTATGGATGGAATTGGCTCTTTATTCTTTGATGGGTTGGGACTCCACAAGGATTACAAACAGGCTTTTGCATGGTATCAAAAGGCCGCAGCGTTAGGGAATGCTAAAGCCATGTATAACGTTGGTATTCTTTACACCAATGGCGAGGGTGTAATTCAAAATTATCAGCAAGCTTTTGCATGGTATCAAAAGGCTGCGGCACTGGGGAATTCTGATGCGATGTACAATATCGGTGTGGCATATGATCAAGGTCATGGCGTCCATCAAGATTACCAACAAGCTTTTGTATGGTATCAAAAGGCCGCAGCTTTAGGTGAACCTGTGGCTATGTTCAATATCGGTGTTGATTACGAATACGGCGAAGGTGCAGCTCAGAATTATCAGCAGGCAATGGACTGGTTTCAAAAGGCTGCGACATGTGGAAATCCTAATGCTATGAACAACATCGGTTTGATGTATGCCACCGGCCGTGGCTTGGCCCAAGATTACAAACAGGCTCTGTATTGGTTTCAAAATGCTGCTGCTGCCGGAAATACAGAGGCTATGTATAACATCGGTTATTGCTACTATTATGGTTATGGTGTGAATAAAGACATTAACAAGGCGGTTGCCTGGACCGCAAGAGCCGCGCATCTCGGAAATGAGGACGCTCAAAAATTTTATGCTTACTTGTCCGCTCAATAATAACAGATAAATTGATATGGTGACCCTATGGCTCTATCTTGATCCGGTCCAGCCTCCATTTCTGACTTAATCCGGATATATAGATTTCGTATACATAGGCATCCGCTAACATCAGACTGCGGTTTTACATGGCGCAGGTGCGGAACCACCAGCTTGAACCGGCTCGACATGGACTTAACTTTTATTTTAGGAATTCTTCGGTTAAATTACCTGATTCAAACCGCGGACGGCGGACGGAACAAACTCGAATTGGGCGAAATGGAGATACTGTTGTGCCAAAGATGAAAACGCATAAAGGGCTTAAAAAACGGGTTAAAGTAACCGCTCGCGGTAAGGTAAAGTTTCATAAACATAATAAGGGACATTTACAGAGTAACAAGTCCGGAAATCGCCGTCGCCGCCTGCGCGGCACTACGGCTCTGACCGGGCCGTTCGCGGATAAAATGATTACATTGCTTGGCCCGGGCGCCAGGACGTAATCAATCAATCGGAAAAACGAGTAAGAGGATTTTCATATGCCACGTGTAAGAATCGGCGCTGCCAGAAAACAACGGCACAAACGGCTTCTCAAGCGAGCCAAGGGGTTCGTTGGTGGACGCAGCAAACTTTATAAAACTGCCCACGAGACGCTGCTGCGGGCCGGGGCGAATCGTTTCAGTGGACGCAAGGAAAAGAAACGCGACTACCGGGCATTATGGATCACGCGATTATCCGCCGCGGCCAGTAGCCGGGGATTGCGTTATAGCCAACTGATTGCGGGTCTGGCCAAGGCCAAGATCACATTGAACCGCAAGAGTTTGAGTGAAATCGCCATTGCCGATCCGGCGGCGTTTGACGCTTTGGCGGCAAAAGTTCGTGAAGCGCTTGGCTTACAAGCTGCATAAAAATTCATAATTTTTCTGAGCCAATGGATCGGCCGCGATGAATCTGGATGACCTGCTTGCCGCTGCCAAAACGGAACTGGCCTCTCTGGCGTCCAAAGAGCAGGTCGAAGCATTCCGCATCAAATACCTTGGTACCAAGGGTTTGCTCAAACAAGCCGCAGAACAGTTGCGTACGATCGCTGCGGACCAGAAACGCCAATTCGGCCAGAAACTTAACGAAGTTAAAGACGCTGTACAGGCTGGATTTGACCAGGCCAAATCGCGCATTGATGCGCAGGCCGCGGATGTACAATTACATATCGACGTAACCGAACCGGGCAAAATATCTTTTGATTCTTACCATCTAGGGACGTTGCACCCGATCACGCAAACGATCGATGCACTGACGGAGTTATTTGCGCGGATGGGTTTTGCCGTCGCCGACGGCCCCGAACTTGAGGACGAATTTCATAATTTTGAAGCGCTCAATGTGCCGAAACAGCATCCGGCACGTGATCCATTGGATAATTTTTATCTGCAGCGCGCGGCGAAGGCGGCGCCCTATATGCTGCGCTCCCAAACCAGCAGCGTGCAAATTCGGGTGCTCGAGAGCCAAAAGCCTCCGGTGCGAATCGTAGCACCCGGTCGCGTTTATCGGCCGGATACGGTGGACGCTACGCACTCATTCATGTTTTACCAGCTTGAAGGGCTGGTAGTGGATAAAAACGTGACGATGGTCGATCTGAAAACGTGCATCAATCAATTCGCGCGGGGATTTTTCGGGCCGGAAGTTAAAACGCGTTTTCGGCCCAGCTTTTTCCCCTTCACCGAGCCCAGTGCCGAAGTCGACATTTTATTTCACTACCCCGATGGATCATCGCGGTGGATTGAACTGGGCGGTTGCGGCATGGTGGACCCGAACGTTCTGGAGATGCTGCACATTGATTCAGAAATATACACCGGGTTTGCATTCGGCCTGGGGATCGAACGCATCGCCATGCGCAAGCATGGCATTGACGACATCCGGGCGTTTTTTGAAAACGATGTGCGGTTCCTCGAACAGTTCTAATTTTAGCCACTAAGATTACAGACAGATTTAGAAATAGATACTACAAGAGTATAATTTCTTCCGTGCCGGAGGTTCCGGCGCGATTTGGAGAAATAAATGGAAACTCCGCCAGAGTTTAAGATCGGCATTATTCAGATGAAATGTTCCGCCAAGCCCTCGGAAAATAGAGAGAAAGCCGCCGGCTTAATTCGCAATGCAGCCAAACAGGGCGCACAAGTGATCTCTACACAGGAATTGTTCTGTTCGGAATATTTTTGCCAGAAAGAATCGACGGATACGTTCGATCTGGCTGAATCTATTCCAGGCCCGAGCACTGAATTGTTTGGCAAGTTGGCCAAGGAATTGAACACAGTTCTGGTTATTTCACTTTTTGAACGCCGGACGGCGGGGGTGTACCACAATACTGCCGCGGTCATCGATGCGGATGGAACGCTATTGGGTCTTTATCGCAAAATGCACATTCCGGATGATCCGCTTTATTACGAAAAATATTATTTCACACCGGGCGACATGGGATTTAAGTCATTTGCGACCCGTTATGGTCGCATCGGTGTGCTGGTTTGCTGGGATCAATGGTTTCCGGAAGCGGCGCGGCTTACGGCTATGAAAAATGTGAGCGTGCTTTTTTATCCCACCGCAATTGGATGGCACCCGAGTGAAAAAGCTGAATTTGGGCAAGCCCAGGTGGATGCCTGGCAGACCATTCAGCGTTCGCACGCAATCGCCAATGGCATTTATGTGGCGTCACCAAACCGGGTTGGCCATGAAGGGCCGGCTGACGGGGGACTGGAATTTTTCGGTAGTTCATTCATCTGCGATCCGTTCGGGCGGTGGTTGGCGCGTGGTTCCACTGACAAAGAGGAAATTCTAACAGCGACGGTAGATCCAAAATTGCAGGAAACAGTGCGGCGCAACTGGCCTTTCTTCCGCGATCGCCGAATTGATGCTTATGGGCCATTGCTCGAGCGTTTTTCATAAAAATCTCAGTTCCTTTGTCATAGAAATCACGGAGAACAGGCTGGAAGCCTGTCCCACAATAAAAGATAAAAGAAGGATTACCGTGAGTAGAGTTAAAATTGCCGCTGCTACGCCTGCAAGTATGGGTTATCGCATGCCGGCAGAGTGGGAACCTCATGAAGCCACCTGGCTGGCCTGGCCGCATAACCAAGAAGACTGGCCGGGAAAGTTCGGACCTATTCCCTGGATTATCGCGGAAATTATTCGGCACATTTCTTCAGCAGAGATGGTCCATTTATTGGTTCAAAATAATAAAGAAAAAAGAGAAGCAAAAATAATTTTGGAAAAGTCGCAAGTTAATTTATCCAAAGTGCAGTTTCATGTTTTACCAACAGATCGCATATGGACGAGAGATTCGGGACCACATTTCATTAAAAACGATTCTTTATCCCGGGCAAATATAGGAATAGTAGGGTGGCAGTTTAATGCCTGGGCGAAATATTCAGATTATCACCGGGATGAAAAGTTGCCGCGCTATGTTGCAGAATTTTTAGACGTTCCTTACCGGGAACCGCACGTTCCAGACCGACATGGCAGGCTCAAACGAATGGTGCTGGAAGGTGGAAGCATCGATGTAAACGGGGCCGGGTGTCTGATGACAACTGAAGAATGCCTGCTTTCACGTGTGCAACAGCGCAACCCGGGAGTGGCGAAAAATCAAATCGAAAAAACGCTCTGTGAATACTTGGGAGTTAAAAAAATACTCTGGCTGGTCAAAGGAATCGCCGGCGATGACACGCATGGGCATATTGACGATACGGCGCGATTTGTTGGGACGAGAACCATTGCCATTTGCCGGGAACACAATAAGCGCGACGCCAATCATCGGCGGCTTGAGGAGAATTATCGGCGCCTTAAGCGTATGAGCGATCAGAACGGCAGGGCGCTGGAGATTATAGAACTTCCGATGCCGGCGCCGGTGATCTTTGCCGGCCAGAGATTACCGGCGAGTTATGCTAATTTTTATATCTGCAATGCAGGCGTATTAGTTCCGGTATTTAATGATCCCGCAGATGCCAAGGCACTAAATGTACTGGAAGATTGTTTTAAAAGGCGTAAAATCATACCCATATATTGTCGCGATTTGGTTTGGGGGTTAGGTACATTACACTGTATGACGCAACAGCAGCCCGCCTGATGAAAATCACGAAGGGCGCTGACTTTGGACGGGATAAACATGGGCGGAAAGAAGGCGCTGATTACGGGCGGCGCAGGATTTATCGGATCGAATTTAGCCAAGTACCTGGTTGACGAGGGGTATGATACTACAATTCTGGATAATTTTTCATCAGGCACTTTTACCAACCTGGTCGGATTTCCGGGTGAAATCATCACATCCAATGGAGACACACAGCCGCCCGGCCGTTACGAAATCATCTTTCATCAGGCCTCCATCACCGATACAACAGTTACTGATGAAAACAAAATGATGACGAATAACGTGGAGCGGTTCCGCAACGTGTTGGCATGGGCGGAGCACTGGAAGGCGCGCGTCGTCTGGGCATCATCAGCGGCGGTATATGGAAATATCAATCCGCCCATGGCGGAAGACTCACCGGTAATTCCACTGAATGTATACGGCTATTCTAAACTGGTAATGGAACGCATGGCACATCGCTGGCACCGGGAAACGGCCAATTCGATCATTGGCCTTAGGTATTTTAATGTCTATGGACCGGGCGAAGCGCATAAAGGAAAATTTGCATCGATGATCCATCAATTGGCGCAACAAATGAAGGCGGGTAAAAGACCGCGAATTTTTCGTGATGGAAGTCAGAAACGCGATTTTGTATGGATTGATGATATTATGCAGGCTAATCTCCTGGCCGTGCACGTGGCAACCAACGCCAAATGTTGTCATATCTTTAATGTGGGCAGCGGACGGGCGGAATCATTTAATACAGTGATTGCAACGCTGAATAATGTGTTAAAGACATCACTTGAACCTGATTATTTTGAGAATCCGTATTCGTTTTTCCAGACTCATACAGAAGCAGACATCAAGCGGGCCGTCGAAGTTCTTGGCTATGAGCCAAAATACAACCTGGCGCAAGGCATTTTGGCTTACCACGCAACAGGGACATTATAGGTTCATTGGAATCTGTGTTTTCAAACCAACGGTGCATGGACGGTATTCAGAGTTTTATCGAGCAATATCCAATCGGCGCCACAGCAGCCGCGGCTTCTGTTGTTGGGTTTGGTCTGGCAGCGCGGATTGGATGGTCGGTTTTTTATTCCGGCAGCGGTTTTTTTGCGCCGGTCATACGGACCATCGATCAGAATGATGCTATAGCATTTAGCTTCGACGACGGGCCGACAGAACCATTTACCAGTCAGATATTGGATATTCTGGCAGATCATAAATCGCATGCCAGCTTTTTTGTAATCGGACGGCATGTGGAAGCGAATAAGAAATTGCTCAGACGAATGGTTGATGAAGGGCACACCATCGGCAATCACACATGGGATCATCATCACCATGGCATTATGGGTTCGCTGGCTTACTGGGTCGGTCAGGTGGAAAAAACCAGCGCGGCAATTGAAGAAGCCGCAGGTGTTCGGCCAATGTTATTCCGTGCCCCAATGGGGTTTAAAACACCACATCAAGCTAAAGCCGTGGCAATCAATGGGGCGAAGTACGTCGCCTGGCGATTGCGGGCGTGGGATACCATGAACGTAGGATTTGAATCAGTTGTGAAACACATTGGGGAAAACGCCCGCGGCGGCGATATTGTAACCATGCACGACGGGTTGGAACCTTCCCGTTCGCATTGCTCACAAGCGCAGACAGTAAATGCGCTCCCTGAGATACTCAAAACCATGAAAGATCGGGGATTGCGCTGCATTTCACTCCAAGAAGCACTGAATTTCCATGTTTACTGCTAAGCCGTAATTTATGTAGATAAATTTCGAATAACCTTGATCAAAGTGCGCGTCAATAGTAACGCTGTCGCGCCGGCGAGGATGCCGCAAATCAATCCGCCGATAATTAAAGAAAAACCATAGTTATAGAATGCCCAGTGCCAGGAATTTAATGTGCCAAAAGGCGCATCTGAAAGTCGGCCATGCACAAGCAGTTCACCCATGTTAATGCTCAGGGCAACGCTGAACATCATCAGCGGCGGGGTGGAAATTTGTGCGAAAAGCATGGTAATAAGAGTATTTAAATGAATTTTCCGCGCTACATAGAACGCAAGAAGCGTCTGAAAACCGTACACCGGAATAAAACCAATTAATATCCCTACGCCAACGGCGGCTGAAATCTGAGAATCGCGAAGATCAGAGAGAAATAATTTTCCAAGTGTTTGGCGGAAATTATATGACTTGCCGGGCGGCGAAGGAAAAAAAAGTGATTGATGACGTTTGTGGCCAAGGGGATAAATGATTTGCCATGTGGTCAGTATGACGTTGATCCGGACGCCCCGCACCGTATCGCGAAAAGGACGAAAGTGCGATATGCGCTCCGCGTGGGGAAAATAAATGCACGTGACAGGAACAGAGCGAATACGCAAACCAGACCAGGCATGACGAATAAGCGTTTCTGTTTCAAAATCATAGCGTTGAAAAATATGTTTCAACTGTAGTGTCTGAGCAATAGGATAAACCCTCAAACCACACTGGCTGTCTGGAACGTCCTGTCCGGTTTGCGCCCACAGCCAAAATCGAGATATGTCCCGACCACGCCGGGAAGCGACAGGAACATCACAGGAATCCATTTGCCGGTCGCCGATGATCAGGTCATCGGGGAACATGCGCGCGATTTCGAGCAATCGAAAAACGTCATTAATGCAATGCTGGCCATCGGCGTCGATTGTTACCGCATGAGTAGCCTCAGTCGCGGTCTGAAAACCGGTAAGAAGTGCGGCTCCTTTGCCCTGGTTGGTTGAATGATGGATCACACGAATATGGGGATGATCGGATGCCGTAAGGTCATTTATTTCTTGTGCAAGTTTATCCAGAATAAGACCCGTGCCGTCGGTGCTGCCATCGTCGATAACAAAGATGGGCAGAAACGGGAAGCGGTGCAGTACATTTCTGATAACGGCGCCCACACTCTCGGAATGGTTATAGACGGGAATAATCGCGGCAAAGCTTATTTTGGGAAAATTTGTTAAAGATCCGGAAACGGACGCGAGTTTATCAGCCTGATCAGGTGAATCTGTCACCAGAACGTTCTTATTCATGTCAATTTGGATGCTCAAAAGTTAAAGAACTTTTTGCTGTGAAAACCGCCTTTGAGTCAACAGCCGGCCATGGCGTTATACTTTACAACCAATTGCCCACAGAGCATAGTACCGGATCGTTTGAGGTTGAGCGATTTGACTATAAACTCTGATGTGCGGGCAATCGTATTAGGTTCTATGAAAATGGCGCAACGCGATATTAAACGGTATGTTTTGAACATGACGGCGGCTTTGGCGGGGGCGCTCGTTTTTTGCCAGCCATCGGTATTCGGCCAGACTTTGCCCGCCGCTCAATCAACGGCTTTAACTCAGGCGGCGAATCAATGCCTGTTTGAAAATGACATTTTTCCGGGAATGACCGGTTACGGTTTAACCGTGATGCACGGGGTGACAATAGACAAATTTGAATTCAAGGTGATTGATGTAATCAAAAATTTTCAACCGGACATGAATGTCATTCTGGTGCGCTGCAGCGGTCTGGGCCTCGAACATTCGGGGATTATCGCCGGCATGAGTGGATCACCATGTTACATTGATGGCAAATTGATTGGAGCAATTGCCTACGGTTGGGGTTTTTCCAAGGATCCCATTGCGGGTGTTCAGCCGATACGCCAGATGCTCGGTATTCCGTTGCCCAATCCTGCTGCGCCGGCGAATTTAGCGGCGCAAAGCCCATCTCAAGTGGAATGGACGGCCATGACTGCACAACTTTCAGGCTGGTCGAACCTGGTTGCTAATGTATTTAAGTGCAATTCGGGAATGAATAACCAGGATTCCCAAACCCAAAGTGAAAATGAACGGCGTCTGGGATTGATGGCACTGGCATCTCCGCTGATGGTCAGTGGGGCTTCCCCGACAGTGCTTCATTACCTGCAGCGGACATTAGCCGATGAAGGTCTGGTGCCGCTGGCTGCCGGTTCCGCATCGGGCGGCGACGAATATCTCGGCGGAATGACCCAGATAAGACCGTCGGTGGTGCATTTGGAGCCCGGTTCCGGAATTGCGGTTCCCCTTCTCACAGGTGACGTGGATATGTCGGCAATCGGCACGGTGACAGACGTGGTCGGTGATCATGTTTATGCATTTGGTCACGAATTTTTCGCCCAGGGACCGAATAATTTACCGATAGAAACGACATATATTTATACAATTATTCCAGGATACGATGAATCGTTCAAAATGGGTACAAGTTTTATGCCGCAGGGACAGTTGGTTATGGACAATGCGACGGGAATCGTTGGTGCCTTAGGAGAAACGGGAGCCTCAGTTCCCGTGACCATTACCGTCCAAAATTTTGATCCGGATCAGGATCGTGTTTTTCACTATCAACTTTATCCCGGGCCGAATTCCACCATGGATGCACTTGCCGGGGCGATCTTAGGTTCGATGACGGCACGTCGCACGCTGGTCAGCAAAACAACCAATTACACCTTGTCCATCACGGGTCAGATCAAGGCCGGCGGCCAGATATATGAGATTAACCAGCAGGCATCCACCGGTATGGACCAGGATAAGCAAACCGGAGACTTTGATCCGACTTCTACTCTGCTTCCAGTGTCGCTGCTGACCAATAATCCTTTTGATAATCTGGACCTTCAAAGCGTCAATCTGAATATTCAGCAAAGCACTGTTGATCATGGCGCCCAGATACTTTCAGCGGCGGTGGATCGAACAATAGTGGCGCCGGGCGACAGTGTTCACATACAGGTACAACTTAAAGCAACGGATATGCCGGTAACACCAGTTGATATGAAACTCGTGATTCCCCGGGATACGCCCGATGGTGATTATGATCTGGTTGTGGGATCGGCGGGGGAATCAGTACAACAGGAAGCCAATTATTTTCCTCAGTATTTTAATCCAACCGACATTGAATCTTTAAAGACAGACATCAGGCGTCTTTTGGCCTACCGCCAGGATCGCGTTTATGCCCGTTTGATACTTAACGTCCAGGGCATTCAACAGGGGCAGCAGGCTATGGAAAATCTGCCGGCGAGCCGCATGGAACTTCTGGCAGCCTACCAAAGCGGCGATGTGTATCCTATTTATAATCAGGCTGTAACGAGCGTGGACGCTGGTGCTGTGGTACAGGACGGCGGCCAGCGTGAGTTTCATATTCAGGTTCGCCTCCATGCTGATGAGCGTTTCGCACAACCGCCGTCGCCGGAACCGGCATCACCACCGCCGCCGGGCAGTTCCGATGATTCCGGAGCCGAAGAAAATTAATTGGCTTTAAAACAAATATTCTGGAGAACAAATGTTGGCAGAAAAAATTTATCGGACGGTAAACATCTTGGTTGCGATCGGAGCCGTTCTGCTGATTGCGACTCCGATTGCCTGGGCGGTGGAAGCTCAAAACTGGGAATTTAATACAGAATCTTCGTATGCCGATGGAAGCTTTCACAATACCGTGGTGAATAATCTTGGTGAGTTACAGTTAAGCCGGGAACTTAAACCTCTGCTAAACCACACGATGTTCACCATGATTAGCGCCATCGCAGCGGCCCCGGACGGCAGCATTTATTTCGGCACATCACCCAATGGAAAAATATATAAAATTTCCGGTGGGCAAACCAGCGCATATTACCAACCTCCGGCAGGACAGACAGACATTTTAAGCCTGGCCATGGATAAAGATGGAGCCCTGCTCGCAGGCACTTGCGGGTCCTCCGCCCAGCTTATTCGCCTCTCCAATGTTGGCGGTAAGGTCACGACAACGACTCTTTTTCAACAGGCATCCGTTGAATATATATGGGCGATTGAACAAGGTGCGGACGGGTCCATTTATCTGGCGACCGGACCACACGGCCAGATCTGGAGGGTTGATCCACAGGGAACGTCAAAAGAAATTTTTAGCGCGGATGTACACAACATTACGTCTCTGGTCGTTGGGCTGGATGGCAATCTGTATGCCGGCACCGATGGCCCGGGACTGGTGATTCGCGTCAATGCTTCCAGCGGAGAATCGTTTGTTTTGATGTCCGCCGACCATGCCGAAATATCCTCATTGGCTGCCGATGCCGCTGGTAATGTTTTTGCAGCTACAGCTTCACCAGGACTTGCCCAGGGAAGCGGTGGTTTATTTCAACCACAGAGTCACACAGGCGGTCAACCCGCAACGTTGAATGTAACTGGCGGCGCCGTTTCCGGCGACGGACAGGGTCAGGATGCCGCTGATGACCAGGACGATTTAAACCCCGCAGATGATCAGGGCGACGCCAGCGATGATGCGAATTCAACACAGCCGCAGTCGGACCAAGACGAACAGGGGCAGTCATCGCAGACCAACGCTGTTTACGAAATTACACCAGCGGGAAGGATTACGACTTTACTGCATGTTCCGGACATGATTCTTTCGATGCTCTACAATCAGGGCGTACTGATGCTGGGACTTAGTGATCATGGACGATTATTGTTTTTTACGCCCGCCACACAGACACGATCACTGATCGCACGGTTGAACGAAGCGAATATCCTTTGCATGACCTTGGGTCCCGACGGACAACTTTATCTGGGAACCGCCAATCAGGGACAGGTTTATGAACTCTCTTCAGGAACGGTAGACGGCGGCACGTACACCAGTAAAGTGTTGGATGCCCAATTGCCGGCTAACTGGGGCGCAGCGCATATTGACGCCGACATTCCTGAAGGAGCCGATGTTGAAATTCAAACACGCAGCGGAAATTTGCCGGACGTGGATACCCTGGGCAAATTTTGGAGCGCATGGTCCGCTCCGATGCCGGCCAATGAATATCGCAAAATTTCCAGCCCCACCGCACGGTATTTGCAGTTTCGTCTGACACTGCAGGCGGATAAAAACGGGCAAACTCCGGTGGTTCATCTTGGGCGAATTTCCTATCAACAGATCAATGTACCACCGGAGATTTCCAGCGTGCAGGTGCAACCACAATCCGACTCGCCTCACCAGCTCACGATCCAGTGGGAGGCTTCGGATGCGAATAACGATACACTGGCATACAAACTCTCTTATCAACAGCAGGGTATCCCGGTATGGATTTCGATTGCCAAAGATTTGTCCGATACTCAATATTCCTGGGACACGACGGGGCTTCCCGACGGTTATTATCAGGTAAGGGTGATCGCTTCGGATGCACCGGACAATCCACCGCAAAATGCTTTTGAAGTGGCCCGTCAAACCCAATGGTTCCTGGTCAATAATACACCGCCTACTATCGCCAATCTGCAGTGGAAGGCTCTACCTGGAAGACAGGTAGAGATTACCGGCATCGCGAGCGATAAACTCTCGCCGGTTACTCAGGTAAGCTTCCAAATCGATTCCGCGACAAACTGGCAGCCTGCGGCGGCATCGGATACTATTTTCGACTCGCCGCTGGAGGGCTTCAGCGCCATTACGAAAGCTCTGGACCCCGGGTCGCATCGCGTAGTGATCCTGGCTACGGATGACCAGGGTAATAACGCGTATGCCTCCGTGCTGGTGAAGGTGCAATAAGTACCAATTGAGATTAAAATTCAAAAAGGTTGTATTGGAGTTTTAGCGTGCATTATCCCCACAAGGTCAGCAATCGTAAGCGTGTCAGGAAAATCGGTTTTCGCGCCCGTATGAAATCCAAAAAAGGCCGGCAGATGCTCAACCGCAAACGGCGGGCAGGCCGCTCAGTTAATGTAGTGTAAAAATCCGATTCCTTTTTTCTGCAGCGGTTCTCGTTTGGCACAGGCGCTGCGTAAATATTTTGTAAACCAAACGTTAACCCTGCCTACAGAATTACGATAATCAACCCATCAGCGGCGGAAATTGCAAATGATCGAGGAACAGTTGGCCTTCTTGGGGATCATCGAAAAAAATTATCCGACAGCTCCGCAAAAATATTACCGCGTAATAAAAACCGGTGGCTCTGCAACTGCCGAGCGAAGACGCTTTTATGATGCACTGGTTGCGCAAATGAAGAATGAATATGGAATTGCCATCCGTAAATGGCGACGCAGCATGAGTGGAGTCGCCTACGAACTCCATTACAACAATGGAGAAATTAAGCGGATGGTGGCAGCACCGCGACCGCGTTCGCCGGTGAGTGCCTGCATATTTTTACATGAAGTGGGGCACCACGCAGTCGGTTTCAGGAAATTCAGGCCGCGCTGTCTGGAGGAATACCACGTCTGGCAATGGGCCTTTGAGCAAATGCGACGACGCGATATTCCCATAGACGAACATGTCCGGCGGCATTATCGACGAAGCATGCAGCACTATGTGCGGTTGGCCAAAAAAAGAGGACTTAAATCGCTTCCATCGCAGCTTGAGGAGTTCGTACTGCCTGCGGCGTAGAAGCGCTTCGAAATGGATCAGGCAATATACGTCTTGCGTTTTTTGCCGCTCAAATAACTTTCCATCACACAACTGGCCAGATTCTCACCCGTGCAGTAAAAGGCAGTTCCTTTGCACAGCCGGGTAAGCTGATCGATGAATTCAACCCATTCCATATCCCAGTAATCTTCGATCAGTGCAAAACTGGCCACGCGAACACCGGCGCGAGTGCATTGAAGTCCTTCACGCAGAGTCGCCATCGTGGTGATTTTTCGTGGCGGATAATGCAAATGAAGCGTTTCGCCGTCGACGTGCGCCGTAGGCTGGCCATCCGTGATAATAAACATGATTTTTTGCTGGGCCGAACGTGCGCTGAGCAGTCGCCGGGCCATCTGCATACCCAGTTGGAGATTGGTGAAGTGCTGGTGAGTTTGGGCCGCGTCCGCCAGAGGCAGCGTAACATCCACCTCATATTCATAGGTGCTGACCGGCTTGGGCATCAGCAGCGGCAATTGGGTTTCTCGCACAGGAATGGCCGTAGTATAAAAACCGACAAGATCGACCGTATCCTGAGGAAATCGCTCGCGTACCAGGGCAGTCAAAGCCATAGCCACCTTTTTAGCGGCCAGAAACCGTCCGTAACGCCGCATACTGCCCGACATATCAATCAGAATGCACAACGCACAGTTGGTCGTTGATTCAAGCAAATGCAAATCCATATCGGACTCTTTGATGTTGATCGGCAGACCGACCGGAACGCCGCTCGCCGAGATGCGCTGGATGGCATTACGAAGTGTAGAGGTCATATCCAATTCGCTGATCGGATCGCCAAATTGATATTTTTTCGTGCCTTCGAGCCTGTCTGAGCCGTTGCCGGTGCTGGTGGTGGGATGCGAATCCCGACTGCCTCGCGGCAGATTGGCGAAAATTTCCATCAAAGCTTTTTTCTGCATGGCGTTAATGGCTCGTGGTGTGAGCCTGAACCGTCCGGCAGCTTTTTCCAGTAGTCCACTTTCGATAAGCTCTTGCAATATGTGCTCATCAGCGGGTTTTAATTTGTCCATGGCCTCGAGTGCTTGTTCGCCATAGGTCAGAATAAAATCAAAAATATTCGAGTAATTAAAGAGACTTTCAGGCGTGGGAAATTCCTGCCCGTCGAATTCAGAGTATGAATAACGCATATGAACACCGGCTTTAAACCACACAATGCGGTCTATTTAACAGCATTATAGCGTGGATTTGCTCTGGACGGCGTCAGTTTGGATAATGGACTCCATGACATTCCGTAATAAATGCATGGATGCATTACCCGGCTCTTATGTTGTTGCGCGCATTTCCGGAACGCTTATTTTTGCCATGGTCGCACTGATCGCTTGTTTATTTCCCGGGTATTTCGTTACGGCAGCGGAGGAAGCAACCAACTCTTCCCGACAGGCTACAGTGTCGCTGAATAGTCCTTTATTACCGCCGCAGCTGACTCTCGAAGAGTTCTTGCCCGATTTATCCCTTAATCCGCAGTTTCCTTCGATTGTTCCGGAAGATTTTACAGCACTTTATACCGCGGCGGATTGGCAGGATTATCAAAAACAATTTGGCAATGTCACAAGTGGTTTGGTTTCGGCCTCGGCGGGTGAGCGAGCGGCCGTCGCTGAGCAATTGCTTACGGCCTCAGTGCAAGCCGGAAGCATTGGATTGGGGCGACTGCTGGCTCTTAGAACATTTGCCCTGACTTATGATTCCAGTTTTTCTTCGCCGTTAGCCCAGCAGTCATTAGAGCGATACATGCAACTCGTGATCGATGTCAATAATCCGGTGCAGATTGCGCCAATCTGGACCATGAGTCATCTTTTGGCATCGGTGCATGCGACTCCGTTGCAAAACCGGCAGCAGTATGCCGTCCTTGCTGAACGCGCAAATGTTCAATTAACGATCGATTTTCTGGATGCAGGACAACTTGATGCGGCCAATCGAGTCGTTTCCATGCTGGGCATACATGAAACCAGGGCGGTTCGTGCGAACGCTCCGCTAATGGCCGAAATGGATATAGCCAGAACGCTTATTGTTCAGACCAGGCAGATGATTGAGTATCTTGATCTGGAATATGTAAAAGTTCAGCAGGGCAATCCAGATGCCAGTGTGCCAGTATATTTGTATGCGCGTTTTATCCGCGACTGGCCGCAAATGCGGTCGGCGATTATGAGGCTATGGCCCACCGGAATGGCCGCAGTTCTTGATGATGCTTTGGAAGCCGGCACAGTTAATACCGATGACGCCTATCTGGCCGGAAAACTCCTCAAAGAGGCCGCAACGGCTCTTCCTGCAGGCATCTTGCGCGATCGAACCATGTACGCAGCACTGACAAATTACAGGGTTTTCATGAATGACCCCGCGACACAGAACGAGCGCATTAACCGTACGCTGGCTCATGTGGCGGTCCAGCAACTTTATCAACAGGGCGCACGTCCTCAGCCAGTGGTTAATACGCTTGTGGGGCTGATCGGCCCGGTTTCCACCGGCCAGCCCGAAGCAACCCAAAGAACCGCCAGCGCCCAGAGGCCGTAATGTTGTTCACCGTGCCACCGACATCGAAACATGTTACAATCGCGGGTTTGGAATTACGGCAGGCTCATGAGGTTGTATGAAAGATTTATGGCGAGCACTTAAAGGCGTCTGGCCGTATCGCTGGCGTATCGTTGTGAGTTTGCTTTGTGTGCTAGGCGTAAGCCTAAGTTATGCTTCGGGCATCGCCACCCTGTTTCCAGTAATGAAAATATTCCTCAGCGATGAGGGCGTCCACGGGTGGGTTAATCAAATCGCAGTTGAACAGCGTCTGCACCTGAATATTCAGAACCTGGACGTTTCCGTTGAGAAAACGGCCTCCGGACAAAACGCTAATTTAGCCCTTGTCATCGGCGCCACGACCACAAATACTCCCGTTCAGCTGCAATCCCTGCAACAAGGCGACCGAATTACGCGTGTTCAGGTGCTGGACGCAACCGGAAAAATAACAAGCCAGAGCGATTCATGGTTCGATATGATGGCTCTGTTGGCCGGCGGTCCGCAGGGATCCGCCATTCGGCTGATGGTCACATCCAGCCATGGTGGGGCATTACCAGCAATCAATTTGACGCTGCCGGGCACACACTGGTACGTGCGAGAATTTATAGCGCTGGTGAATCTCCTGCCAAAACCACCATTTCAAAGCCTTTTGTGGATATTGATCCTGTTTATTTTTCTTTGCATCATTGGCAGCATCTTCCGTTATTTTCAACAGTATCTGACTGTCACTACCAGTTCACGAGTGGTCATTGACATCCGACGAAGCATGTATGACCGGATCGTACAGCTTCCCGCATCTTATTTTTCTGAAAAAGGCACATCCGATCTGGCCAGTCGGCTCACGCAGGACACTAATATCCTTACCGACGGTCTGAGTACGCTTACAGGCAAAATGATTCTGGAGCCGGCAAAGGCTGTCTTCGTCGCCATTTTTGCTCTTTTTTTGGATTGGAAGCTATGTCTGGGAATGGCGGCATGTCTGCCATTTATCGCCATACCGGTTTATAAATTTTCCCATCGCATGCGCCGGGCCAGCCGTCGCGGACTTGAAGAGTGGGCCGGCATGCTGGGCATTATCAACGAGACGCTGGTCGGCTTGCGCATAGTGAAAGCTTACTCGGGTGAAGGTTATGAACGCCGACGCTTCACCCGGTCCAATCGCCGTCTTTATCTGCAACAGGCCAAACTTGGGCATTATGCGGCCGCTTCCAAACCGGTCGTGGAAACGCTTTCCATCATTCTGGTCAGCATTCCGTTGATGATTGCGGCATATTTAGTGGTGAACAACAAAGTCGACCGGGAAACATTTTTCATGCTGGGCGGATGCTTTCTGGCGTTTCTTGAACCGTTCCGAAAACTCTCGGATGTCAACACCACCATCCAGCGCGCCAACGCCGCAGCAAGCCGCATTTTCGAAGTCATCGATATGGAGCCGGAGCCAAACTATTCGCATCAGCTGCCGCAATTGCCTCGGCACAAAGAATCCATTCGGTTTGAACATCTTAGTTTTACCTATCCCGGCCATGAACAGGAAGTATTGCATAATTTAAACTTGAACGTGGAACACGGCCAGACAGTGGCCATCGTGGGGGGCAATGGTTCGGGAAAAACCACGCTTCTTTCACTTTTACCGCGTTTGTATATACCGACACGGGGCAGGATTTTGATCGACGGCGTGGATACCGCCGGCGTGTCGCTGCGTTCGCTGCGCAAACAAATCGGCCTTGTGACGCAGGAAACGATACTTTTCGCTGATACCATCTATAACAACATTGCCTATGGCAGCCGGCACTGCAGCCGCGAACAGGTGCTCGATGCCAGCCGGCGCAGCTTCTCGGACGAATTCATTGTCAACATGGCAAAAGGATACGAGACCATGGTGGGCCAGTCGGGCATACGGCTTTCCGGCGGCCAGCGGCAACGGATCGCCATTGCCCGCGCCATTTTGCGCGATCCGGCAATTTTGATTCTTGATGAAGCGCTCAGTCAAATCGATTCGGAGAGTGAATTCAAAATTTCTCTGGCGCTTAAAGAATTTGTGAAAGATCGAACGACGTTTGTAATTGCCCATCGCCTCAGCACCGTTGTTTCAGCGGACATGATTGTTTGCCTGGAAGCCGGGCAAATAGTGGGCATAGGGACGCACGCCCAATTGTTGGATTCTTGTGAAACCTACCGGCAGCTTTTTGAAAACCAGTTCCATGAAGTTGGATAGAATTCTCCACTCGCCGTGAATACTGCAACTGCTTATACTTTAGAACCATGAATCCGAACCAGTTGTTGATTACCAATGGAACCATTCTGGATCCGGTGCATCCACAGCTCCGGGAAGCGGAATTACTCGTGGTTGATGGGCGGGTGGCCAAGGTCGGAACCGGCCTCAAACGCCTTGCGCCCGATGCCGCCGTGCTGGATGCCGCCGGTGGTCTGGTAGCACCCGGTTTTATCGATATGCACGTGCATCTGCGTGAGCCGGGCCAGGAGCACAAGGAAACCATTGCGACCGGAGCGGCGGCCGCGGTCGCCGGAGGATTTACCACGATCTGTTGCATGCCTAATACCAGTCCGGCGATCGACAACGATACGCAGATTGAATTTGTGCTAACGCAGGCTGCGCGGGCGGGTTTATGCAATGTATTGCCGATGGGCGCGATCACCAAGGATCGCGAGGGCAAGGAACTTTCTGAAATGATGCTCATGCATGAAGCGGGGGCGATCGGTTTTACCGATGACGGTGTCAGCGTAGGCGAAGCCTCGGTCATGCATAAAGCCCTGCAATACGTAAAAATGTTTGACGGTCTGATTAGCCAACACTGCGAGGAACCGACGCTTTCCGGAGGTTCGATGAATGCCGGCACAACCGCGTTACGGCTGGGCCTGGGCGGAATTGCCGGCGTTTCTGAAGAATTGATAATCGCCCGGGATCTGTTGCTCAACCGTAGGATCAACGCGCGCTACCATGTGCAGCACATCAGTACGGCGGGCGCGGTGGAGTTGGTCCGCCAGGCAAAAAAATCGGGGCATCACGTTACCGCGGAAGTTACGCCACATCATTTGCTGCTGACCGACGAATCGTGTGATGGTTACGATACCAACTTTAAAATGAATCCTCCGTTGCGCAGCCGGGCCGACGTGCAAGCGTGCCTTGAAGGTATAGCGGATGGAACCATTGACGCCCTGGCCACCGATCACGCCCCACATACACGCGAAGAAAAAGAAGTTGAATTTGATAAAGCGCCATTTGGGATCGTCGGTCTGGAAACAGCTTTGGCACTTTATGCTGAAGCACTGGTTAAGCCGGGACTGCTGAATTGGCAGCAATTGATCGAAAAAATGAGCGCCAAACCGGCGGCCATTCTACGACTTAAAGATCGTGGCAACCTGCTGGAAGGGGCCATCGCGGATATCGCAATTGTCGATCAGAATCGCCATTGGAAAATTGAACCGGACAAATTCCGCAGCAAGGGCCGCAATACGCCTTTTGCCGGTCGCATGGTTACCGGCGCGGTTCGTTATACGCTCCTGGCCGGTAAAATGGTCTATCAGCGGCCCGCCGAACATTGAAATGGCGGGGACGCGATGTTCCGGGCCTGATCGATGATCATCATTGATGCTTATAACTGCCTGCATGCGGCCAGTGCCATGAGCGGGCTGATATCGGGCCTTTCCCTGCGCGAACTTTGCGTTTTGGTTTCAGGCTCACGGCAAAAAGTTGTTCTGGTTATGGATGGTTTACCCAAACCTGATGAGCCAAAAGCGGATGAATTTATCAATATCGAATTGCGCTATTCCGGCAAAAACCTCAAAGCGGATGATCTGATCGCACAAATTCTGCAAAAAAGCACCGGCCGTCGGGAAAGTATCGTGGTTAGCAACGACCGGCAAGTGGCCGCACAGGCCAGAAGGGCGGGCGCAAAAAGCATCTCTTGTGAACGATTTCTCAGCTTGCGGACACAGGCGAAGAAAAATTCTCTTAAAAGCCCTGGGATGCCGGGCAAAACGCAAGGCGCCGGCGCTATAAATGAAACCGACTTTTGGCTAAAAGAGTTCGGCATCGCCGGGCCGTCGGGAAATAAAAGCTCAAACAAAAAACCCGAACAGATCAATCCCGAGGAAATTGATATGGAAGATTATCTATAGAAGATTGGCCATCGTCTATTCCCTGTAACCTGTCCTCTGTAACCTTATCTGTGTCCTGTCGTCTCGATGGCCAATTGAGCGCTTGCCAAAGCGCGACCATAATAAATCCAACCTATATGGCAGACAGCTCATATATCCTCTGGGATTTTGATGGAACGCTCGGTCATCGTACCGGCATGTGGTCCGGCACC